>CAZGYC010000106.1:0-10997 GCA_964530015.1 uncultured Limnohabitans sp. | reverse complement strand
AAGACTTCTTTTTCCCTGTGGCATTTTTTTGGGCGGATGGACACACCTGAATTGCTCGCCCATCGTGTCCTTTTAACCGAAGGAATCCAAAAGCGATTTCCCTGATTTGTCAGCCGGGGATCATTCCGCCTTCAAAAATCTTTTTAACTTGGAAACAGGAAGTGTTTCCTGACGGAGTCCCAAAGGATCCGGTCAGGATCTTCCGCTTGTCAAGAACATAAACCCCGGTGTAAGCAGATTTTTATGAAAATCGGAATCATCCGCGAGGGCAAAATCCCGGCAGACCGACGGGCTCCCTTCTCCCCGGATCAGTTAAAGGCACTAAGTGAGCGTTATCAGGACAGGCTGAGCTTCCTGGTTGAGTCCAGTGAGTCCCGGTGTTTTTCGGATGGGGAATACCGGGAGGCCGGTATCCAGGTAACCGAGGATATCGCACAGGCTGATTTTTTGTTTGGGATCAAGGAGGTACCCCTGTCCGGGCTGATACCGGAAAAGACCTATTTCTTTTTCTCACACACGATCAAGGAGCAAACCCGAAACAAAGAGCTGCTCCGGGTCATCCTCGACAGGGACATCCGGCTCGTTGACTACGAAGTGCTGAAGGACGAGGCCGGCCAGCGGGTCGTTGCATTCGGACGATGGGCCGGGATAGTCGGAGCTTACAACGCCTTCTGGACCTACGGCAAAAAAACCGGGCTCTACGACATCCGGCGGGCTTTCGAGTGCAGGGACTTGGCAGACTTGAAGGCGGAACTGGATAAAGTCCAGCTTCCCCCGATCAAGATCGTGGTGACAGGCTCCGGCCGGGTTGGGAAGGGCATCAAGGAAATCCTGGATGTGCTCCGGCTCCGGGAAGTGGATCCCCATGGGTTTCTGCATTTGTATTTCGAGGAGCCCGTCTATACCGTATTGAAGTCTTCGGACTACAACAGACGGAAGGTGGACGGGGGATTCGACCGGGAGGAATTCTACGCCAGTCCGGAAAAGTACGAGAGTCATTTTTTGAAATTTGCAGAATCCGGAGAAATGCTCATTGCAGGTGCTTACTGGAATCCCGGTGCCCCGCGCTTGTTTGGGATAGAGGACATCAACTCCCCGGATTTTGCCCTTTCGGTGATCGCAGACGTCACCTGCGATATCGGAGGATCCATTCCCACCACCTTGAGGCCTGCGACCATTGCCGAGCCGGTGTATGACGTGGACCGGAAAAACGGGGAGGAAATTCCCGCTTTCGGAAGCCAAACGAGCATTTCGGTCATGGCGATTGACAATCTGCCCTGCGAGCTGCCGAGAGAGTCCTCGGTTGAGTTTGGCAGACAGCTTGGGGAGTGGGTGATTCCGGCTTTGCTCGGGGAGAATGCCCCGATCCTGGAGCGGGCCACCATTGCCCGTGACGGAGACTTGACGCTGGAGTACATGTACCTGAAGGATTTTGTCAATTCTGGAGACCGGGGATGAACAAGTTAAACCGGTACTTGGAATCCACCCTGCTCCGCGCCACGATGACAGACAGGGACGTGGATGCGCTGATTGCGGATGCGGTTGCGGAGCAGTTTGTCGGGGTTTGTGTCCCGCCCTTTTGGGTGAAAAAGACCAAGCGGGAGCTCAAAGACCAGGACATCCAAGTGGTGACTGTCATCGGGTTTCCCTTTGGCTTTGAAGATACGGCGACCAAGGCAGCCGAAACCAAAGAGGCCATCAGACAGGGGGCCGATGAGCTGGATCTGGTCTGGTCGCAGACGGCCTTTCACTCCGGGATGAACTGGCCGAAGATCGAGATCGCCCAGATCGCAAAAATCTGCCATACCGAGGAGCGGATCCTGAAAGTCATCATCGAGACTGCTTACCTCAGCCAGGAGAAGATTAAGGAAGCCTGCACAATCTGTCAGGATGCAGGTGCGGATTTTGTCAAAACCTCCACCGGATATGCGCCAAGCGGAGCCAAAGTGGAGGATATTCGGCTCATGCGTGGGATTCTCCCCTCTACCATTGGCATCAAAGCCTCGGGAGGGATCAAGACCTTGGATTTAGCACTGGAGCTGATCGCTGCCGGAGCAGACCGGATCGGCACCAGCTCCGCCAAAGCCATCATGGAAGCTCAAAGAAACGCTTCCCAAACTTAGTCCCGACTGAAATAGATCAGGAGAAACGGAATGACAAAAAACGTCAGGAGAATGTAGGCAAAGCCAAAGACCCGGTATTTTACCGAAGTGCGGCCCATGAAGTCGGCGAGCTTCACAGGGATTTGACGGATCTCCGGAAAGGGCAAGAAGATCAATGCCCCGAGGGAATTGAACAGTACATGGACGAAGGCCAGGGCAATGGCTGCCTCGGTCTTGTACATCGCGGCGATCACCGCAGTGATGGTCGTGCCGATATTTGCTCCCACGATGAACGGAAACGACTTGGCCAGGCTGACTTTTCGGTTGGCTACCAGCGGCACGACCAGACAGGTCGTCACCGTGCTGGACTGTACCGCAGCGGTGAAGAACACTCCATAGAGAAAGGACACCCCCGTGTTTCTGAAGATGACCTTGCTGATGTCAAGGAAGGCATCCAGGACAAAGGTTCGATAGACCGAGGTGGTCAGGACTTTGATCGAAAAAAACACCAGGAAAATAGCCAAAATGGTGGACAGGAAGGGGATGTTGATGTTTTCCACGATCCATTCCGTGGCATTTCTGGTGAAAATCCGGTTGTATTCGAAAGGCCCCGACGCTTCCCCGTCTCCTGCAAACAGCTTGGCCAATCGCTCGGCTGCATTGGACAGGAAATTGAAACGCAATTCCAAAGGGAAGAGAATGATGACATTCAGGATGTTAAACAGGTCATGGGAAATCCCGGAGGCCAGTGCCCTTTTGAATTCTTTTCTTTTGGTGATAAAGGTGAAAGAAACCAGCGTGGAGGTGAGGGTGGTTCCGATATTGGCTCCCAGCACCATGGGGACGGCCTGCTGCAGGGTCATGTTGCCGGAGGCGACGATGGCCACGATGCTTGCGGTGACCGTGGAACTGCTTTGGATAAGGGCCGTTACAAGCAGGCCTACAAAGAGGCTGATAAACGGATTGCGGGTAGCCTGGATGATCTCTCTCGCCACGTCGCTGTTGAGCCGCCCCATGGCCACGGTCAACAAATCAATGGCAAAAATGAACAGCAAAAGCGAGAGCAATACTATCAGATAGCTTCCGGCCTTGCTGACACCCGTCTTTTCTTTTGCGATATCTTCCATTCAAGTTTTGCTGGGGACCCTCAGTGCCACTGCCGCTCTTTCCCAAAAACCAATTTCCGGAGGGTGGATTATACCCCAAAATGAACCCCGGAATCCAAATTGTTACTTTGGGCAAAAGTTGAAATTTTTTCAGGAATTCCAAGCTGGAAAAAGCTTTCGGCAAAAGGTTTTCCGCTTAGTTAACAATTTGTTAACATTGATTGCCATATTCTTATTTATTTTTGCAGCCGATCTCCCACAAGCCTAATTATGGCCAAGAAAAAATCAATTGACCAAAACATCAATCAGGAAAAACTTTCCAAGAAGACCTATTCCATATTTGACTTTACAAAAAGCGAACGGCCTTTCCTGATCATCATCTGTGTGCTGATATCCATCGCAGGGCTTATTACCGAGTACACCTACGCGGCCATGTGGTTTGGGTTTGCCCTGGCGGCCTATTCTGCGATTGCAAACGACAGCATCCAGACCATCGGTACCTTCATCGCATCCAACAGCAAAAGACCCTGGTACCTCCTCTGGTTGTTTATGGGGCTGATTTGGCTAGGCACCATCACGTATAGCTGGCTTACATACCAGGGTGATGTCAGTTATGAACGATTGAGTGTGCCCGGTCTCGAAAAAGCCCCCGAAAGCTTTGTCTTTCTTCAGTTGGCCGCACCGATTGTCCTGTTGGTCATGACCCGGCTCCGGATGCCGGTTTCCACGACTTTTCTTTTGCTCAACGTATTCACCTACAAAGCCGGGACGATCGTGGACGTCATGTTCAAGAGCTTTGTAGGCTACCTGCTGGCATTCGGACTGGCGATGGTGGTCTGGTATTTGTTGGAAAGATTTGTCAAAAATTACCTGAAGGGACAAGCCGCAAACTATTGGATTTATTTGCAGTGGATTACTTCGGGAATACTTTGGTCCGTATGGATCATGCAGGATGCGGCCAATATCGCTGTTTTTCTCCCCCGGCAGCTTGATCCCATCGAGTTTTCGGTTTACGCCGGATTTGTTTTCCTTGGCCTTGGATTCCTGTTTTACATGAAGGGGGACAAGATCCAGGATATCGTCAACGAAAAGTCCAATGTGACCGATGTGAGGGCAGCGACCATTGTAGACTTGGTCTATGCAGTCATCTTGTTCTACTTCAAGATGTACAACAACGTGCCGATGAGTACTACCTGGGTATTTATAGGATTGCTGGCCGGACGGGAACTTGCTATCGCGCTGGGAAAGCATGGCAAAGCCAAAAAGCGGAATGCCTGGCTGGTCAGGGCATTCCGGTTGGGAAGGAAAGATGTCTTCAAAGCAACGATCGGATTGGTCGTTTCGTTGATTTTGGCCATAATCATCAACCAAGGAGTAAGGGAGGAGATTATCGCCTTCTTCCAATAGCCAACCGAAATTGGAACTATACACCCACGAGTATTTCATGAACGAAGCCCTGAAACAGGCCAAATTCGCCTTTGAGGAAGGAGAAATACCCGTGGGTGCCGTCGTTGTATCCAAAAACAGGATCATCGCCAGAGCCTACAACCAGACCGAAAGGCTCAATGATGTGACCGCCCATGCCGAAATGCTGGCCATCACCGCCGCCGCAAACCATCTCGGGGCAAAGTATCTCACAGACTGTCGTCTTTATGTAACTTTGGAGCCCTGTCCCATGTGCGCGGGAGCCTTGTTTTGGTCGCAGATCGGCGAAATCCATTTTGCGGCCGCTGATCCCAAAAGGGGTTTTCGACAATGCAACCCGGCAATGCTTCATCCCAAGACGCGGGTTTTTGCGGGAACGATGGCCGACGAAGCCGGAAAACTCGTGCTGGATTTTTTCAGGAAACTGAGAGATTGAGGCATTTTTCGATCTTGCAGAACCTTTTTTTTTAAAGACTGGTTGACAAATCGTAGTTTACGGACTCATCTGAAACTAATGTTCAACTCAAAATTTCTACAATATGGCTTTTACACTTCCTGCTTTGCCTTATGCTTTTGATGCCCTGGAGCCGCACATCGATGCCCGCACCATGGAGATCCACCACGGAAAGCACCACAACGCGTACGTCACCAACCTGAACAATGCCATCGCCGGCACGGAGCTGGAGGGTAAGTCGCTCGAAGAACTGATGAAAGTGGCCGGTTCGAATGCCGCGGTCCGAAACAACGGCGGAGGCCACTGGAACCACAGCTTTTTCTGGACGATCCTTTCTCCAACAGGCGGAGGAGCTCCTTCAGGAGAACTGGCCGCAGCTATCGACGCAAAATTCGGTTCTTTCGATGCTTTCAAAGAAACCTTCAACAAAGCCGGAGCTACCCGGTTTGGTTCAGGCTGGGCTTGGTTGGTCGTGACCGAAAATGGCCTTGCCGTGGCTTCTTCCCCAAACCAGGACAATCCGCTCATGGATGTGGCTGAAATCAAAGGCACACCGATCCTTGGCCTGGATGTGTGGGAGCACGCCTACTACCTTCACTACCAAAACAGAAGACCGGACTACATCGCGGCCTTCTGGAACCTGGTCAACTGGGATGAGGTAAGCAGGCTGTTTGCCGCTGCCAAATAAGGAGGGAATCACTCCCGGCAAAAATCCCCGGAACGAACCGTTTCGGGGATTTTTTTGTCCTAAACCGTATAAAATACTGTACGATATTGAGACAGTCTGATTTTGTCGGTTGGTGAAAAATGCCATTTCCTGCGATTTTGGGCCTGTTTTGACCCTTGGCATTTCATTTTCTTAGGATGTGGCATAACGAATCAGAACAAGCCAACTCCATTATCCAATGAAAACTGCCAACTTTCCCTTTTTTGCCTTACTTGTCTATTTTCTGGGGATAAGTAATCTAGCCGCCCAACCAAAAGAAGTAGCCAGGATCACCGGAAAGATCGCCGACCAGTCCGGTGAAGCCGTGCCCTATGCCAACGTAGCGCTGATCCAGATGGACGGGGCTTTGGTGGACGGTGCGGTCTCCGACGAAAACGGAAACTTTCAGATCGAATCCACCAAAACCGCCCGGGTAAAACTGGTGGTGTCCTCCATCGGCTACCAGTCATTTTCCTCAGAACCCTTCGATCTCGCGCCGGGTCTGATCAGGGACTTTGGGAGCCTCTCCATCCAGGACGAAATGACAGGTCTCGACGAGGTCACCGTCAAAGCCAGCAGACCCGAGATCATCATTGAGCCCGACAAGACCATCATCAACGTGGAAGGGACAGTGATGGCCGAAGGCTCCAACGCCCTGGACGTGGTGGGAAGGTCGCCTGGGATCTATGTGGACCAGGAGGGCAACATCAACCTGAACGGCCGAACCGGCGCCACGGTGATGATCAATGACCGGCCCACTTACATGAGTTCGACGGATCTGGCAAACTTTCTCCGGTCCATGCCGGCCGAAAACATCAAAAGCATCGAGGTGATCAACAACCCTTCTTCCCGATTTGATGCAGAGGGCTCTGCCGGGGTGATCAATATCCAACTGAAAAAGAACAACGTGGATGGCGTCTTTGGAAATATCCAGGTGGGAGGCCAGTATAACGGCCAGTTTGCGCCCAGTGCCGGGATGACGCTGAACGTGAAGAAAGGAAAGCTCTCTACCAACGGGACATTCAACTACAACGAGTATGCGGCTTACAACGACCTTGAGATCAACAGAAATTTTACGCTCGAAGAAGGCATCTCCAGTTTCAACCAAGACTCGCGAATCGCCTCAAGGTACAAAACGCCCTCATTCAACGGCTCCGCCAACTATGAGATAAACAGCAGACAAAACCTCGGACTGAACGTGCAGGCCTCGTCGTCCACCGATATCAACAACAACAATTCGGGAACCGTCGTGACCAATCCCGGCGAGGACTACAACAATTTCATCGAGTCAACCAACGAATCGGAAGGAAAGCGAAACCGCCTGTTTACCAACCTGCACTACGATGCCAAGCTGGATACCCTGGGAAGCAAGATCTCCGGAGACGTGGATTTCACGATCATGGACAACGAAAGCTCCTCGCTGCTGGACAACAGCTACTGGTCCGGCAACAACGATCCGAACGCGGCCTACACCGACAAGATCCTCACGCTGAACGACATGTATTACACCATCTTCACTGCGAAAGTCGACTATACCAAAATCCTGAAAGGAGGCAAAACGCTGGAGGCCGGACTGAAAGGGAGCTGGGTGGAATCGGACAACAACCTGGACATGAGCCGGGCCGAAGGCGAAGGGCCCTTTGAGCCGGATCCCAATTCCAACCGGTTTATCTACAACGAGAACGTGTTGGCGGCCTATGGGGCTTTCAAAGGCTCATTCAGTGAAAAGGTCAGCTATCAGGCAGGTCTGCGAGGGGAATTCTCCGATATCGTCGGAAACTCCGTCACGCTCAAGCAAGTGAACAAACAACGCTATTTCAATCTCTTCCCGAGCTTCTTTGTCCAGCACAAGGTGAGTGAGAAATACCAGATCGTCTATAACGCAAACCGACGCATCACCCGGCCGAATTATCGCCTGTTGAACCCCTTTGTGTACTACATCGATCCACTGACTTCCGAGCAGGGAAACCCAAATCTGAAGCCTCAGTATTCCACCAACTTTGAGATGAACCACGTGGTAAACGGATCCTACCAGTTTACGCTGGGATACAGCGTGACCGAAGATACGTTCATGCAGGTGTTTGAGCAGAATCAGGAGGACCGGACCACGGTCACTTACACCGACAACTTTGACCAGACCCGAAACGCCAACTTCCGTGCGATCGTACCGGTAGAGATCAAGAAGTGGTGGAGCACTTCCAACATGCTTCAGGTCAACTACAACCAGTTTCAGACCCAGATCGGAGAGGAGTTTCTGGACGTGGAGCAGGTTTCTTACATGGCGAGGACACAACAAAATTTCACCCTGCCAAAAGGATTCAGGATGGAGCTGATGGCCATGTACATCGGCCCGCAGATTTGGGGGCAGGGACAGATTGGGGGATTTGGCTGGGTGGACGCCGGAGTCACCAAGTCTGTGATGAAGGACAAGCTTTCCATCTCAGTGAATGGAACCGACTTGTTTCGTACCCAAGTGATCCATGCCAAGGTGGACTTTGCCGAGATCGATACCAAGTTTACCCAATACCGCAGCAACCAGGGAATACGGTTCACACTCAAGTATAACTTTGCAAAAGGGGAAAACTTCAGGGTAAAATCCAATTCCGGCAGTTCAGAAGAAAGAAATAGATTGGATTAACGAATACGCCTCCCCAAATTCGGGGAGGTTTTTTTCTTCCGAAATCCAACGTACATGAACACCAGATTTACCTTAACCCTTCTTGCTTTAGCATTTTCCCTGCAGAGCAGCTTTGCCCAATTCCGGGATTTCTCCAAGCTCGACCAGTTTTTCGATTCTCTGGAAGTTCATCAGAAATTCATGGGAACCGTTTTACTGGCATCAGACGGCAAAGTCGATTATGAGCGTGCGGTGGGATTTGCGGATTTGGAGACCGGATTAAAAGCAAACCCGGATACCCGCTACAGAATCGGTTCCATCACCAAGATGTTTACCACGGTGCTGGTGCTGAAAGCCGTTGAAAACGGCAAGTTGAGCCTGAACCAAAAGCTGGCGGACTATTATCCCCAGATCCAAAATTCGGACAAAATCACCATCAGCCAGTTACTCCAGCACCGCAGCGGGATCCACAATTTTACCAATGATGGGGACTACCTGAGCTACAATACCAAGCCAAAGACCGAGCAGGAACTGGTGGAAATAATCCAGAAAGGCGGGAGCGACTTTGAGCCGGAGTCCAAGGCAGCCTATAGCAATTCCAACTTTGTGCTGCTGACTTTCATCTTGGAAAAAGTCAACAAAAAGCCTTATGCCGAGCAGTTGGAAGAGCAGATTACCAAGCCGCTTAAGCTGAGGGATACGCATGTTTTTGCTGCTGTGGATATCTCCAAGGGCGAAAGCTACTCTTATAATTTCAACGGAAATTGGGTAAAAGACACCGAGACTGATCCGAGTATTCCGCTTGGTGCAGGCTCCATTTCCTCTGATGTAGGAGATCTGAATACCTTTATCCATTCACTTTTTGCAGGAAAATTGATCTCGGATGAAAGCCTGAAACTCATGATGGAGATCCGGGAGGGCATGGGTCGGGGGATGTTTTCTTTCCCCTATTTTGAAAGGAAAAGCTACGGGCATACAGGAGGGATCGATGGATTCCGCTCCTTTTTGGCCTATTTCCCGGAGGATAAACTCACGGTCACAGTCCTCTCCAATGGCCTGAATTACAACAACAACGATATTCTGCTGGCCATGCTGGACACATATTTTGGCAAGCAGATTACCATTCCCAGCTTTTCGACGCTTGCCCTGAGTTCAGAGGATTTGGATGCTTACCTGGGTGAGTACGCTTCCGGGCAGATTCCTTTGAAGCTTACCTTTGTGAAGGATGGTACCCAATTGATCGCCAGACCAACCGGGCAGCCCGAAACCGTCCTGGAGGCGACGGGAGTCCACACCTTTGAGTTCAAGCCGGTCAATGCGGTATTTGTGTTCGATCCCGAAAAGGGGGAAGTGATCCTGCGTCAGGCAGGGCAGACTTTTACCTTCAAAAAACAATAAGCGAATCCCGGAGCAATCCGGGATTTTTTTTGCCTAAAGGCAGGAGGATTTGAATTCCTATAGGAAATGATAGAGGAAGATCAGCACGCCGGTAAATGCCGGTTTTTTCTGGTCTTTGATCTCCAGTTTGACCTCTACTTCAGCCTTTACGGTGCCCCGGAGATTGGCGACATTTTTCAGCTTGGCCACCAGCCTGACTTCGCTTTCCACGGTCACGGCCTGGGCAAAGCGCAGGTTTTCGATGCCGTAGTTGATCATCATTTTGAGGTTTTCCACCCGGACGATCTGTTCCCAAAGGTACGGCACGATGCTCAGTGTGAGGTACCCGTGGGCGATGGTATTGCCAAAAGCCCCTTCCGATTTGGCACGCTCGGGATCGGTGTGGATCCACTGGTGATCGTAGGTAGCATCGGCAAAAAGGTTGATCTGAGACTGGGTGATTTTGAAATATTCAGAGGCTCCGAGTTCTGATCCATTGTGCTTTTCAAAGTCTTCAAAACTGCCGATTATGGTTGGGTTCATGCTAAAACAGGATGGGAAAAACCCAAAGTAGCAGAGATTATCTTGGAAATCCAAGAAAGGCGGCCTGGACAATGCAATGCGGATTTGGTTCCACCAAGCCCACAAAAACGACCGTGAAAATCATGCCCTAAAATTAAAACAGCACGATTTAGTTTTATTGGGACTTCCTTCTATATTGCCTCGGATTTATCACCCATCCTTTATGTTGAAATTGCTTTTGGGGATTTTTATAATCTCTGATTTTGTGGCCGTGCAGGATACCGCTGCGCTGTCAAAAGTAGTCCCGCAATACTCTACGCTTTCCGAGAGCCAGACGCTGACCATCCATCCGGATTTTACCTATACCCACCGAGTGGAGCGCAGGATTGTGGTGACCTCCCCCGAAGGCCTGAATCACGCTTTTACCAGGCTTTTCTATGACAAACTGAACAAAGTCGAGCGTTTTGAGCTGGAAGTCACGGACGTCCTGACGGGCAAATCCCTCAAAAGGGCCCGACTGAAGGACATGGGTGATGTGGCTTACTACTCCAGCTCCACAGTTTTCGATGACAACCGATACAAGTATTTTGAAGTGTCGGCAGCCAGATTTCCGGTGGAAGTGAAGATCAAGTCCGAGGTTTCCTCCAAGACCAATTTTTTCCTCCCCAAGTGGCTCCCTGTCCCAAAC
>CAZGYC010000105.1:0-11004 GCA_964530015.1 uncultured Limnohabitans sp. | reverse complement strand
GCAAAAAAGTCGGGATTATTCTTTCTGGAGGCAATGTGGACTTGGGGAAGTTGCCTTTTTGAGTGAAGAGCGAAAGCTACACAACGGCTGTTGGTCCCGATTGGGGATGCCTGCTTATCGCCTGCTTATTTTTAATTGTTCCAATTTCATATTACTTGACTGTCAAGGCTTTTTTCACTTTTTGGGCTAAATTCCATTACACCAAATGAACTAAGCCATGTCTATCCGTATCGCCTCCAGTTGCAATCACTGCAATTCTTTCACCGAAGCCCAGGTATGCCGAACCCACGAGCTGAAGGTCAGCGAAGAATACACCTGTGATCAGTTTTCCATTCTCCAACAGCTCGACAAATCCATGCACTGCAATAGCTGCCAGCGCCACCACCGCGCAGACTGTGCCCATCCGGACCTGGCCGCTGACGGGATGCTCTGTGCGAGCTGGGCTCCTAAGGTCTAAGACTGCTGCTTTGTTCGATTCAAGTAAAAACAGACTCTCCGCAGGAGCTGGCAAGATTCGGTTTGCCAGCTCCTGTTTTTATTTTCTAGGATGAAAATCCGTCAGCACCTGCCTGAGATAGTCCCGGTCCATGTGGGTGTAGATCTCCGTGGTCGTGATGCTTTCATGCCCGAGCATCTCCTGCACTACTCTCAGATCCGCACCGCCTTCGATCATGTGCGTGGCAAAGGAATGCCGAAAGGTGTGCGGACTGATATTCTTGTGGATTCCGGCCTTCTCTGCGGTCTTTTTGATGATCAGGAAAACCATCACGCGGCTCAGCTTTTGACCCCGGCGGTTAAGAAAGACAAATTCCTCGTGCCCTTTAGCTGGCACTTGGTGTACACGGATCTGCTCCTGATAGATCTTGAGGTACTTTAGGGCATCTTTCCCGATCGGCACCAGACGCTCCTTGTTCCCCTTACCGACCACTTTTAGAAAGCCGATTTCGGAGAAGACCTGGCTTAGTTTCAAGTCGGTCAATTCGGACACGCGAAGCCCCGAACTGTAGAGCATTTCGAGCATGGCCCTGTTTCTGTGGCCTCGGCCTTCTGGTTCTCCTAGCGGAATCGCCTCCAAGAGCTGCTCGATCTCCACGAAGCTCAGCGTATCCGGGAGTTTTCGACCCAGTTTGGGAGCTTCTAGCAGTTGGGCTGGGTCTTCCCTGATCCGGTCTTCGTACATCAGAAAGCGGTAAAAAGCCTTGATTCCCGAGATGATCCTGGCTTGCGTGAAAGGAGAGATTTCGAGCTTGGCGAGTGCATTTACAAATCTCCGAAGATGCTCCAGTTCCAATTCCAGAGGGCTTTTGCCGGGAAACTCCCGCTCCGAAAAGTCCGCCAGCTTCTCCACGTCGCGCGTATAGGCCTCGATGGTGTTTTCGCTCAGCGACTTCTCGAGTTTGAGGTGATGACGGAATTGGCGGATGAGTTGGGGCCACATAGAGCTGTAGGGTAGGAAAGTGGCAAAGTTGGAAAGTTGGGCCAACCTTGCAACCTTGCCACCTTACAACTTTTCAACTTTTTCTGAAAAACTTGTCATACAAAGTCGCAGCCTCCCCGATTAACCCATGTAAATGAACCGCAACCAGCTAGAATCTTTTCTCCGCGATCATCACAGAGAGGCCTTCCTTTGGGCGAGGCAGTGCTGTGGCTTTGACGGGGAACTGGCCAAGGATGTGATCCAGCAGGTTTATCTGAAGATCCTGGAAGGGAAAGCGAGGCTGAAACACGATACCAACTGTAAAACCTGGCTCTTCACGATCATCCGCTTTACCGCCATCGATGAACTGAGAAAATCGGGAAAATCAGAAAGCCTGGATTCGGAAGTGGAGATCATTTGGGAAGAGCAAGAGCCGGAACCCGAAAACTACGAAGTCTTGGTTCGCCGTCTTCCCAAGATGCAGCAGGAGGTCATGCTGATGGTGTTTTACCATGAGATGACCCTGGAGCAGACAGCTGAAGTGCTCAAGCTCCACATCGGTACGGTACGAACACACTACGACCGGGGAAAGAAAAGGCTCAAGGAGTGGATCGAACTCCATCGAAAATTGACCCAAAGCCTTTGACGTCACTGGAGAAATTCCTTAGACAGTGGTTTCACGGCAGTGAGACACTGCCGTGGGCGGATGATTGGGGCAGAAGAATGAACAGTAAAATGCGTAACACAATGAAACGACCAGAAGAAGAGCAAGACATCCAAGGCTTTTTCCATGCGATGATCGAAAAAGACCTGGAGATTCCGGTGCCGGATTTTCCCAAGTTCAAAAAAACCAGAACCATCAACTGGTGGATTCCGACAGGAATTGCGGCATCGCTGGCCTTGGGCTTTTTCCTTTTTGGGGAAAAAGAAACAGCCGTAACTCCGCCCATCGGCGACATAGTCATCATCACCTTGGAAGAGGGTCCGAATCAGGAAATGCAATTCAACATCGAGCATACCAACGAGATGGACATCTGGGAATCTCCGACAGCCTCCCTCCTCACTGAATACTAGCTAAACCAACTATTTCAATTCAAAATCCAGAACTATGAAAAAAATACTCTTTATCTACCTGTTTTGCTTGGCCGGAGTTGCCCACGGCCAACAGGCCTATGTGACAACGGCTGATCCGAACATCTTCAAAGGCAAAATCTACACAACCACAAATCTGATGGAGCGAAGGGACGAAATCGAGCTCTCCGATGCACAAGTAGCCAAGATCAAGAAACTCCATGCGGACAATGCAGGCTCCTTCTCCACGCTCAAGTGGGATCTGGACGAAGCGACTGCGAAGCTGAAAAAAATGCTGGAGCAGCCCAAGATCGACCAAACCGCCGTCTCGAAGCAAATGGACGAAGTCCTCAGGCTGGAAAATCAGATGAAAAAGACGCAGCTCAACACCATGGTGTCCATCAAAAACGAGCTGACTCCCGAACAGATCACCAAACTGGAGCAGCAAAAGGTTTATAAAGTTGCAACGGCATCTTCAATCCCAGGCGGCCAGGTTTACGTGAGCTCCGGCACCACTTCTTCCGTCAACAGCGTGGTGACGACCACCTCTCCAAAAATCGCCGTAAGCGTTGCGGGCAATGGTAAACAGCCGGTGTTCTACATCGAAACCAAATCCGGTCTGAAGAAAGTAACCTCTTTGGAAAATGTCGATCCTAACAATATCGAAAGCATGTCCGTGTTCAAAGGCGAGGAAGCAATCAAAAAGTATGGTACCGAAGGAGAAAACGGCGTGATCGTAGTGAAGCTGAAAAATATACCGGATTGATTTTGAACCTATTCTATGAAAAAGGAGGCCAAAAGCCTCCTTTTTCAGTTGAATTTCATTTTGGACGGATTCATCCGGGTCGGAAAAAAATCGGTGACAAAGACTTAACGAGCTGACTCGTCAACAAAGAACAAGATCTTAAGTTCAAATTGGCTTCCTGTACGGTAACCCAAAAAACGTAAATTCCTTTCGCGATCATTTAAGGATGGTTCTATAGAACTGCGGTACGGTAAAAGCCCTAAAGAATCCACCTTTTCGAAAAGCCCATCCGTGACTTTCAAAACGCTATTTGGAGTGAAGTTCCCCTCCAAGTAAGGATAGATATCGTCCTTTAACCTCAAAACAGAAGATTTGGTCAGGACTGTTTCAAACCTCTGTCCCTCCACCATTTTTCATTCATTTGCTTAAATTCTTCCAATGAATGTACCCTACCCGCCCTGATATCTTCCAAAGATTCATCCAGGCGGCTTTGCATTTCCTCCTGAATGAGCATTTCCTCGATCCTTTCCAAGGTGGAAGTTTTTTTGATCTTCATCAGGCGTTGGATCAGATCCAGTTTTAGTTTTTCCGCTTTCACAGGTTCCCGTATTTGAGATGGAAGGATGCATGAAATTACGTTCTTTCCCGAAAACCGTTTAATCCAAAAACCTCCAACTGGCCTTATGATCTTTGTCCAAGGGCTTTCCGGTCACCTTGGCGCGGAGAATCTCGATGGGCATGGCATTTTGGGTCATGATCAGGTCGTGAAACTCCCTTTCGGGCATCTTGCCGCTGTCCACCATCTCTTTTCTCAGCGAGTAAAACTCCAAGGCGCCGATCATGTAGGCGATCTGATACAGCGGTCCATAGCTTCCCTCAAATGATCTTCTCACTTCCGCCTCGGCATTGGCCGGTTCATGGCCGACTTTGTCCACGAGCAGATCGATGCACTGCTGGGGAGTCATCTTTTCCAAGTGATAGTTGAGCGAGAAAATAATCCTGGCACAGCGGTGCATTCTCCAGAACAGCATGCCCACTTTGTCCTTGGCATCACGGGGGAAATCTCGGTCCCAGAGCACAAACTCCCAATAAAGCGCCCAGCCTTCGGTCCAGAAGGGCGTACCAAACATCCTTCGGTGAGTCATGTGCCGCTGGTTCATAAACTGCTGCAAATGATGCCCGGGGATCAGTTCGTGCTGGACGGTCGCGCGCGAAAAATGCGGGTTGTTACCCCGCATGGACATCATCTTGTCGGCATGGCTCATTTCGGCCGTCGGATAGGCAATCTGGATCACTTCCCCTCCGAGGAAAAAGGGGCTGACCCGCTGTCTTTCGGCGGAGATCATCGTAGTCCTCCAGGTTTCTTTGGCCAAGGGGGGAACGGTAATCCAGTCGTTTTTCTCCATAATCCCGATGGCCTCCTCCCCCAGTCTGGCCACTTCCTCGGGCCAAGCCCCGGCAGGCAAGTAGGTTTCCTTCACCATTTCCAAAGCGGCCTTCCAGTCATTGCCAAAACCCAGCTCATTGGAAGCTTTCAGCATTTCCTTTTCGCACCAGGCAAACTGCCTCTCGGCTTCGGCAATCAGTTCCTCCGGGGTGTAGGCGATCATCTCGAAGCCCAGTTGCTTTTCCAGTGCTTCCCTTCCGATCGGCTTGCCGATGATCCCGCTGCCGTCGTCCTTCACCGAATTGGTATAATGCTCGCGCAAAGCTTTGGCATAGGACTTCATGCTGGCATCCAATCTTTCCCAAGGCTCCGGCATCCACCAGGTAAAGGAAGGATCGTAGTCGAAATAGAAGTCATAGGCTTCCTTGACCGTTTTGTTCAGACTTTCCACGGCCTGGGCGGCAAGGTCGGCCTTTTGCCAGGAGTTGTATTTGGCACTGGCCGGAAGGGCTTTCAATTGGGCGTCCACCGCTTTGGCCGCCTCGTTCCAAGCGGCCGCCAACTTCTGGGAGTCGGGCTGCTTGGCTCGCCGTCGGGCCACGACAAACTCCTCCAGAGGACTTCCAAACGCAACCACCGACTTGATCTCATTGAATGCTCTTTGCTCCAGGTCCAGTTCGGCGAGCTGCTCTTCCAGAAAATTCCTGAACAGCACATAGTCGATCTTGCCGTCTTCCGAAAGGCCATTGTAATTCTGGGCCTGAAGGCTTTTCAGATAGTCTTGGTTAAATCCCTGCATCCGGGCAAAATATTCGCCGGAAAGCCGGTTGGTGTAAAGCCGTCCGAGCGCACCGCGATCCGCCTGGTAGGTTTGGATCAGGGTCACCAGCTCGGTGGCCCAAGCCAGTGTCGCGCAAAAAACAAGCGTGAGGGAGAGTAAGGTTTTCTTCATGGAGGAAGGGGTTTCTTTGGTCTAATTTCGAACAAGGAACTCTCCAATTAGGGTTATTTTTTTGATTTCTGCTTGACCAATCACGGAATTTGTTGGCCAAGTCCGAGGAAAACGGATTTTAACACCATTTGTGAATCCCTTTGCCATCAATTCATTATATTAAAAAACCAAACTCCCGGAGTAAACAAAACCGGGTTTTTCTCTTTCGTCCCAACCCCACACCACACCTACAATCCATGGAATTAGTCATCTCCAATCTCACGAAAACCTACCCGAATGGGGTCAGGGCTTTGAACGCCATTTCCCTGACCGTTCCCCAAGGAATGTTTGGGCTGCTCGGACCGAATGGCGCCGGAAAATCCACGCTGATGCGGACCATCGCCACCCTGCAGGAGGCAGATTTGGGTTCCATTACGTTGGATGGGATAAATGTACTGAAGGACAAGCAGGCCGTGAGGGAGCGCTTGGGCTATCTGCCCCAGGATTTTGGATTGTATCCAAAGATCAGTGCCGAAACCATGCTGGACCATATTGCCCAGATGAAGGGAATCGGAAACAAAGCCGAGAGAAAAGACCTGGTCGGCGCGCTGCTAAACCGCGTCAATCTGTTCAAAGACCGCAAAAAGGGGTTGGGGACATTTTCAGGCGGCATGCGCCAGCGCTTTGGGATCGCCCAGGCTCTGGTGGGAAATCCCTCACTGATCATCGTGGATGAACCGACGGCAGGCCTGGATCCTTCGGAGCGAAACCGCTTTTACAATCTCCTGTCGGAAATCGGCGAAAACACGATTGTCATCCTCTCCACCCACATCGTCGAGGACGTGAACACGCTCTGCTCCAACATGGCCATCATCTGCATGGGCGAGGTCCTGATGCAGGGCAAGCCCAAGGACGGCCTGGCGATGGTCAATGGGAAGATTTTCCAAAAATCCATCGAAAAACCGGATCTGGACCAGTATCGAAAAGACTATCACGTGATCTCCACCAAGTTGATCTCCGGGAAGCTGAGTCTGCGGATCGAAAGCGAGGAGGAGCCCGGAAATGGCTTTGAGCCCGTCCCCGCAGATCTGGAGGACGTGTACTTCAGCTTTATTTCCCGAAAAGTCGATCCGATCACCATCTAAGCCGCCGCCATGTTTAAGGACATCTTTCTCTTCGAGCTCAAGTATCGGTTTGGGCGGCCGGCGACCTGGATCTATTTCCTGCTCCTGATGGTCACTTCCCTGCTGTTGATCGGCTTTGGGAATACCCCGGCCTCGGAAAAAGTCTTTCACAACTCGCCGATTGTGATTGCCGAATTGCTCCTGCTGTTTTCCATCTTCGGTATCCTGATCGCCTCTGCGGTGATGGGCGTGCCGCTCTATCGGGATCTGGAGCACAAGACCGGCACCTTCCTCTTCAGCTACCCGATCACCAAATCCGCCTACTTCATGGGCCGGTTTTGGGGTTCTTTTGTGACGCTGCTTTTCATCTCCACCGGAGCCTTGGTCGGGGTCTTTCTGGGAAGCCTGTTGGGACCGGCGTTTGGGACGGAAGCAGAGCGCTATGGCCCCAATCTGCTGGTCAACTACCTCCAGCCCTGGTTTACTCTCTTGCTGCCCAATCTGTGGCTGGCGGGTTCCCTGTTTTTTGCGTTGATCGTCTTCACCCGAAACATCCGCTCGATCTACTCCGGCGGGATCGTGGTGTTTATCGTGTATCTGCTGGCGAATTTCCTTTCGCAGGATATCGAAAACAAAGACCTGGTCCAGTTGATCGACCCTTTTGGCCTGAACACCTTCGATCTGCAAACGCGTTACTTGACTCCTTTTGAAAAAAACACCTTTTTCCTTCCCCTGGAGGGAAATCTCCTGCTCAACCGACTCCTTTGGACGGGCTTGGGAATCGTGTTTTTCGCAGCAGCGTATGCCCGGTTTAGTTTTGGTTATTTCTTCCAAACCGACCAGAAAAAAAACAAGGAAAAACCGGAAACCGCAGCCGCCCGGATCGGCAAAACGATCAACACGGCTTCTGACTTTTCCAAAAACTACCAGTGGAACAGCCTCAAAACCCTCACCCGGATCGAGTTTCAAAACATCGGCAAAGACATCTATTTCCGCTCCATCCTCCTGGGCGGGCTGATCTTTTTGGTCTTGGATTTTTGGATCGGCAATACGCTTTACAGTGTGCCAAACTATCCTTCCACTTCGTTTTTGATGGAGTACAAGACCTACGACTACAACCTGTTTGTCTTTATCATCATTGTGTTTTTCACCGGGGAAAGCCTCCACCGGGACAAGGCCACGGGCTATTCTGTCATCAATGATACCTTTCCGGTAAAAGACGGGGTCATCATCGCCTCCAAGTTTTTGGGCATGGTGATGATCTGCCTGATCCTGACCACGGTGCCCATCTTGGTCGGACTGGTGATCCAAACCCTGAAGGGATATTTTGACTACGACCTGAAGGTCTATCTGATCGACAGCTACCTGATCTCCCTGCCGGATTACCTCCAGATGGTCATGCTGGTGTTTGCCGTGCATCTCCTGGTCAACAACAAGTTTGCAGGTCACGCGGCCGCCATCGGGGTTTGGCTGGTCATGCTGATTCTCAGGAATTTTGCGGAATACAACTTCAACCTGTTTTTCTTCAGCTACAAACCGGGATACACCTGGAGTGACATGAACGGCCTCGGGCATTTTGCCGAGCCCTTGCTCTGGTTTAACCTGTACTGGACCGCTTGGGGGATTTTTCTGGTCTTGTTCTTCAGCATTTTCTTCAGCCGGGGAACGGAAAATTCCTGGGAAAGCAGATGGCGGACCGCCAAATCCCGACTTTCCAAGCCTGTACCGAGACTGTCCTTTGCTTTCTTGGCGATTGCATTGCTCTCCGGAGCCTACATCTACCACACGGTAGTCTATGAAAACAACTACAGCACATCGGAGGAAGGTACCCAGCGACAGGTCGCCTATGAGAAACAACTGAAAAAATACGAGGGCATCCCCCAACCCAAATACACCAAAGTCAACATTCAGGCCGATCTGTACCCCATGGACCGCAAAGCCTACTTTGTCGCCCAAGTGGAGCTGGTCAACAAGACCGACTCTCCGATAGACTCGGTTCACTTCAACTCCACCTCGCTGGATGATTTCAGGGTGGTCTGGAAAGGGGACACACTTGCACATCGCTTTCCCCTGGAATACAAAGCCAGGAAATTCCAGCTTTTCGGCAAAAAGAAAGAACGGGAATGGTACCAAATCACCGCCCTGCCCAGTACGCTGCTGCCAGGAGACACGCTAAATCTGACCATCGTCGGCAAGGTAGAGCACCAGGGTTTTCCCAACTCGGGCTACGGCCGTGAGTTGGTGTACAACGGGACATTCTTCAGCGGGGGCATCCCCGAGATCGGCTATGACCCAAACAACGAGCTATCCTCAGACGAGACCCGACGAAAAAATGAGCTCCCCGAAAAACCCGAAGACCTTCCTCCACACGACGATCCCAAGGCCAACATGACGCTTCTCTTTGCGGATGAGGCGGATTTTATCCAGTTTGAAGCGGTGGTCAGCACCGTGCCCTCCCAGATTGCGGTGGCTCCGGGATACTTGCAGCGGGAATGGGAGGAAAACGGGCGGCGCTACTTCCACTACATCCAAGACACCCCGATCCAGTCCTTTTTCACTTTTGTCTCCGCAGAATATGAGATCCTGAAAGATGAGGCCACCCTGCCGGATGGACAAAAAGTGGACATCGAAATCTACCATGATCCCAAACACACCTACAACCTGGACCGCTTCCTGGAATCCTACAAGGACGGCCTGACGTATTTCTCCGAAACCTATGGCAACTTCCAGTTCAGGCAGATGCGGATCCTGGAGTTTCCCCGCTATGCTGGCTTTGCCCAGTCTTTTCCCAACACGGTCCCTTTCTCGGAGAGTTTTGGCTGGGTGGCCAATTTCACCGATCCAAATGACTTTGACTACGTCTATTACGTGACCGCCCACGAACTGGCGCACCAGTGGTGGGGACATCAAATCACACCCAACGCCACCCGGGGTGCCAACCTGATATCGGAGGCCCTGGCGGAGTATTCGGCTTTGATCCTCACGGAAAGAAGATATGGCAAGGACAACATGAAGCGTTTTCTCAAAGACGAACTCGACGACTACCTCCGGGGCCGGGCCAACGAAAGCAAGAAGGAAAACACCTTCATCAACTGCAACCGGGCCTATCAATGGTACAACAAAGGAAGCCTGATCCTCTATGGACTGAGGGACTTGATCGGTGCGGAGGCGATGGATTCGGCGCTGTATGCCTTCAACCAAGAATTTGGCCTGAAGCAAACCCCGCCCTTTCCCGGAAGCGCGGATCTCTATCGCCATCTGGAGGCCGTGACACCGGACAGCGTCCGATATTACCTGGACGACACCTGGAACAAACTCACGCTCTACGACAACCGCGCGGCAACTGCCCAGGCGAAAAAGATGGGGGAGGGAGAATATGAAATCACGCTGAAAATCAGATCGCAAAAACTGTATGCCGATGAAACAGGCCGGGAGGAAAATGCCAACTATGAGGCAGATTACATGGACATTGGTGTGTTTGCCGCCGAGGACAAGGACGAAAACGGCCGCACCCGCACCAATCCGCTCTATCTCCAGAAGCACAAGATCAAACCCGGCGAAAGCACCCTGACGATCCGGGTCAAAGGCGAGCCTGTCAAAGCCGGCATCGATCCCTACAACAAGCTGATCGACCGAATCCCGGATGACAATACGATTGCTGTAGCGATTGATTAGATCTAAAGCCCTGAAGAAATCGGGGCTTTTTGGTCTTAAATCAATAAATTTGGTCAAAACACAAAAACGATGAAACCAAAAGAAAAGCCTGTATTTCACAAGCGCATCTTCTGGGACGTGGATTTTGAAAATCTGGATTATGACAAAAAGTACAAATTTGTCATCGAGCGGGTTTTTGAGCGGGGAGACGTGCCGGATATCCGCAATTGCCGTAGGTACTATGGTGATGGGCTGATAACGGAAGTTTTGCTAAATGCCAAGTTTTTGCCGGAAATGCGGATGTACCTGGCTGCCGCAGTGATTGATCGGCCTATTGAAGATTTCAGATGCTACAAACTCAGACGGTCGAACCCGGAACTTTTTCCTTACTGAGGAATCTCAGTCAAGTCCCCTGCCTGCAATGCTTTGCCTTGGTGGGAGGTACGGCTCTTTCCTTAAAATTTGGCCACCGAATATCTGTGGATCTGGATCTTTTTTCAATGTCCGATTTTCAAAATGAAGAAGTAATTGATTGCCTGGTTCAGAAATTCGGTTCCGACTTCGTCGTAGAGGAAAAACCAGCCCGATTTGGAATTTTCTGTTACATCCAAGGAGTCAAAGTGTATCCGCCCCGCTAAGTACATCTTTTGGCTGAAAATCCGGATCGGTAGGTTT
>CAZGYC010000104.1:0-11612 GCA_964530015.1 uncultured Limnohabitans sp. | reverse complement strand
CAAGGATTCCAAAATGAACTTTTGAGCCTTAATTACTTTTCGGAGTGGACTCAATCTTTCAATCTTTCAATCCCATCACTTCTCCATCGGATGCGCATTCAGCAACTCCGTTGGACTGTAGAAGCCGTCCTTGGCCTTCACCTCTTCCCGGACAGCCCTTACCAAATCAGGAGAGATCGGAGCCGCCTGGTTGCCAAAGGAGTTTCTCACATAGGTCAGCACCGCGGCCACTTCGCTGTCGTTGAGCATGCCTTCGAATGGTGTCATCGGCACCTGGCCCGGATACTCCCTGCCAGCGACGTTGATCGGGCCCAAGAGTCCCTTCAGCACGAGCTTGATCAGCCGCTCCGGACTTCCGGTCACCCAGGGAGTGCCACGAAGCGGAGGGAAGCCTGATGCGGTAAGTCCGCCTCCGTCTGGTTGGTGGCAGGTGGAGCAGAAGCCCTCTCTGGCGTAGATTTCCTTGCCCAGGACAAACAGCTCCCGCTCCGAGCCGCTCAGGGAGGACTTGATGTCCTCTTCTTTTTTCTGCGCGACAGACAGTCCGTTGAGGTGGGCCACGGCGGTTTCCAGCGTCCTGGGGATCCAAATGTGGTCTTTGGGTTGGTTTTCGGCTTCGGCCAGGATCGGCAAGCCTGTTTCCCTTGGCAGCCAGGACGCGGCGGCAATGGCCTCTATCCGGACTCTTCCGTTGGGATCTTTCACTGCCTCCATCAGGAGTTCAGCTTGGTCTTTGACCTGGTGCCCGGTGTAGCGCAAGACCCGCACGGAGGCCGCTCTTGCCCGGTAGTCTTCCGACTTCAGCAACTGACGGAGCAGGTCCTGATTGACCTGATTGGCTCCCCAGGTCACCCAGAGGGCTTCCAGTCGGTGGTGCTCGTAGTTCGGGTCGTTTTTGTCCAGGCCGGCCACCCATCTTTCCACGGCAGCAGCCACTTCCTGCTTGTCGCGGCCACGGAGTTCGCGGCGGGTGCGATAGCGGGTACGGTATTCGGGCAGTTTCAGGTTTTCGAGAAGTTCAGGGATACCGGCCCCGTCGATCTTGGCTGGTGTGACCAAAGGTCGGGAAGGATAGGTCACCCGGTAGATCCTGCCATGCACATGGTCACGCAGCGGATCGCGGGCATTGTGCTGCATGTGGCCGATCAGGATATTGTGCCAGTCCGCCACGTAAAGTGAGCCGTCAGGGGCAATCTCCATGTCCACCGGCCGGAAGTTTCGGTCCGTGGACACGATGAGGTCTTGTCTCCATTTGGTCACAA
The DNA here is from genome assembly GCA_964530015.1 of uncultured Limnohabitans sp. GTDB lineage: Bacteria > Bacteroidota > Bacteroidia > Cytophagales > Cyclobacteriaceae > Algoriphagus. The sequence continues at coordinate 10,350 of CAZGYC010000104.1, read as the reverse complement.
AGCCAACGGTGTCTTCAAACACTTGATGCTGCTTGGTGCCTAGGAATCCGATGGTATTGTTGATGATCAGGTCTCCCTGGATGTCTTCCGGGAAATGGCGGCTGGAGATAAACTCCAGACCGGAAGTAGGGCGGACCAGATGGTCTTTTTCGATCAGGTTGGGACCTTTGTAATTCCCGTTGCCATAGCGGGGCAAGGTCGAACCCGGAAGCATCCAGTTGACATTCGGCCCGGAGGTTTCGGCGTAGAAGTTTTGCCCCCAGTCGTCAAATGCGATGCCCCAGGGGTTTGGGATACTCACCTGGTTGACCCGCTCCAGCTTGTGGCGCTTGGGTTCATAGCGGTAAAATCCCCCGTTGGTAGCCCGCACGGGGCCGTAGGAAGTTTCCACGTTGGAATGGAGAAATACCCCCTCTGCCATGTAGATAGCCCCGGATTCATCGGTGGCGAAGGCTGAGATGGCGTGGTGGGTGTCGTGGTCGTCAAATCCGCTCAGGAGCACTTCTTTCCGGTCGGCTTTGTCGTCCCCGTTTTCGTCCACCAGCAGAATCAGGTTGTTTCCCTGGGACACATACACTCCCTCGGGAGCGAGCTCAAACCCTACCGGGATGTGGAGGTTGTCTGCAAAGGTGGTTTGCTTGTCGGCTTTCCCGTCTCCGTCCGTGTCTTCCAAGATGATCAGCTTGTCCTGGGGCCTGGGATCACCGGGCTTGTAATGGGGGTAGCTCGGCATGGTGGCGACCCAGAGTCTGCCTTTGTTGTCAAAGGAAAGCTGCACCGGATTGGCCAAGTCTTCAAACTCCTCTTCGGAGGCGAACAGCTCGATTTGGTAACCTTCGGGCACTTTGATGGTTTTCAGGGCATCGTCCCCATACTTGTACTCCAGGCTTCCGTTTGCCTGGGGATTGTAGTTGGTTTTCACTTCCGGGAGGCTTCGGGTTTTGGCATCCGCCGCGGCGAGGTCTTTGACTTTTCCCGAGGTGGCTTCCCAGATGGCTGTATCCCGGATGGCGGTCATCTGCCGGATTTTTTCCAACTCAAAGGGATAGTTGTCCGGTCCGAAGGGATCATAGCGACGGCCGAAGACATGGACGCCGTTGGGTATCTTGTAATCATTGGTCCAAAGCCAGTTTTTCTCCATTACGGCTTGGTGGATCAGGTCCCGGTTGGCCTTGGCCTTGGGTTCTTCTTTGCCAAAAAGTTTGTCGGCCAGGAGTACTGCCAGTCTTTCGTAGCCTTTTTCGTTCAGTTGGGAACCGTCGATGGTCAGGGGTTCCGCTGATTCTTTATACCATTTCTGGCTTGGACCAAAGGCATCCACAAACACCAGCCCATGCTTTTTTGCCAATTCCTCCATGGCTTCGGCGTACAGCTTCAGGTTTTCGTTTTCCTTTTGGCCATTGGGGACGTCGATCAGGGCACTGATGTCTTCGAATGCGATCGGGGAGACGAGGGCGAGTTGGGGTGCTGACTTGCCGTTGTATTGCTGTGCTTTGGAGTGGAGTATCCAGGCTTCCAACTCGGCGCGGAAGTTTTCCAGGTTTTCTTTTCCCTGAAAGGATTCATTGAACCCAAAAAAGCCAATCACGATATCGGCCTGAAGCCGAGTGAGCCATTGGTCGGGTTTTTCCAGAAAGCCTTCACTGCCAGACGGAGTGGCATATTCGGTTTGGAAATCCTCCGCTCCCGGAAATGCCCAGGGGTCCTTGGTGCCGGACCGCGGACGGAAACCCGGCGTGTCGCCGGGGTCGCCTAGATTGCGGATGAACAGCGTGCTGTCGGGATAGCGCAGGTGCATCTCGGTCTCAAAGAGGCCATACTCCACCATCCGGGAGGCGAGGTTGTTGCCGATCAGGGTGATGTGGGAGTTTTTTCGGAGTTCGAGTGTTTTCTCTTGGGCACAGCCTGAAAAAATCAGAAAACAGACAATAAGGAGGGGTACTGGCGACAATCCGGCGTGTTTCATGGGGCTTGGTTGCATTGGGGTCTAATTATAGGGAGAAAGACGGGGATTTTCAACTTATTTATACAAATGCCCTAATCGTGTTTTTTTGAAATGCCCCCGTGCAAGTATAAGACAGTGACCCTGCTTGTTTAATAAACAGGCAGGATTCATCCTGTGCTATCCTGTTAAATATGGTTTTTTTATAATCGGATTTATTTGGGGTTATATAGGGAGCCTAATCGATTTTTTATAAATATCCATCCTGCCCTGTCCTGCAATAAACGACTGGTTTTTAGGGCTTTTTGCAGGATTGAGCAGGATAGGAACGGGTGCTTATATCCTGTAATTGAAGCACATTAATTCCATTAACAAAAACCCGTCTATATGAATAACCACTATCTATCTATGATAAAAATCCGGCTCATCGGGTTTTTATTGCTTGTGCTGTGCACAAGCGTTGCGAGTTTTGGACAGTCCCAATCTGTCCAGGGTGTAGTGACCTCCGAAGGAGAGCCGGTGCCAGGTGCCTTGGTATTGGTAAAAGGCACCCAAAGAGGCACAGTAACCGACATTGACGGCAACTACAGCATCAATGCTGCGCCGGGAGAAGTGTTGGTCGTGAGTTTTGTCGGCTATACGACCAAGGAGGTGCCAGTGGTGGGAGGGCAGACGACCGTCAATGTGACGCTGGAACTCTCTACCTCCGACCTCAGCGAAGTGGTGGTCGTCGGCTATGGCAGCCAGATCAAGAAGGAAGTGACCGGAGCCATCCAGTCCGTCTCGGGAAAAGAGCTCCAGGACATGCCCGTCTCATCCGTCGCACAGAAGCTCCAGGGCAGGCTGGCCGGCGTGCAGATCAACCAGACTACCGGTCGTCCCGGTCAGGGGATGAACGTGCGGATCAGGGGGCAGCTCTCCGTGTCCGGAGGCAGCCAGCCGTTGTATGTGGTGGATGGATTTCCGATTTCCGGCGACATCAATGCCATCAACCCGGATGAAATACAGGACATCAGCGTGCTGAAAGATGCCGCCTCCACCTCGCTCTATGGATCAAGGGCGGCAAACGGTGTCGTGCTGATCACCACCAAAAAAGGAACGAAAGGAGTCACCAACGTGAATCTCAATGTCTATACCGGTTTCCAGGAGGTGCCGGTGAAAGGCAGGCTGGAGATGATGAACGCGGAGGAGTTTGCCCAGTTCAAGAAAGAGTACTATGAGGATGCGGGCCAGGCAGTGCCTGAGGCGTTTCAGAATCCGGCCGAATACCGGGACGCCAACAACGACTGGTATGATGCGGTATTGAGAAATGCCCCGATCTCCAGCTACAACCTGACCATTACGTCCAACAAAGAACGGGTAAACACCGCCATCATCGCGGGCGTGTTTGACCAAAAAGGTGTGGTGCTCAATACGGATTACAGACGTTTTTCGATGAGGATGAACACCGACTATGCCCTCTCCGACAAAGTAAACATCGGGGTGAACCTGGCACCCAACTATGTCACGGACAACACGCCGCGATCCGACGGCGACCGGGGTACGGGTATCCTCTTCAATGCGCTGCATACCTGGCCGGTGATGCCCATCTACGACGAAGCGGGCGAACTCACCTACTTCAACCGATTCCCGGCCAATACCGGCAACATCTTTGCCTACCCCAACTGGGTAAGGGCGGCCGAGGAAATCACCAACCAAACCAAGGTGTTCAACATCCTGGCCAACACCTACGCCGAGTGGAAGCCGATCAAGGGACTGTCATTTAAGACCACGTTCAACACCGAGATCCGAAACTCAAATTACTTCTTCTTCAACCCATCCACGGCGACCAGCCAGATCAACGTGGCCATCCCGACCGTGGCGGTTTCTATCCGAGAGGATTTTCAGGATATCACCTGGCTGAACGAAAACATCGTCACCTATGACAGGAGTGTCAATGACCATTCGTTTCAGCTCTTGGGCGGTTTTTCCAACCAGCAGTTCAGAAGCGACCGAACCAGAATCCAGGCAGACACCTATGCGGATGACCGGCTTCCAACCATACAGGGCGCACTGAATATTAACCGGGGTGGGACCAACAACGGGGTGGAAGAATGGACCTTGACCTCGATTTTCTCAAGGCTGACCTACAATTACAAAGGCAGGTACCTGTTGACCGGGTCAATAAGGGGTGACGGTTCCTCCAGATTTGGTTCCGACAACCGATGGGGTGTGTTCCCTTCCGCTTCCGCGGGCTGGGTACTCTCCGACGAGGGATTTCTTTCCGGCAATTCCACCATCTCTTTTACCAAGCTGAGAGCCTCCTACGGTATCACGGGCAACAACAACATCGGGAACTATACCCAATATGCCTTGGTCAACAACACCATCAACGTGGCCTTTGGCAACGCGGTGACTCCAGGCGCGGCCATCACCTCCCTGAACAACAGCAACCTGGGCTGGGAAACCACCGCCCAGTTTGACATCGGACTGGACTTGGGACTGTGGGATGACCGGCTGTCGTTTGTGTATGATTTCTACACCAAAAACACCACCAACCTGCTCTATGCGGTTCAGATCCCGCAAGAATCCGGGTTTACCAACTTCAACGACAACATCGGCGAGATCAAATTCTGGGGGCATGAATTCTCCCTCAATGCCATTGCGGTCAGCACCAGCAACTTCCGCTGGAATGTCAACGCCAACATCTCCTTCAACAGAAACGAGGTCATGGAATTGGCAGACGGGATCGACCGGGTATATGGCACCTTCCACATCACCCAAGTAGGAAAGCCATTTGGCCAATTCTATGGGATGCAGAAGTTGGGCAACTATGCCAATGCGGAAGACCTGGCAAATTCTCCACAGATCCCCGGAAGATCGACCGTCGGAAGCATCAAATTGGCCGACATCAACGGGGACGGCGTGATCACCTACGGTGGCGACCGGGATGACCGAACCATCATCGGCAATCCTTTCCCGGATTTCGTCTATGGCATCGTCAACAACTTCACCTTCAAAAACTGGGACGCAAGCATCACAGCCTCCGGGTCACAGGGCAACCAGCTTTACATGCGGCACCTTTACAGTACGGCCAACCTGGACGGGGTATTCAACATGGTGAGAAAGGCCGGTGACCGCTTCAGATCACCCGAGCAGCCCGGGGAGGGGATTTTTGGCACCACAGTCGGCGGCGGCAACGTGACCGGCATCGAACGTGACTGGAACAACAGCAACTTCGTTTGGGATGCCTCCTATTTCACCGTCCGAAACATCACGGTGGGCTATAACTTCAAAAAGCTGCCCAAGTCGATCAAATCAGCCAGACTCTACGCGTCAGGCCAAAACCTGTGGGTGTTTACCCCTTACTGGGGAGGATCCAATCCTGAGGTAAGTATGCAGAGTAACGGATTGGGGGATGGTGGCAACCTGAGCCCGGGAGTTGACTTGTCAGCCTATCCGGTTCCGCGCACGATCACCTTTGGTGCCAACATCACCTTCTGATCCGCCGATCCAGACAGTTTAATTCACCTTCAAACGACATGAAAATGAAAAAATATATCATAGGATTAGTTGCGGCGAGTTTGTTTCTGACGAGCTGTGAAGACTTTCTTACCGTGGTTCCGGAGACTCAGTTGAGCTCGGCCACTTTCTTCAAAAACCAAACGGATTTTGAGCAGGCAGTGAATGCTGCCTATGCCCCGCTTCGGACCATCACCAACGACCGGGCATGGCTGCTGGGCGAGATGCACTCAGACAATACCTACTATGCGCGGAATGTGCTGTTTGGTGCGGTGGACAACCAGGAAGATTTGGCGGATTTCTCCGTCCCCGAATCCAACGGAACCTCGGCAAACGCCCACGTACTCAACCAATGGCGGCAGGATTATCTGATCATCGCGCGGGCAAACCAGATTTTGTCCCTGATCGACGGGGTGGATTTTGATGCGGCTGCCAAAGCCAACATCAAAGGCCAGGCACTGTTTCTCCGAGGCTATGCCTATTTCGAACTTGCGAGATACTTTGGCAGTGTCCCGATACACCTCACCCCGGTGGCGGTACGTTCGGAGTCGGCTTTGCCTCCTGCACCCGAAGCCGAGGTCTATGCCCAGATCGAAAGCGATTTGGTGGCGGCCATTCCCCTGCTGAAAGACAAGGCAACCCAGGATCCCGGACGCGTGACATCCGGTGCCGCCCGCACCCTGCTCGCGAATGTGTACATCAACCAGAAAAAGTGGTCCGATGCGGAGCAGGTTTTGACTCCCGTGGTGACTGGCGGACAATACATCCTGATGCCGAGCTACGAGTTGGCTTTTTCCGAAAACACCTCCAACAAAAACAACATGGAGTCGGTGTTTGAGGTGCAGTTTCTGGAGGGCCCCGCCGGCTTGCAGGGAAACTTTATGTACCAGTTTATGCCCAGGCCGATCTCTGCGGCCGAACTGCAGCCGATCATGGGAACCGGCAATCCCCAGAACATAGACGGCGAAGGAAACAATATCCCCACCCCCGATATCATCGCGGCCTACGAGCCGGGTGACGTGAGGAAGGACATATCCATCGGCACCGTGTTCCTCTCGGGGAGCTTCAGGGATGACAAAAACTATCCCTACATCAAGAAGTTTCAAAGTGACCATTCCCAGCACAACAACCACGGGATGAACTGGCCGATCTACCGCTATGCCGAGGTGCTGCTGTTCATGGCCGAAGCACTCAACGAGCAAGGCAAGTCGTCTGAAGCGGTTGGATACCTCAATTTGGTTCGGGCGAGAGCCAAACTGGCCGCGACTACCGCAGCCGGGCAGGCGGATCTCCGCGAGGCGATCTTCAGGGAAAGAAGGGTGGAGCTTGCCTTCGAAAACAAGCGCTGGTTTGACATCCAGCGGACCGACCGCATTCAGGAGATCATCGTTCCCTACGGTCAGCGAATAGTGGCCAATCCCCTGGACTACTACTATCCGCCGATCGAAGGGGCGGTTCCGAGAAACAACGTGTTTACGAACCTGAAAAAGTTTTATGCCTATCCTGCGGCAGAATCCGATTTGAGTCCTTATTTCTAAGTTGGTTTTCTTCAATTCAAATAGCCCGGCAACCCGTAAGATTTTCCGAATCTGAAAGTTGTTGGGTTATTTTCTTCCCAAGCCGAGATAGCAGGACAGTTAGATCCGGATTATGCGTTAGAATTCGCGGTGGATTTTCCGATGTGTAATTTCGGGTTGAAAAATGACAGAAAGTAAATAGCTTGCTTGAATGGCTTTTCACCCCATCAAATAATTCCCAACTTGAACTCCATGAAATTTTGTTAACCTGCAATCCAATAATCCCAAAAAATATGTTCAACAAAAGTTCTTTTAAGAATCTTTTCCTCTTCGCGGGGCTGGTGGCGATTTCCTTTGCCTGTTCCAAAAAAGAAGAAACCGGCCGGCAACTGACCGGCAATCCCAAGATCGACAAACTCAAACTTCCGGATGGCTTTGTGGCAGAGCATCTCTACAGCCCGGGGGAAAACGAGCAGGGCTCTTGGGTGGCCATGACCTTTGACGACAAGGGCAGGATGATCACCGCTGACCAGTACGGGTTCCTTTATCGATTGGAATTGCCACCGATCGGCTCGGACTCCACCGTGAAGCCCAAGGTGGAAAGACTCATCATCGGCAATGTGGCCGAGCCACAGGTTGGCATGGGATACGCCCAGGGACTTTTGTATGCCTTCAACAGCGTGTATGTGATGGTAAACCACAACCCCAACGAGACCTTCAGCAGGGGTACCGGCCTATACCGGATTCAGGACTTGGACGGGGATGACCAGTTTGAAACCGTGGTCGAAGTCCGCAAGTTTACCGGCGAGCCCGGCGAGCACGGCCCGCACAGCATGAAGGTCACTCCCGACGGCCAATCCATCTACCTGATCGCCGGAAACCACGTGGATGTGACCGAAATGGACTCCTACCGACTTCCCAAAGTCTGGGAGGAGGACAATCTTTTCCCCCTGATCAAAGATCCGAGAGGACATGCCGTCAACCGTTTGGCTCCCGGCGGATGGATTGCCAAGATCGATCCGGAAGGGAAAAACTGGGAATTGATCAGTGCCGGCTATAGAAATGCCTTTGACTTTGACTACAACGAGGTAGGCGACATCTTTGCCTACGATGCGGATATGGAATGGGACTTTGGGATGCCTTGGTACCGTCCTACCCGGATCAACCACGCGACCAGCGGATCCGAATTTGGCTGGAGAACGGGCAACTCCAAGTGGTCTCCGGCCTATCCCGACAATTTGCCTGCCGTCATCAACCTCGGCCAGGGTTCGCCTACCAATGCGATGTTTGGCTTTGGAGCCAAGTTTCCAAGCAAATACAAGAAAGCACTCTATGCGTTTGACTGGAGTTTTGGAATCATCTATGCCATCCATCTGACTCCAAACGGAGCCTCCTACGATGCCACCGCCGAGGAATTTATTTCCGGATCGCCCCTGCCTCTGACTGATGGGACTATCGGCCCGGATGGGGCATTCTATTTTGCCACAGGCGGGAGAAGACTCGATTCCGACCTCTACCGGGTGACCTACCAGGGGGAGTTGGATACCCACAGGCCATTGACTGTGGCAGATCTTCCCGAGGAGCACAGGGTTAGGAGAAAACTGGAGGAATACCATGTGGACGGAGCTCCGGCAGAGGGACTTGAGTTGGCTTGGTCAAATCTGAACCACAAGGACAGATACATCCAATATGCCGCCAGGATCGTGCTGGAACATCAGCCCCTGGCCTCTTGGAAAGCCCGGGCAATCGCCGAAACTGACCCGGTCAAAAAGATCCACGCCAACCTGGCTTTGGCCCATCACGCCACGGATGCGGATGCTGCCTCCATGCTCAACAGCCTGATGCAGATTGATTTCAAGGCACTCTCGGCCAAAGACAAGCAGGACCTGCTCCGTACGTTCGAAGTGATTTTGTACCGCTACGACAAAGGTGCCCAACCCGTGAAACAGCAGCTCGTCGCCTATCTGGATCCGAACTATCCAGCCAACGACAACCTGTTGGATCGGTCCCTGTCCATCCTGATGGTGCATCTGGACGCTCCCAGTGCCGTGGAAAAAACCCTGGCCTTGCTCAAATCCGCCAAGGACGATCCCAACTACCAAAAGACATTTACCGCCTCCTCTGATTTGATCTTCCGAAATCCCCAGTACGGGATGGACATCGCCAATATGCTGGCCAACGTTCCGCCTGCCCAGGCTACCTTTTACGCGACTGTATTGGGCGGTGCGGACAAGGGCTGGACTGCCGCACAGCGGGAGGAGTATTTCCAATGGATCCACCATGCACTCACGGCCTACAAAGGCGGCCGCAGCTACGTGGGCTTCCTGGACCGTGCGAGAAAGATGGCACTGGCCTCTGTGGATCAGGCGGATTTTGAGAAATACAATGAGATGTCCGGAGGCAAGCTGCTGACTGCCAGTGGAAATGACATCGTCAATACAGGCGTGCAGCCGGAAGGTCCGGGCAGAAGATGGACGGTGGAGGAAGCGGCTCCGTTGGTTGAGAATCTGGCCGGACGCGATTTGGTCAAAGGCAAGGCGATGTATGCCGCGGTGCTTTGCCAGTCCTGCCACACCGTTCAGGGTGAAGGAGGGGCGATTGGTCCGGATTTGACCCAGTTGGGGACACGATTCTCGCCCAGGGATATCCTGGTGGCCACGATCGACCCGAGCGAAACCATCTCCGACCAGTATCATGCCACCGTCCTGGAGCTGAAGCAGGGGGGATCCATCGTCGGCAAAGTGAATGATGAAGACGCGCAGAACTACTACATCTCCCAGAATCCGTTTGCTCCGGACGATATCAAGACAGTTCCAAAAAGCACGGTCGTGCTGAAGAAGAATGCCGACGTATCCATCATGATGCCCGGCCTGATCAACCGACTGAACGAAGAGGAACTGAAAGACCTGATGGCCTACCTGATTTCGGGAGGCAATCCGGATCATGCAGCGTACAAGCCGGCACCTGCTGCTCCAGCCCAATAAACCCGCGGAAGATGAACCATTTAAAACGCACAGGAATCGGACTGGCAGCTTGTCTGCTGCTGGTCTTCCTGGGGTCTTCCCAGACTCCGGAAAGCCAGGAAAACGAATTCAAGTCCATCTTCAACGGAACCAGTCTCGATGGGTGGGAATATGACCCCGTGTATTGGTCCGTAAAAGACGGCGCGATGGTTGGCGAGATCACCCCCGAAACCGTGTTGAAAAACAACACCTTCATCATCTGGAAGGGCGGGGAACCGGGCGATTTTGAGCTGAAAGTGGACTACTGGATTTCCGAACAGGGAAATTCCGGGGTGCAATACCGGAGCGACCGGTTTACCGAAGTACCCTATGCCCTGCGCGGGTATCAGGCGGATATCGACGGCGGCAACCGCTACACCGGACAGAA
>CAZGYC010000103.1:0-11859 GCA_964530015.1 uncultured Limnohabitans sp. | reverse complement strand
AATCTAACTGTTTTAGCTTTGCCTTTCTATTTCAAACATAACAGCTTCACAGACCGCACATCTCACAGCCCACAAATCTTCGCCGGGGCGATCCCAAAACCAAAACAGCCCGGGGATTTCTTTCCTGGGCTGTTTGTTTGAAAAGGCGGGTTTGGTATAAAAACCTTCGAGGTTTTGGAAACCTCAAAGGTTACATTGCCGTGGTCTGTGTCCTCACAGACCGCACATCTCACAGACCACATATCTTCGCCGGGGCGGTCTTAAAACCAAAACAGCCCCGAGATTTTTCCCAGGCTGTTTGTTTGAAAGGGCGGGTTTGGTATAAAAACCTTCGAGGTTTTGGAAACCTCAAAGGTTACATCCTCAGATTTTGCATCTCCAGTTGTGGGGCAAAAGGCTGCTCGTAGTAGCGCTTGCCGGTAGCCTTGTAGAGCGAATTGGCGACGGCGGCGAAGACTGGAGGGAAGAGTGGTTCACCAAGCCCCGTGGGATCTTCGTTGTTTTCCACAAAATGGACCTCAATCTTCTTGGGAGCTTCCTTATGCCGGATCATCCGATAGGTGTCAAAATTGGACTTGGTCGGTACGCCGTTTTCGAAGGCCAATTCCCCAAAGAAGGCATTGCCAATCCCGTCCACAATCGCCCCTTCGCCCATATTTGCCGCTGCATCGGGATTGACCACGATGCCGCAATCAACGGCTGCATAGACATTTTCCACTACGGGTTGGTTGTTTTTGATCACTGTGTCCACCACCTCAGCCACGTAGGAATTATGGCAGAAATAGGCCGAAACGCCACGGTGAACGTTGGCTTGGGGAGTTTTCCAGTTTGACTTATCTCTCACCAATTCCAATACTCCGGCATAGCGCTTGGGATCGTAGTCGTTTCGCTCCCCGACGGGATTGGTTTCGGCTCTTTTCAGAAGTTCCAGTCGGAATTCAATCGGATCCTTGCCCATTTCTTCGGCCAATTCGTCCAGAAAACTTTGTTCGGCACCTGCGATAAAATTGGATCTCGGTGCCCGGAAGGCTCCGATGGTAATGTTGGACGGGATATCCCAGGCCTCGGCCAGGTAATTGTCCAAAGCCCCTGCTGGGAAGCGATCCGCGTGAAGCGGAGTCTCGGGAATCCCTCCGGCCTTCACATGAAGGGCCAGTAGGTTGTTGTTTTCGTCCAAAGCCGCCCGGTAGGTGGCCGAATAAGCCGGACGATAGACTCCTGCGGTCATGTCATCTTCCCGGGTATAGACCATCTTCACGGGTGCCTGGATTTTTTGGGAAATCAAAGCCGCTTCTACCAGATGGTGGCTATAGGCCCTTCTGCCAAATCCGCCTCCCATGCGGGCAAGATTGATCTGGATGTTTTCTTTGGGTAGTCCCAAAGCCTGGACCAAGGTGCCCATGATGGATTCCGGAGCCTGGGTTGGTCCATAGACCACTGCCTTGTCACCCTTTACATCGGCGAATGCATTCATCGGCTCCATGGTGTTGTGTGCCAAAAAGGGTGCGGAATAGGTGCGTTCAAATACTTTGGCGGCCTTTTTGAAAGCGCCTTCTGGATCACCGTCCCTTCGGACCACATTTCCCGGCTTTTGGATATACTCTTTCATGCGTTCTTTGTGGCCGTTGGTGTTTTCCAGGCCTGCGGGTACGGTCACTTTCATGGTGTTTCCTCCCCGGCCAGCCATTGGAAAAGTGGACTCAGGGGCATTTTCCCATTCCACTGCCAGGGATTTTTTGGCTTGCATCACCTCCCAGGTGGAATTGCCCACGATGGCGAGGATCTCCGGAAATGTGGTCGTGTCAAAGAAATTTCTGCCATAGTCGGCTTTGAAAAGCTGAATCGGAAATACATCCTGGATTCCTGCCATTCCGCCGACAGAGCTTTTGTCGAAGGATTTCAGCTTCATCCCAAAAGCCGGGGGATGGACGATGGCCGCGTATTTCATTCCTTCGACCTTATGGTCCAGGGCAAAGATCGGCTTGCCGGTGACGATTTTTTGGCCGTCCACGTTCTTTTTGGAATTGCCGATGATTTTGAAATCCTTGGTTTCCTTCAAAGTGACTTCCTCAGGGACATCCATCGCGGCGGCCAGGGAAGCCATTTCTCCATAGTGTGCTTTTTTGCCACTGGCTTTGTGCTCGAGGATACCTGCTGAAGTTGTGATTTCTCCGGCAGGGACATTCCAAGTTTGAGCGGCGGCGGCTATGAGCATGGCTCTGGCAGTGGCACCTGCGGTGCGGAGTGGTTTCCAGCCTTGGCGGATTCCCTGGCTTCCTCCGGTAAACTGGCGATCATATCGCTCAGGATAAAAATCGGCCTGCTCGACCAGTACATTTTTCCAGTCAGTGTCCAGCTCTTCGGCGAGGATCATCGGCATGGAGGTCTTGACATTGGAACCGAATTCCGGATTGGGAGAAAATAAAGTCACCGCCCCGTTTTCCCCGATCTTGATATAGCTGTTGAGTTCAAACCACTCCTTGGGCATGGCCAAGAGCTCTTCTTTTGCAGTGGGTTTGCAGCCAGCCAGCCAGTTGAAGCTGAGTACCATTCCCCCGCCAGCCAGCGCAGAGACCTTCAAGAATGATCTTCTGTTGAGTTTTGTGTTTACAGTTGTCATAGTCTACGGTTCAGAGGTTTTGGGAGGCGGTGTGGATGGCGGCCTTGATACGGGTGTAGGTGCCGCAGCGGCAGATGTTGCCGTTCATCGCATTGTCGATGTCCGTGTCGGAAGGATTTGGGTTTTGTGCCAAAAGCGCTGCGGCAGACATGATCTGGCCTGCCTGGCAATAGCCGCATTGCGGGACGTCGTGCTCCAGCCATGCTTTTTGCACCGGGTGGTCTCCCGATTCGGAAAGCCCCTCAATGGTGGTGATTTTGGCATCCTGAATCGCCGAGACCGGGAGCTGGCAGGAGCGAACCGCATTGCCGTCCAAATGAACCGTACATGCGCCGCACTGGGCAATGCCGCAGCCGAACTTGGTGCCCACCAAGTCCAGATGATCCCTCAAAACCCAAAGCATGGGGGTGTTGGGATCCACGTCCACCTGTTGGGATTTTCCGTTGATGTTGAGGTTGAAAATGGCCATAGTCGTTGGATTTAGATTTTAAAGTTAAGCCTTTCGGCAGCGCTTGGCCTTACGGAAATCAAACATATATTTTTGAAAATCAATCCAATCCCAATTGGTCTAGGGGTTTCAGAAACCACTTAAATCATTAAGGGTTTCACCGTTGATTTGGTTTTACTGCATGGGGGCGATCTTTAGGAGTTTTGGTAGATGATGGACAGTACTGGGCTGCCACCCGGTGGGATTTTGGTAATTTTTATAACTTGGACAGCGATGACCATCACGCAGCTTTTCAAAAAACTGATCCCTTTTACCAGGCCCTACCGAAGCCTGATCGTCTATACGCTGCTGCTGACGGTAGTGGGTTCCTTTGCCGCACAGGTCAACGCCTTTATTCTCAAATATACGGTGGATTCCATCGGCGGACTGCTTGAGACGGATTCCCCGCTCCAGAATGGCTTGTCCTTACTGCTGACGATTTCGGTGATCCTGTTGGCCAAGGAGCTGATCTATGCGCTGGTGCAGTTTGGCCAGAAGTTTTACGGAGAAAAACTCCGGATCTTTATCGCCCGGGATTTTTCCCAGACCATCGTCGAGCGGATCCTGACCTACCGAATGGCATTTTATACGGCTCCGGAAAACGAAAGCGGAAAGCTCCAGACCCGGATTGACCTGGGAGTGGGCAGCCTGACCCGGTTGGTGCAGAACTTCTTTATCGATATTCTTCCGCTCTTTGCCAATGCGATCGTGGCGTTGGCGGCCATGTTTCTGGCCAATTTTTATGTTGGGCTGGTCGGGCTTTTTATCGTGCCGCTGTATTTCTACGTCAGCCAGTTGCAGGCAAGCAAACTGTCCGGCTTCCGGCGCAGCATGCGCAAATACCGGGAGACCAAAAGTAACAGGATCATCAACCTGATCGAGTCGATTTTGGTGATCAAATCCTTTGTCAACGAACCCATTGAGGCCGATCGGCATCAAAAGATCCAGTTTGAAATGACTGAAAACCAGATGGAAACCCGTAAGACAAGTTTCGTATTCGAAAGCATCAAGAGTTTTGTCGAACAGATCGGGGTGATCATTATCATTATCCTCACGGCTTATTTTGTGCTGAGCGACCAGATGACCATTGGGGCGATCCTCTTCCATATCCTCCTTTTCAACAATGTCTCGGCTCCGATCCGGCAGTTGCACCGGATCTACGATGAGGTAAACGACGCCCTGATCTACTCGGAGGGGTTCTTTGACATATTGGAGGCTGATGACGAGCGCGAGGATACCGGGACCTATATTCCGGAGACGATCCACGGCCTGATCGAGATCCGCCACGTGGACTTTCGCTACCCAAATGGCACCGAGGCACTGCGTGATGTGAGCATGACCATCAAGCCCAACGAAATCACGGCGCTGATTGGGCTCAGTGGGGCGGGAAAGAGCACGGTGATCAATTTGTTGGACAAGTTCTATGAGCCAACAGACGGGGATATCTACCTGGACGGCGTGCGACTGAAGGAGTACGATACGGCCTTTCTGAGGAAAAATGTGGGCCTTGTTCTTCAGAAAAACCACATCTTCAAAGGCACCATTGCGGAGAATATCCTGTACGGCAATCCGGAGAAAACCATGGATGAAGTGGTGCTGGCCGCCAAAAAGGCCTATATCCACGAGCAGGTCACCGCTATGCCCCAGGGATACGATTCGATGGCCAATCTTCTCTCCGGAGGCCAGCAGCAGCGTATCGCCATAGCGAGGATGTTTCTCAAAAATCCGCCGATCATATTCCTGGACGAGCCCACGGCCAATCTGGATGCGATCGCCACGGAACAGATCAAGCTGAGCCTGGACGAGATCAAAAAGGACAGGACCGTGATCATCATCTCCCACAGTATTTCCCAGATCATAGATGCGTCCAACATCATCGTGATGGAAAAAGGAAAAGTAGCGGAAACAGGCACACATGAAAGCCTGTATGAGCGTAGGGGAGTCTATTTTGATATCTTCACCGCTATGGCAAACAGCCTGAACCTCAACAAAATCAAACAGTCACTGGAGAAATAACGAGCTGGTACCTCAGGAGCGCAATTATCGGATCATCTTCCGCTTCGACGACGAAAACGCAAGGGATATTGACTACCTAGACGATCATTAAACAGGAGTACAATGAACAGGACGACACAAGGCATGCCTCCCGCACATCCGGGGGAAGTATTAAAGGGGCTGTATCTTGACCCGATGGACAAGACGATCACCCAGGCCGCCGAGGATTTGGGCGTATCGCGGCGCACCCTGTCCATGCTGGTGAACGGGCATTTGGGCGTGAGCGCGGAAATGGCCCTGCGCTTGGGCAAGGCGCTGGGCACCACACCAGAACTGTGGCTCAACATGCAGCAGAGCTATGATCTGTGGAAAGCACGGCAAAAGACCGAAAACCTGCTCGTGCAAGTGATGCGGCCCCCGAGCGAACCAGCGGGACGATAGAAGAGGAAGCAGGCCTATCCTAAAGAAGTTAGCCGAGGGCTGTCTCCGGGATACTGGATTTCCATCAGGCTTGGTCGTTACAAGGGATTGATAAAAGACTGCGCCCGCGAGGCTCCCTCAGGCCAGCGAATCAGGAGGGAAATCCAGCGATTCCATAAACCGCTTCCTGTAGCCCCTTCCTATGGGAAGTTGCTGTCCGGAGATACTCACGTGGTCGTTTTTGAAGCGCTCGATCTTCTCCAGCGATACGATGTAGGACTTGTGGCAGCGGGCAAATTTCTCCTCCGGCAAGGTCTCCTCCAAATGCCCCAATCGCTGATAGGTGATGTAGGATTTGCCGGGAGTGTACACCTTGATGTAGTCTTTGATGCTTTCGATGTAGAGGATGTCCCGGAGGTAGATTTTGACCATTTCCCTGTTCACCTTGAAATACATGTAGGCGTTCGGGATCGGATCTGCGGTACTTGGCTCGGATTTCCGCTGGGTGATCGTGTCCAAATGCTGGAATTTCGAGACTGACTTGAGAAACCGGTCAAAACTGATGGGCTTGAGCAGGTAATCCACCACGTCCAGTTCGAAGCCCTCTACGCCATATTCCCTGTAGGCGGTGGTGAGGATCACGGCGGGCTTGTAGTGCAGCGATTTGATCAGGTCCAGCCCGGTAAACCCCGGCATCTGGATGTCCAAAAACAACAGGTCCACCTGCTGGCGTTGCAGAAACTGATAGGAGCTGAGCGCACTGTCAAACTCATCCAGCAGGACAAGGCTATTGATCCCGCTGATGTAGGATTTGATCAGGTCCCGGGCATGCGGCTCATCGTCAATTACCAGGCAGGTGGACTTCATCGTAGCTTGTTTTGAGTTTCAGAATCACGAGGTAAGAATCCTTTTCCCTTCTGCAGGTCAGCTCATGCCTGCCAGGATAGAGGATCTTGAGCTTTCGGGTCACATTTTCCAGGCCTATGCCGGAGTGGTGGTTGGTCTTCAGCCCGGCTGGCGGCGAATCCAGGGAAGGCAGGCTGTTTTCTATTTTGACGGTCAGGCAGTCCTCCTTTGCCGAGAAATCGATCCTGATCCAGGACTTCTGGGCGCCCTCGGCCATACCGTGCTTGAAGCAGTTTTCCACCAGGGGAAGCAGCAGCAGCGGACTGATCTGGTAGCCGTCGAGTGGGCTGTAGGCATTTAGCGAGACATCGATCCGGTCCCCAAACCTCAGTTTTTGAAGTTCCATGTAGTTTTTCAGAAAATCCACCTCCTTGCTGACCGAGGTGTGGTTGGCGCTGCTGTCATACAGGTTGTAGTCGAGAAAGGAAGACAGCCTGTAGATCAGTTCGGGTGTCTTGGGGTCTTTTTTCAAGGACAGGGAATAGATGTTGTTCAGGGAATTGAAGATGAAATGGGGCTGTACCTGGGCCTTGAGCAGGTCCAGTTCGGCACGGATTTTTTCCTGGTGGAGGGTGTGAGAGATGCGCTGCTGCTCGTACCAGGCTTTCACAAAATAAAACATCGCATACAGTCCCACGATCAGGTAGGTGTTTGCCGCTTCGATCACCATCTTGGGGACAAACAGGTAGGGCTGCGTAAGCTGCCCTTCGGGAAAATAAAGCGGATAGGTGTAGTAATAGTTGAAGGCCCTGCGCACCAAAACGACCAGCAGCAGACCGAGCACAAAGTAGAGCCAAAACAGTTTTTTCCGATCTTGGAGGTAATACCGCTTGATCAGAAGGTGGACCGTGAACAAGGAGGCAATGGCGGTCAGCATTACTACCACCGTGGCATTCACAAAATACCGGTAGTATTCATCGTCGATGGCGGCGTTGCTGAGCCATTCGTAGACGAAATACAAGGTCCAAAACTGGATGTTGAATTTCAGTTCCTTGGATGTTGGATTGGGATCGGTCCCCAGTGTGCTATACATCGACTTTCCTGGATTTGCTGTCCCAAATTACTGGATTTGGGCGTGCTTTTCGCCCTTTTTAGATCAATGACCTGTTTTGTTCGCCAAACAACCGAATAGTACGCATCCCGGTTTCTTGTCTAATTACAGGGTCGTTTTGTCTAAATTTAATTTTCCATGTAATTATTCCAAGTAGGTTTGGGCAAACCCCGAAGCCTATGTGTCACTATCTCGTACCCCGTGCAGTTTGCCAATCCATCGGAAGAATCCTGTTTTTTTGCCTGGGAATCTTGCTCCTGGCAGGTGGAAGCCAAAGCTCCCATGCCCAAAACCCAAAATCTGCCCCAATATCCAAATCCAGCGGGGCGGGCATCACATTGGATGGGATATTGGATGAAGCTATCTGGGAGAGTCAGGTTGCGGTCACGGGCTTTGAAAGGAACTTTCCGGATGATACGACCAAGGCGGTGTACCAGACGGAGGTGAAGCTTTTTTACGACGAGGATCAGCTATACATCGGGGCGGTCCTGAGGAGAAACCCGGACAGGAAGTACGCCATATCTACCCTGCAGATAGATTTCCCTTTCTACGAAAACGATGCCTTTGGGGTCATTTTGGATCCATTTGGTGACAAGACCAACGGCATAGGCTACTACGTCAATGCGGGAGGCGCCTGGCGGGACGAGCAGATTTCCAGTGGCTTTGTGGCCGATGCCACCATTGATTACAAATGGGCGGCGGAGGTGTTCCGCACGGATGATTTTTGGTCAGTGGAGATGAGGATACCGTTCAAATCTATCCGGTACCACGAAGGCAGGACATGGAACGTCAACTTTGTCCGCAACGACGTAGGGGCCAATGAACGGAGCTCCTGGGTCAGAACCCCGATCAATTTCCTGCTGGGAAATCTGGCGTTTGCGGGCAGTCTCCGTTGGGACGAGGAGCCTGAGAAGATGAAGGCGCCTGTTTTCTTGATCCCAAGCCTAGCGGTCATGCACGTGCAGGACGACCCCGGGGACGCGGAATTCAGGCTACAGCCGTCCATCGATTCCAAAATCGCCCTTTCCTCGGCAGTCAATTTGGACCTCACGGTCAACCCGGATTTTTCCCAGACCAAGGCGGATGTACTGCAGTTGAACCTCACCAGATTTGAGCTGGTGTTTCCCGAGCAGCGGCTTTTCTTCCTTGAAAACAGCGATTTGTTCGGGTCATTTGGAAATGACTCCTGGGGCAGCCCCTTGGTGCGGCCGTTCTTTTCCAGGAGGATAGGGCTGCGGTACGACAGCACTTTCCATGCGTTTGTGCCCACGAGGATATTGGGGGGTGCCCGGCTGACGGGAAAACTGAACAATGACCTGCGCTTTGGGGCCATGTCGGTTTTGACTGCCCCGCAGTCGCTGGGAGGGGATTCGGATGGGGGATATGCCCCGGCACAGAACTACTCGGTGCTGGCTTTTCAGCAGAAAATCCTGAACCGCTCCAATATCGCCGCCATGGTGGTCAACCGGCAGGCCTTTGGCAACGACTCCACACGCCAGATCAGGCCAAACGGGGAGGATTACAACCGACTGGTGGCCCTGGAGTTCAATTTTGCGTCCAGGGATGACAAGCTTTCGGGGAAAACCTTCTATCACGTGGAATTCAAGGACTACGGGGGCAAAGAGGAATATGCGCGGGGAGCAGTGCTGCACCACAACACCCAACGATGGAGAAACTCGGTAGGAGTCTCGCAGATCAGCAAGGCATTCAGTCCGGAAGTGGGATTGGTGCCCAGAAATGACGTCCTGAACGCCAATGTCCATGCCGCCTACAGCTTTTATCCCAAAAAGGGCATGATCAACCAATGGGAGTTTTTGGTCAATCCCCATATGTACTACAGCGCATCTGGCCGTCCTCTGGATCTGTTCTACATCGGCGGGGTGCATGCCATCACGCGCAAAACAGAGGATGTCTGGCTGGTCCATATCCGTGAGAAGATCAGCCTGCTGGCTCCCTTTGACCCGACGTTTGGCGGAAAGGCCATGCTGGATTCAGGGGGCGTGTACAGCTACGATTACCTGCGGTTTAGCTTTACCTCAGACCAGCGGCAGGTGGTGTTTGGAGCGGTCACTGCTGATGTGGGGGAGTATTTCGATGGCCGGCAGTTCCGGATTTCCGGCAATGTCAAGTACAGGCTCAGGCCCTATGCGAATATTGGGGCCAATTATGACCTCGGGTATTTCAGGCTGGGCGAACCGGAAGTCTCCTCCAGGATAGCTTTGGTGGGAGTTACCACGGATCTGACCTTTACCAGAAGCCTGTTTTTCACCAGCATGGTGCAATATGCCAGCCTGTCTGAGCACGTGAACGTGTTCGGGCGGTTCCAGTGGAGGTTTCGTCCCCTGAGTGATTTTTTTGTCATCTACTCCAGCAACATCCATTCGGCGACCCGTGCCACGAGAAACCAGAATCTCGTGGCGAAAGTGACTTGGTGGATCTAAGAAAATGCAGGAAAAAGACAGGATCTCCCGATCCTCAGGACTGGCTGTACCGGGTCATGCGCACGGATCCAAACCCCGCTCTTCTCTACAAACCAGTGCTGTCAACACCAAAAGCTAAAAATAAAACAGCTCTAAAAGCTAAATATTGTATAACCCAAAAAGCTAAATTTAGTATAACATTAAAAGCTAAATATGATGTGATATCAAAAGCTAACTAGTATCTTTGTCGAAAAGACAAGCTCATGGCAACTGCCTCAGAAAAACTTGCCGGATCACTGGATGTCCTGAAGGATTTACAAGGAGCGGGTAAAATCGCGATCAGGTCTGCCGATTTGACCCGCACCCATCGGGAGCGTCTGGTGAAAGCAGGCTTCCTCAAGGAGGTGATCCGAGGATGGTACATCCCGACCAGACCCGATGAGACCGCTGGAGAAAGCACCTCTTGGTTTACTTCATTCTGGCACTTTACAGAGGCCTATTTGCACGAACGGTTTGGGGACAACTGGAGCCTGTCACCTGAGCAATCTGTTACGTTGCATGCAGGGAATTTGACCGTTCCGAGACAACTTCTCGTCCGCTCACCTCAGGCACGTAATCAACTGACAGCATTACCCCATGATACCTCGATTTTTGAAACAAGAGCGAGTATAGCCAGCCCAACTGAAGTGCAACTAAGCGATCATGGGTTGAGGCTGTTTTCTTTGGCTCCCGCTTTGGTCAACTGCCCAGGGCCATTTTACCGCAACCATCCTACTGAGGCACGGGCAGCACTGGCGACCTTTCGGGATGCGTCGGACATCTTACAAATCCTGCTGGAAGGGGGGCATAGTGTAATCGCCGGACGAATGGCGGGGGCGTTTCGGAATATTGGAAGAGATAGAATGGCCGATGATATTCTTTCCGGGATGCGTTCGGCAGGCTATCAAGTTGCCGAAAATGACCCATTCCAGGCACCGAGCCCTTTTTCCATTCCTCCCCGCCAAGTCTCTCCTTATGTGAACCGCCTTCAGCTCATGTGGCAGTCCATGCGGGAACCCATCCTTGAAATATTCCCATCCCCACCTGGCCTGCCCAAAGACACCAGCGCATATCTCAAACAGGTTTCGGACAATTTTGTGAACGATGCCTACAATTCTTTGTCCATCGAGGGATACCGTGTCTCTACCGAACTGATCGAACGTGTACGGAGCGGCCAATGGCAACCTGAATTAAGTGACAATGACCGCCAACAGCGCGATGCCCTAGCCGCCAGAGGGTATTGGCAGGCCTTTCAGGAAGTCAAAAAAGCCGTGGAACGTGTACTGAAAGGAGAAAACTCCGGCACAGTAGCTGATGAAGTCCATCAAAATTGGTACAGGGCACTCTTTGCACCGAGTGTCACGGCTGGCATTATCAAAGCTTCGGATTTGGCGGGATATCGAAACCAGCCGGTTTATATACGGCGTTCCAAACATGTCCCTCCGAATAGTGATGCGGTCAAAGACCTCATGCCCGCATTTTTTGATCTCGTGGCAAATGAGCCCAACCCGGCTGTTCGCGTTGTCCTAGGCCATTTCATGTTTGTCTATATACATCCTTATGTGGATGGAAATGGGCGGATAGGGCGATTTTTGATGAACCTGTTGATGGCATCGGGAGGATATCCCTGGACGGTTGTGCCACTGACCAGACGCAATGAGTATATGGGCGCACTCGAAGCAGCCAGCACGCAGGGCTCTAGTGAGCCGTTTGCGTCTTTCTTGGCCGAGTTGCTTGCAGAGCAAGGCAAATAAACCCCTTACCGGCCAGTTGGAAACGGGGACACTGACCGGTGTGATCCTAAAGCCAAAACAGCCCGAAAATTTCTCCCCAAAACTGTTTGGTTGAAAAAGGCGGGTTTGGCGAAAAAACCTTCGAGGTTTTGGAAACCTCAAAGGTTACCTCCGCCGTGGTCTGTGTC
>CAZGYC010000102.1:0-11959 GCA_964530015.1 uncultured Limnohabitans sp. | reverse complement strand
CCAAACGGCCAAAAGGCGGGAAAATGGCCGATTTGAATACGCTTGCTTGATTTTTAGCGGACAATATTGTTCGATTTTGGGAAAAATCCAGGAGATCCATCTCAATAAAAAGTTTAAGACTGTTCCCCGCGTCCTTGAAAGATGTCTGAAAAAAGAAAAGGATTGACATTCGGGACAGGGTCAACTTCAGAATCCTCTTCCTCCGAAACACTTTGCGGTAAAATCCTTTACGTTCCTTCGCGGTCTTTGTGGTGAAATATTTCCCGCAGATTTTCACAGAAAAGGACACAGATTTTCGCAGATCTGCAACGCCCAAAAAGCTTTAGCTTTTTCTTTGCGTTCTTGAAAAAGGTAAGAGAAAAAGAAAAGGATTGAAGTTCGAGAGAGGCTCAAGTGCCTAGGAAATTTTTCCTCTAAAAACTCTGTGGTGAATTTTTTTTTCGGTTATAAGCAGATTTCTCACTGTGAAGTTGAAATCAGAGTTGAAAGGGAGTTCGGGTCTGCGCAGCAAAGAAAATGACCGAAGCCAGCGCAGGAAAGACCCAAGGCAGCCCGAAAAGGATTGCCAAAAAGCACAGGATGAAAAAACCGAAGGCGACCTGAAAAAAGGAACGCTCGGTGTAGCTGTAAACCAATGCCAGCAAGGCCAAGACAATGGAAATCAGCAGGAGTGGCAGGGAAATCAGTCTGTCCCATGCGAGCTGCAGTGAGCCTTTCCAAAACAGGAAAAGCAGTTCGGGAAACAGCACCAGGACCAAAGTGCCCAGATGGATCAGCAGCTTTTGCACAAACCGCGAGGGCAAGTTTCTAAACCAGGCCATGCGGCCGTTTTCGAAGTCGTTCTTTTCCATCAGGATGGGGACATGAAAAAACGCCACACAAAGGATCCCAAACTCCAGCCAGCGATGGTCGTAGCTGCCAGACCGGAAGGAAAGGAAGAAGCCGTTGAGCAGGAGCAGACCCAGGCCTTTGGTCAGTAGCAGGAGGATGGGGCGGTTTTGCCGGAGTTCCAGGGCAAACCAGGTGATCCTGGGGAGTTTGCCCTTCCACCGGGGCCGGATCAGAACCGCTTCCTTGAGCGGTCTGCAGAGGTATCCATAGATTATTCGGATGGACAGTCCCAAAGCCAACAAGACGGTGAGCCACAAGAATAAGAGGGGAATCCAGGCATTTTTTTCCACCCCGAAATAGCTCAGAAAGGCCAGATAGGCAAGCAGGATAAGATGGTTGGCGAGCAGGATAACGGCCTGGTTTTTTGCAAAATCCCCGAAAGGCAGCAGGGCTGTCTGATGAAAGACCTGGTATTCTCTTTTCCGCAAAATCATCAACTGGAACCGCAAATGAAATCCCGAATACAGCAGAAACCCGATGGGCAGGATAGCAAAGGGCAGCGTATGCCCAAACAGGAACCTGCCGAGGAGAATGTGCTGCTTGAGCTCCATAAAGACGCCTCCGAAGACCAAGACCAAGATCCAAAACCCGAGCAGACTTCTGTAAAAAGGGATGACAAAAGACCGAATGCCGGGCTTATGCGGGTCGAAGAAGCGTTCCATTTTCAAAAAGTATCTTAGTATCGATGGGCAAATGGTCCAGCGGCTGGGACTGATGGGTCGTGAGAAGGAAGCTCGTCCCGGATCTCGCTTTTTCCAAGATCAATTCAGTGAGGATATCCTGGCTTCCGCGGTCGATAGTGGTAAAGGGCTCGTCGAGGATGATCAGGCTGGGATTGCCCAAGAAGGCCAAAACCAAGGCTGTTTTTTTGAGCATTCCAGAGGAGTAGGTACCGACCGGATAGCTGGAATAGGACTGGATGGCGAAGGTGTTTTTCAGGAAATCAATCTGCTCGGCATCGGCTCGCTTCGCCGCGGCGACTACGGCGATGAGATCGTCTGCATTCAGAAACTCGGGGAACACCGGTTCCGCTTCCGCATAGCCGATCTTCATCCGGTAATCCAGGGGATTTTTGCGGAGGGAAATCCCCCCGAGGGCAATCTCTCCCTCCGACCCATGGATCCCCGCCAGAGCCTTGAGAAAGGTGGATTTTCCCGAGCCGTTCTCCCCCTGGATCAGGTGGATGCCTGGCTCCAGCTCCAGGTGACCGATGGAGAGCCTAAACCCGGAGGGATAGGTTTTGGCAAAGCCGGATAGGGACAGCAGTTGATTCATATCGGGATGGGTAGAATGGGCAATTTGGGAGGAATTAAGCGATAATTCAGGTTAAATCGCTTTAAAATCCTGTTTTGGGAAGATGTGATCGGTTCTTTTTTTGCCATGCGGCGATTTACAAAATGTAATTTGCAGCTTGCGGATTTCAGTGTCGGAAGGTTTCCTGTACGGCCTGCCATGGCAAACCCGCTGCTTCCGACAATTGTCAAGATGGCTTGGATGGAAGGGAGGAATTTTTCGCTGTTCGACATCCTCGATGGCAATCGGGAGCAATCCGAACCGACATTTCTTCCCACGGACGGTTTGGGGCAGCATTTTTTGGATCGGGCGTAGTCCAATTAGAACCTTTGCACTAAGTCCCGTCAGTCAGGATGATGTCAAGCCAAAAACTTTCAGGAAATGGCTTGGCCTTGGTCACCCGCTCAGGACTGGCCGCTTGCCGCCCTTCTTCTCCATATCCATAGACCGACGAGTGCGAGGGCCAGCAGCACTGCTGCCAAGACCAGGGATCGGTGATAGCCGCCACGGCCCGCCAGAGGGGCCGCATCCCCGATCAGTCCCAGACCTGCCCAGTAGTAGGGATGGGCGAGCTCATCCGGCATTTGGTCCAGAAACTCCAGCTTGGTCGCACGCAGCGCAGCGCCCTTGCCCATGCCCCGGGACAGCTTGTCATAGAACCCCGTCAAAATGGAAGCGCTCGTCTTCTCGTCTATCGCCCACATGCTCATGACCACGGACGCGCACCCGGCATACAAAAAACTATGGGCCAATGAAATAATCCCCTCTCCCTCCTGAAACTTGCCCGATCCGGTATTGCAGGCCGAAAGCACCGCCAGCTCGGCCTCCAACTGTAGATTGTATACCTCATAGGCGTGCAGGATACCGTCCTCCTGGAGGGTGTCCTGGGCAGCCGACTTCGCCAGAAAAAGCCGCGACTGCAAGGGCGAAAAATGGTTGACCTCCGCATGGGTGCCCAGATGCAGGATGCGATAGCCGGCGGCGCCTTCGCGAAACCGCCGCTCATTTGCCTCCTCTTCCAGGTAAAGCTCTCCGTCAAACTTCGCCACCGATTCCACCGCCGTACGGACGGAGAAGGGCTGCCGGATCAACTGCGCATGGATCGGATCCTCCAGGGGATTGACCAGAAAGCGTGCCTGGTAGGACTGCTTCATCCGATCGGTAAATCCGGGGGCCAAAAACAGGGCAGGCCGTGATTTTGCGGCCTCGGATCCACGTGGCGGCACGGCACTGGAGGCCGCCAACAAATAGGTGATTTCATACTGGCGGATCAGGTAATCCAGGGAAGAAAATCCGGCCTCTTTTTCCCCGGAGACCAAAAATTCGAAATTGATCCCAAACAGTTCCCCGTCCGGGACGATCACCAGCCGATCGCTCTGAAGGTAGGGGGCTATGGGTGCGATCAGCTCCCGATACAGGGGATAGGCGGCCCGCACAAATTCGGCCGCATTCAACCTTGGCAAATCCTGCAACACCGCCACATGTGCAAGAATAGGCGCCAGGGGCCGTCGGAACACCCTGAAATCGTCCTTGTCGATGAGAAAGATGTACACCTCTTCTTCGGTGACGGCATACTCGACCAAGGTCTGCCGCTTCTGAAGCAGCCGGTCCCGGATCTCTTGGACCGAATAGGGACGGAGGTTGAACCGCTCTGTCCACTTCGGATCCCCTACCTGCCGTACACTGTCCTGAAACTCCCGGTAGTCCTCCACGGCACGGGAAAGCCCGTTCAAAAGCACATCGTCCGTCCCTCCGGTGTTCAGGTATTGGGTGTTGAGCGCACTGATCCTGCCTCTCCAATGCCGGTCCCTTGTGAAAACGTCCTCTTCGTCCCGGGCATGTTCGTCCACGGCGAGATTGTTGGCCGACAGCCGGAGAAGCAGGCCTTTTCCCCGCTCCGCAAAATCAAACGCCGTATGAAAGTACCGGGTCTCCCCATAGTTTTCCGCCAAAATCCAGGCAGCATGGATGCCTGACTGATAGAGCTTTTTGTTCTTTTTGGCGAGCTCCACGATCGCCGCCTGCGAGCGCAGGGCAGGAATACTCCGCTCCAGGTAGACGCCATAGTTGCCGATCAAGGCCACGATGGTTTCCAACAGGTCTTTTTGGGGATGCTGTCGGAACTTCCGCTCCAGGATCGCTGCCCTGTTCGTGAGAAATTCGGTGATGCTGGTGGAAAGAGGCAGATCGGCGATCCAATTGGAAGTGGGCAAAGTGGGCAAACCCAACAGTTCCAAGAAGGTACTGTCGGAGTACTGCAGGGCGCTGTCCCATTCGCCCGCGATCCGGTAGGCCTCACTGATCCTGTTGAGTTTTCCGGCGATGAGCAGATTTCCTTTTTTGTATTTTTTGCGGTAGGACCCCAATACCTCCCGATGAAGCGCCAGTGCCTCAGCGGTCCTTCCTTGCCGGGCGTAGGTTTTCCCAAGGGAGGTCTTCGTCTCGTCTACCATGGTGGTCTCCGAGAGTCCTGATCGGCTGTATCGCCCCAATGCCTGGAGGTACCATTTCTCCGCTGCCGCAAGGCTCCCCCGGTCTTCGTTGAGGCCCCCGATCTGGCTTTCCAGGTCGGCCAGCCCACGGATATTTTCCTGGTCCAGCTTGCTCTGAAGCTGGTAGGCCTTGGAGAAAAGCGAGTCGGCCTCTTCGAATTTTTCCAGGCTGCGCTTGGCCTCTGCCAAGTGGGCCAGGGGCTGGACTATCCCGATCTCTTCGTCGCCGTAATTGAGGTGGTGCAGCCGAAGGGCTTTCTCGAAATAGGCTTCCGCCAGGGAATTTTCACCCAGTTGATGGTATAGAAATCCGGTGTTGTTGTAGGCAATCGCCAAAAACTGCGGATTGCCGCTCTTTGCGTAGGCCATTTGGGTCACGTCCACCATCGCGCGCAGATGCCGGAGCGCCTCCGGATACCTGAACATCGATTCATAGACGACGACCAACTGATTGTGCACCAGGCCCATGGTAGGGTGATCGGGGGCAAGGTGAAGCCTGCCAAGTTCGTAGAGCTTCAGGCTGTATTCCTCGGCCTGCCCAAACCACCCCGCTCCACTGGCGATCAGCCCGAGGGACTGGTACACGCCCATCAGTTGCCGGGCATCCTCTCCATAGAGTGAAATCTGGATGGCAAGTGACCGCTCCGCATACCGAAGCGCTTCCTCGTAGAGTTGGAGGTTCAGGTAGAGCCAGGAAATATTGTTGAACAAAGCCGCAACGGTGCCATTGCTCGCATCCTGGCCGGGGATGCGCCGTTCTGCTTCCTGAAAAGTCCTCCTGGCCTCCTCCATGCGGGCGACATGGACGAGCAGTTGTCCTTTCTTGTTCAGGGCCGTCACCCGCACCAGATGGCTTTCGGGCAATCGAAGGGAAGCCGCCACTGCTGTATTGGCTATCGCAATGGCCCGTTGGCTGCCCTGCGTGTCCCAACTGATATCCGCCTGGTGCACATAGGCCAAAACCAGGCTGTCGTAGTACTGGTTTTCCTGAAAATAGTGGATGGCCTGGACGCAATAGACCAGCGCACTGTCGTACTCCTGGGCACGATAGGCCTGAAGGGAGCGGGTATAGGAAGTGTCCTGGGCCCACAGCAGGCCAAGCTGCATCAGGCAGCAGAGCAGTCCGAGGCAACGGACGTAAACTCCTGGCATTCTCCGGCCCAGGCTCATGCTAGGGAGAGGGCGTCAATTCATCCAGCAATGCCTCCACACGCGGCTCGGTGGGGAGCCTTGCCAAAAGATCGGCCGCCGTTGCGTTTTCTCCTTCTTTCAGATGGACCAGTGCCCGGTACCAAAGCGCTTTGTCATAAAATTCCCCGGAAGCGGCCTGGATGAGCGGATCAAGGTAGTGGGTTGCTACATCGGTTTTTCCCTGGTTCAAAGCCGCCATTCCCAGGTAATAGGCTAGAGTGTCGGTCAGGGCTCCGGCAGTGGCCAGCGTACTCCAGGTGTCAAATGCCGCTGCATAATGCCCCTCTTTGTAGCTGACCATCCCATCATAGAATTCATAGTCATCGGTGCTGCTCATCACCACAGGAAGACCTGGATCGGGATAGAAATAAGCGGTGTACAAATCGGTGCTGGACCTGGGGCCAGCCTCGCGCAAAAGCACCCAGCCCAGATAACTGGAAATGACCACGCCAACCAATACCGCCGCATATAGCCATACGTTGTCGGAGGGGATTTTTCTGGTTTTGGTCCTGAAGGAGCTGGGTTCCTTCAGGTCCGTTCCAAAAGCACCCAGCTCCACGGCCGTCATCAGCTTTTGCTGCAGCGCCACCTCCTCCCGGAGCGCAGGATCCGATTCCATCCGCTTCCCAAAATCCTCCCGCTGTGTTTTCGGGAGCCGATCGAGCAGGTACCGTTCTATTTCCTCAAACTCCTCTTGGCTTATTTCAGGCTTATGCTTCTTCATTTTCTTTTGCTCGTTCGAGATAGGCTTTTCGCAACCGCATCATGCAGCGGTATTTCGTGGTTTTCATGCTTTCGTCGGTCATGCCCATTTGCTGGGCCAAAGCGGACAAGGACTGCCTTTTGAAGTAAAACCGTCCCAACAGTTCTTTGCATTTGTCCCCAATAGCGGCAAACGATGCCTGCAGAAGCTTGATCTGGGAACTGTCGTCTTCCGCTTGCTGGGGATCGACCAGCCAGTCGACAGTGGACAGATTCCCTTCCAACCGGACGGTTTTTCTGGAGGCAGCTTTCAGTTCATTGATCCATTTGTACTTACAAATCTGCCTGATGTAGGCATTGAACTGGTCCACGTCCCCCTGGAACTTTCCCTCCTTCAACTGGTGCCAAGCCACACTGATACTTTCCTGAAAGACATCCGCGGCATCTTCCCGTGTGCCTGAATTTTTCTCCACGTAGCGTTTGCACCATTCTAGGTTGTGGTCATACGCTTTGGACAGCAGGCGCTCGGGACTTTGTTTCCAGATCTCCAGAGGTGATTTCAATGGCTTGGCAATAGGTTCATCGCTATAATTTAAGCCAGTCCGGAAAATAACCGCTCATAGATGTTGTTTTTTTGTATTCAAACTTCTGGTTTTGGCTTGGTCCACTTAGTTTTTTAATCTGATGATGACTCGTGCCGTACCTTTTCTGGCGGCGGCACCGGCGATGAACTTTCCACAATCCGGCGGCCCTATCCAAGTGGGGGAGCTCCCAGCCGCGGCCAATATATAGGCGAATTCATACTGGCCGTCTGCGTTCGTAGCAGCATTGGCCGACCAAGTCCGGGTAGTCCCGGTGACTCTTGGGATCACTTCCGGGCCAAACTCGATGACGGTAGCGGTATAGCTCTCCGCATTGGGCTCCGGATCGATGTAGAATATGGTACCGGCCCCGCAGTTGGTATATACTCCCACTTCCTCAGGCCCCCACTGGACCACCGAAATCGAGACATACTTGATGATGATGTTGTCCTCGTTGTTGATGTTGATGGTAGCCTCGAGCTCCTCGTAGAGGAAGTAGTCATCGCCGACGGCGGATTTGGCGTAAATCCTGGCGTACACTTTCTCGGTGGCCTGCTTGGTATCCTTGTCGGTGCATTCGTAGTGGATGCTGTTGTCCCCAAAGCTGGTGATGGTGGTGGAGAATCCCCCCGGGCCTTTCAGCTTGCCGTGCTGGCCGCCTGTGGTCCAGACCACTTTTTTGTCCGAGAAGTCCATCACCGAGCCGTCCGTGGGCTCTATGTGTAGCTTGGCGTTGTTGGCGCTCCCCTCTTTCCCGGAAAGCGTGACCCCGTTGGGCTTGATCTCATAGACACTCTTGCGCAGGTTCAGCTTCACGGTGTCCTTGCCCAGGGACTGGGAGCCCAGGAAAGCCTCCACGTAGACGTACTCCCAGTTGTTTTCCTGCTCCAGCAGGTTGGCGCTGGTGGTGGAGTAGTAAGTGACCTTGGGATCGGAGCTGTCAAAAGACTCCCCCCGGTTGCCCTTGGTGTCCTGGATGTAGCCGTACTTCCCGGAGGTCTTCCAGACGAAGTAGGGATGGGTGTCGCCCTGCTCCTCGAGGTTCTTGACCTCGGCGGTGATCTCCTTGCTTCCCCGGCTGCGGACGGTGGCCTCCTTCGGCAGGAGGGTCACTTGGGTGGATCGGGCCCGGATGGTCCAGTCTTCCATGTTGCGGGAGGACTCGATGCCGTCGGAGATCCGGATGAAGTCCCCCGCCAGCATGGCGGTGTTGATCACCTGGAGGATCTTGGCCCCCCGGCCCACGATTTTTTCCGCCGAGGCGGAAGCGGGAATCTTCAGGCCAGCCGACGTGGCCACATCGGCCATCACATCAAAGGCCAGCACGGAGAGGTTTTCCAGGTTGCCCTCCACGGCACCGGTGTAGAGGAGCTCCACGGCCTTCTTGGACGCACCCAGGTAGTCCCCGCTCTTTACCGTCTCGTATACCTCCGGGGCCGCTTTCAGAAACACCTCGGTCGCCCCGATGAACCGCTCGATGGGACCCGATCCGATGTCGATCTTTTGCTTGAGCAGGTCGTCCTTCCATCCGTAGATCTCCATGATCAGTGGGAACATGAAGTCGATCACGAAGGTCTCTATCGTCAGGCGCTCGTGCTTGGATCGCTCCGCCTCGGTCACGGGCATCTGGAGCGGCCTGCCGGGGCCGATCACGTGCAGCTTGTAGGTGGCCTCGCTCTCCATTTCCTCCAGGTCCAGCTTGAACGGCCCGCTCTTGACCTCGGCCACGTCCCCCTGATTGCCCTCGATCGCGGAGCCCAGCACCCCGATCACCGAGGTGGCCGCCGCAGTGGGCGACACGGCAAAGTCCCTGTCCGAGGGGCTGGCCGGGCCCACTGCGGAGAGTATCTGGTGGGACTGGCCGTTGTTGTCCTTGTAGGACATCTTGTACAGGAAGCCGTGGGCTCTTCGCCTGTAGCGGTTGTTGACCGAAAACTGCCCCAGCCCGTCGTCAAATACCTGGATGCCGCTCTTCAGGTCGCCGTGGTCTACCGAAATGTCGGAGATCTTGGCGTTGGCACGGATGTCGATCACTCTGGCCTCTGGCACGAGCTTCTCCATCACCTCCCGCAGTGCGGCGGCATAGGTGCCTTTCTCCAGGATCAGCGGGTCGCTTTTCCAGAGCTCGGTAAACCGCTCCTGCCAGGCAATGGCCTCGGGCAGGCTGTTGACCTGCTCCCAAAACAGCGGCACAAAGCCCTCCTCCCTCAAGCTGGCCCCCAGCGCATAGGTCAGGAGCACGTTGGCGGTGGACTGTGGGGAAAGCGAGGAGGTCCCATCGGAGATGGGCCCGGCTAGGACCAGACGTCCCGACGCGTCAAAGAGGTAGGCGACGCTGGGGCTGCCGGGAGTGGACACCGCACCGGTCTTGCCTCCCCCGCCCACAGGAAAAAACTCCCCGTAGGAGAGCAGCTCGCTCCCTCCAAAATCAAAGGAAGAACCGGCCGGCAAGTCGATCTGGATGTCCCGGGTCTCAAAATCGCCCGAGGGGAGGGGTGGCCCCGGGGGATCCGCGGGCTCGGGATCCTCCTGGCAGGAGGTGACGGTGAAACAACCGATCAGAAAAAGCAGGAATAGCGATTCGCGTTTCATAGATGAAGGCAGGTTAATGGTTAAAAACTTTCACGGTTTCCCTGACTTCAAACCTGCAGCCGGGAACCGGGCAAAAGGATGAAATACAGTTGGCCTTAAAGCCCGATACCCGTCCGGATCAGGCCTTTGTCTCCTTATCTGCCAAAGGTGCTTCAGGTGAACAGTCTGACGGGATTTTATTTTACAGCCAGCCCGATTGACGGGAAAAAACAGGGTTCCGGGCTTCCTGCCTATTGGGAAGGCAGGCGCAAACGGGATGAAAGGGATCGTGTCGGATGCTGGGTGCCCGATGTTGGATGCCCGATGGATGTCCCGAAATCGCTGCATCAAGGAGGCATAGGAGTTTTACAACCGCGATCACAGGCGAAGCTACCGGAGCTACCCGAGGTCCGCGATAGCCATCGGGAGTAACCTCGACAATGTGTCAGGGGATTTCAAATCCCGGAACAGTGCTTTGGGATTGCAAATCCTGAAGAGCGGAACAGCGGGACTTGTTCCGGTCTGTGGGACACAGACCGAGGGAGCGACTCGTCTACTCCCAGGAATAGGATTTATCCTTCTGCTCGAAGCTTGCTACCTCCCCTAAATCCACGGCCTGTAGAAGAGCGTGTCATCGTAAGGGATATTGGGTTCCGGTTCAGACGGGTTTTTCTGAAAATCCCTGAACAATTCCCGCAGATTCCCGCAGAAAAGGACACGGATTTCAGCAGATTTTTCACAGCCCGACAATCATCCGGCACCGGATATCGGTCATCCAACACCCTACAAAATCACTTTCATGCCCGTTTTTGAAGCCCCAATTCAGGAATGTTTTCCCTGCCGAATTATTTCCAGCGAGATTGTTCTTTCAAGAACCCATGCAGTTTTACGGGGTCTTGTCTATTGTCCCAGAATCCGATTATAAATAGAGCTGGAGTTTGGATTTTGTAAAAAATGGAGTAGTGTTCCAAAATGATTGCCTTGATGCCGCTCAATTCTGTTGAAATCCCCATTTCGGGTTGGGACTTTAGCGTCAGGATCCTCTCCCTGATTGCCAGGTTTAGTCTTTTTGAATAGCTGTTGCTTTTATTCCGCCTGTTCCAATATTCGAAAACATAGTTCCGTTGGTCAACGGCTGCTTTTGTCCAAAAAATCTTCAATTCATCCATTTTGAATCAGATTCCGACAAATCGTCTTCCGAAATGATTCTCCCCGCTTCAATGTCTTGTTCGCTCATTTTCAGCAGCTCGATTTGCTGGGAAGTAAGGTGGAGCGGGTTTTCTTTCTGGGTTGATTTTAATAGAATTTCAATAGCGTGGAGTACTTCGCCATCCTGTGAAACGATGATTCTGTCTATCAGGCGAGTTTTCAATTTTTCGATTGTTTCCATATCACCAAAATAAAAATTCCCATCCAATTTCCTAAGATTCCCTTCAAATCTCTTTTCACCCGTCACTCGGGATCCGCCATCGGGAGTAACCTCGAGAACGTATCAGGGGATTGCAAATCCTGGGATAGGCAGTTCGACATTGCAAATTCTATACAACTGGCTATTTATCAACCGATACAAATCATTTAAAACCAGGTGTTTAACTGCTCCAAAAAGCTTCAGTGCTTGTTGGGTGAAGTCGAGGAGCGGAGCGGAAGTATTCTAAATGGGGTGCCTGTGGACAGGCCTTGGGAACCGCGATTGTTGTTTTCTTTTATGTCCTTTTGGCTTGACCCAAAAGGACCAAAAGGTCAAGATTTGGCAAAGCTCCCACCGCACTATGCCTCCGCGCACCCCGCTGCCAAATCAGCCCACCGCACCCTTCCGAACTATGATTTGTCTCTGCCGGAGGCGGGTGTTGGAAGCAAGGGATGGTCGATGCCGAGGGACGGAGCAAAAAGTCTAAAAGGCAATAAGGGGAAGGCATGCGTGGTGCCGGATTGCAAATCCTGGGATAGGCTGTTCTACATTGCAAATTCTATACAGCTGGCTATTTATCAACCGCTACAAATCATCTAAATCCAGGTGTTTAACTGCTCCAAAAAGCTTCAGTGCTTGTTGGGTGAAGTCGTGGAGCGCCGGGTACTCAGGCCCTGAAGGGGCCATTTATAACAACCGTGGGTAGAGCGTAGCGGAACCCACGGCAAAAAAAGCAAAGGCCTTTGACCCCGGCGCAGAAATCTGGTGAGTAAGTGGATGGTCGATGCCGAGGGACGGAGCAGAAAGTCCAAAAGGCAATAAGGGGAAGG
>CAZGYC010000101.1:0-12209 GCA_964530015.1 uncultured Limnohabitans sp. | reverse complement strand
AGAAAATAGTTTGAAATTTCTTGTTTATCGCTTAATTGCTGCAATGTGGGTTAAGGAATTGGTTCTTTCTCCCAATTCGTTGAAGACAACCAATTGAAATTCCAGTCTTTGGTCAGGAGAAAGATCACTCTCCTGACAGGATGAAACCATCATCCCAATGATCAATACCAATAGTGTGAATATAGCTTTCATAAGATCTACGGATTAGTGATTCTATCCAGAGGACGATAAAAACAGCCAAAACGCTTCAACAAATTACAATAGAAGACAAAAAACCAAACGCAGACACCTGAACTACAACTGAATGTGGAAACATCTTAGGAGAAGAGAGACCCACTGGAAAAATAAAAGGTCTGTGCGGACACAGACCTTGGCGGAGTTATATTTTTGTTACGCTTCACCGGGAGTGCCAAAGGAAATCGGAAACGAAGGAGCTCCTCCTCCCTGGTTGATTTTTCCGAAGGCAGCCTCATATTTTTCGATATTGTCTTTCAGCGCAGCAAGCAATCTCTTGGCATGATCCGGAGTCACGATGATCCTGGATTTTACTTTTGCCTTGGGTACTCCGGGCATCAATCGGATAAAATCGATCACAAACTCCGAATTGGAATGGGCGATCATGGCTAGATTGGAATAGATGCCCTCTGCTACTTCCTCGGAGAGCTCCACGTTGATCTGCTGGTCTTGTCTTTTGTTGTCTTCCATTTGTTTTTGGGATTAAAAAAAGGCCTGTATGTCGTGTACAGGCCTTTTATGTATGAATCAAGTTTGATTAAAGGATCGCTTCGCTGGATCTTTTGGAAGTTGTTCTTTCCATATTTTCGGAAAGCTTGTCGTATTCTTCCTGCGAACCTACGATCAGATTTTGCAATCTCCTCTGTCCTGTACCGGCAGGGATCAAGTGACCCACGATTACGTTTTCTTTCAGTCCCAACAGTTCGTCACGCTTGCCTCGGATGGCAGCTTCAGAAAGAACTTTGGTTGTTTCCTGGAAGGAAGCCGCAGAAATAAAGCTTTCTGTACCCAAAGATGCGGCGGTAATCCCCTGCAAGGTTGGAGCAGAAACCGCAGTCTCTGCATCCCGCACCTGTACCAGTTTCAGATCCTTGCGCTTCAGGCTGGAGTTTTCATCTCTGAGTCTTCTGGCAGAGATGATCATACCAGGCTTCAGCGTAGAAGAATCCCCGGCATCCATGATGACTTTTCTATCCAGGATGTTGTCATTTTCCTCACGGAACGCCCATTTATCCACGACTTGGTTCTGAAGGAACCCAGTATCTCCGGCATCAAGGATTTCCACTTTCTGCATCATCTGGGATACGATTACCTCGATATGCTTGTCGTTGATTTTCACACCCTGAAGTCTGTAAACTTCCTGGATTTCATTCACCAAATATTCCTGAACGGCTGTTGGTCCTTTGATCGAAAGGATGTCGTTTGGAGTAATGGCCCCGTCGGACAATGGCTCACCAGCACGGATGAAGTCATTTTCCTGCACCAGGATGTGCTTGGAAAGAGATACCATGTATTTCTTGATCACACCATCCTTGGATTCGATGATGATTTCTCTGTTACCACGCTTGATGCCGCCGTAGGTCACCACACCGTCGATTTCAGAAACCACAGCCGGGTTGGATGGGTTACGGGCTTCGAACAATTCAGTTACCCTAGGCAGACCACCGGTGATGTCCCGGGTTTTACCGACCGATCTTGGGATTTTGACCAGGATCTGTCCAGACTTGACTTTTTCACCTGCCTCGACAGCCAGGTGGGCACCTACCGGGATATTGTATGCTTTGGTCTCACCACCATAGTTGATGACGATTGCAGGGTTTTTGGTTCTGTCTTTGGTTTCGATGATTACTTTTTCACGGAAACCAGTCTGATCATCAGCCACTTCTTTGTAAGTGATGCCTTCCACGACTGCTTCGAATTCAACTTCTCCGTCAAATTCAGAAAGGATGACCGCGTTGTATGGATCCCAGGTACAAAGTGACTGGCCTTTGGCGATTTTCTGACCGTCCTTCACATTCAACAACGCGCCGTAAGGAACGTGGTTGGAAACCAACGTCTTTCCGGTCTTCGCTTCGTTGATCTTGATTTCACCGGAACGCCCCATGACTATCGTGATGGCTTCACCGTCTTTGTTGGTGGTTTCGATGAATCTCAATTCTTCTTCGAATTCGATCACACCGTCAAACTTCGCGGGGATTGAAGCGTCCACTGCCATGTTGGAAGCAGTACCGCCCACGTGGAATGTTCTCAAAGTAAGCTGAGTACCGGGTTCACCGATAGACTGCGCGGCAATTACACCAACAGATTCCCCGGCTTGTACCATTTTTCCGGTGGCCAAGTTTCTTCCGTAGCATTTAGCACAGACACCTCTTCTTGTCTCGCAAGTCAAAACGGATCTGATTTCCACCTCTTCGATGGCTGATTCGTCCACAAGCTTAGCCACCTCATCTCCGATTTCCAGTCCTGCCGGAACGATCAACTGATCTGTCAATGGATCATAGACGTCATGCACAGAAACACGGCCCAAAATTCTTTCAGAAAGTGGCTCGACGATTTCGTCGTTGTCCTTCAATGGCTGAACTACCAGACCTCTCAAGGTACCGCAATCTTCCTCTGTGATGATCATGTCCTGCGCGACGTCAACCAACCGACGAGTCAAGTAGCCCGCATCGGCAGTTTTCAAGGCTGTATCAGCAAGACCTTTACGGGCACCGTGGGTAGAGATGAAATACTCCAATACATCGAGTCCTTCTTTGAAGTTGGAAAGGATTGGGTTTTCGATGATTTCGCCCACTGAACCCTGGAGGTTTTTCTGGGGCTTGGCCATCAGACCTCTCATACCACCCAACTGACGGATTTGTTCCCTGGAACCACGGGCTCCGGAGTGCATCATCATGTAGATGGCATTGAATCCTTGCTTGTCCTCTTCCATTTTCTTCATCAGATTGTTGGTCAAATGAGAGTTGGTACGGGTCCAGATGTCAATTACTTGGTTATAACGCTCGTTGTCCGTGATAAGGCCCATGAGATAGTTGTTCCAAACCTGCTCAACCTCTTCTTTCGCCTTGGCGATCATCGGCTCTTTTTCCTCAGGGATGATGACGTCGTTCAAGCCCATGGAGAGACCACCCTGGTAAGCCATCTGGAATCCAAGGTGCTTGATGTCGTCCAGGAATTGGGCTGTGCGGGCGATACCGCAAACCTTCACCACCTCAGCGATGATCTGCTGAAGTTTCTTTTTGGTCAAAAGCTCGTTGACATAGCCCACTTCCTCAGGCACAAACTGGTTGAAGATCAAACGACCCGCAACAGTTTCAATGATCTGGTCTTTGATTTCCCCTTCGGCGCTTTTCACTTTCACTTTACACTTGATATTCGCGTGCTTGGAGATTTTACCTTCGTTCAAGGCAATAATCACTTCCTCCGTGCTGTAGAAGGTCATGCCTTCTCCGGCGACGGGCTCTTCCGGAGTGGATTTTTTGCCTTTGGTCACATAGTACAGACCCAAAACCATGTCTTGGGAAGGCACGGTGATCGGTGCTCCGTTGGCAGGGTTCAGGATGTTGTGGGCAGAAAGCATCAAAGTGGAAGCTTCCAAAATCGCTTCATGTCCAAGTGGTACGTGCACCGCCATCTGGTCACCGTCAAAATCGGCGTTGAATGCAGTACATACCAGTGGGTGGAGCTGGATTGCTTTTCCTTCGATCAGTTTTGGCTGGAAAGCCTGGATACCCAAACGGTGAAGCGTTGGGGCACGGTTTAGAAGAACAGGGTGTCCTTTCAACACGTTTTCCAAGATATCCCAAACCACAGGATCCTTACGATCCACGATTTTCTTGGCAGATTTTACGGTCTTGACAATCCCTCTTTCGATCAGTTTTCTGATGATAAATGGTTTGAAAAGCTCCGCCGCCATATTTTTGGGAAGACCACACTCGTGAAGCTTCAATTCCGGACCTACGACGATCACAGATCGACCGGAGTAATCCACACGCTTGCCGAGCAGGTTTTGGCGGAATCGACCCTGCTTCCCTTTCAGCATGTCGGAAAGGGACTTCAGGGCACGGTTTCCATCGGATCTCACCGCATTTACTTTTCTGGAGTTATCGAACAAAGAATCGACAGCTTCCTGAAGCATTCTTTTCTCGTTTCTCAAGATCACCTCGGGAGCTTTGATGTCGATCAATCGCTTCAGTCGGTTGTTTCTGATGATCACCCTTCTGTAGAGATCATTCAAGTCGGAAGTCGCAAAACGACCGCCATCCAAAGGAACCAGCGGACGCAATTCCGGTGGAATAACCGGAACCATCCGAACGACCATCCACTCAGGACGGTTTTCGATGCGGGTTCTGGCATCACGGAATGCCTCTACCACTTTCAGACGCTTCAAAGCTTCCGCTTTACGCTGCTGAGAAGTATCGGTAGCAGCCTGGTGACGGAGTGAGTAAGAAAGATCATCGAGATCCAATCTTGCCAGCAACATCTCCAAACCTTCCGCACCCATCTTAGCAATGAATTTCGTCGGATCAGCATCATCCAAAGAATGATTCTCTTTAGGAAGCTTATCCATGATGTCCAGGTATTCGTCTTCAGTCAAGAAGTCGAGATACTGAACGCCCTCCTCGGCTTTGACACCAGCCTGCACTACGACATATCGCTCGTAGTAAACAATCTGGTCCAGTTTCTTGGTCGGGAGACCGAGCAAGTAGCCGATTTTGTTTGGAAGGGATTTGAAGTACCAAATGTGGGCTACCGGTACCACCAGTTCGATGTGTCCCATTCGCTCACGGCGGACTTTCTTCTCGGTCACCTCTACCCCGCAACGGTCGCAGATGATGCCTTTGTATCGGATCCGCTTGTACTTGCCACAATGACATTCCCAGTCTTTTACCGGACCAAAGATCCGCTCACAGAACAAGCCGCCCATTTCGGGCTTGTAGGTTCTGTAGTTGATCGTCTCTGGCTGGGTCACTTCTCCGTTGGAGCTGTCCAGGATTGATTCTGGAGAGGCCAAGCTGATGGTAACTCGGGAGAAATCGTTGTTGAGTTTTTTATTTTTTCTAAACGACATAGTGTTTTGAGATATGTTCAGGGCGGTTGCCCGCCCCTTGAGCCAAATTAATCCAGGGTAATTTCAAGAGCCAAGCCTCTCAACTCGTGAACCAGTACATTGAATGATTCAGGGATGTTTGGTTTGGGAAGGTTTTCACCCTTCACGATTGCTTCATAAGCTTTCGCTCTACCGATTACGTCATCAGACTTGACAGTCAGGATCTCCTGAAGGACGTGGGATGCACCGAATGCTTCGAGTGCCCACACTTCCATCTCTCCGAAACGCTGCCCACCGAACTGCGCCTTGCCACCCAGCGGCTGCTGCGTAATGAGTGAGTATGGCCCAATAGAGCGTGCGTGCATCTTGTCATCGACCAAGTGACCCAGCTTCAGCATGTAGGCAACGCCTACCGTCACCGGCTGATCAAACTTGTTGCCTGAAAGACCATCGTATAGGTAGGTACGCCCATAGGCAGGTACTCCAGCGATCTCCAATTCTGTAGCGACCTCTTCAAGAGTCGCTCCATCAAAGATTGGCGTAGCGAATTTCTTGCCTGTCTTCTGTCCAGCCCAAGCCAATACGGTCTCGAAGATCTGTCCGATGTTCATTCGCGAAGGCACCCCAAGCGGGTTCAATACGATGTCCATTGGAGTTCCGTCCTCGAGGAATGGCATGTCTTCGTCACGGACGATCCGGGCAACGATCCCTTTGTTGCCGTGACGACCGGCCATCTTGTCACCCACCTTCAGCTTGCGCTTCTTGGCGATGTACACTTTGGCAAGCTTCACGATACCAGCAGGCAATTCGTCTCCTACCTCAAGGGTGAATCTGTCACGCTTGAACAAACCGGAAATCTCGTTTCTGGAATTGGTGTAGTTTTTTACCAATTTGACAATCAGCGAATTGGTGTGTGCATCTTCGGTCCAGTCATCCAAGATGATGTCAGAAACCAGGTTGGCTTCCTCCGGCACATTGTAATTGGACTCATCCCTGTAAGGGTTCTTGGCGGGGAAGAGGTTGTTTTCAATGTTTTTCAGATTGAATTTCACGCCTTTGCTGATGATTTCATCACCAAACTTGTGCTTCACGCCGAGGGAAGTTTTTCCGTCCAGGATGGTCACCAATTTGTTGATCATCCGGGTTCTGATTCCGAGGAGATCTTTGGAATACTTGGCTTTCAGTTTTTCGACTTCGGCTTTTGACTTCGCCCGGTTGTCTTTGTCCTTCTTGGGTCTGGAGAACAGTTTGGTCTCAATCACGACACCGTTCAAGGATGGGGAAGCTTTCAACGAAGCATCTTTCACATCACCCGCCTTGTCACCGAAGATTGCCCTAAGGAGTTTTTCCTCAGGAGTAGGATCGGTTTCGCCTTTTGGCGTGATCTTGCCGATGATGATGTCCCCTTCTTTCACTTCAGCACCGATTCGGATGATTCCGTTTTCGTCCAAGTGCTTCACGGCCTCTTCGGAGACGTTCGGGATTTCGGAAGTAAGTTCTTCTTCCCCGCGCTTGGTATCACGGACTTCCAGTTGGAATTCCTCTACGTGAATGGAGGTAAAGATATCCTCGCGAACCACCCGCTCGGAGATTACGATCGCATCCTCGAAGTTGTATCCCTGCCAAGGCATGTAGGCGACTTTCAGGTTTTTGCCCAAAGCCAGCTCTCCTTTGTTGGTGGAGTACCCTTCGACCAGAACCTGTCCCTTGGCCACTTTCTCGCCCTTCAGCACCAAAGGCGTCAAGTTGATGGTCGTGTCCTGGTTGGTTCTTCTGAATTTGATCAGGTCGTAAGTCTTGTATTCGTTGGTGAAGTTCACCAACAACTCATCTGAAGTCAGGTCGTACTTGATCGTGATATTTTTGGCATCCACATACTCAACTACACCGTTTGCTTCAGCAATGATCAGTGCCCGGGAGTCGATTGCAGCTTTTGCCTCCAAGCCGGTACCCACGATCGGAGCTTCCGCTTTCAACAATGGAACTGCCTGACGCTGCATGTTTGAACCCATCAAGGCCCTGTTGGCATCATCATGCTCCAGGAAAGGAATCAAGGATGCCGCAACGGATACGATCTGGTTTGGTGCCACGTCCATATAGTTGATTTCGCTCGGATCCAAAACCGGGAAATCCCCTTCAAATCGGGCTTTGACTTTTTCATTGACCAAAACACCTTTCTCATCCAGACGTGCATTTGCCTGGGCGATGTTATGGTTGTCCTCTTCCTCAGCCGTAAGGAATACGATTTCTTCGGGCTTCATCCCGGCTTTTCCGTTAGCCACCTTTCTGTAAGGCGTCTCCAGGAAACCCATTGAATTCACTTTGGCGTGAACGCAAAGAGAAGAGATCAAACCGATATTCGGGCCTTCCGGAGTCTCGATGGTACACAGACGGCCATAGTGCGTGTAGTGAACGTCACGTACTTCGAAGCCTGCCCTTTCCCTGGAAAGCCCGCCTGGACCCAAAGCCGAAAGTCTTCTCTTGTGAGTCAACTCTGCCAGAGGGTTGGTCTGGTCCATAAACTGGGAAAGCTGGTTGGTTCCAAAGAAGGAGTTGATGACCGAAGAAAGCGTACGGGCATTGATCAAATCGACCGGTTTGAAGTCTTCATTGTCACGCACGTTCATTCGCTCACGGATCGTACGGGCCATTCTGGCCAAACCTACGCCGAACTGGCTGTACAGCTGTTCGCCGACAGTCCTTACCCTTCTGTTGCTCAAATGGTCAATATCATCGACCACCGCCTTCGAATTGATCAGGCCGATGAGGTATTTCACAATGGAAATAATGTCCTCTTTGGTCAAGACAATCTTCTCCGGCTCGATGCTGAGGCCCAGTTTTTTGTTTATTCTGTATCGTCCCACTTCACCCAGATCATAACGCTTGTCTGAGAAGAACAAGCTCTGAATTACTTCCCGGGCTGTAGCTTCATCCGGGGCTTCAGTATTTCTAAGCTGACGATAGATAACTTCTACCGCTTCTTTTTCAGAATTGGAGTTATCCTTTTGCAATGTATTGTAGATGATGGAGAAGTCAGCCACGTTCACATCTTCTCTGTGGAGAATGATGGACTTCGAGCCTGAATCCAAGATCATTTCGATGTCTTCTTCAGTCAGGACGTTGTCACGCTCCAGCAATACCTCATTTCTGTCGATAGAAACGACCTCACCTGTATCTTCGTCTACGAAATCTTCTACCCAAGTTCTCAAGACTCTTGCAGCCAACTTACGTCCGGCGGCCTTTTTCAGGGCAATTTTGGTAGCGGCTACTTCTTCGGAGAGACCGAAAAGATCCAGGATGTCCTTATCCGAACCGTAACCGATCGCTCTCAAAAGGGTCGTCACCGGAAACTTTTTCTTACGGTCGATGTAGGCATACATGACGTTGTTGATGTCAGTAGCAAATTCAATCCAAGAACCTTTGAAAGGAATAATCCTGGCGGAGTAAAGCTTGGTACCGTTAGTATGCTTGCTTTGGGCGAAAAACACACCCGGGGAACGGTGCAATTGGGAGACAATCACACGCTCAGCGCCGTTGATTACAAAAGACCCTTTTTCGGTCATGTAGGGCAAATTGCCAAGAAATACCTCTTGCTCGATGGTTTCGAAATCCTCATTGTCCGCATCGTGGCAAAGCAATCTCAATTTTGCTTTTAACGGGACAGAATAAGTCAAGCCCCTGTCAATGCACTCTTCCACGCTGTACTTAGGCGGGTCTACTGCATAGTCGATGAATTCCAGCGTGAAATTCTCTCTGGAATCACTGATTGGGAAGTTTTCGGCGAAAACTTTGAACAACCCATCTGCCCGTCGTTTTTCTGCAGGCGTATCCAGCTGGAAAAAATCCTTGAAGGACTGAAGCTGAATATCGAGAAAGTCGGGATAGTCTTTGACCACCTTAATGGAGGAGAAACTTTTCCTTTCGGTTTGATTCTTGATAGCCAAGGTAGTATGTAGTTTATAGTGAAATTCAATAGCGGAAAGTGACAATTATCACTTGAAATAATGCAATTTATAACCTGCGCACAAACAGGAAAAGACCTGACTAGATTAGTCAGGTCTTCGGGCTAATTCCGAACCTAAAGGTGCGAAATCAGCAAATTATTTGATCTCTACTTCAGCACCAGCCTCTTCAAGAGACTTTTTCAAAGCTTCAGCTTCGTCCTTGGCGATTCCTTCTTTCAGGGCTTTGGGAGCTGCGTCTACAAGATCTTTTGCTTCTTTCAATCCAAGGCCGGTCAATTCTTTTACCAGCTTTACGACTGCAAGCTTGGATGCGCCAGCAGCTTTAAGGACTACGTCGAAAGCAGTTTTTTCCTCTTCAGCAGGAGCCTCAGCAGCACCAGCACCACCAGCTACTACTACAGCACCGGCTGCAGCAGGCTCGATGCCGTACTGATCCTTAAGGATATCTGTCAATTCTTTTACTTCTTTTACAGTCAAGTTTACCAACTGTTCTGCAAGTTGTGTAAGATCTGCCATTGTATTGATTATTTAATTTGTTTTTGAATGATTTGATAAGATTATTTTGCTTCCCGCTCAGCAAGGGTCTTGAGAACACCAGTGATGTTGTTCTGTCC
The DNA here is from genome assembly GCA_964530015.1 of uncultured Limnohabitans sp. Lineage (GTDB taxonomy): Bacteria > Bacteroidota > Bacteroidia > Cytophagales > Cyclobacteriaceae > Algoriphagus. Next base: position 2,565 of record CAZGYC010000101.1, on the reverse strand, counting down.
AGACTGCAATGCAGACACGAGATTTTTGGCAGGAGACTGTAGCAATCCGATCAGATCGCCCAGCAACTCTTGCTTGGACTTGAGGTTAGACAGCAGCTCCAGGTTGTTTTCGCCCAGAAATACATCCGAATCGATCCCTGCACCCTTGAATACCGGTCTAGTCTCTTTTTTACCCAGTTTTTTTCTGAAATCCAGCAATACTTTTGCCGGAAGGTTACCAGTCTCTTTTGAGAAAATAATTCCAGAGAACCCTTTCAATGCACCACCCGCAAGTTTGGAGTAGTCCGCATCCAGATTTTCAAGCGCTTTTGCGATCAGGGTGTTTTTGTACACTTTGTACTCCACTCCCTTTTCGTAGCAAGTCCTTCTGAATGCATTCACCTGAGCGACTGAGAATCCGGAAGCATCGGTGATGTAGAAGAAAGGGTTTTCCTTAAATTTCTCAGTAAGACCGTCGATTATTACTTTCTTTTCGTCTCTAGTCATGATTAAATACCTTGAATGCTACCCTTGTCTACAGCAATACCCGGAGACATTGTGCTCGACAAATGAATACTTTTGAAATATGTGCCTTTGGATGAAGATGGCTTCAGCTTGGAGATAGTCGCGATCAGTTCCTTCACGTTGTCCTGAATTTGCTCAGGGGAGAAAGACACTTTTCCGATACCGGCATGGATAATTCCAAACTTATCGACTTTGAAATCGATCTTACCGGCTTTTACTTCTTTTACTGCTTTTGCCACATCCAGCGTAACGGTCCCTGATTTAGGATTTGGCATCAAGCCACGAGGACCCAATACTCTACCTAACCTACCTACCTTTGCCATCACGTTGGGCATGGTGATGATGACGTCCACGTCAGTCCATCCGCCTTCGATCTTGGCAATGTAATCGTCCAAACCTACGTAGTCTGCACCTGCTTCGGTAGCTTCTGCCGCTTTGTCAGGAGTACAAAGCACCAATACTTTGATGTCTTTGCCGGTACCATGGGGAAGTGCTACCACCCCCCTGACCATTTGATCCGCTTTGCGGGGGTCAACGCCCAAACGGACATCGACATCTACAGAAGCGTCAAACTTGGTCATGGTAATTTCCTTAACCAGTGAAGAAGCTGCCTCCAGGGAGTACATTTGGCTTGCGTCGTACTTAGAAAGAGCTTCTTTTTGCTTTTTTGTTAACTTAGCCATTGTTTTTTGTTTATACTTCCCAAGGGGCTTTACCAGATACTGTGATACCCATGCTTCGTGCAGTACCAGCTACCATTTTCATGGCAGATTCTACTCTGAAAGCATTCAGGTCAGGCATTTTCGTCTCAGCGATCACCCTTACCTGATCCCAGGTAACGGAGCCCACTTTCTTTCTGTTTGGTTCTGCTGAACCGCTCTTGATTTTCGCGGCTTCCAACAGCATGTTTGCAGCCGGAGGGGTTTTTACCACGAAGTCAAAAGACTTGTCAGAATAAACCGTAATCAGTACCGGAAGCACGGTACCCATTTTTTCCTGGGTACGGGCGTTGAACTGCTTACAGAACTCCATGATGTTCAAGCCCTTGGAACCAAGAGCTGGACCTACTGGAGGTGACGGGTTAGCCTGGCCACCTTTCACTTGTAGTTTTACATAACCAGTGATTTCCTTAGCCATTGCTTAGTCTTGTTTTTCTACTTGTATAAAGTTTAACTCTACCGGAGTATTGCGGCCGAAGATCTTAACCATAACATTAAGCTTCTTCTTCTCCTCAAATATCTCCTCAATTGTCCCGGTAAATCCACTGAAAGGACCGTCCATTACTTTTACGGCCTCTCCGACTATAAACGGCGTGTCCTGCTTCTCGGCAAACTCGTCAATCTCCTCAACCTTACCCAAGATACGGTTGATCTCTGACTGTCGTAATGGTTCAGGGGTTTTGGAAGCTCCCCCCTGGTTTGATCCAAGAAACCCGATGACACCCGGGATACTCGTTATTACGTGATTGGCTTCCCCGTTGGAGAGATCCGCGTTGACCAGCACGTACCCCGGAAAGAAATTCCTTTCCCGGACACGCTTCTTGCCGTTGCGCATCTCATATACCTTCTCAGAAGGGATCAGCACTTCAGGAATGAATTCCCCAATTTTCTGTCTCTGGATTTCGTTATCCAGATAGGTTTTGGTCTTCTTTTCCTGTCCTGCTACTACCCTGAGTACGTACCACTTATGTTCAGCCATTCTGTAATGTCAATTAGAATAAATCATAAAACCATGTCATGATGTTCTCAAATCCCAAATCCACCACACCGATAAACAGCGCGAAGATGAGTGATGCCACCAACACCAATACGGCACTATTTTGAAGGAATGAAAACTTGGGCCAGGTGACCTTGTTTTTCATCTCGTCGTAAGACTCCAGGACAAAGTTTTTAAGATTCATAGTCTACTTTCTTGCTGCACGGGCAGAGAGATTCGAACTCCCATCAACGGTTTTGGAGACCGCTATTCTGCCATTGAACTATGCCCGTGTGATTGAACGCTCCGCCAATGGGAACGCAAAATTAGGAATAAAGTCTTTAGAAACAAATGCGATCCCAAAAT
>CAZGYC010000100.1:0-12325 GCA_964530015.1 uncultured Limnohabitans sp. | reverse complement strand
TGATTTGGACATGTTTATAGGGCTGGCTTTTTCTAAGTTCAATTCCACCGGTTAAGTCCGGGAGATCTTCGGTCCATAATCCCCAGGGGTTATGGACTTTTTTTTTTCTGAAAACCTTCCGAGCTACGTCCCGCTATGGGGATAGGGATACGACACCTGTCAGCGGACACCAGACATCCGGCATTTTTTGGCAAAATCCCCCTGCCCCCTTTTTCCAAGATGCTTTTCCAAGTCCGTGGTCAGCCGCCAAAGGGGGAGTCGGCCGACGGTATCTCGGGCCTCAATGGGAGATTTCGGATGCCCGATATGGGATTTCGGAATTTTGTGATTTCGGATGTTGGACACAATTCCGATTTCAAAGTTCTTGGCTCTTGTCTCTCGGCTCTTGGACGCGGCGATTTCAGTCCTGCTATCGGGATTTGATTTCAGACTTGTGACTTCCACCGGACACGCAACACCCGGCCTTTCGAAATCTGCTGTCCGCCCCTGAATTTGTTGGGCCTGACTTGCTTCAAATCCATCGCTTTTTCCTAATTTGTCACTGATTGTTAGTCGGTTATGTTTTGTTTTTTTCCAGTCAAACTTTTACATCCACTCCCATGCAACTCACCAAAAATTTTCCCCTCCGCGAACTGCTGAGAAGTCAGGCAGCGACAAGAAACGACATTCTGGAGCAGTTTGAGCCCGGTCCGGCCGTGGTCGAAAACCTCCGCCAACTCTGCGTCCATGTGCTGCAGCCCCTGCGCGACAGCATGGGGCGGGCGATCTTTGTGAACAGCGGCTACCGCTGTCCACGGGTCAACGCGCTGGTCGGCGGGGCCAAAGCCAGCCAGCATCTTACAGGGCAAGCGGCTGATATCGAGGCGGGCCACATCAGCATCGAGGATTTGTACCAGCGGATCAAAAATTCCGACTTGCCCTTTGACCAATTGATCCAGGAGTTTGACCAGTGGGTGCATGTGTCCTACAATCCGGCGGGAAACAGACGCCAGAGCCTAAGGGCGGTGAAAGACAACGGGAGGACGGTTTACCTTCCGGAGTGATTGAACCGGGGAGCCCGGGGAAATCGCTTTTAAAGCAGTCACTTCGTTTCGATTTCCCCGCATTTTAGACTTTGGACTGGCGGAAATCAGGCGGGGATTTCTATCTTTGGGGCTTTCCATGTCGAGGGAAAGCCGATTGGGGCTTTCCAAAAGAAAAATCAAACCTAAAAAACTATGAAATTCAAGCCTGGAGTAAAATACGGGGAAGAGCTCAGAGACCTGTATGCTTATGCCAAAGAAAGCGAGTTTGCGATGCCTGCGGTCAACGTGATCAACTCCAATTCGGTGAATGCCGTGTTGGAAACCGCCAAGAAAGTCAATTCTCCCGTGATCATACAGTTTTCAAACGGTGGAGCACAGTTTTTTGCAGGCAAAGGCCTAGCCAATGACAAGCAGCAAGCCAGTATCGCCGGGGGGATTTCGGGTGCACACCACGTACATCAGATGGCGGAAGCTTATGGAGTTCCGGTGATTTTGCACACCGACCATGCGGCCTTGAAGCTGTTGCCTTGGATCGATGGTTTGCTGGAAGCAGGCAAGGCCTACCATGCGGCTTACAAAAGACCGCTTTTCAGCTCGCACATGCTGGATCTTTCCGAAGAGCCGCTTCACGAAAACGTGGAGATTTCCTGCAAATACTTCGAAGAATTTGCCAAGCTGGACATGGCCATCGAGATCGAGCTTGGTGTGACCGGCGGTGAAGAAGACGGCGTGGACAATTCCGACGTGGATTCTTCCAAGCTCTATACCCAGCCTGAAGAGGTGGCTTATGCCTACGAGCACCTGAAGAAAATCGGGGACTTGTTTACCATTGCAGCGGCTTTCGGCAACGTGCATGGCGTCTATAAACCCGGAAACGTAAGCTTGAAGCCGATTATTTTGAAAAATTCCCAGGACTTCATCAACAGCAAATATGGCACTGTCGGCAAGCCTCTGAACTTTGTGTTCCACGGTGGTTCGGGTTCTTCTGTGGAAGAAATCCGCGAGGCCAACAGCTACGGCTCCATCAAGATGAACATCGATACCGACATGCAGTGGGCGATGTGGGAAGGCATCCTCAACTATTACAGGAAAAATGAAGGCTACCTGCAGAGCCAGTTGGGCAACCCAGAAGGCCCGGACAGCCCGAACAAGAAATATTACGATCCCCGCAATTGGCTGAGAAAAGGCGAAGAGAACTTTGTGAAGCGTCTCGAACTTGCCTTTGACATGCTCAATGCCGTGGGCAGAAATTGAGATTTGGATTACGCTGTTGAAAAAGTCACCTTCGGGTGGCTTTTTTGTTTTATTTTGAAAATCAAGGCTTTTCGATCTCCAATGAACAATCCCTCCCTAGCCGTACTTATTTTGACCCTTGCAGCCATTACATCCTGTGACCAAAAGGAAATCCCCCAAGCCAAAAACTACTGGCCCCAGGCCGGCGTGACCTACGAGATTTTTGTCCAGTCGTTTTATGATTCCGACGGCGACGGCATCGGGGACTTCAGCGGAGTGACCCAAAAACTGGACTATGTAGGGGAGTTGGGCGCCAATGCGATCTGGTTTATGCCGATCATGCCTTCACCTACCTATCACAAGTATGACGTGACCGACTACAAGGCTGTGCATCCGGACTATGGCACCCTAGACGATTTCAAAACACTGCTGGACGAAGCCCACCGGCGGGATATCAAGATCGTGGTCGATCTGATCATCAACCATACCAGCAGTGAGCATCCCTGGTTTTTGGAGGCGAAGACCGGCCGCGACAATCCCTACCGGGATTACTACGTCTGGGCTCAAAAGGACACCATCGCGGATTTTTTGGACAAAAAGACAATCACTCTTGATTCGGACAATATCCGTCAGTGGCATGACCCGGGAATTGGAGAGGATTTCTACTACGGATTTTTTTGGGGAGGAATGCCCGACCTGAACTTTGACAATCCGAAGGTTCGGGAGGAAATCCATGAAATCGGCAGGTTTTGGCTGGAAGAAGTGGGCGTGGACGGGTTTCGCCTGGATGCGGCCAAGCACATCTTCCCGGATGAAAGGCCTCTGGACAACCATGGATTTTGGAAAGAGTTCCGCGCAAAGATGGAGGCCATCAAGCCGGATGTTTACCTGGTTGGGGAAGTATATGACAAAAAAGAAGTCGTCGCGCCCTACCTGCCGGGACTACCCGCTTTGTTCAACTTTGATTTCCACTACACCCTGCTGGAGACCATGAATACCGGAGAGGGCATGTTGCTGGCCAGGAAACAAAAGGAAATCCTCGACTTTTATCAGGGAATCACGGCGGAATTTATCGACGCGACGATTTCGTCCAACCACGACCAGCCCCGCCTGCTCAGTGAACTGGGTGCCGATCCCGCCAAGTACAAGCAGGCCATTGCCGTGATGCTGACCATGCCCGGAGCACCCTATCTGTATTACGGCGAAGAAATCGGGATGCTGGGACTGAAGCCCGACGAGCATATCCGGGAGCCTTTCCTTTGGGACAAAAAAGCAAAAGACACCGGGCGGACCAAGTGGATCAAAGCCAAATACAGCACCGACTCCACGGTCACCCCGCTGGAAGTACAGCGCAAGGATCCCAACAGCTATTTCCACCATTACAGGAATTTGATCGCGCTCCGCAATTCCTATCCGGCATTGGCTGTCGGCAACCTTGAGCTTCCGGTGGGGGAGTTTCCGTCTCCTGTTATGGCATATTTCAGAAAATCAGGCGAACAGGAGCTCTTTGTAGTCCACAATGTGGGCAAAGAGAAGGTTGAAATCAGCCTGCCTGCGGGATTCGGTGAGGTGATATTCAGTTTGGGAGCCAGTGAAATGAATTCCGGAAAACTGGAATTGACGGGTAATTCAAGTCTGGTGATCATGAAATAGACAAGGAGCCTCTCACACTGCAATCACGGGATGCGTCCATCAGTTTTTCCCGAAGGATCTCGTGACACCCAGTCCGAAATAGTGATAACTTCCGTCATAGGCAATCGGGAGGGATAGCCCTCCTTCTGGACGAATTACCCAATTGCTTCCTACGTTAATTCCCAATCCGAGATTAAGACCGAGAATTCCATCCGCCAAACCGCTTCCTTCTTCCAGGAAGAAAGTGTAATGAGGTGAAAAGTTGATGGTGATACGTTCCCCCAATGGAATGGAGAGGATCAATGTGGGATCTGCATTCCAAGAGGCCTCTGAACTTTTAGCAAAGAAAAAACCAATAGGAATATAGGCTGCAAAAATCCCGCTTTTTGTAGAGAATTTTGGTCCAAACATCAATGAATTGATTTCATATTCTCCAAAAAATTCGTCAGTAAAATTACCGAACCGGTCATACCTTACGCGTATTTCAGCATTGTCGGAGATTCCGAATGCACCCATGAGGCCAAGATTGTCAAAAAGCTTGTAGCTCTCGCCATCGAAAGAGACTCTACTTCCGGAATACAGTAAGGTAATCTCTCCGTTCCCCTTTCCTGCCGACTTTGCATTCTGAAAGACTGACGTGAATTGAGCAAGGGCATCGCTTGTAACTGCAAAAGTGAGCATAAAGGATAAACCAGAAAGCAATATTCTTAATGAACGTTTCATCGTGTTTTTGTCAGAATTTATAGTGCTGACCCCGCACTGTTTTGTGGGACAAAATGGATTTTTAGAAGAAAACTCCGCCGGACCGGTGTCAAGCAGTGCAAATGCATTGGCGATTTTAACACAGAATTCCGCAAAAGATTTGCAGCAATCAGTTTCTGAACTATTGATTTTAGGAATTCTTGGCTGTGGATTGCACCGGATTTTGGATTTCGGGAAAAATGAAGTGGGCCATCGGAAGAGCAGACCACTATTGGCATGATTTGATAAACTAGGGGATAAATTTTGGCTTGTTTAGCAATGCACTGACCTTGTGCACCGGGCTTTCCTTTCAACGTGAAGCAGACCCCGGACCCTTTCTTTTTTGTTTTTTAGTGCCGGAATCCCAAATGAATTTCTATAAACCAGTGATTAATCCTTCTTATGAAAAACCAGGCAACTAAACTATTTTCGATTTCAATTGGCCAAAAATCCATGAAGTGCCGCGGTGTCCGAAACCCAAAAAACTCACTTTTCCCGTATTGCATCCCATGGAATAACTTTATAGATTTAATCGTTTGTGAGTCTATCACTTATCACCCTGTGGGCTCAGGTCGTTTTTTGTTTGGCTGACGGGAGCAGGGTTTTTTCCACCGTTTTCACGAATCTTTTATACCATGTCAACTTTCAAGATCAGACTAAGAGGCCAGGAACTGCCAAAAGAAATCTCCCAAGCCGAAGATCAGGCAATGGGGTACTACAATGTCAGCAGGACGTTTACCGTGGAGAGTTCGACCCGGAGCGATGTGCCGGAGCAAATCGTCGAGCTCAAGGAAGACGAAATCCTTGAGTTGGACTTTGAAGACAATTCCGTCTGGCTTGGGGATGCCGATTCCATCAAGCAAATTTTCTCCAAGGAACTGAAGCGAAGCGGAGACGGCGAGGAGGTCTACCTTTCCGGCCAGATCGAAACAGAGGAAAGTGACCGGAGCCTCGTCCAGACGGTGGCCATCAAAGCCGCCAAGGTCTTTGTGAAAAACCAGGTGATCCGTCCCGGAATACGGCACCTGGCGGCGAAAGCCGAAAATTCCGCGCTGTCGTTTGCGGGCAAAACCTTCGAAAATGAGGGGGCGGCTGTGGTCTTGGCGGTGGGAGAAGACTTCGAGCTGGGATTGGCGGATTTTTCAAAGGTGGATCTGGACAGGAAATGCCTGCTGTTTATCCACGGCACCGGCTCGTCCACGCTGGGCTCGTTTGGAGAGATGAAAGGGACCGAGGAGTGGAAGTACATGGCAGGTATGTATGGGAAAAACAACCTGCTCGCGCTGCAGCACCGAACGCTTACCTGCAGTCCTCTGGAAAACGTCTTGGCGGGATTGGAGACACTTCCCGATGGCATCACGCTCGATTTGGTGACCCATTCACGAGGAGGCTTGGTGGGCGATCTGCTGGCCAGGTTTGCCTCCCATGCAGCCGGATTTGGCGATGAAGAGAAGAACGTGTTGAAAAACAGTGACCGGGAGGCCGATCTGACCAACATTCAAAAGATAGCCGATCTGATCGGAAAGAAATCGCTCAAGATCGACCGGGTGGTTCGCGTCGCCTGCCCGGCCAATGGTACCACGCTGGCATCCAAGCGCCTGGATATGTTTCTCAACGTGATCCTCAACCTGATCGGCGGTGCCATTGGGAGCATTTCCAACCCGGTTTTTGTCACGATGAAGGAGCTGGTTTTGGCCTCGATAGAGTCCAAGGACGATGTCACGGTCCTTCCGGGCTTGGAGTCGATGAATCCCGAGTCGCCGTTTATCAAGGTGCTCAATTACCAGGGGACCAAGCTGGAGATTGACTCCAAGCTGATCGTCGTCGCCGGCAGCAGCGAGCTGAGCTTTTCCTTCAAGAGTCTGGTGGTGCTGGTAGGCAAGTTTTTTTTCCGGGGGAAAAATGACCTGGTCGTGGACACCGCCAGTATGGAGTTTGGGGCCAAGAGGATCGCCGGAAACGTGTACCTCTACATGGAAGAGACGGGCCAGATCGACCACATCAAATACTTCAAAACCCCAAAAGTCAGAAAAGTCATCCAGTCTGGCCTATTCGGAAAGCCGGAGGAGTTTGCGGGGAAAAGCAGAACGGACGGGATTACCTTCCTTCGCGGCGAAGACCGGGGAGGATTGGTCCTGGAGGGCGGAACCTATTCCGGCACGGAAGTCAGCGGCAAAAAGCCCATCCTGATCCTGCTGCCGGGGATCATGGGCTCCAATCTCAGGGACAAAAAAAGCCTGCTTTGGATCAAATACACCAGGTTTTTGGTTGGTGACCTGAAGCTTCTCCGTCCCTCGGACCACGACGGAATCGATGCGGATTCCCTGATCAAAACCTCCTACAAGAAACTGGGGGACTACCTGGGCAAAAATTACGACGTAGTGGCTTTTCCCTTTGACTGGAGACTGGCCATGGAGGGCAATGCCAGTCTTCTCAACCAAAAAGTCAAGGAACTCCTGAAATTCGGGCAGCCGATCAAGATGGTCGGCCATAGCATGGGTGGAGTCCTGATCCGGGATTTTATGCTTTACCATCCGGATACGTACAGGCAACTGAATGCCCTCCCCGGGTTCAAAATCCTGTTTCTCGGTTCCCCATTGGGAGGTTCTTACAGGATTCCCTATGTGCTTTTCGGCCGGGACGGGATCATCAAGCTTTTGGGCAAGATCGACATCACCAACACGCCCAAGGACCTGATGGGCGTGTTTGTCAATTTCCCCGGAATCCTCGCCCTGCTGCCGATCAACAGATCCGGCAAACACGACTTTTCGGACCGGAAGTTTTGGGAAAAGCTCCGCGAAGCCTCCGGAGATGCCTCATGGCCGATTCCAAACGACAAGGATCTGAAGACCTTTGGCAGATACCAGGAGATGATCCTGGAGCGGGAAGGCCAGATCAGCTACGACAACATCTATTACATCGCCGGACAAAGCCGAAAGAAAAAGTCAACGATCTCGGATCTGGAAATCAAGGACAAAAGACTGCTTTTCCATGCCACCAACCAAGGGGATGAAAGTGTCACCTGGGAGCGTGGGATCCCCCAAGCCCTTGCGGATTCCAACCATCTCTACTATGCCAATGTGACCCACGGATCGCTGTCGGCAGAGAAGAAGATCTTTGGTGCGATAGAGGATATTTTGAACCAAGGCAAGACAGGCCGCCTGCAAAATGCGCTGCCCAAAGGCCGGGGCGATGAGAAGAGCTTTGTGGCCAAAGAGGAGGAAATATTCGATATCAGCGAGGAAAATGCCTTCAAGACGATCCTGGGCTTGGGAGAAGAAGGTGAGGAAAGAGACCACGAGGCTCCGATTCAGGTAAAAGTCTGTCACGGAGACCTGACCTATGCGGATTATCCCGTGCTGGCCGGGCATTTCCAATACGACGCCATTTTGACGACCGAGCGCGTGATTGACGGAAAACTGGACGGGGAGCTTTCCCGATTGTTGGGCCTTGGCCTGTATCCCGGCCCTGTCGGGACCCACCAGATCGTATTGACCAAGGATATCACCACAGACGAAAGACTGTTCAAGGGGACTGTCGTCGTTGGGTTTGGCGTGCCCGGTGAGCTCACTCCCTATCAGATGATGGTGACGGTTTCAAAAGGCGTCTCCCGCTACCTGACCATCAGAAATGTCCGGGAAGACGAAGCCGCCGAGGCCGATTTGGACGAAAACGGAGACGCCAAAAAGAGCGAGATGCTGGGTATTTCCATCCTCGCGTTGGCAACGTCCTATGGCGGGTTTTCCAGTGACACCTCCATCCGGTCGATCATTTTGGGGATTCAGGATGCCAATCGCAACATCCGAAGGGCCTACCAAAACAAGGTAAAGGTCATCGAAGAAATCGAAATCATCGAGCTATACCAGGATCGGGCACTTGGAATCCTCAGGACCGTGAAAAACCTGGAGCAGGATGAAAGCAGGGAATTCAACATCAGCGTTCCCAACCTCTGGCTCAACCAGAAAATCGGAAGGCTGTCCCGAATCCCCTATGACAACACCTCAGACTGGTGGACCCGGATCAAGGTGACCGAGGAAATGGTCGATGGGGATTCCAAAACGGGCTTTGGAAGAACTATCCGGATGGCCTTGGCTACCAACGGTGCCAGTGAAAAGGAAATCCCGCTGCTGGCCAATACGAGAAACATCGAAAGCCTGCTGGAAGACATGACCCGCAAAAACCAGTATGAACCGGAAATTGCCAAGACGATGTTTGAGCAATTGATTCCTTTCGAGTTCAAGGAAGATCTCAAGCGCCAAAACAACATCACCTGGGTATTGGACAAGCGCACCGCAAATTTCCCATGGGAGATGCTTCAGGAAGATCTAAACGGGCTTCCGCTTTGTATCCATTCGGGAATGGTCAGGCAGTTGGCGACGACCAATTTCAGAAGGCTTTCGACCACCGTTCAGGACAAGAGTGCCTTGATCGTCGGAGATCCGGATCTGAAAGGCTACATGAGCCAGTTGAAGGGAGCAAAAAGAGAGGCAAGCTACGTTTCCGAAAAGCTGAAGGACTCCGGTTTTGCCTCAGAAAGCCTAATCAACAGTACCGCGCCCCAAATCATCCTGAAACTCTTTACGCAAAACTACAAGATCATCCACCTGGCAGGACACGGGGTGTTTGATCCCGATCCCAGAAAGCCTTCCGGAATGGTCATCGGAAACGGCTATTTCCTCACTCCAAGCGACATCGCCCAGTTGAGCAAAGTCCCCGAGTTTGTGTTTGTGAACTGCTGCTACCTGGGCCAGGTGGATGCAGGGGCAGAAGAGCTCAACCAGAACCGGAACAAGCTGGCCGCAAACATCGGCACGCAACTGATCGAAATCGGCGTGAAAGCCGTGATCGTGGCGGGATGGGCGGTTGACGACAGTGCTGCGCTTGATTTCTGCAGGAAATTTTATGAGTGCTTTCTCGGTGGGGTGTCATTTGGAGAAGCGGTCAAGGCAGCCAGAAAGACGGTGTACGAAAACCATCAGGGCCGCACCAACACCTGGGGAGCCTACCAGTGCTATGGCGATCCTTTCTATAAAATAGACGGACCTCTGGCACTGAGCAAACCGGGAACCGGCTTTTATCTCAAGGAGGAAGTGGAGATAGAGCTGTATAACCTCTGCTTCCAACTGGAATCAAAGAGCGTAAAATCGGAAGTTGCAAAGAGAAAACTCCGCGAACTCGAAGAAGGGCTCAAGCAGGCAAACCTCTCCAGCGACAAGATTCTGGAATACAAGGCAGATGTCTACGCCAAGTTGGGCGACTATGCCAACTCCAAAAAGGCCTATGAGCAATTGTTTCTCAACGAAAAGGCCGGATTCACCTTCAAGGCCATCGAGCAGTATTGCAACATTGCCGGCAAGTACCTGGTAGAGCGCATCCAAAACCAACAGCCCGGTGAAGGGGAACTGGGGGATCTCCTGGATACGATCGACGGGATCATCCAAAAGCTGCACGGCTTGATTGCCATCGGGAAGACCTCGGAGCGGTATAGCCTTCTGGGCAGCGCGTACAAGAGAAAACTCATGTTGCTCAAGGCGAAGAAGGAAAAGGCCTCGTTTGCGGATACGCTGCTGAGTGCCGCCAACGCCTACTTTGAGGCGGCCAAGATCAAGGGGCTGGCGGACTCCTACGCGGTCAACAATTGTCTCCAGTTGGGCAGAATCCACGAGTTGGTCAGTGGCGGGGAGCTGGTTTTTCCCGAAGGGAAATCAACCTTGAACCTGGCCAGGCTGATCGCCAGATTCAGGCAATCCGCCAATTCGATCCCCGAATCCAAGAAAGAGTTTTGGGATTATGCCGCAGATGCCAATTTGATGCTTTCTGCCTTGATGTTGGCTCCCAGCCCGGCCAAAACCGACAAGGTGAGGGAATCCTATCATTTCCTCTGGCGCATTGCCGGCAGTCCTTCCAACCAAAAGTCTGAGCTCGAACACCTGGACATCCTGCTCAAAGGCTTGGCTTTGGCAGGGTCGGAAGAAGGAAAGGGGCTGTTTCGCGAGCTGTCCAAACTGCGGGAGGGATTGGATATTTCCTGATGGGAAAGTCCGTTCCGAACAAGCCGCCTTCCTCTTCGAAGCGTCCGGTTTTCCAGCGATTCTGAGAGGGGCCGGGTACTTCGGGGATTCCCCAGTGAGAAGCAGGCATTTTCGTGTTCATTTTGATTGATTCCATAGTGACATTTGTCACCCCATCACTTGCCGGAAAACCCGATTTTTGCGAACAATCCGAAGAAATGACCACAGAAAGACTCCGGGAAGCGTTTCCCAACTTTACCGACTCCAATCTCCTGCAGGCGATCCTGGACAAGGGCCAAGTGATGGACCTGCCTGCCGGAAAAGTGTTGATGGAACCCGGGCAATTCATCAAAGCCGTGCCGCTGGTGATCGAAGGGGCCATAAAAATCCTGAGAACGGATGAAGAAGGGAAAGAACTCTTCCTGTACTATGTGGACCCGGGGGAGACCTGTGCGCTTTCCCTCACCTGCTGTTCGGCCACCAAGCCGAGTGAAATCAGGGCGGTGGTGGAGGAAGACGCCGTCATGGTCTTTGTCCCCATCCAGAGCCATGAGCGGTTCTCGGATGAGTTCCGGCAATGGAAGGATTTTGTCTCCCTGACCTATCAGCATCGCTTTCAGGAGCTCCTGATTGCCTTGGATGCGGTGGCCTTTATGCGCATGGATGAGCGGCTGATGCGGTACATCGTGACAAAGATGAAACAGCATCAAGCAAATGAACTTCACACTACCCACCAGGAAATCGCCAATGAGCTGGGTACCTCGAGGGAAGTGGTGTCCCGCTTGCTAAAGCAGTTGGAAAAGAAAAAGTGGATCGAGCTGGGCCGCAACATCATCTATATCCGCGATGATTTCGAGGAGTTGGCCAGCAGGTGATTTCATTTCATGATCAGAAGCGGGATATGGGTGTGATAGGCCAACCCGATGGATTGGCTTTTTTGGAAGAGCTGTTCCCATAGATTCCTGTCCTGATGGCACATGACCAAGATCATGTTGCGGTGTTCTTTCATATACAGTTCGAGGCCCTGCGAGGCATTGTCTGAGTAAAACGTGTGGATTGTTGCCAGTATCCCCGGATAGTTCTTTTGGAGATACCCTTCCATACCCAAGACCGCCAGCTCCTCCCTGAATCCCCTGGTGGTTTGGACATGGAGGATTTCCAGGCCGAGTTCCCAGTGCTTGGACCGATCGACTATCCAGCCGATGAACTGTTCCTCATGGTCGGCAAATTCCAAAGCCAGCGTTATTTTCCTGATTTCGGATAGCTGGGACAAAGCCGGAACCACAAGAACGGGACAGTTGGCCTCCCGGACCAGATTCACCGTCGTGGTTCCGATGAGTGCCTTTTTGATTCCGCTGGCTCCCTGGGTACCCATGACGATGAGGTCTGCATTTCTTTCCTCCGCAACTCTCGCCACCGTGATTGCGGCATTTCCCTCCAGGATTTCGTAGTCCATGGCGACTCCCGAAGCCCGGTACTTTTCGATGTTCTTTTTGAGCAGCTTTTCGCCGTCCTCAAACATCGAGTCCAAAGCAGTGGCTGCCTGTGAGGCAAAATCATAGATGACTTCCACCACATGGACGAGGGTGATTTCCCCGGTTTTTTTGTCCGCGACAGAAAGGGCAAACTCCAGGGCTTTGTAGGAATTTTCGGAAAAATCCAAAGGAACGATGATCTTCATGA
>CAZGYC010000099.1:0-12697 GCA_964530015.1 uncultured Limnohabitans sp. | reverse complement strand
AAACGGGAAGTACAAATTGTTCTGTACCAAAGAATAGAAGAAAATGTGATTGTTCATTGGAAATGAACGGCCTGGTGATTTAATCTCTTTAACGCTTAACGCTTTGAACGCCTTTAACCCTTAACGTCCTTAACCTGTTCATTCGTTAAATGTTCAACGTTCATTCGTTCAACGTTCAACGTTCCATTCCTGCCCTTAACGATTTTAACGTTTAACGCTTTCAACGCCTTTAACGCTTAACGATTAACGCCCTTAACGATTTGAACGCCTTTAACCTTTCCAGTCCGACACTCCAGCTCCGGCAGGTATCCTCAGTATTCGGGATCCGGTAATTTTTAAAATGTTAGCTGACCAGCCAAAATACAGTGACTTAATCAGCCAGATAGGAGGCTTATTGGAAAAAGGCCGCGAACAGGTGGGCCAATCCGTGAACACCATTTTGGTGAAAACCTATTGGCTTATTGGGAGACATATTGTTGAATTCGAACAGGGAGGCAAAGAAAAGGCCGAGTATGGAAGTTTCCTTTTTGAGCAACTTTCAAAAGATCTAACCCGATTGTACGGAAGGGGATTTAGTAGATCTAATCTTCTGTATATGAGGAAGCTATACCTGTCATTTCCAAAAAGTGAGACACTGTCTAACGTATTGAGTTGGAGCCATTATTTTGAGATCCTGCGTTCTGACAATGATCTTGAAATCAGTTTCTATTCCAGACAAGCTGAAAAAGAGAATTGGAGCGTTAGAGAACTCAGACGTCAAATGAAAAGTATGCTATTTCACCGTTTGGCGATGAGTAAAGATAAAAACGGTGTATTGGAACTTTCAAGACAGGGACAGGAAATTCAAAAAGCAGATGATGTTCTGAAAGATCCCTATGTTTTGGAGTTTTTGAATATCCCTCAAAACCAACAATATCTCGAAAGCGATCTGGAAGAAAAACTAATATCTAATCTCCAAAACTTTCTGTTGGAATTGGGGAAGGGTTTTACATTTGAAAAAAGGCAATACCGTTTGTCAATCAGTGGCAAGCATTTTTATGTGGACTTAGTCTTCTACCATAGGATTTTGAAATGCTTTGTTCTGATTGATTTAAAGCGGGGAGAGGTGACTCATCAAGACGTAGGCCAGATGAATTTGTACCTGAACTATTTCAAAAAGGAAGTAAACACAGAAGGGGATAGTGAACCAATAGGAATAGTTTTAGGGGCGGATAAAGACCATATTCTAATAGAATACGCAACGGAAAGTATAAGCAACCAGCTTTTCATAAGTAAATATCAACTTTACCTGCCGGACAAAAAACAACTGGAAAACGAGCTGAATAAGGTATTGGAAGGCGAGTAACCAATATTCCGTCCTCCCTCCTCCTCCAGCATCGATCATCCGACAGCCTGGCTACGATTTTGTAAACTGTGGGTAGTAAGTGGTATTCATCATTCCCACGCTGAACGCCTTTAACGTTCAATGTTCAACGTTAAATGTTCATTCGTTCAACGTTAAACGTTCCATTCCTGCCCTTAACGATTTTAACGCCTTTAACGCTTAACGATTTTAACGCTTAACCGTCTCTAATGGACCTGATCAACGGAGGTACCAAACCTGACCTTGGGGACTATTCAGCGGTGATCCTAGCCGTAGCCCATCAGGAATTCAAATCCTGGCCAATTCAGGCTTCCGGCGACTGCGTAGTGTCTGATGTGAAGAGTGTGTTGGACAGGGAAAAGGTGGATGCGAGGTTGTAAATACCCCAGTTCTGGATTAATCCAAGCTTCCGGTATTTTGTAGGGGAATGACCATAAAAAGTGGATATGATCTAATAGTATTTAGGGTTATAACCCCAAAATAGCCAAAAGAAACAACTGTACTGATAAGTTAAAGAGATTGATAAGACAACCTCAGATCAAAAATATCGGGGGATTAAGAAACAAGTGAGTGTGTACAAAAACAAAATCACATGGAAACATTGATTGTTAAAGTTGACAGTAAGAAAAATCTCGAATATCTCAAGGAGTTGCTTCTTAAACTTAATTTTGTGGTAGAAATTGATGCTGAACCTTCGGCTGAACAAAATCAATTTACCGAGTACCAAAATGTTGCGGGAAAATTGCGTTCTTATTCCGATGTGGCCAAAATGAAGGAAGAAGAAACCATTTGGCAGAAAGTGGTAAAGGAGAAGCAGTTAAAAACATCGCCTGCATACCACAGGCAGGCCCAAAATCACTGAAAGATTCGTCAACTGGCAGAATGGCGTATAACCAGAAAAAGAAAACACCCCTTGTCAAAATCGATCCAACATTAAATCAATTTGATGGACAGGATTTGTTTCCCGAAAGGCTTGAAAAAGCAAACGAAGGATTAAAAAAAATCGGATTGCCCAAATGACTTTTGGGACCCGGAGTGCCCGCAGGATCGCCATCCGCATCGAGGATCCGGCAGAGGTAAAGCATGAATAGGACATCGACGTGATCAATGGAGGAGACAAACCGGATCTTTGGGACTATTCTGCAGTGATCCTAGCCGTAGCCCATCAGGAGTTCAAACCCTGGCCGATTCAGGCTTCCGGCGAGTGCGTGGTGTTTGATGTGAAAACGGTGTTGAATAAGGAATTAGTAGATTCAAGATTATAACTTTTATTCATGGAAATTTTATCTTTAATAGGTAGACAAGAAGAATTATTTCAAAATGATGTCTTGGACAGGAATGACGATTTAAAGGCAATTGTTTCAAACTCCAGCTTCTTGGTTTTGGGTGGTGCAGGTTCGATTGGGCAGGCGGTAACCAAAGAGATTTTTAAACGAAATCCATTGAAACTTCACGTGGTCGATATCAGTGAAAACAATATGGTTGAGCTGGTGCGGGATATTCGGAGCTCTTTTGGCTACATCGATGGGGAATTTAAGACCTTCGCTCTCGATATTGGTTCTTTGGAATATGATGCATTCATCAAAGTTGATGGGATGTATGATTATGTCCTCAATCTATCTGCATTGAAGCATGTTAGAAGTGAGAAGGATCCCTTTACTCTCATGAGGATGATAGATGTAAATGTTTTTAATACTGATAGGACAATTAATCAGTCAATTAAAAATGGCGTCAAAAAGTATTTTTGCGTTTCAACAGATAAGGCTGCAAACCCGGTCAATATGATGGGAGCTTCTAAGAGAATCATGGAGATGTTTCTTATGAGGCGAAGTGAAGATATCAGTATATCAACAGCTCGCTTTGCTAATGTAGCCTTTTCTGATGGTTCCCTATTGCACGGTTTTAACCAGCGCATTCAAAAAAAGCAACCCATTGTGGCACCATCTGATGTGAAACGCTATTTCGTTACCCCACAGGAATCAGGAGAGCTCTGCCTCATGTCTTGCATCTTCGGCGAAAACCGTGATATATTTTTCCCGAAATTGAGCGAAAGTCTTCATTTAATTTCATTTGCGGACATAGCTGTTAAATACCTTAACCAATTGGGATATGAGCCTTACTTATGCAATTCTGAAGATGAGGCGAGGCTTCTTGTGAATATCTTACCGCAGGAGAAAAAGTGGCCATGTTTTTTCACTACCAGTGATACAACTGGGGAAAAAGACTTTGAGGAGTTTTTTACAGATCAAGAAATATTGGATCTGGATAGTTTTCACAATCTTGGCGTTATAAAAAATGAATTGAACATTGAAGAAGATAAATTGAAATTATTTGAAACGACAATTTCGAGCTTAAGGAAAGCAGGTAGCTGGGAAAAATCGAACATCGTTGATTTATTCCATAAAATGATACCTGATTTTGGGCATAAGGAAACTGGGAAATATTTAGATTCTAAAATGTAATGCCAGCAATTCAGGAAACCATAGCTTTTATAAGAGAAAGTTTTAAGTCCAATGATTTTATCCCGTTACATGAGCCTCGTTTTCTTGGGAATGAGAAGAAGTATTTAAGTGACACGATAGATTCTACTTTTGTTTCTTCGGTAGGTCCTTATGTGGACAAGTTTGAAGCAATGATGAAACAGATCACAGTCACTGAAAAAGCAGTCGCGGTGGTCAATGGCACAGCAGGGTTACAAGTCGCTCTGCGATTGGCAGGGGTAAAAGCTGGAGATGAAGTACTCACTCAGGCCTTGACATTTGTTGCCACAGCCAACGCTATTGCATACAACGGAGCATATCCTGTGTTTTTGGACGTGGATCTTGACACCATGGGACTGTCCCCTTCCGCCATTGGCAATTTTCTTTCAGAACATGGCGAATTGCGGGAGGATGGTTGCTATAATAAACTAACTGGGAATAAAATTTCGGCGTGTCTCCCAATGCATACTTTCGGTTTTCCAACGAGGATTGATGAATTGATTGATGTATGCAATACCTGGAAAATTCCCGTTGTCGAAGATGCCGCAGAATCGTTAGGCAGTGAATTCAAGGGAAAACCAACCGGAAGCTTTGGTGCCCTTGGTGTTTTTTCCTTTAACGGAAACAAAATTGTAACCTGTGGAGGGGGAGGAGCCATTGTCAGTAACTCGATCGAATTGGGAGAGAAAGCCAAATACCTCACTACTACGGCTAAAAAGCCCCATCCTTTTGAGTATTTTCACGATGAACTCGGCTACAATTTCAGGATGCCCAATTTAAATGCAGCGCTTGCCTGCGCTCAATTGGAAAATTTGGATAAGTTTCTTGAAGGGAAAAGAATACTGGCCAATGAATATGATGTTTTTTTTAAGAATCAAAGCATTAAGTTCCGAACTGAAATGCCAAACACTAAGGCTAATTATTGGCTAATGTGTGTAGAGTTAGAAAATAGAGAGGATAGAGATTTATTTCTGAAAGAAACCAATGATGCCAAAGTAATGACCAGACCAATTTGGCAATTGATGTTTAAACTCCCAATGTATAATTCCTGCTTACGTGACGATCAGGTAAATGCAAAATTTTTGGAAGATCGTATTGTAAATATTCCTAGCAGTGTCAGATAAAGAAGTTATCCTGATAGGATATTCCGGTCACAGTTTTGTGGTAGCCGAAGCGGCTATTTTATCAGGTTTAATATTAAAAGGCTACACAGAGATTAGTCAAGCGACTCGTAACCCTTTTGCACTTGAATATCTTGGCTTTGAAATGGACAAAGATTTTAAAGAATGGCAAACGGACCGAAAATATATTCTAGGGATTGGCGACAATAAAATCAGACAGAAAGCGGGAAATTATATCATTTCCAAAAGAAAGGAGCTCCTCAACGTCATCCATCCTTCAAGTTCGGTCTCAAAAACCTGCGTTATGGGTTTTGGGAATTTTATATCCAAAAACGTTTCCCTCAATCCATTGGCAAAGCTTGGTGATCTTTGTATTATTAACACAGGGGCAATCATAGAACATGAGTGTTCAATCGGTACTGCAGTTCATATAGCTCCTGGCGCTGTGTTGGCGGGTAATGTTAGCGTTGGCGATCTTAGTTTTATTGGAGCAAATGCAGTGGTTAAACAAGGGGTTCGAATTGGGAAAAATGTCATTGTTGGAGCGGGTTCGGTAGTCTTAAATGACATTGAAGATCATCAGAAGATAGTAGGAAATCCCGGAAGGATATTATGATAAACAGAGTTCTTGTAATTGCGGAAGCTGGGGTAAACCATAATGGTGATATAGCTCAGGCTAAGAAACTTATTGATGCTGCTGCAGAGGCAGGTTCGGATTACGTAAAGTTTCAAACATTTAAAGCTTCAAAATTAGTTACAAAGGCAGCAGAGCGTGCAGAATACCAAAATTCTAATACGGGTGGTTTGGATTCCCAATTCGAGATGCTTAGAAAACTCGAACTGTCTGAGGACTCACATTTAGAGCTTATTTCTTATTGTAAATCAAAATCAATCAAATTCCTCTCCACAGGTTTTGACCTCGATAGCTTAGAATTTTTAAATAACATTGGAATAGATCTTTTTAAGATACCTTCTGGAGAAATAACCAATCTTCCATATTTGCGCAGGATTGCCAGTTTTAATAAACCAGTGATCATGTCAACTGGTATGGCATCCATCAACGAAGTGCAAGAAGCCTTGGAGGTGTTAACTCAAAGCGGACTTCCTAAAAATTCTATCTCAATAGTTCACTGCAATACCGAATATCCTACGCCTATGGAGGATGTGAATCTGAAAGCGATGAATGACATAGGGAAAAGGATGGATGTGGAAATAGGCTACTCTGACCATACCTTAGGCATAGAGGTTCCTATTGCGGCAGTGGCTTTGGGTGCTACTGTTATTGAAAAGCATTTCACATTGGATCGAAATTTGCCAGGGCCGGATCATCGTGCTTCATTGGAGCCAGATGAACTTAAGGCAATGATCATCGCTATTCGAAACATTGAAAAGGCCATTTCAGGATCAGGAACTAAAGAACCCTCTCCCTCCGAAATCAAAAATAAGACGGTGGCACGCAAGAGTATTGTCGCATCAAGAGCGATTGGGAAAGGGGAGGAATTGAGCGAATCCAATTTGAGTATTAAGCGTCCAGGAACGGGTATTAGTCCTATGAGATGGGACCAAATTATTGGAACTTATGCAATCAGAGATTTTGAGGTAGATGATTTGATTGAAGTTTAAGAAGGTGAAGAGAATCGCAGTTATTACAGGTACACGGGCTGAATTTGGGCTGTTAAGACCATTAATAGATCAAATCCGGAATAGCGAACAATATGAGCTACAGCTAATAGTCTGTGCGATGCATTTGTCACCTGAATTTGGAAATACCATCCATGAAATTGAAAATGGTGGATATAAAGTTTCAAAAAAAATAGAATGCCTATTATCGTCCGACACGGCTGTTGGAGTTACCAAGTCAATAGGATTGGCAATGATTGGTTTTGCTGATGCAATGGATGAGCTCAAACCTGATTTGGTTGTTATTCTGGGTGATAGATCAGAAATGTTAGCCGCTGCTACCGCAGCAATAATTGCCAATGTTCCAATTGCCCACATTCATGGAGGTGAGACAACGGAGGGGGCTTATGATGAAGGAATACGCCATGCTATTACAAAAATGAGCTATTGGCATTTTGCTTCAACGGAGACATATCGAAAGCGGATTATTCAGCTAGGGGAAAATCCTGAGCGGGTGTTTAATGTAGGAGCCATTGGGTTGGACTCTATCAGAAAGCTTAAGTTAATGGCTAGAGAGGAATTCGAAAATTCTATTGGGTTTTCCTTAGGAAAAAGAAATATTCTGGTAACCTTCCACCCGGTTACCTTGGAGGATAATAGCGCGAAAGAGCAATTTGGCGCTATATTAAGGGCTTTGAAATCGCTTAATGATACTCATTTCATTTTCACCCATGCCAATTCGGATAAGAACGGGCGTATTATCAATCAAATGATTTCGCAATTCGTCAGTGAGAATACGGGAATAGCGATTGATTTTAAATCACTTGGACAACTTCGCTATTTGTCGAGCCTTCAATATATGGATCTCGTTTTGGGGAATTCATCCAGCGGAATCCTCGAAGTCCCTTATTTCAATATACCCACAATCAATATAGGAGATAGGCAAAAGGGTAGGGTGATGGCAGAAAGTGTAATTAATTGTGAACCTGAAAAAGAGGCAATTGATGCGGCACTGGTAATTGCATTCAGTGCCATATTTAGAGAGAAGATAAAGAATCAAATTCAGCTTTATGGAAATGGGAATTCTTCAGATCAAATCATCGAAGTATTAGACACTCTTCCGCAGCATGACATTAAAAAAGTATTTTGCGATTTGAACTTTTGACAATGCAATTAAATAGTATACTTATCCATAGGGATAAGACAATCCTCGAAGCTTTGCAGAAATTGAATGATATTCTATATATCAGCCATATCAGTAGGCTTATTCTATTTGTTGTGAATGATGACGAATCAATTTTAGGATCATTGACAGATGGTGATATTCGTCGATCTTTGCTAAAAAATGCTGACCTGAGCAAATCTGCTGGGCAGATTTGCAATGTGGATTTTGTTTTTGAAAGGGAGCATAATGGGTTTTTGGACTTACAGCAGTACCGCAGGCGTGACATAAAGATTCTTCCTATTTTGGATGATGCGGGAAAACTGGTACGTATTATCGATCTGGAAACAACCCAGTCCCTACTTCCGCTAGAATGTATGATTATGGCTGGGGGTAGGGGCAAACGCTTGAGTCCCTTGACTGATACGGTTCCCAAACCTATGTTACCGCTAGGCGATAAGCCTATTATAGAAAATAATATAGACCGACTGATTTCCTTTGGCATCAAAAAAATTTATATCTCCGTCAAATATTTGGGCGAACAAATCGAGCAGTATTTTGGAGATGGAAGCAGTAAGGGGATAGCGATTGAGTATATCTGGGAAGATAAACCGCTGGGTACCGCTGGTGCACTGGCGTTGGTGGATCACTATGAAACAGACCACATCCTATTGATGAACAGCGATCTGTTTACAGATGTGGACTTTGAAGACCTGTATTTGGATTTGATAGACCAAGGTGCAGATATGGCTGTGGCCTCCACCGAATACAAGGTGGACGTACCCTATGCAGTTTTTGAGACCAAAGACAATCAAGTGGTTGATTTTAAAGAAAAACCATCCTATGTCTATCACTCTAATGCGGGTATATACATTCTGAAAAAGGAACTAGTGCAACGGATTCCCAAAAATGAGTTCTTCGATATCACAGATTTGATGGAGCAACTGGTAAAGGATGGCGGAAAACTTATTCACAATCCGATAAGGGGCTTTTGGATTGACATTGGAAGTTCGACAGGCTATAAGCAAGCATGCGAATTTATTAAACATTTAAGCTGATGTTAGTTGTAATACCAGCGCGCGGAGGGTCTAAAGGTGTTCCAGGAAAGAATATTAGATTCCTTGGAGGAAAGCCTTTAATTCAACATACAATAGATGCCGCAAAGCTTGTTTTTAAAAATGAGGAAATTATTGTAAGTACGGACAGTGAGGAGATCAGGAAAACGGTCATGAACTATGGCTTGGATGTTCCGTTTTTGAGGCCTTCAGAGTTGGCAACGGATACGGCAGGTACATATGAAGTACTACTACATGCAATAGATTACATGGAAAATAGGGGGATTTACAACGATGTTCTAGTTCTTTTACAACCCACCTCGCCGTTTAGAACCGCAGAACATATTAGAGCCGCCTTAGAGTTGTTTACAAGTGACTTGGATATGGTGGTTTCTGTCAAGGAGACAAAAGCAAATCCGTATTATGTTCTCAAGGAGGAGAATGAATTAGGACTCTTGGAGAGTTCAAAGACAGGGGATTTTAGGACAAGACAAGATTGTCCGCCGGTTTATGAATTAAATGGAGCTATTTATATAATTAACGTCAACTCATTGAAAACAGCTCCAATTAACAAGTTTCTAAAAGTGAGAAAGTTCGTAATGGATCATATTAGTTCTATTGATATTGATACATCGTTCGATTGGAAACTGGCCGAAACTGTTCTTACGGTTGACTAGTTTTAGTTTTTGTGCTTTATTTGTTTTTGTCACTGATAAGCGGTTGTAGGGTAATATGCTTGCGCTCTTAAAGAAAAAACTCGTTGCAAGTAAATATATTGGATCTGGATTATTAGATACAGCAGCAAGAACTATTTCTGGACTTCTGGTACTAAGATGGCTTCAGCCACAGGAACTAGGTCAGGGGCAAAGTCTCACTGTCTTCAATAGTTACCTGCAGGTTCTGTCTTTAGGTATAACAAGTGGCCTTAACCGGGGAAAGTAACCTCCTCCAGGCTCCTGCTGTATGCAGCTTGAACAAAAGAAATTCCTCTTGGACATCCTTACTTCGATAGAGTCGATCGAATTATATCTTGGCAAAAACCGGAATTTTCAAGTATATCTAAAAAAAAACAATTCAGAGGGCCGTGGAGCGTGAACTCGAAATCATCGGCGAGGCCACTAATAGAATATTAAAGCTGGATCCAAATTTTCCCATCTCAGATGCAAGAAGGATCGTAAACCTGAGAAATCGAGCATATCGCGGACGACACCCGTTGGTGTTAATATCTGCTATGCGAGATTCCATGTGGCCATTGAAAAACAATTGTAAACACATGAAACTGGGTGATTCATTCTTACGATTCAGTTGACTCAGTCATTATTTGGGGAATTATCCACAAAGATTTGCCCCTTTTAAAAAAACAAGTCAGCAAATTATTGGGATCACTCGGTAGCGTTTAACGCCTTCAACGCTTAACGATTTGAACGTCCTTAACGCTTAACGCCTTTAACGCTTAACGTCTTTAACACTTAACGTATTGACGATCTTAACGCCCAAACCATGAGCAAGAAAGAAATCAGCACCAAAGAACTTGTCAGCGCCCAGAATAGGGCAAATCTCAAGGCAAAAAAACTCATCAGGGTTCTTGGACTCGAAGATGTGGTGGCGAGGAACAACAAGGTCATCCAAATAAGCCCAAATGGAACAGAGGTGACCATTAAAGAGTCAAGGTTTAAAATTAAAAAAGCAAGCAAAGGTACTTTTACGTTGGAAAATTGATTTCGGATTACAAATTCAGGCTGTTTGCCGGACCAAACGGGAGCGGAAAATCCACGCTGGTTTCCGAGATCATGCAATCATTTAATCTTGGAGTGTTCATCAATGCGGATTTGATAGAATATGAGCTGGGCAAAAAAAAGTTTATCGAGCTCCCCTTGGTTTTTGGCAAGAATTTGCCCGTAGAGGAGGATTGGAAAGTGTTTTTTGAAACCTGTAAAAGCGAGGACAGCAGGGCTGCGGAATTGACCTCCGACCTACTGGAAATACAGGAGGGGATTTTGCTCTGGAAATCCCCGATCAACAGCTATGCTGCCTCAATTATCGCCTCCTTTTTTCGGTTTGAGTTGTTGAAAAGGAAAGCGACATTTTCATTCGAAACAGTCATGTCCCATTCTTCCAAAGTGAAATTTATAGGAGAGGCCAAGGCGGCGGGATATAAGACCTATCGCTATTTCATTTGTACAGAAGATCCCTTGATCAATAGGCAGCGTGTTCGCAACAGAAAAGAGATGGGAGGGCATGATGTGCCCGAGCATTTGATCGAAAGCCGTTATTATCGGTCTTTGGAACAGTTGTATCCCGCATTTATGGCGGCCGACAGAGCTTTTGTCATCGATAGTTCCAATAGAAGCCGAAATCTGGTTTTGGAGAAAAACCGGAACAGTGTTACCATCCATTCCGAGGCAATTCCCGGATGGGTGGATGAATATTTGGTGAAAAAGTTGAGATTTGGGTGATTCAGAAGGGATCGAACATGGGTCCAAAACCCAATCGGGAAGCTTGACCGTTCCCACGCTTAACGTCTTAACGATTTTAACCCTTAACGTCCTTAACCTGTCCATTCGTCAAATGTTAACCGTTCATTCGTTCAACGTTCAATTCCCCCGTTTAACGTCTTAACGCTTTGAACGCCTTTAACGCTTAACGATTTGAACGCTTAACGCCTTTAACGTTTAACGTCCTTAACCTGTCCATTCCCACGCTTAACGATTTGACGCTGCCCGATGATCAGATGGAGGAAAACCAGCATATAGAATTCAAGGCTCGGTTTTCCGATGCGGTAATAGAGGCTTTGTCAGCTTTTGCAAACAGCAAAGGAGGAACGGTATATGTCGGCATGGATGACCAGGGAAAGCCTGTTGCGAATTTCAGCGTTGGGAAAGAGACATTTCAGCATTGGATCAACGAGATCAAGACCAAAACACAGCCTGGAATCGTGCCGGATATATCAGAGGAAATGGTCGGCGGAAAAAAAGTTGTGGGCATCCGGGTACAGGAGTTTCCGGTCAAGCCGGTGGCCTTCAAGGGAAGATATTATAGACGGATAGGCAATGCCAACCACCAGCTTTCGCCCAATGAGATCACGGATTTAAACCTGCAATCCTTACAGCTTTCGTGGGATTCTTACATAAAGCCCGACAAAAGCACAGCGGATCTTGACCCAGGCAAGGTGGAGAAGTTTATTCGCAGGGTCAATGCATCAGGCAGGTTCCGTCTGTCTGGCGAATGGCAAAATGATCTGGAAAAGCTGAAGCTGGTAGTTGGGAACAAGATCACACACGCTGCATGGTTGTTGTTTGCCGATGACAGTACGGGATACAACGTGCATCTTGGGAGGTTTAAGACCCCTTCGCTCATCATAGATGACAAAATGCTCAACGGTACCTTGTTCGAGGTGGTCGAGGAAGCGATGAATTACATCATCGGACACATCAAAGTAGCCTTTGAAATCACCGGGAAAACCACCCAGCGTACCGAAATTTTCGAGTACCCCTTGCCGGCGCTGCGCGAACTTGTACTGAATGCCGTGATCCACAGGGATTATTTAAGCCCGATTGACATACAGGTCAAGCTGTTTGACCAGCAGATCACCTGCTACAACCCGGGTGGCCTGTACGGCAACTTGACGGTTGATCAGTTGAAAAAGGACAACTATCCCGCCAATACCCGAAACAAACTGATCGCTGAATCCTTCTATCTGACCGGCGATATAGAGAAATACGGCAGTGGATTTATCCGTATCCGGAATGAAGTGAAAAGCTATCCGACCATGGATTTTTTGTTTGAAGAGGCCCCCAATGGCTTGTTGACAAGCCTGGGCTATCAGCGGCAAAAACTGACGGAAAAGGTCGGAGAAAAGGTCGGAGAAAAGGTCGGAGAAAAGGTCGGAGAAAAAC
>CAZGYC010000098.1:0-13329 GCA_964530015.1 uncultured Limnohabitans sp. | reverse complement strand
ACAAACTCAGGGGATTTTGGTACAGAAACTCCGATCCCAACCGGAAATTGGGCTTCGAGGCACACCCGGACGAAGCGTATCGGTTTTGGATTTCAGAACAGACTGCTCCGTCTTCTTTTGTTCCTTCAGGCAGATGGGAGGTAGTTTTGGTCAATGCAGACCAGACCGAAACCCCTGCGGTTGCCGAGTTCCGAACCGATTCAGGGCAAATATTTGGGACCATATTGACCAGTACGGGAGACTACCGCTATCTGGACGGCCAGCTCTCCGGGGAACAACTGAGGCTTTCCTCTTTTTCCGGCGGTTCGGCTTCGCTTTTGGATTTGCAGTTCGTAGGCGCTGATTCGCTTTCAGGCACCTTCGGCGGGATATTCAGTTCCAGAAAGTTCCATGCCAGGAGGAATGAGGCCGCCGCCCTTCCCGATGCCTACTCGCTGACCTATCTCAAGGCGGGCTACGAAAGCCTGGACTTCTCCTTTCCGGATTTGGATGGAAATGAGGTAAGCCTGAGCGATGAAAAGTACCGGAACAAGGTGAAAATCGTCACGCTCATGGGTACCTGGTGCCCCAACTGCATGGATGAGAGTGCTTTCCTCGGGCCTTGGTATGAACAAAACAAAGAAAGAGGCGTGGAAGTGATCGCCTTGAGTTTTGAGCAAAAGGACGATCTGGAGTTTGCCAAAAGCCGGTTTGAGAAGTTCTCGAAGCGTTTTGGAGTGGGCTATGATGTGCTTTTCGCGGGAAAGGCCGACAAAAGCGCAGCCGCCGAAAAATTGCCTGCGCTCAATGCGGTATTGTCCTTTCCCACGACCATATTCATCGACAGGGAAGGCAAAGTGCGGAAAATCCACACGGGATTCACCGGACCTGCCACCGGAGAGCACTTCGATCAGTTTAAGGAAGAATTTAACACATTGGTAGATCTACTGGTCGCTGAATCTTGAGCGAAAGGCCAACAACCGATACCAACACCAAAAGATATTTCTATAACAGGGTTTAATGTTAATGGGTACAAGAGAGTTCGCTTCGGACTCTCTTGTCTTTCTTTTACTTTGCATCCAAATACAACACATGAAATCGAGCATGACGACGAACGTCAAACACTGGGATGATTATCTGCCATGCGAGATTCCTCCCGATAGTTATCGGGATGGCCAATAAAAATCAAATTATGAACACATGAAACGAAATAGGTATCTGATCCTGCTGTCGGTCTTTGCCTTCCAGTCCTTTTTGGCTTTCGGTCAAAACCCGGATTTCGAAGCCTGGAAATCAACCCGGAATTCGGAACTCGTCGCTGAAAACGGCTGGGTAAACCTGGCGGGCCTGCTTTGGATAGATGAAGGGAAGGCATATTTGAACCAATTTTCCAAAGACAGCCTGACTGTATCCCCGGAAGCAGGCAAAGAGAATATCGGAAGTTTTCGGTTTTCGAATGATTCGGTTTGGTTTGTCTTCAATCCGAAAGTGGCCCCAAATACGAAACCGAACACATCCCGCGAAACGCTCCAGTTTCCCGTGGAGAACTATGGGCAGGGAGGGGTGTACTTTGACCGGTGGAAATGGACTGTGATCAACCGTGGCGGGCAGTTTGCCCTGAGATTGCGTGACCTGGAGCATCCGGCTTTGGCAAAATTCGAATCCATTCCCACTTATGACTATGATTCAACTTGGAGAGTTGGGGCGTTTTTTGAACCCCGGTTCAATGAGTTCATCTCCATCACCAATGTGTTGGGCCAAGTGATAGAATGGAGGGTGATGGGAATTTTGAAGTTTGAAATTCAGGGGGAAAAACAGCAGGTCATTGCGCTGGAGGATGAAGGGAAGCTGTTTGTCATCTTTTCCGACCAAACCAACGGAACGGCGACCTATCCAAGCGGGCGGTATTTGTATGTGGATTTTCCGGACAAAAGCGGCCGTACCAAGATTGACTTCAACTACGCCTACAATCCCCCCTGTGCCTTTACGGCCTTTGCCACCTGTCCTATTCCGCCCAAGGAAAACCGCCTGGATTTCCCGATCGAAGTGGGGGAGAAAGAGCCAGCGGGGCATTGAATTTTTTTCTGCCTATTTCATATTATTTTGGTAGGAATAATTTGGTATTGGATATAAGAGTCTTACATTTGGTTTTAGAAATCGAGCCTGCCTGAGGCAGACAGGCATGACGCAAGCGACACATAGATGATTATAAGCAATGCGAGACAGGCTATCCCGTTTCCTTCGTCACGGGACAGGTTATGGCCTATAAAAATCAAATCATATATGAAATCAAAGCGGAGAACAGTAAAACAAAATAATAGTTTATTAAAAACCCCAGACAAAAAAATGAACAGGATCTATTTGAGCATTTCAAGCTACTACGGGAACTACTTATGCCTGAAATAAGCAGGCATAAGGGTTGAAAAGTTAATCCGGGACTGCGGGAACAGTCCCGGAAACTTGTCAAAGAAATCAAACACCGTTCGATCAGTACTCAATTTTCAATCAACAAGTACACAAATGTGCAAAAAATTTTACAAAGCATTCGGCTTTGTGATTGGGGGCATGCTCTTGCTGCTTTCCCTTCATTCACAAGCGCAGACCGAGTCCAATTTCAAAGGGCAAGTCAAGGACCCCAAGGGCCAGACGCTGCCGGGGATCAACGTCATCATCGACGGCACCAACCGGGGTACGGTGACAGACATAGACGGCAACTTCAGCTTGGAGCTGTACGGCAACGAATCGATTACCGTCTCCGGGATCGGTTACCTATCACAAAAGATCCAGATCAAAAACCAGTCCTCCCTGACCATCGTCCTCCGGGAGGATGAGCAGGTTTTGGGAGAAGTGCTGGTGGTGGCCTATGGGACCACCGAGCGGAAAAACCTGACAGGCTCTATCTCAAAAGTGGATCCAAAGGAGGTTTCCCAAATCGCAGTCGGGAGTTTGGATGCCCAGCTCCAGGGAAAAGTGGCCGGGGTGCAGATCTCCTCGCCCACCGGAGTACCGGGCGAGACGTCCCACGTGCGGGTAAGGGGAGTCACCTCCATCAACGCGGACAATGATCCCCTGTATGTAATCGATGGGGTCTTTGTGAACAGCTCCAGCCTCCAGACGATCAGCACCGGCGGAAAATCCACCTCACCGATAGCGGACATCAATCCCAACGACATCGAAAGCATCGAGGTACTCAAAGACGCACAGGCATCTGCGCTGTACGGCTCGCGGGGCGCAAACGGAGTCGTTCTGGTGACGACCAAGCGGGGAAAATTCAACCAAAAGCCGAAAATCCAGTTCAGTACCTCACACGGGCAGTCCGAAGCGCTGAAGCTTTGGGACCTCACCACCGGTCCCGAGCATGCCACCCTGGTGAACGAATGGTGGGTCAACACGGGACAGGACAATCCTTCGCTCAACCGAACATTTGCCAACAGGCCCTATCGGCCAGCCTCAGAGGGAGGCAGGGGGCTGCCGGAAGAGCAGCAGACCTACGACCGATTGGGAGAGCTTTTCCGGGTGGGACAGGTCCATAACTATGACCTTTCGATCTCCGGCGGGACAAACTCTACCCGCTACTTTTTTGGGGGTGGGTTTACTTCGCAGGAAGCCATCATCAATCCGATCGAATTCGACCGGGGTTCCTTTCGGTTCAATCTCGACCAGGATCTGAGCGATCGGGTGAGGATAGGGATCAACAATTCCCTTTCGCGGACCTACCGAAACCAAGGCAGGGCCGGGGACGGGCCCAGGGGTGGCCTGCTCCAGGCAGCCTTGCATACGCCGACTTTGGCCTCACCGACCAATGCCGACGGTGTCTTGGTCGGTCGTGCCGGCTTTGACAACCTGACCTTGTTGATCGACAACTATGACGTGAGCTCGGTGAGCTTGCGCTACATCGGAAACCTGTATGCCGAGTTTGACATCACGCCCGATCTGAAGTTCAGGACCTCCATCGGGGCGGACTACAACAACTACGATGAATCCGAATACTGGAATACCTTCCTGATCGAAGGGGGAAACGGCGGCCTGGCCACCTCGTCGATCGGGCAGCTCACCTCGCTGATCAACGAGCAGGTGCTGTCCTATAAGAAGGCTTTTTCCGGAGGACACACGTTCGGCTTTCTCCTGGGCAACACGCTGCAATCGGAGACCTATTCCAGGACTTACGCCGAGGGAAGGGGTTTCCCAAACAACGAGTTTAAAATAATCAGCGCGGCAGCGACCACGGTGGCCTCACAGTCCTGGACCAGAAGCACCCTGGTTTCCTTCTTTTCCAGGGTGGATTACAACTTCAAAAACAGGTTGTTGATCGACTTGAGCCTACGGGCAGACGGATCCTCAAAATTTGGGTCGGAGAACAAATGGGGATATTTTCCGGCGATTGGCGGGGCTTGGAGGCTGAAAGAAGAGCAGTTTCTGAAAGAATCCGATTTTCTGAGCGACCTGAAAATCAAGGCCAGTTTCGGCGTGCTGGGCAACCAAAACGGGATCGGGAATTTTGCTTCCCAGGGGCTTTGGTCCGGGAGTTCTTCTTACCAAAACGTACCGGGCATTGCTCCCCAGCAGCTTGGCAACGAAGGGCTGAAATGGGAGCGTACCCGCCAGGTCAATGTCGGCGTCGAGTTGGGATTTTTCAGTGACCGCTTGGGAGTGGAGCTGAACGTCTATGACAAATACACCTCCGACGCCCTGCTGAGACTGCCGCTTCCGGGCACCACGGGATTCAACAGCTACTGGAGCAATGCCGCAGAAATCAGCAACAAAGGGGTTGAACTGGACCTGAAGGGCGTGCTTTTCGAAAAAGGCAGTTTCTCCTGGACGGCCGGGTTCAACATCGCCAGCAACAAAAACAAGATCGAAAAACTGGACAGCCCGCTGAGATATGGCAGCAGGGATTTGATCCTGCTTCAGGAAGGCTCGCCGATGTATTCCTTTTGGGTTTATGACCAGCTCTACGTAGATCCCCAAACAGGAAGCGCGGTCTATGACGACGTCAACGGAGACGGACAGATCACGGTCGATGACCGGAAAATCGTCGGGGACCTTTGGCCGGACTTTTTTGGCGGATTCACCAATCGACTGACCTACAAGGGATTTGACCTGGATTTCTTTTTTGCCTTTCAGGAAGGAAACCTGATCTACAACCACAATGCATTCTTTGGGGGCGCAGGCGGAGCCAGGGACGAAGCGAGGATTATTTTCAAAGACAACCTCCGACGATGGCAACAGCCGGGGGACATCACGGATGTGCCCCGAACCGACGGCATCAACATCAACAACTACCGGGACGGCGCGGGGCGCTTTCTGGAGGACGGGTCTTTTATCCGGTTGAGATCACTGAATTTCGGCTATTCGCTGCCAAAGAGTGTCGTCGAAAAAGTCAAGCTGGAAAACGTGCGGTTTTTCTTCACCGGAACCAATCTTTTCCTCTGGACCAAGTACTCCGGTGCCGATCCTGAAGGAAGTGCCAGTGGGGACCAAAATTCCCAGGGGATAGACCTTGGTACGCCTCCCCAGCCGCGCACCCTGCAGTTAGGGGTCAACATCTCCCTATAAATGTTAATGAATCAATTTAAAAGGACCAACATGAACCGATCATATAAAAACGCTTCTGTTCCGGGGAAATCCGTCTGGGTGATACTCGCCCTGCTCAGTTGGAGCTGCGAGTCATTTTTGGACGTGAAGCCCCGGGAATCCATCTCAGACAAGGTGACCATCGTGGACAGAGTCTCCGCGGAGACGGCCCTCAATGGCGTGTACAGCGCCCTGGGTTCCGGGGGCTATTACGGCACGACCTTTCAGTCCATCGGCTATTTGTCCGGGGACAACATCCAATGGACCGGCTCCCAATCCCAGGTGCAGGAGTTTATCAACCATCGGGTAAACCCCGAAAACTCCACCATCGGGGGTGCCTGGGTGGCGATCTACAACACCATCAACCGGGCCAACAACGTCATAGCCAAGGTGCCCCAGGTGACTGATCCGTCCCTGACCAGCGGCCTTCGGAATTCCATCGTAGGCGAAGCGCTTGCCATCCGGGGATTGGCGTATTTCGACTTGGCCAGGACTTTTGGCGGGGTGCCGATCATCCTGGATCCGACGATCTCCCCATCTGACAACAGGGGCATCCCGCGAGCTAGCCAGCAGCAGACTTTTGGGCAGGCTTTGGCTGACTGGAATGCCGCCGAGGCGCTTTTGGATCAAACCACCAACCGACACCGGGTCACCAAAAAGACGGTCTGGGCGCTCAAATCCAGGTACTATTTGTACCAAAAGGAGTTTCAACTGGCAGAGGAATTTGCCACAAATATTGTCAGCGACCCAAACTATGGGCTGTTGACGAGCTACGGGGCATTCTTCCAGAACAATGCCCGAGGTACCCGGGAATCGGTGTTTGAGATATTCTACAACGGGACGACCGAAGTCAACAACCACCGAAACCAATGGCAGCCACAGAACAACGGCGGCACCCGGCAATGGGCTCCCAACAACACCATCTCCACCTTGCTGACTACCCCGGCAACGGGCGGGAACAGGGATGTGCTGATCCAATTGGATGCCCAAAACCGGATCTATGGAAATCTGTATTACCGCCAGCCGGGTTCGGATCCATCCTATGTTTTCAGGGTTGCCGAAGCTTTTCTCATTCGTGCCGAGGCAAGGGCCCATTTGGACAAGCTGGAAGAAGGCTATGCTGACCTGAACCTGATCCGTATCAGATCGGGACTTTTTCCGGTGGAAACCTCGACCAAAGAATCCCTTCTGCTTTCCATCGAAAATGAGCGGAGGCTGGAGTTTGCCCTTGAATCAGACCGCTGGTTTGACCTGGTGAGATCGGGAAGGGCTTCCGAAGTGCTGAACATCACGGAGAGCTTCAGGTTCTTGATGCCCATTCCGATCGACCAGTTGATGGCCGACGATGCCCTTGTCCAAAATCCCGGCTATTGAAAACCCCCAACCCCATGAGCATATTCCAAGCAATCAACCCCGAACTCAAAGTCGAGTGGAACCCGGCACAAAAGTTCATCCTCCGGACCTTGGTCAGTTTCTTTCTGATCTTTACCGTTCCCCTGGACTGGAAGTATTTCTATGACCTGTCCCAGTTGGAATGGGCTGGGTTCAACTACGGCGTGATCTTCGAGATCACCCGGTATTTCCCCCGGCTTCTAGGCGATGTCCCGGTACTTCCGGATGTGTTTCTGGTACTTGGCCTGTCGCTGGTGCTAAGTGTGGTTTGGGCCAAGCTCGAACGGTCCGAGCCGAATTGGGAGAATCTCTACGGCGTCCTCAGGATCGTGGTGAGATATCGCCTTGCGGCTGCCTTGTTGGCTTACGGGTTTATCAAGATTTTCCCGATCCAGTCTCCATTTCCCTCCATCACCCTGCTCAATACTCCCTATGGGGATCTCTCGGCCTGGAAGCTGTTCAGCCTGAGTCTGGGGATCGTGCCGGATTACCAGGCTTTCCTGGGCGGGTTTGAACTGTTGGCGGCACTGCTCTTGCTCAACCGGAAAACAGCCTCCATTGGAGCTTTTATCGCCATCCTGTTTTTGGGAAATGTGGCGATGTCCAACCTGGCTTATGGGGGTGGGGAATTTGTGTATAGCGGTGTGCTTACCCTTTTTGCGCTCTTTACCTTTCTCCATGATTGGCCCAAGTTTTACTCGCTGCTCTTCCTGAGAAAGAAAACAATTCCCGAGCCTTACTCCCGACCGCTTTCACAGTGGATCTCCAATTCGGCCTCCTATGCGCTCAAGTACTCCTTTGTCCTGGTTTTCGTCATCGCCTATGGAGCTTTGGTCTATGTGGGATATTCGGACAATCTGGCGAAATATCCCAACTCCAAAGGTGTGGAAGGGCTTGCAGGGGTCTATGACGTACAGGAATTCATCGTCAACGGCGACACGATTCCCTATGGCGAAGCTGCCGATTCCAAGCGCTGGAAACGGGTGGTCTTTGAAGAATGGGCCACGCTGTCCATAGAAACCGATGAGTCGGTGCAGGTGGACTTTACCAATACGGAATACATCGCCGTGTCGAATCGAAAGCGACTTTTTGAGGCGCAGGGAGTCCAGGGATGGAGGTTTTACGAATATGGGTTTTCGGAAGCCGAAAACAGGCTAAGCCTACGAAACAGAAACCCGAACCACCGGGACGAAACCTTTCAAATCAACCTTCTGGGTACGGGGGACAATAGGGTGGAAGTCTCAGGGACGGACCATTCCGGAAACAACTTTCGGGCAACGCTGGTCAGAAATGACAAAAAGTACCTGCTCCAGGAAGCGAAAAACACAGGCCGAAGAGGAAAATTAATTCTATAACCCCAAAGAAATGAGCACATTCAAATTTGTTTCCACCACCTTGACCCAAGAGGAGACCGAGCAGACTGCCCAAGCCTCCGCGTCCCTGGGACGAAAAGAAAACACCGTCAGCCGACCTTGGAGATTTTACCAGAAATTCCTGCTTCGGATTGCCACTGTGTTTTTCCTGTTCATGTCCATACCGACCAATGCCGGATGGTATGTGCATTTGGCCAACTTGGACTGGACGGATCTGCATTACAGGGATTTGTATGACTTGGCCAGGTTTTCCTCCGGCTTTAGCTGGGTGGGCAATCAGCTCTTTGGAACCAACCTGCTTGGCTACGCCAACTGGGTGATCACGCTGCTGGTTTCGATAGGGATTGCGGGGATATGGTCGGCGGTTGTTTTGGGATTGAAGAGGGACTTCAAAAACTACGACTTGCTCTACTATTGGCTGCGGGTCGTGGTCAGATACCGGGCAGGCATTGGGATTATCGGTTTCGGGTTTACCAAGCTTCTCCCTGTCCAAATGCCCTATCCCTCAGAAGGGATTTTGAACACGGATTTTGGGGATTTCACCCCGCAGAAGATCTTCTGGCTGTCCATTGGGATCGTGCCTTGGTATCAGATTTTCACGGGTGTGGTAGAGCTGGCAGCGGGGACTTTGCTGTTTTTCAGAAGGACCGAAGCGCTCGGTGCGGCCCTGTTGATCTCGGCCTTGGGCACGATTACTTTTGTGAATTTTGCCTACGATGGGGGAGTGCATGTGTACGCTTCCTACTTCACGCTCTATGCGTTTTTCATCCTGGGGTATTATGTGCCGGACTTGTATCGTCTGCTGATCCTGGAGAAGCCAACCGAGCCGGTCGATTACGTTCCGTCCTTTTCCGCTCCTTGGCAAAAGGCCGTTCGCTACTCCCTGAAAACCGGCGTAATCGGGGTGTTTTTGGTCTGGTTTTTCTTTCTTCAGTTAGAAAATTTCCGCTATGATCCCTACAAGCAACCCGCAATAGCCGGAGTGGGGGAACTGAGAGGGTATTATGAGGTGGTGGATTACAAGTTGAATGGGGCTTCCATTCCCGCAGATCCGGGCAATCCGGACCGGTGGAACGAGGTGACTTTCGAGAAATGGAGCACGCTCACCTACCAGGCCAACCAGGCCAATGTACTGGATCTTTCCAACGGCGGGGGATCGCCCATGAGGGACATCAACCGGACCTTCGAAATCGCCGGGGTCGGCGGTGGACGAAAGGCTTTCTACTATGAGGTGGACCCGGAAAACCAAGTGCTCTACCTGCAAAATAAAAACGTGGCCCAACTCAGGAGAGGAAACACGGGATCGGGCACCCGAAGACAGGAGTACGAGTCCCAACAATCGGAGTCCCAACAAGCAGCGGAAGATGAATTGGATCCGAGGCTGGCCAATGCCAAGCACTACGGGGAGGATTGGATCCCGGCAGAGGCCAGGGCCAAATTTGGGGATGAAATATATAAGATCACGGAAAGCGCCGTGACCACGCGGAGAATTCGTCAAATACCGGAGGAGATTCGGCGCGACCTTCCCCGGGAAAAAATGGTCCTCCACTACCAACTCTTGGAAGATGGGGACAAAGTGCTGCTCAGCGGAACCAACGAGAAGAAAGAACCCGTAGAAATCCTCCTCCAACGAAAAGAAAGGGACTACCTGCTGACCAGATCCACCTTGGACGCAGGCAAATACGACGGTCTGAAATAAAATGGCCGGAAAAACCAAGCGCTGTTCAGGAGTTTTGTCATTGGGAATTGCCGTCCTCTTGGGCTGCAGTTCCCCACAGGAGGGAAGTGCCTTGCCCGATCAAGGGGGATTTCGGCCAGATGAATCCGTTGAAAAGTCCTGGCCGGCCTCTTTTGGGCTGGGAAGGGTGGCCAGCCAACGTGAGATCGACAGCCTTTCGATTGCCATTCCCCCAAGTGGAATAGGATTGCCCGCAGGGGAAGGACTGGCCCTGCGCGGCAAATCCATCTATTTGCAAAAGTGCGCGGCTTGCCACGGGCTCACGGGCAAGGAAGGTCCCCAGGACGTACTGGTGGCCACGGGTTCTCTTTTCTCGGAAGATCCCCGAGCGGAGCGGGCAATTGGGAACTATTGGCCGTATGCGACCACCGTCTTTGATTACATCCGCCGCGCCATGCCTTCCAATGCTCCCGGCTCCCTGAGCAACCAGGAAGTGTATGACCTCACGGCCTGGCTGCTCTTCCAAAACGGGCTGATTGGGGAAGATTTCATCCTCGATGCAAAAAACCTTCCCACCCTGGAGATGCCGGCAAAAATCCATTTTGCAGAAGATACACGTACGGGCGGCCCCAATCCCGTTTATTGATACGTATGAAGGAAGAATCGAAAGACTTGTCCCCGAAAAAAGAAATTTCCCCGCTTAAAAGAAGAAAATTTCTGCTGGGTGGGGCTGCCGTGGCAGCGGGTATTTTGGTGAAAAACCCGATCTTGGGAAGGGTCCAGACTTCTGTTTCGGAAGCCGATCTTGCGAAGGTTCCCATTGATCCCACCAAGGTTCCCGGGCCTGCGCCGGGTGAATTGGGGACACGGTCTCCTTTTGAGCAATCCAGGCTTTTGCCGATTCCCACTTCCTCGCGGTCTCCCTTGCAGGATTTTCACGGGATGATCACGCCGTCCGACCTGCATTTTCAGCGCCATCATGGAGGCGTGCCTACGCTGGATCCGGATCGATTTGAGCTGTTGGTTCATGGCATGGTCAAAAAGCCGATGGTATTTACCCTGAATGACCTGAAGCGTTTTCCCTCTCTCAGCCGGATATTTTTCGTCGAGTGCTCTGGCAACTACCGGGGCGGCAGGCCTGATCTTTCGCCACAGCAGATCGCCGGATTGACCAGCCAAAGTGAATGGACGGGAGTGCTGTTGAAGACCCTTTTCCGGGAAGTGGGGGTAAGCCCAAAGGCCAAGTGGTTTTTGGCCGAGGGAAGTGATGCCGCAGTCATGACCAGAAGTGTACCTTTGGACCGGGCGGTTGAAGAGGGGATGATTGTCTATGGACAAAATGGGGAAGCACTCAGGCCGGAGCAGGGCTACCCAGCGCGATTGTTGATACCGGGATGGGAAGGGAATATCTCGGTCAAATGGCTCAGAAGGATTGAGTTTTCGGACCAGCCCTTTCATACCCGTGAAGAAACGTCCAAATACACCGAGCGGGTCGGGGACAAAATCCGGCAGTTCAGTCTGGAAATGGACGCACGGTCGATCATCACCTATCCTTCCCATCCCCAGCGGGTGGAGAAGGGCTGGATTGAAATCAAGGGGCTGGCCTGGAGTGGAAGGGGAAAAGTGGCCCAGGTCGAAGTGAGTACCGATGGCGGAAGGAAATGGCAAGTTGCAACTTTGCAAGGCCCGATTCTGGACAAGGCCCATGTGCGGTTTAGGCACCTGTGGTATTGGGATGGAAAGGAAACAGAAATCCGCAGCAGGGTGACCGACGATACTGGTTATCTTCAGCCTACGTTGAAGCAACTGCGGGAAGCCCGGGGTGGCCGTGGCGGCTATCACTCCAATCCTGTGACCGGCTGGGTACTGAAGCCCGACGGAACTATTGATTTTAACGATGACTTTTAAGAAATCGAAATGCTGAAATCGGAATATGATGCGGTCGTAATCGGCTCAGGGCCAAACGGTCTCGCTGCGGCGATCCATTTGCAATCGCAGGGACTCTGCGTATTGCTGATCGAGGGCAGGGATACGATCGGCGGAGGAATGCGGACCAAGGAACTGACCTTGCCGGGATTCCGGCACGACGTCTGCTCGGCCATCCATCCCATGGCGCTCAGTTCGCCGTTTTTCGATACGTTGCCCTTGCGGGAGTTTGGGCTGGAATGGATTTTCCCCGAAGTGGCCGCTGCCCATCCCTTCGACGATGGGACTGCCGTGGGGCTGTACAAGAGCATAGACAAAACCGCAAATGGGCTTGGAGTTGACCGGGATTCCTATCTGAAGTTGTTCGGTCCTTTGGTAAAAAACTGGGACAAACTGGTGCCGGATATCCTGGCTCCGCTACAGATTCCTGCCCATCCGCTCTTGTTTGCGGGCTTTGGGCTCAAGGCCATCCGGTCCGCCAGTTCTTTTGCGGATTCCTATTTCAGGGAAGAGAAGACCAGGGGATTCTGGGCGGGCATGGCGGCCCATTCGATCCAGCCGCTGTCCAATCTGACCACTTCGGCGATAGGTTTGGTTCTTTTGGCCGCCGGACATGCCAAGGGATGGCCCATTCCAAAGGGAGGCTCGCAAAATCTTGCCAATGCGCTGGCCCGCTATTTCCAGAGCTTGGGAGGGGAGATCGAAACCAACTGGTTTGTCGCGGATATCGGTGAATTGCCAAAGGCCAAAGCGGTGCTCTTTGACACCTCGGCCGAGCAACTGCTAAAGATCGCCAAGGATCGCTTGTCGCCCTCCTATCAGCGGCAGCTCAGGAAATTCCGGTATGGGATGGGCGTGTTCAAGGTGGATTGGGCATTGAGCGAGCCGGTTCCTTTTGTTTCTGATGTGGCGAGAAAAGCCGGAACTGTACATCTGGGTTCCGGAATCGAGGAAATCACAACCTCTGAATACGAGTCCTCGAAGGGAATCCATTCCCAAAGCCCGTATGTGTTGGTGGCCCAACAAAGTGTGTTTGACCAAAGCAGGGCCCCGGAGGGAAAGCATACCGCCTGGGCCTATTGTCATGTGCCAAACGGATCGACAGTGGACATGACCGCTGCCATCGAAAGACAAATCGAGCGGTATGCGCCGGGATTTGGGGACACGATCTTGGCAAAGCATACCTTCAATTCCCTGGAAATACAGGAATACAATCCCAACTATGTGGGAGGGGATATCAATGGCGGAGCCTTGGATTTGAGGCAGTTGTTTACCCGGCCTACCGTCCGGATTGTTCCCTATAGGACTTCTTCGAAAGGGATTTACATTTGTTCCTCATCCACTCCTCCCGGTGGCGGTGTCCATGGCATGTGTGGCTACCACGCCGCAAACCGGGTGATCAAAGAT
>CAZGYC010000097.1:0-13769 GCA_964530015.1 uncultured Limnohabitans sp. | reverse complement strand
TTTTTCGTATTTTTCATTTTAATGGTGCTAGTTTATTTTTTGTTTTTTTATATTTACATATTTTTAAAGGTCTTTTTTTTAATAGTTATCGTTTAAAATTAGTTTGAGCTTCTGGTATTACTATTTTTTTGTTTGTTATAATAGAGGCTTTTATAGGCTATGTTTTGGTTTGAGCTCAAATAAGTTTTTGGGCTTCTGTAGTAATTACTAGATTGTTAAGTGTTATTCCTATTTGAGGTCCTACTTTAGTAGTTTGAATTTGAAGTGGTTTTACTGTTTCTGGTGCCACTTTGAAATTTTTTTTTGTTTTACATTTTTTAGTTCCTTGATTAATTGTTTTAGTAGTTTTGGTACATTTAATTTTTTTACATGATACTGGTAGAACTTCTAAATTATTTTGTCATGGAGATTATGATAAAATTAGATTTTTTCCTTTTTATTGATTTAAAGATGGTTATAATGTTATTTTTTGATTATTATTTTTTGTTTTTGCTTTAGTTTATCCTTATAGTCTTGGTGATCCTGAAATATTTATTGAAGCTGATCCTATAATGAGTCCTGTTCATATTGTTCCTGAGTGATATTTTTTATTTGCTTATGCTATTTTGCGTGCTATTCCTAATAAGATTTTAGGTGTAGTAGCTCTTCTTTTAAGTATTGTTAGTTTTTATTTTTTTTCTATTATTAAGAATTATCATAGAATTTTGGTTAAATTGAATAAATTTTTAGTTTTTAATTTTATTTTTATTTCTATTGTATTAAGTTGACTAGGTCAATGTTTAGTTGAGTATCCTTTTGTTACTCTTAGTGCTGTATTTTCTATTTTATATTTTTTTATAGTTTATCTTTTATTGTTTATTTATTATTTTATGAATATTATTTTTAAATAACTTTTGTGTATATATTATAAGGAAGATATATTAGATTTAGGTTCTAAAGATAAATAGTACATTTTATTTCATAATTTTCATATTTTAAGTTTATCTACTTTTCCTTATTTAGTTTTTTTATGTTCTTTTGGTCTTACAACTTCTATTGTTATATTTTTTAAATATGGTTTTTATTATAATTTTTTAATTAGTTTATTTTTTTTGTTTTTTGTTTCTTTTTGTTGAGCTAAAGATATTGTTATAGAAGGTTTAAGAGGTTATCATAATTTTTTTGTTATAGATGGTTTTAAATTTGGTGTTATTCTTTTTATTTTTAGAGAATTTATATTTTTTTTTGGTATTTTTTGAACATTTTTTGATGCAGCTTTAGTTCCTGTTCATGATTTGGGTGAGACTTGATCTCCTATGGGAATAGTTTTGGTTAATCCTTTTGGTGTTCCTTTATTAAATACAATTATTTTATTAAGAAGTGGTGTTACTGTTACTTGAGCTCATTATAGTTTATTGAGTAATAAAGATTGTTTTTTAAGTTTAGTTTTAACTGTTGTTTTAGCTATTTTTTTTACTGCTATTCAAGGGATAGAATATAAAGAGGCTAGATTTTCTATGTCTGATGGTGTTTTTGGTAGTATTTTTTATCTTGCTACAGGTTTTCATGGTTTACATGTTTTATTTGGTGGTTTATTTTTGTTTTTTAATTTATTACGTGTTATAATAATACATTTTAATTATAATCATCATTTAGGTTTGGAATTTGCTATTATTTATTGGCATTTTGTTGATGTAGTTTGATTATTTTTATTTGTTTTTGTTTATTGATGATCTTATTTAAGAATTATTTTAAAATATAGAATTTTTGATTGTTAATCAAAAGGTTATTATTCTTAGTTTATTAAAAATTTTTTAGTCACAATAGTTTAATTTTAAGAACGCTTGTTTTGTAAATAAGAGGTTTAAGTGACTTTTTTTATAATGTTTTTTCTTTTTATATTTTATTTTTTTGATTATTTATATTTTTTTCTATTTTTTATATTTTGATTATTTTTTAATTATTTAAATCTTTCTTGATGTGGTTTTTTTTTTATTTTTGACTCT
The DNA here is from genome assembly GCA_964530015.1 of uncultured Limnohabitans sp. GTDB lineage: Bacteria > Bacteroidota > Bacteroidia > Cytophagales > Cyclobacteriaceae > Algoriphagus. The sequence continues at coordinate 11,784 of CAZGYC010000097.1, read as the reverse complement.
TATACTTTTATTTTACTTACTTCTATATCTATTTTTATTTTGGGTTTAGTTTTTTTTAGTGAAATAAATTTAAATATTATTTTTCTTTCTCAAATTTTAATTTTAATTAGTGTTTTTTTTTTTTATTCTTATAATTTAATTTTTTTGTACGTGTTTTTTGAAATTTCAATATTTCCAATTTTGATTATAATTATTACTTATGGTTATCAAATTGAAAAAATTAGTTCTTCTTATTATTTAATATTTTATGCTGCTTTTTGTTCTTTTCCATTTTTATTTGTTTATTTTAATTTTTATAATATGTTTAATTTGGTTTATTTTGATGTTATTTTTTCTTGAGAAGTTGTTTTTTTTTTAACTTTAGGTTTTATAATAAAATTTCCTGTTTATTTTTTACATCTTTGATTACCTAAAGCTCATGTAGAAGCTCCTACTAGAGCTAGAATATTGTTGGCTGGTTTATTATTAAAATTAGGTACAGCAGGGTTCTTACGTATTATAAAAAGTTTATCTTTTATTCATTTAAATTTTTGATTTATTATCGCTTTTTTGGGAATGATTTTAGGTTCTTTTTCTTGTATTTTTCAAAGTGATGCTAAATCTTTAGCTGCTTATTCATCAATTACTCATATAGGTTTTTTATTACTATGTTTATTATTTATTTCTATAGAAGGTAAAGTTTCTAGTCTTATTATTATGTTGGCTCATGGTTTTACTTCTACTTTAATATTTTTTTTTATTGGAGAACTATATCATATTAGAATAAGTCGTATAATTTATTATATAAATAGAGTTTTTAATGCAAGAATTTTTTTTGGAATTATTATAACTTTAGTGTTTTTAAGAAATGCAGGAGTTCCTCCATCTTTAAGATTTTTTGCTGAATTTGTAGCTATCTCTTTTAATTTAAATTATATGAAAATAATGATTTTTTTCTTATTTCTTTATTTTTTTTTGGCTTTTTATTATTCTATTTATTTTATTACTAATTTTCTTATAGGTAAATTCTATATAGATATTTCTTATTGAGGTGGAGCCTTTTCTATTTTTTTGGTAGTTATAATATTTAATATTTTTTGAATTAGAATTTTTTTGTAATTATAATAATTTACTTTTAAAAAATTATTATTTTTAGGTTTTAAATATTATTCTGGTATTTCTAATTGATTGGAAAGTTCTAATCATAAAGACATTGGTACTTTATATTTTATTTTTGGTTTATGATCTGGTATGTTGGGTACTAGATTATCTATAATTATTCGTTTTGAACTAGCTAAACCTGGTTATTTTTTGGGTAATGGACAATTATATAATTCTATTATTACTGCTCATGCTTTATTAATAATTTTTTTTATAGTAATGCCTACTATAATTGGTGGTTTTGGTAATTGAATATTGCCTCTTATATTGGGTTCTCCAGATATAAGTTTTCCCCGTTTGAATAATTTAAGATTTTGATTGTTACCTACCGCTATATTATTAATTTTGGATTCTTGTTTTGTTGATATGGGTTGTGGTACTAGTTGAACTGTTTATCCTCCTTTGAGAACTTTAGGTCATCCTGGTAGAAGTGTAGATTTAGCTATTTTTAGTTTACATTGTGCTGGTGTTAGATCAATTTTAGGTGGTATTAATTTTATGTGTACAACTAAAAATTTACGTAGTAGTTCTATTTCTTTAGAACATATGAGATTATTTGTTTGAACTGTATTTGTAACTGTTTTTTTATTAGTATTATCTTTACCTGTTTTAGCTGGTGCTATTACAATATTATTGACTGATCGTAATATTAATACTTCATTTTTTGATCCTAGATTTGGTGGTAATCCTTTAATTTATCAACATTTATTTTGATTTTTTGGTCATCCTGAAGTTTATATTTTAATTTTACCAGCTTTTGGTATTGTTAGTCAAAGAACTATATACTTAACTGGTAAAAAAGAAGTTTTTGGAACTTTAGGTATAGTTTATGCTATTTTAAGAATTGGTTTAATTGGTTGTGTAGTTTGAGCTCATCATATGTATACTGTCGGTATAGATTTAGATTCTCGTGCTTATTTCACTGCTGCTACTATAGTTATTGCTGTTCCTACTGGAGTTAAAGTTTTTAGTTGATTAGCTACTCTTTTTGGTTCTAATATAAAATTTCAGCCATTATTATTGTGAGTGTTAGGTTTTATTTTTTTATTTACTATTGGGGGTATTACAGGTGTAATTTTATCTAATTCAAGTTTAGATATTATTCTTCATGATACTTATTATGTTGTTAGACATTTTCATTATGTATTAAGTCTAGGTGCTGTATTTGGTATTTTTACTGGTGTAGCTTTATGATGAAATTATATTACTGGTTTAGTTTATGATAAAATTATAATGAGAGCAGTTTTTATTTTAATATTTATTGGTGTAAATTTAACTTTTTTTCCTTTGCATTTTGCTGGTTTACATGGTTTTCCTCGTAAATATATAGATTATCCTGATGTTTATTCTGTTTGAAATGTTTTATCTTCTTATGGTTCTATATTGAGAGTTTTTTCTTTATTTTTATTTATTTATTTAATATTAGATTCTATAATAAGATTTCGTATTTTATTAGTAGATTATTCTGTTAATAGAAGTCCTGAAGGTTCTTTAAGAAGTTATATTTTTGGTCATGGTTATCAAAGTGAAATATATTTTAGTGTAAGTAATAAATCTTTATAAAGAAAATTATTATAGATTAGTATTTTTAATTGCAAATTAAAAGGATATATTTTCTTTTTTTAAAAATTATTAAATTAAAATAAAGTAGGATAAATTTAGTCCATTAGGTTCATACCCTAAAAGTATTTTCTTTATTGTATCTAAAGCTTTATTATAATTTAGTATATTTTATTGTCGTTAAAAAGGTTAAAGTTTTGTGATCCTTTATTATAATTTTAGTATTTTTAACTTCCAATTAAAAGGTTTACAGGATTAATAAATAATTATTTTCAAGGTTTTAATTTAAATTTTTCTAGTAGTTTTTTTTCTAGTTATTTAGATTGATTTCATAGTTTTAATTGTAGATTAATATTGGGTGTATTAATTTTTGTTACTTTATTATTTGTTTTTTTAATTTTTAACAACTTTTATTTTAAAAGTAAAAAAATTGAGTATCAATTTGGTGAATTATTATGTAGAATTTTTCCTACTATTATTTTATTGATTCAGATAGTACCTTCTTTAAGTTTATTATATTTTTATGGTTTAATAAATATTGATAGACAGATTACTATTAAAGTTACTGGTCATCAATGATATTGAAGTTATGAAGTTGCGGATATTAAAGGTCTTGAATTTGATTCTTATATAAAATCTTTAGATCAATTAAACTATAGTGAACCACGTCTTTTAGAAGTTGATAATCGTTGTGTAGTTCCTTGTGATACTAATTTACGTTTTTGTATTTCTTCTGCTGATGTAATTCATGCATGAACTCTTTCTCTTATATCTGTGAAATTAGATGCTATAAGGGGTATTTTAAGAATTTTAAATTATAATTTTCCTATAGTTGGTGTTTTTTATGGTCAATGTTCAGAAATTTGTGGTGCAAATCATAGTTTTATGCCTATTGTAGTTGAAGTTACTTTATTTGATTTGTTTAAAAGTTGATGTTTATTAATAATAGAAAATTAAGTTTAAAGCTTTATATTTTATTTTTTAAAATATTTATTTGTGGTATAAAAGAATTAAAAGCTTTAATTTATATTTTAATATATTTTAGTATTGCATACTATAAATAGAAATTTTTATAATTATAAAAAATTGAAATAAAAAGAAGGTTTATATTATAAAAATACTTTACAAGTGTTTTCATAGTGTGAAAAGAGCTGAAATATCGATTTTTATTATATCATTTTATTTTTCTTTATTAGAAAATTATAAAATTATTTTTTAAAGATTAAATTTTAAGAGTTTGAAGTGCTCTTAAGTGTTATAACTTTTTTATTTTTTATTTTTTTCTTTTTATTTCTAAATATTTTTAGAAATAAATTATTATTTAATTAATATTTTTTTATATTTTATTTTAATATATTTTGATTTAATTTTATTTAAGAACTTGATATTATTTTAAATGTTTATTAAAGACTTATGTTTTAAATTAAAATTATTCCCTGCTCTATGTTTAAATAAATGGCAGTCTTAGCGTGAGGACATTAAGGTAGCAAAATAATTAGTGCCTTTATTGGGTTCCAGTATGAATGGGAGTTTAAATTATGTTTTTTTTTTATTTTTAAGAATTTATTTTTAGATTAATAATTATCTAATTTATATAAACAAAGATAAGTCTTTGGAAACTTATTTAATATTTTTCTAGGGTAGAAAATTTTATATTTATTTTTTTACTAATAATATTTTAAAAAGTTACTCCAGAGTTAACAGAAAATCATATTTAATTTAGTTCTTATAAATTAATAAGTTTTACATCGATGTTGTATTTTTTTTAACAAAAAGGTAGAAGGTTTTGTATTTGAGACTGTTCTTCTTTAAATTAAAAAAACGTGATATTAGTTTAACTCATCGTGAGATAGAGTTGTTTATCTTGTTATATAATTTTTTTTTAATATAAATAGTACGAAAGGAATTTTATAAAAGTTTTAAACTTTTTATATTTTTAATTTTTTAATTATTTTAATTTTTGTTATAATTTTATCTTTAATTTTAGTTATTGTTTTTTATTTGCTTAATTTTTTTTTAAGTTTAAAATTATTTTTTTTTACTAAAAATTCTTCTTTTGAGAGAGGTTTTGAAAGTATTGGTAAAATTCATAATTCATTTAGAATTCATTTTTTTATTATTATATTAATATTTGTAATTTTTGATCTTGAAGTTGTTATATTAGTTGGATTTTTAATGGGTAATTTTATTTTTATTATTAATTTTTTTATTGTTCTTTTTTTTATTTTATTTGGTTTTTATATAGAATGATATTTTGGTAAATTAATATGAATTATTTAATTATTTAATATTTTAATTTTTTTGATATTTGTTTTTTTATTTTTAATTATATTAGGTTTATTTTTTTTTTGTTTTATTTTTTCTTTCTTTCCTTTAGAGTGATTATTTTTTTCTTTTAAATTTAATTTTTATTTTAATAGGTTAATTTTTTCTTTTATTCTTTGTTTTGTAACTTTAACTGTTTTCGTATTTAGCAGTTATTATTTAATAGGTGATATTAATTTTTCTTACTATTTTTTTGTTTTATTAATTTTTGTTTTAAGTATGTTTATATTAAATTTTAGTTATAATGCTTTCTCTATATTATTAAGTTGAGATTTATTGGGTATTTCTAGTTTTTTTTTGGTTCTATTTTATAATAATTGAGATAGTTGTAGTGGTTCTATAAACACTGTCTTAACTAATCGTCTTGGTGATTTTTTTATTTTTGTTTTTTTTAGTAGTTGTGTTTTCAGAGGTATATCTTTTATTAGTTTTATATATGTTTTTTGATCTTCTATATTTTTTTTAGTTTTAACAGCTTTTACTAAAAGGGCTCAATTTCCTTTTAGAGGTTGATTACCTAAAGCCATGAGTGCTCCTACTCCTGTTAGTTCTTTAGTTCATAGGAGAACTTTAGTTACTGCTGGTTTATTATTGTTATTTAATTTTAGTTTAATATTATTAAATGTTTTTATTCTTGGTTTTATTTTTTTTTTTGGTATTTTAACGACTTTTTTTTCTAGAATTAGAGCTTTAGTAGAAGAAGATTTAAAAAAAGTAGTAGCTTTGAGAACTTTATCTCAAATAGGTTTTTCTATAATGACTTTTGGTTTAAGTGTTAGATTTATTTCTCTTTTGCATCTATTAAGACATGCTTTGTTTAAAAGTTGTTTATTTATACAAGTTGGTTATTTAATTCATTGTTCTTTTGGGCAACAGGATGGTCGTTTTTATAGTTTTTTGTCTTTTGTTCCTAATTTTATTCAAATTCAATTATTAGTTACTTTATTTTGTCTTTGTGGTTTATTTTTTACTAGAGGTTTGGTTAGTAAAGATTTAATTTTAGAATTTTTTTTCTTTAATTCTTATAGAATTTTTTTGGTATTATTATTTTTTATTACTGTTTTTTTAACTTTTTTTTATAGTTATCGTTTATGAAAAGGTTTATTTTTAAATTTTTTTTATTCTTTTATTCATTATAGAAGTAGAATTTTAATTAATTTTTTAAGTTTATTTCTATGTTTAAATTCTATTTTTTTCATTTGATGAGTCAATTATAATTTAATTTTTATTCCTTCCTTTTTTGTTTTTTTTGATTTTTTTGTACCTTTGTTTTATTTGTTTTTATTTTTTTTCTTGTTTATTTTTTTTTATAAAATGTTAATTGATGAATTTATTTTTAAATTTTTGGGTGATTATTTTCCCAAAATTTTAGTTTGAAATTTTAAAAATGTTAAATTTGTGGAAAATTTTTTATATAATTCAAGTTCTTTTTTTATTAATTTTTTTTTATATTTTAGTTCTAAATTTAATTTTTTTAATTATAGAAATTTTTTTAATTCTTGTTTAATTTTGGTATTTTTATTTTTTATTTTAATTTGGGACTTGATTTTGTTATAAAATATTTAATTTGCATTTAAAAGAATTTAAGTTCTATTTTTAATTTATTATTTTTTTTCAGTTTTTATTTTAAGTTAAAATATAATGTTTGGGACATTAAGATTAAAAAAATTGATAAAAATATTTTTTATTTTTTTTGAAAAAAAAAATATTTTTTTAGTTTTTTTTTGTATAATAATATTTTTTTTTTTATAAATACATTTTTTTTGTCTTTTTTTGTTTAATTATAAAAAAAAAATTTTTTCTTTACATATAGTACCCTGTGGATTTTTTTAAAAAAAAAAACTTTTAGTTTAATTTAGAATTTTTCATTTACACTGAGAAGGTTAAAAGTTTTTTTTATAAAATTTTTATTTTTTTTTCTTTATTAATAAGGTTTTTATGTTATTTGAATATTGATCCTATAAAAAGTTGCTTATATTTAGTTTTTTCTTTAATTTTTATTTCACCTTTAATATCTTTTGGTTTACAAATTTGATATAGATATTTTATTTGTTTAATCTTTTTAAGTGGTATTTTTGTTATTTTAGTTTATTTTTCTAGTTTATCTAAATATAACTTTTTTAAATTTTCTTTTTCTTTATTGATTTTTTTAAGTTTTTTTTTTGTTGGAATTTTTATAATTTTTCAACCTAATTTAAATTTATTTTCTTTATATTTTTTTAATTATTTCTTATTATTTATTTGAATTATTTTCTCTTTATTATTGTTTATAAATTTTACCAGATATTTTATAAATTTTTCTGGAGCTCTACGTAAGTTATAAATTATTTTTTTATTTTTTAGATTATTATCTTTATTGTTTAAATGACAACGTTTAATTTTTATTTTAATTTCTTTGGAATTTTTAGTTTTAAATTTATTTTTTTGTTTTTTTAATGTATTAAATTCTTTTTTATTTTTTTATTTTATATGTTTTACTGTTATTTCTAGAGTTATAGGTATAGTTATAATAATTACTAATGTTAAATTTTTTGGTTCAGATTTGAGTGTTTTTTATAGATTTAAGTTAAATTTTAAACTATTAGTTTTCAAAACTAAAAATTTTTTCTATATTAGAGGTTTTATTATAATTTAGTATATTTTTTTTTCATAGAAAAGGTTAAAATCTTAAAAATTTGATTGTGGTTTGAGAATATTTAAAATAATGTTATTTAATTTTAATTCATTAAGTAGACAATAGAAAATTATCTCGGTAATAAATCTTTTGTAGAACTTTTGTTCCAGAATAATCGGCTACACTGAAGAAAATTGTACTCAAATTGTTTTTTATTTAGTTTTTTTTTTTATTTAAATTTTGTTTTTTAGGTAAAATTTAAAAATTATTTTAAAATATATACTAAATAATAAGATTTTTTTTTAAAATTGGATTAGTACCCAAGTATAAAAAATTTAAAAGTGCAGTATTAAAGTAAAATTTAAACTGAAAAAATATTGGCAGATTTTTTAATTATCTTTGGAGGTTGAAATATAATTGAGAACCCTCATTAACAGCTTTTTCTTTTGATTTATGTATGATCGTTTATTTAATTTTTGAGAAATTTAATTAAAATTTTTTTATTATAAAAATAGATAAATACCTAGTTTATGAAGAAGTTTAAATTTTGACCTACAATATTTTATAATGTGGATTATATTAATAGTTTTTTGTATGAAAATGTAAAAGACAGTAAAAATATTTTTATGTTATTTTGAAGTTTATCAAAAAATGGTACAAATCATCCATCAATTGCCTAAAGGGGAGTAAGTTGTAGTAAAGTAGAGTTAGGGGAACCTGTCTCTAGAAGATTTAAATAAACTATTATTTTTATGTTTTGAAAACATAAATTGAGAATTTTTCTCATAGTTTTATAAAAGTTTATTTTATTTTAAAAAATATTAGTTTGTAAAACTAAAGAATTTACTTTTAATTTTATGAAATTTTATTTTAGTATTGATTATATTAGTTTGTATTTTACAAGCTATTGCTTTTATTACTTTATATGAGCGTCATTTGTTGGGTATTAGTCAAAATCGTTTAGGTCCTACTAAAGTTAGTTTTATAGGTGTTGTACAAGCTTTTATAGATGGTGTTAAATTGTTAAAAAAAGAACAAATTGTTTTAGTTTTTTCTTCTTTTTTTCTTTTTTTATTTGTTCCTGGAGTTTCTTTTATTTTAATATTAATGGAATGATTTGTTCTACCTTATTTTTATTTTTTTTTAACTTTTGAATTCTCTTTAATGTTTTTTTTGTGTTTAGTAGGATTTTCTGTTTATGGAACTCTTATTAGTGGTGTTGTTAGAAAATCTAAATATTCTATTATTGGTGCTATTCGTGCTAGAAATCAAAGTGTTTCTTTTGAAATTGTTTTTTCTATTTATCTTTTTTGTATTTTAAACTTTATTAATAAATTAAAATTTGATGTTTTTATTAATATAAGTCTTATTTTTTTGTTTATTTTTTTTCTTTTAATATTATTAGCTGAATTAAATCGTGCGCCTTTTGATTTTGCAGAAGGTGAAAGTGAATTGGTAAGAGGTTTTAACGTCGAATATTCTAGTGTTGCTTTTGTTTTACTTTTTTTAAGGGAATATGGTTGTATGATTTTTTTTAGTTGTTTATTCTCTTGTTTGTTTTTTGATTTTAGTTTATTGTTTATTTTTTTTATTTTTAGTCTTCTTATTTTTATTCGAAGTTCTTATCCTCGTTATCGTTATGATTTTTTAATAAGTTTTTTTTGATTTAAATTGTTACCTATTTCTATTATTCTTTTTTTTTATTTTTTTTCTATTATGTAATAATTAGATATTAATTAATTAATAATGTTTATTTTTTGGATATTTTTATATTTATTTTTGTTTTACAATTTATTTTTTATATAAAAAATGGATTATTAAATACATTAGCTAAAAAATTTTTATTTAGTTTAATTGATGTTTTTAGTTATAATAAAAATTTACCTTTAAGATCTTTTGTTTCTGTTTTTATTTTTTTAGTTTTATTAACTTGTTGTTTTGGGGGTTACTTTTGTTATTCATTTTGTCCTTGTGGTATAGTAGAATTTACTTTCACTTATGCTATGTTAGCTTGAATAAGAGCTTTTTTAGTTTTTATTTCTAGTGAAAAATTTTCTATTTATATAAGAAAAGCTGGTGATTCGTTTTTAAAAACTTTAAGTATATTAGCAGTTGAATTAGTTAGAGAATTCTCTCGTCCTGTTGCTTTAACTGTGCGTTTAACAGTTAATATTATAGTTGGTCATTTAATTAGTATGATATTATATCAAGCTTTAGAATTAATGATTGGGGATGTTTATATTTGAATTACTTTATTGGCTATTATAATGGAATGTTTTGTTTTTTTTATTCAAAGTTATATTTTTTCTCGTTTAATTTTTTTATATTTAAGTGAATAAAAAATTATTTTTGAGTTGATATCTTAATTTTTAAAGTTTTAGATTTTTAATCTAAAGATAAAAACAACTTATTTTTAAGTCAATATAGCATAAGAAGTGCATTTGTTTTAAGTGCAAAAGATAAAGTTTGATTAACAAAATTATACAGGTCTTCTAAATCTGTTATGGATTTTTCCTTTTGTTTTTTTATTTATTTTTAATATTTTTTATATTAATTTTTTTTTTATTTAATATTTATGTGAGAAACGTAATTTATTGATGAAGGATTTTTTTATTAATAACTTTAATTTATATATTTTTGGGTAAACATTATATAAAATATGTTAGTATAGTAAATTATTTTATTATTCAAGAAATTTTGGGTTTATTATTTTTGGTTTTTAGTGGTATATTTTTACAACTTTTGGTTTTAATAATAAAAGTAGGGGTAGCACCTTTTCATTTTTGAATTTTTTCAGTGGTTTATAGTTTGGATAATTATATATTAATATGATTTTTAACATTTCAAAAATTACCTTTTATTCCTGTTTTATTATTATTGTTTCATTATATGTTTTTGTTTATGGTTTTTATTGGTTTATTGTTTTGTTATTTGCAAATTTATAATATAAAAAATTTTAAATTAATAATTGTACTATCTTCTACAGAATCTTTTAATTGAATTTTACTAGGTTTATTATTTGGGGTTTTTGGTTTTATATTTATTGTTTTATTTTATTTTATTAATATAATTTTTTTTATTATTTTTATAAATGTAAATAATTTTTCTTTTTTGAATTTAGAAACAGTTTTGATTTTTTTAAATATTCCTATAGGTGTAGTATTTTTTGTTAAAATTTTTATGCTTTATTTAGGTTTTTTAATTTTTGATTTTTTTGTATTTTTTATATTATTTTTAATATTTCTTTCTTCTATTTCTTTTATTTATTGATTGATAATACAAAATATAATTTCTACATCAATTTTTAAAAATTCTTATATAAATTTATATTTTTTTGTTTATTTTTTGTGTTTAATAGTTTTTTTTTATCATTTTAGTAAAAATTATATTATATTATCTTGATAAGATAAAGTTCGTTCTGATATGATAGTTTTGTATATATATGTATATATATTATATATATATATATATATATATATATATATTATATATATTTTATTATATATTATATATATAATAAAAGAAAACAAAATATAATTATTTTTATTTTATAAATATATTATTTTATAATAGTTTTAATATATAATAAAATAAATAAAGATTTATATATATATATATATATTAATTTATTTTAAAAATGTTTTTTAACATTTAATTAATATTGTTTTAAAAAATTATTTTTCTAATTTTATTTAATAAAATGAAAAATAGATATTACTATGTTTGATTACGGTTCAAAAAGATTATCATTTTGTTTATGTAAATTATTTTATAAAGAATATTTGTTTTTGGTACAAAAAGATTATTTACATCTTTAATTTATCTTTTTAGTTTATATAAAATATAACTTTGAAGCAGTTAAGAATTTTAAAGATGTTAAAACAATTATTTATATTTGTAAATTCTTTATTAATTTCTTTACCTAGAAGTAAAAGTTTAAGTTTAAATTGAAATTTTGGTAGTATGTTAGGTATGGTATTATTTTTTCAAATTATTACTGGTACTTTATTAGCTATTTATTATTCTGCTGATAGTTTATTAGCTTTTAATAGGGTTCAATATATTATATATGAAGTTAATTTTGGTTGAATTTTTCGTATTTTTCATTTTAATGGTGCTAGTTTATTTTTTGTTTTTTTATATTT
>CAZGYC010000096.1:0-13849 GCA_964530015.1 uncultured Limnohabitans sp. | reverse complement strand
CCCGATGATTATCGGGATGGCCATTGAAAATCAAATTATAAACACATGAAACGGCAGGCCTGATTTGAATCAGCAGAACCGCCTGATCCCCGGCTCTCAATCGCAGAATCTGTGCATCTGCGGCCATTCCAAAAAAACGCTGATTGGCGAAGCTTCCGGTTGGAGTTCTTCCGACGCCTGCTGTTTCGAAGCCAAAGACTTCTTTTTCCCTGTGGCATTTTTTCGGGCGGATGGACACACCTGAATTGCCCGCCCATCGTGTCCTTTTAACCGAAGGAATCCAAAAGCGATTTCCCTGGCATTTCACCAGCCGGATTCTGTCGGGAGGGATCCCTCCATCCTCTGTCCAAAAAATCAGGAACTCCGGCCTTGCAAACGGGGGCAAAACCGGTTTTGCCGGATGTCCGATGTTTGATGTGGGGTGGTATGACAGGTATCAGGTGTCGTGCGCTATCGGGATCGCCATTGAAAAACAACTATAAACACATGAAAAACCTGCTCCTCGAACTCAGGGACAAGATACTCCCACGCAAACGCCCTGTCACGGAACCAACCAACGGCAAACTTAAGATGATCTGCCCGGTGGAACATGTCCGACACAGGCTCTTTGACGGTTTCATCCCCAACCTGATCGCAGGACTGATTGATTACTCGTTCTTTGACAAAAAACACCGTCAACTATCAGCCGGTCGAATCCTGCCACTTGGCAGTAATGGGAAACGAACTCGGACAAATAAAAACAGCTCTTGACTGACTGCTACAAAACAGCATTTAGACCGTTGTTTACTCTGGATCAGAAAAGATTTTTACCCTGCTTCGCGTTTTGTCCACCACTTTTCCGAATACCACATACAGCCAAAAAATTGATTTTCAAGGTGTTGTGTTTTTCGTGGCCACAACCTGAAGCTTAAGTGCCCGACTTCAAATATCTGGTCGAATAAATGGATTTTATTTACATTAAATTGCATTTCATTTCCTATTATTGCTCTTAATTTCCTTATTCCTATAAACTCTGGATTTGAGCAGCCGACAACACCTTAAATGCTTAAAAGTTCGCCCTCATACCCATACCTCCTGAAAGTCAGGCGCCTCCTGCTTGTCTGGCTGTTTGTGTTTGGGAGTGGGCTCGCCTGGGGCCAAACCACCTACACCTGAAACGGACCCAACAACGGGAATTGGACAACGGCAGCAAACTGGACCCCAACCCGGACTGACCCCCAAAACAATGACATCATCCAGTTCAATTCAGGCGCGACCTTAACGGTGGTCGGCGTTCCAAACCAGACCATCGGAAGACTCCTCATCACCAACAACAGTCACATCACCTTATCCACTGCCACAAACGACCATAACTTCACCATCGGCAATATTGACGGGTATGATTTACAAGTGGACTCGGGCTCAAGTTTGACCCTGATCACGACCTCCAACCGGTTCAGGATATCATTTGCCACTAATTCAACCGGGTTGATCAACGGGGAGTTGATATTAAATACTGCGGGGAATTTGAATATCGACGCCAACGGCACCAGCGTTCTAGTGAACGGGAAACTCACCAACCTCCTTGGGGATTTTGTCAACATCAATCCCGGGGAGCTCACCTTTGGTCCCAATTCGGAATACCACCACGCAAGAAACGGAACCAACATCCCCGTGGCGACCTGGCATCCTACCTCCACCCTGAGAGTGACGGGAACCGGCAACAATGCGACCAACGGATACAACCAAGCCTTTGGAAACGTAATCCTGAACAATCCATCGTTATCCGTCAACAATTCCTTTGACCCCATCAGTATCGCGGGGAATCTGACTGTTGAAAATGGTTCGGGTGGATCATTTCAACAATCCCGGAATGCCTTCACCATATCGGGAAACTTTAATCTGATCAGTGGAAATTTCACCATTGCCAATGGTTTTTTGCTCAACAGGACTATGTCGGTCCTGGGAGATGTGGAGATCAGCGGAGGCACCTTAGCGATCCAACAGGGAATATTTACAGGAGGTACGCTCAACCTTGCAGGCAACCTCACGCATAGTGGAGGAACCATAGCAGGATCAGGGATCTTGGGTTCATCTGATATAGTTTTCAACGGTGCCGGCAATCCCCAGATTTTCTCCTCCGGAGGGACGGTTTCCAACACCATTAATTGGACGGTAAATACCGGAGCCTTCCTTCAAATGGCCCAGGAATCCACTCTTCTTTCCGGCGATGGCACCTTCACCCTATCTTCTGGGGCGACTCTGGGAATCAGGGCTACTGACGGAATTGCCACCGCTGGAGCCTCAGGTCAGGTGAGAACCTCCGGTGCCCGCACCTTCAATGCCGGAGCCAATTACGTCTTTAACGGCACCACCAATCAATATAGCAATCCCCTATTCCCGACTTCGTCCAATACCATCCGCATCGAAAACACAGGAACCTTTAATAACAATACGGTTTTATGGGAGCGGAATGTGACTGTAGGCGGGGATTTGCTGGTCAATGAGGGCAATCTAAATCTAGGGATATACACCCTGTCCCGATCCGCAGCCGGCGGTGCCTTCAGCCTTGGCGCAGGATCAAAGTTGACCGTGGGCGGAGCTTCCAATTTCCCTGCCAATTACGCTGCCTACTCCATTCCCTGCACCAGTATTGTGGAGTACGATGGGACTTTGAATCAGGCCATTGCCGGCCAAAACTATGGCATCTTGACCCTCAGCGGCACAGGCACCAAGACTTTTTCCCCAGGCACCTCATCCATCTGCGGAAACTTCACCACCTCAGGCATTGCCGCCGCTGTTGGAGTGGCTGGATTCTCGGTGGGAGGAAATGTCCTGATCAATTTGGGGAGCAGCTTCACCCCGGGAGCTTTTACCTACCAAGTATCTGGCGACTGGACCCGGGCGGGCACATTCAATGCCGCAGGTTCGACGATCCAATTTGTAGGAACCGGGCCGGCCACGATCGGAACCTCCAACTTCAACCACGTGGGTTTTACAGGTTCGGGAATCAAAACGGCGAGCGGGCCCTTATTGGTGACCGGAAATGTAGCTATCACCGGCAACTTTACGGCAGGGGCTTTCACCCACACCGTGGGAGGTAACTGGGCTAATTCAGGAACTTTTGACGCAGCCGGCTCAACGGTTGACTTCAATGGCCCAAGCCCCGGAGCGATCGGAGCGAGCAATTTCAACCAGGTGATTTTTAGCGGGGCAGGGACAAAAACTGCCGTCGGAAACCTGAGTACTACTGGAAATCTGACCATTACCAACAATCTGACTGGCGGCAGTTTTTCTCATTCCATACAAGGCAATTGGGTTCAAAACGGACCTTATACCCAAGGAACAAGTACGATCTCCATGATTGGTACCACTGCGCAGACAATCACCGCTACGGAGCCCATTGTAACATTTCACAACCTAATCACCAATAACCCCGCGGGGGTGAGCATATTGACTCCCACGCTCCTGAATAATACCCTGACTGTTACCGAAGGCATCCTAGCCTTTGATATTTACCTGACCATGGGGCCCAATTCACAATTTATCCGAAACGGAACATTGGCAAGCGGGGTGACAGGAATGATCCAGGGAAGCAATAGCTATGATGTCAGGTACGAAGGGCCTTCAAAAACCACCGCTGCCGAATTGTCTGGGGAGGGTTTGCAGGATATTACTCTCGCCATGAGCCCTAGTACTATTCTGACTGCCGGAGCTGGAATCAGGCTTTCCAATCTCCTGACCATATCGGCCAGCAATTCCCTGGACATGACCACCTTTGCTCTAAGTTCACCTAGCACACCTGGCTTGACTACCGCTGGTACCGGCCTTTTGATTACAAGCAACACTTCACTCGATCCTATCCCTTCTGGAATCACCTGGACTTTTCCGGTGCGGTACAATAGTTTTGGCAAAGTCGTTTTTGGAAGTTACAATGGACTTGATTTAGCAGGTACGACAGGCACTATTGATTTGGCTCAATCCAACGAAGGACTTATCAGGATCACTTCTGGCCAGTTTACCGTCTCAGGCACCCAAACCTATACGACCAATGGATCCACGGTGGTGTTTGAAGCTAATGCTGCGCAAAACCTTCCGGGAATCGCATTTGCCAATGTCACCTTGGCTGGAACAGGAGACAAAACGTTCGCAACAGGAACCACGATTTCCGGCACCCTGTCCATAGCAGGTACCGCTGTGGCCGAGCTGGGGGATGTCAACCGGGCAGTGGAAACACTTTCGCTAAACGGTGTTTTGCAAATTCCCGGAACCTACGGAAGCACGGCCTCGCCTGCCACATACAAACTCGATCAGTACTTTGGCACGACCGGAACAGGTGTCATCTTTATAGCCTCCCCCTGTGTCACAGGAGAATGGCTTGGGACAGTTTCTACAGATTGGTTTGATCCGGTCAATTGGTGCGGAGGAGTGCCTACCCTAACAACAGACGTATTTATCCCGTCCACAGCTCCCAATCAGCCTATCATCGGCGCAAATGGAGCAATTACAAAGAATTTAGAAATCGGCACAGGAGCTACCCTGACGATATCCGGTGCATTCACATTGAGTGTAGGTGGCTTCTGGAACAAGGACGGAACTTTTGTGCCTGGCACCTCGACAGTGGATTTTGTCGGAGATGGCCCGGACTACAACGCCCTGATGGGAGCCAGCAATTTTCACAATGTCACTTATTCAGGCACTGGCTTCAAAACTGCTTCAGGCCCTCATACCCTTACAGGAAATTTGAGTATCCCTGTGGGTGGAAATTTTGCGGCAGGTGCATTCACTCATAGCATAGTCGGAGATTTCTCCAATTTGGGATTTTTCTTAGCGGAAGAAAGTACACTTGAATTTGGAGCCGGCCCTTCATCTATTATTGGTGCATCCAGCTTCAACAATATCTCCATCATCGACGGCGGCATCGTTACCCTCACAGGTGCTACGGAAATCAAGAATTCCCTTACCCTAACCCATGGTACGATGGCTGCGGGCTCCAATTTGACTATGGGGGTAAACTCCCGTATTGTGCGTCAAGGAACGGCCCTTACTCCTACCTCATTCACAGGAGTATTACAAGGTACCAATGCCTACGATGTGATCTATTTGAGAGATTCAAAGAACGCCGGGGCAGAACTTAGTGGACTTGGACTTCGAAATATCACCATAGATCTGAATCCAGGCAATACACTTACCGCAACAGCCACTATTACCCATAGTGGACTGCTATCTATCCAAACCGATAATACGCTGGCAATGGGTGGCTTTGCTTTGGTCAATCCTACCTTGCTCACTTTAGGCAAAGGGATATTGACCACCCAGCAAATCGGGCCAAGTCCCCTGCCAGCCGGAAAGTATTTTTCATTTCAAGTTGCCTATTCCAACCCCACAGGCGGACAAAAGGTAGTGTACGGCACCTATAATGGGCTCTCTGTCACCCATACCTCCGGAACCACGACTTTGGCACCACTAAGTGATGGCGGAGAGATCGTGATTCTTTCGGGCGATTTTATTGCTTCCGGGACAATTGTGGCCACAGGATCTACCGTGAGATTTAGCGACACAGGAGATCAAAGCGTTCCAGCCCTGGCATTCAACAATTTGATATTGGCAGGAAGTGGAAATAAAACCTTCGCAGGTGCCTCAAGCACTTCCGGAACCCTGACCATTTTGAATCCGGCTATTGCAAGGTTGGGCTCAGTCAATCACACTGCTGCCCTACTTAATTTTGATGTACAAAGCCAGCCTTCAGGGACTTATGGAAGTACAACTTCTGCGGCGGTGTTTAAAATCCCAACCGTATTTGGCACACTTGATTCAGGAATTCTAACAGTGGCAGGGAGCAATTGTACCCCGGGACTTTGGCTGGGTTATGCAGATAACGATTGGAACAACCCTGCCAACTGGTGTAATGGAGTCCCTACTTCTACCACCGACGTGACAATCCCTGCCTTGACTCCAAATATGCCAATTATTGGAATTGCCGGAGCAGTGGTTCGGAACATCACTATAGAGAATGGAGCCTCTTTAGATTTCTTAGACATTGGTTTGATGGAGGTGTATGGAAACTGGACCAACAATGGGTCCTTTAATCCGGGTTTTGGTCAAGTCAATTTCAAAGGAATTGGTAACCAAACTTTGGGAGGATCAGAAAACACCAGCATTTTCCAAATGTCCCTGACCAAGGCCTCAGCTGAAACTCTGACTCTCAATTCCAATTTGACAGTAATCAATCGACTCTTGCTATCCTCGGGGACTTTGGTTTCAGGCACCTATTTGACCATGGATACAAATTCAACCTTGATTCGTGCCGGTAATACAGGAGCGACTACTGCTTTTACAGGAACGATCCAAAGCACCGGGTTCTATGATTTGATCTATGAGGGAAATTCTAAAACCACCGGTGCAGAAACGACCGGTTCTGGACTTCAAAATATCACAGTGGATTTGGATGCCTCCGAAGAACTCACTGCAACAGCAAACATTACCCATTCCGGTGAATTGAATATCCCTGCTGCCAGAAGCTTCGATCTGGTCACTTTCACACTGACCAATAGCAACCTGACAACCTCAGGAACAGGCCTGCTCAAAACAGCAAACCTTTCAAATCCTCCACTCCCACGAGGCATTGATTGGTCCTTTGAGGTAAACTACACAGCTACGGCGGGTGGTCAGCGAGTGGTGTATGGAAATTACAACACCCTCCGGGTACTCAATACCTCCGGGACTACTACTCTTGACCCAGTTTCCGGAGGTGGTGAAATCGAACTGGCATCCGGAGACTTTACCAAAGCTTCAGGAGGAACGATTACCGCCTCCGGTACCAGAGTGATTTTCTCCGGAACAGGCACTCAAAGCATCCCGGTGATTGAATTTGATATCTTGGCACTACAGGGAAGTGGGGAAAAAACATTCTCCGGACAAGTCACCATTACCGGAACATTCTTAATTGATGGTACAGCAGTTGCCAGATTAGGCAATGGGGTAACCCACACTGCTCAAAATTTGATACTCCAGAACCAAGGGCAACCTGATTCCAGCTATGGATCTACCGCTTCGGTGGCAGAATACAAGCTCCCCCAGTATTTTGGCACAACCGATACAGGAATCCTCAATGTAGTAGTTGGTTTATGTACTGCGGGATATTGGCAAGGAACAGTAAGTTCGGATTGGTTTGATCCGGCCAACTGGTGCGGAGGAATTCCGAATGCCTCCACCGATGTGGTTATCCTCCCCTCTGCACCAAATCAACCAATCATAAATGCAAATGGGGCGATAACCAGAAACATTTCGATTCAAGGGGGAGCTAATCTGACGATTTTGGGCTCCAATACTCTTTCCGTACATGGAAATTGGTCTAGAGATGGAAGCTTCACCCCCGGACCAAACAGCACGGTCGATTTCACCGGCACCTCTGACGCAACTATCGCTAACACTTCTTATTCAGAAACCTTCTCCAATGTCACAATCAGTGGGACCGGTACCAAATCTACCAATGGCTACCTAACCATAAACGGAGACGTGCTCATCACAGGCAACTTTGATGGAGGAAACCAAACCTTCTACCATAACATTGGGGGAAACTGGACAAACAATGGAACCTTCACGGCCAATACCTCAGTCTTTACCTTCATAGGTACCGACAAAACAATAGGAGGAAGCAGCTCTTCTGTCTTTCCTACTGTATTCTTCAACGGCACCTACACCAACACCGGTACAATGCGTGTTATCATTGATCTGTATGGAAACGGATCGCTGACGCAGGGAAGTAACTCCTTCCTGTACATCAGTGGGAATTCCTGGATTGGTAACCTCGATGCCTCGACCAATTGTCCCAATACAGTCACCTACGATGGTGGCGCCCAGACCATCAACCAGTCTAATTATTGTAACCTATTCTTATCCGGTACCGGTGCCAAAACCATGCAAACCGGCACGGCATTTATTTCCGGAAACCTAGTGCTGAGCGGATCAATTTCGGCCTCGGCAATCAATCCGCTATATCTCGGTCCAACACTGTTTATTGGAGAAAATCTTGAAATTGGCAGTGGATGCAGCTTTTCTGTCGGAGCTGTCGCCATCACTGTCAGAGGCGACTTCACCAATTCGGGGACATTTAATGCCGGAACGAGCACCATGATCTTCGATCAAACCGGCCCAC
Organism: uncultured Limnohabitans sp.; assembly: GCA_964530015.1. Lineage (GTDB taxonomy): Bacteria > Bacteroidota > Bacteroidia > Cytophagales > Cyclobacteriaceae > Algoriphagus. The sequence continues at coordinate 5,712 of CAZGYC010000096.1, read as the reverse complement.
AAAGCCTGGCGGGAGTGACCTACCACCAATTGCAGTTGGCGGGCTCAGGAGATAAAACTTTTACGGCCTCCACCACCGTCAATCAGGAAATGAGAATCAGCGGAACGGCACTGGCCAGACTGGGTACCGTAAACCATTCTGCCAATAGTCTGATTTTAGGAGGAATTGCACAACCACTCGGCAGCTTCGGAAGTAGTGCCTCCTCCGCAACATTTAAGTTTACTCCCTATTTTGGGACGACCGATATCGGAATCCTCAATGTAGCGACTGGTTCGTGTGTCTCTGGGTTCTGGCTAGGAACAGTAAGTTCCGATTGGTTTGATCCGGCCAATTGGTGCGGGGGTGTCCCCACGGCTACCACCGACGTGCTGATCGTATCCTCAGCACCCGATCAGCCGGTCATCGATGACATAGGAGCGGTAGCCAAAAACATCATCATCCAAACCGGGGCTAGTCTGGGGATCACGGATAATTATACCCTGTCCGTACACGGGGATTGGGCCAATTCCGGCAGCTTTACCCCGGCGGCTACCAGTCTGGTGGATTTCACCGGGACGCCTGCCGCCGCCATAGGAGCAGGCAGTTTTGCGAATATCTCCTTCACCGGTACCGGCACCAAGACCCTCAATGCCACGCTGACGGTAAGTGAAAACATCACGCCGGTATCCACGGCAGTGATCCTCAGCGGAGCCAATACCCTGACCCTGAATACGGGCAAAACCATGGAAATCTCCGCCACGGGCTCGGTGACCACCGACAGCGGGAAACTGATCTTGGAACCCGGTTCGATCTATGTCAACCGAGGCACCTCCAATCCAAGCCTGGAAGTGAGGCAGCTTTTCACCGGAGCAAAAGGTTGGAGAATGATGGGTACTCCGGTTGACAGTACCTATTCTACCCTGTTAAACACCTTTGAAACGCAAGGCTTCCCGGGATCGGCCAATCCAAGCCTGCAGCCCAACCTCCTCTGGTGGGATGAAATGGACAAGGGAACCACCCTCCAGGGCTGGAGGCAGCCCAGAAACCTCAGCGATACGGTACCGGCTGGCAGGGGACATTACTTCTACCTATTCGATGGAGACACCAAACCCGGAGGAGGCAACTACACCGACGTACTGCCCAAGACCATCAGCATCACAGGCACCGAGGTCAACCTCGCTTCGGGGATCTTTGGTTTCGGAGTCACCTTCACCGCCCGGGACACCAATCTGGTCGCCCAAGAAGACACGCTGATCGAGGTCAACCAAGCCGATGAAGGCTTCAACCTACTGGCCAATCCGACCGCCAGTGTCCTGGATTTCCACGCAGGAAGCGGCTGGACCAAAACCAATATGGACTCATCCATCTATGTATGGGATCCGGCTTCCGGGGCATTCCGCACCTGGAATGGAACCACCGGAGACTTGGGAAGCGGCAGAATCGCTCCCTATCAGGCTTTCTGGGTAAAAGCCAATGATGCGAACCCGGCATTGGCCTTGTCCGGAAACGGCGCCAAATCTTTGGTCAACACGGATTTCCTGGGCAGAAAACTCGACAACTCCCCGCCTACGCTGGAGCTGAACGTGGCCGGAGAGGGATTGGAAGCCCGGTCCTTTATCACCTTTGGGCCGGAAGGCAAACTTGGCGCAGATCCAAAAGACGCCTATCAGCTTGAATCTTTGGCAGAAGACTGGCTTTTGCTGTACTCCTTTGGTTCACTCCGAACCCAAAGCCCCTTGGTGATCAACCATCAGCCTGAGCTTGGCACCGAAGGCCGGGCGATCCCGCTCCATCTCGCCGCGTCCAAAAAAGGGGAGCCGATCAAAGGCAACTACCTGATGGACTGGAAAATCCCCTCCGGATGGCCTGCCACGGTGGAGATTGTCCTGATGGACCATATCCACCAAAAGGCAATCGACATGCGGAAAGAAAGTGCCTATGCCTTCGGCTTCGAAGCACCAAAGGCTCCCGCATCCAATGCCCGCAAAACTTGGGAAGGACTCCAAGTGCCCCAGGCAGTGGTCTTCCAGACTCCCTATGAAGTGGGCGAAGAAGAGGAATTGGCTCCAGGTCTGGTCCATGCACGGATTTCCGCCGGATCCAAGCCCAAACGGCCATTTACCATCTATATCGGAGCCTTCCCGGATGAGCGCATCGAATACCTGCCCGATTTGCCGAAACTGTTCTCGCCTGTACCCAATCCATTCTGGAAAGAAACCAAGATCCGGTTTTACCTGCCGGTTGGGGAAAGGGCCGAAGTGGCCATCTATGACATGATGGGGAAAGCCGTGGGCAGTTTCCCTGCCGCAGACTATGCCGCGGGCATCACCGAACTCAACTGGATTCCGTCCGCCATTGATTTGCCTAAGGGCATGTATGTCATCCGTCTGTCTACCCCCTCCGGACAATTCACCCAAAAACTGATCAAAAACTGATGCAAAAAACGCTGTCCCTTTTTCTGTTTCTTTTGTCCCTGATTGGGAGTGGGCCCCTGTTTGCCCAGGAAATCAGGGATACCCGTAAGGCCGAACTGTCAGTCAGAGCCACCGCCACCGTGACTGACAACTTGCAGATGCTGACCATCCGAAACCTGGACCTGATCAATCCGGTGGTGGTGGACAATCAGGTCCATGTCTCGCCCATCACGAGCAGTTTTGCGGGGATGTTCCGCATCAACGGAAATCCGGGGGCGAGAGTCAGGATCACTTTCTTGCAAAATGAAGTCCTTAAGGAACAGACTGAACAAGAAGGTGAGGTATTAGCTCAATACCTGGTCAGTGGAGCAGAAATCGACGCCCAGTTTCAAAGCACACTCCTGGATGTGGGCGAAGGCAACTTCCGCCTGGGCGAGAATGGCGTTTTCTATATCTGGCTGGGGGCAAACCTGGATTTGAGCAAGGCAACGCCGGGTGTGTATCTCTCGGAATTTATCATCGAAATGGAATACATCTGATGCAAATTGATTTCACATATCGCCTAAAGACTTTCAGCCTGCTTGGGTTGCTGATGGTCATGCTATGTCCTGAAAACAGTTTTGCCCAACGGATCAATTTCAGCACCTGGACCGGCAGCGATGAAATCACTATTACCTCAACAGGAAGTTCCGATCTGAATTTCAATTATAAACAGACCATCATTACGGCCAACAGTCCCGGAGTCTCCATTAACCTGAGCGATGCGTGGGCAGTGGCCTTCCAGATCCAAGCGCCGGAAGGATTTGACCTGACCGTGGAGGTGAATGCTCCCCCGATCCTGATACTGGATGGTGCAGGAGCAGAGCAGGATAAAACGATTCCATTCCAGATCGGCATTGCCTACAACAATCTGCTGGCCGGTAACGAAGCAACCGCAAAAAGCGGTGCCGTGCAATTGCCAGCGGAATTCTTCAATGTCACGTTCCCTGTCAACCGCCGAAATGCGGGTGCACCGGGACCTCCGCCGACTCCGGCATCGGGAAATTATGTACGGCCCAAGGCCACTGCCTGGCTGTTTGTCTATGGAAACTTAGGCCCGATTGGGCCGGTCATTGCCGGCCAATACCGGGGCGATATCACGATCCATGTTTACTTCACCAGCAATGACTAAGCGATGCCGACATATCCTCCTGATCCTCGGGCTTTGCCTGATTTCTGCCTTTGCCAGAGCCCAGGCTGTCAGTTTCAGGCTGGAAATTCCGGCAGGAGTCAGCTTTCCTTCCCGGGTATTGGAGCCTGTGGGCGGGAAAACCTGGGAAAACGACAAGGCACTGGTATGGATCGAAATCCTGGCCCAGGAAAACCTGGGGTTCCTGTTGGATCTGGACTTTCCAGAAGGGGAAATCGAGCCCCAATTGGAGGCTTTCTTTTTAAATGATGGAACTGCCAGTTATGAAAATGCCAAACAACTCCTGGAAGGAATCCAGGAACTTCAGATGATCAATCCACCCAAGCTAATTCGAAATGCCGATCTCCGTCCCCCCCACTATCAGGCCTGGCTGGGACTGCCTGTGGCAAGAGGAATAACTGTAAAAATAGAATACCCCTAAAATCAATTGAAAACTCAAAAAAAGTATGAAGCACATGCCTATGAAAAAATCACGGAAGTAATCCCCGCCGAGGATATCCAGGATATCCGGAGCAAAAAACCGGTTATTTAAAATGTTTATTAGTTAAATTTCTTTTATTTAAAACAAACAAAAAATGAAAACAATCTTTAAATCCCTTCTTGCCCTAAGCTTGGTACTAGGCTTAGGCTATGTTGCCAATGCGCAGGTAGTATCAACAGCAAATGCAAATGCAAGTTCTACGGCAACGATTTTGACGGACATTGCAATCACCAAAGATGCTGATATTGCTTTCGGTAACGTACAAATTGGTACTACACCAACACTGGACGCCTCTGCTTTTGGAAGTAGTACTGCTGTTGGTGCAACAGCGGGCTTGGGTAAGTTTACTGTTTCTGGTACACCAACGGCAAATGTTTCGGTAACATTTGCCGATTTGGTGACAATGTCAAATGAAGGTGGCACTGATGATTTGGACTTCACTCCATCTGTTTGGAGAACAGCACTGACCGCTGCTGCTGATGGTGAAGTTGAAATCCTTAATGGTGGAATCTATGTGATAAATAACAGCGGTACTAATGCAGTCATAGGTACCGACCATTTCTTCGTAGGCGGAACTCTTGAAGAAGTTGGAGGAGGAGTGATCCCAGTTGATGCAAGCGGCCTTTACACAGGCACATTTACCCTTACAGTTACCTACAATTAATTATCTTTATTCCGGTGGGGTTTTCTCACCGGAATATTTTAACCCTTGTCTATGAAAAAGGCACTACTCATTCCCCTGTTTTTGGGGTGTTTTCTATATGTCCAGCATCTGGTGGCGCAGGTTTCCATTGCCCCCACCACGGTTTTTATTGACCAAAACGGAATAGGCTCGCTCTTCATCACCAATCCCGGGGATACGCCCCAGGAGATCAGCGTGGGTTTTGTCTTCGGCTATCCCGGCAATGACGAAACCGGGGATCTGACCATGGTCTATGGAGACAGTCTGATGGAGAAGCAGTACGGACTGGGAGACCGCCTCCGGGCATTTCCAAGGACCTTTATCCTCGCTCCCCAGCAGCAGCAGACCGTACGGCTGCAGGTCCGCCCGGATCGCAGTCTGCCTGCCGCCACCTACTTCACCCGGGTAAAAGTGACTTCCAATGCCCAAACTCCCGATGTGGAGCAGACCAATACCGAGGGGGTATCCACGCAGGTGAACTTCAAGTTTGACCAGGTGATCGCTGCCTTTCAAAAAGTGGGCGAGGTCAGTACCGGTTTGGAATTCGGAGAGGTGGCTGTGGAAGAAAAAGAAGGCAAACTGCGGGTGATCCCAGAATTTAAGGTGACCGGCAATTCCCCTTACCTGGGAAGCGTCAGTGCCACCCTCAAGGATAGCGAAGGAAAAGTCCTGGCCGAGCAGCAGCAAACCGTCGCCCTGTATTTCTCCGGAAAAAGAGCCGTGGAAATGACCCTGCCGGCAAACATCCGAAACGAGGTGTACCTGGTGGAATTGACCTATGAAACCCGCAGGTCGGATATTCCCTCCGGGGATTTGGTGCAGGCACCTGCTGTCTCCAAATCCGTGATACTGAGCATTCGCTAAGGGAAATCCGGTTACAATTTATGAGACTGCTTCGTTGCCCTCAGGGGCGCCTACCAATGACGAGCTATATTATATTTTGAAATTGGTCTCATTTCCATATTTT
>CAZGYC010000095.1:0-13901 GCA_964530015.1 uncultured Limnohabitans sp. | reverse complement strand
GAAATGTTATTTTTGAAGAAAATAGTTCGCCATTTCTGCCGTTTTTCTTTCCATGGACAGGAGATTGTTTGTTTTTCTGATTGTGATGTTTGTCTCGGGCAAACTCACTTTTGCCCAAAAAAATGATTCCGGGAAAACCACCGATCCGGATTCGACCGGTGTGGTCAACTCCGCGCTTCTGCCCTCGGTCGCCCCTTTGTTGCTTTTTGATGAGGGAAAAGAAAAAGAGGCGAAAAAGGAAAAAAAGAAAAAAGCCCGGAAAAACATCTGGTTTGGCATCAAAACCCAGCGCGGCTACACCCGCAGGGAGCTGCGCGGACAGAGTTATTACGAATACTTCAACTATACCGACGCCGAGCGCAGTCCCGACCCCTACATCCGGGATGTGTATTGGTTTGACACAAAGGAAAGGAGCATCAAGACCACCGGGTATTCCAAGGAATCCGGCTACCTGCTCCATGGCCCCTATGAGCGGATCGTCAACGAAACGGTCGTGGAGAGCGGGATGTTTTACTACGGAACCAAGCACAAAACCTGGATGCTTTTTGACGACCGAAACGTCCTCCAGGACAAGAACCACTACTCCGAAGGCTGGCCCCGTGAGTCACGGATTTCCTACTATGACCAAACTTCCCGATCCATCGAGGAGATCATCCCGATTCAATACAGCCTGGAGGAGGGAAACTACTTCTACTTCTACGACAACCAGCAGATCGCCGTCACCGGGGAATACCAATATGGGGAAAAAGTGGGACTCTGGACGGAATACTGGAACACCAACAATACCAAGGCAATCCGCAAGCGGGAGATTCAATATCAAGAAAACCCCTATACAAAAAATTTCCGCCCGTACATCCGGGCGGAATGGGATCAAGACGGAAACTTGGTGTACCGCAAGAATTGACTACTTCGCGCGGAATTTGAATTGCTGTCCGCCCACCGAGGCTTCATACATCAATCCGCCTTTGGTGCGGGTAAATACCGCAACACCGTCCACATATTTGGCATTGGCAGAGGCACCGGCAGCCGCTGCCACAGCAGAAACCTGCGCCGACATTTCTACCTTGTTTTCCTTGAATCGCTCAAAGGCTTCTTTGGTTTCAAAGAAAATCACCTCACTGTAGGACTGGCCTCCGGCCTGGAACCCGATGGTCACCTGGGACATTTTGGCAAAGCCGACCAGCGCGCCGCCTTCATGGGCAGTGCCGTTGCCGGCTGCTCCGCCGACTCCGAGCCCACCCTTTCCCACATTTGGCAAGATGATATAGCCATGTGCGGAGCTGAACAAGTCTGCCATGCTTGGATCATCCTTCAGAAAAGCAGCCTTTGCAGCCTCTGCGTCTTTGATGATTTTTCCGTCCTTTTCTTCTTTTTGGGCGTAGGTGGCCGTGGTCACAAAGGCCAGCAGCAAGCCGAGAAATAGCGTTTTCATGTGTTTGAGTTTGTGTTTGTATTGTTTGTTTTAGTAAAAAGCGTCTTCAAAATGCCGGAAATTAACCGTGCCGGCCCGATTCTTATAGACTCCGACGATGTCAAACCGGATATCCCTGTGCCAATCTTTTTCGTAAATATACTGATCCGCAGCCTTTACCAACAGCTTTTTCTTAGTTGAATCCACAAATTCTTCTGCGTAGCCAAAACCCGTCCCTGACCGGAACTTCACCTCCACGAAAACCAACAAACCCTTATGCTTCATCACCAGGTCGATCTCGGCATGACCGTGCCTGTAGTTTGAATCCATCAGTTCGTACCCTTTGCTTACCAGCCAGTCGGCTGCCAGTTGCTCCGCAAGTCTGCCGGATTCATTGTGCTCGGCCATCCTAAAATTGAGTAATTTTGAAAAATCGAAGAACTCCACAGCACGTCAGGCTGTTTTAAAACCCCAGTTTCCCAAGCGGAAAAAAGATGAATGAAATTATCAATAAAAGAGTAGAATTCCGAGATCTGGGCCGAATGGATTATCGACAGGCCTGGGATTATCAGGAAGCGCTTTTTGCCGAAACCGTCGCCCTGAAGATAAAAAGCAGGAGTCTAGCCCCTACCGAGCAATCCCCCACGCCCAATTACCTGCTTTTCGTCGAGCACCCGCACGTCTATACACTGGGGAAAAGCGGCAAGCCCGAAAACCTGCTTTTGGACGAATCCGGTCTGGAAAGCCACTTGGCCAGCTTTTACAAGATCAACAGGGGTGGAGACATCACCTATCATGGGCCGGGTCAATTGGTCGGATATCCGATCTTGGACCTTGACAATTTCTTTACGGACATCCACAGGTATTTAAGGCTTTTGGAGGAAGCGATCATTTTGACTTTGGCAGACTACGGCATCGAAGCAGGAAGGATCGAAGGATTGACAGGAGTTTGGTTGGATCCTATCAAACAGGAAAATCCGCGGAAAATCTGTGCGATGGGCGTGAAATCGAGCCGCTGGGTGACCATGCATGGATTCGCGTTCAACCTGAATGTGGATCTGGCTTACTTCAGCCATATCATCCCCTGTGGCATTGATGACAAGGCCGTAACCTCCCTCCATCTGGAGCTGGGTAGGCCCGTGGACGAAGCCGAGGCAAAAACCCGTGTAAAAAAACACCTGGCAGAGCTATTTGATATGGAACTGGTTTAGGACACGACTATTCTTGACAAACCAGAAAAGGAAATGTGATTGTCCGCAGTAACACCAGTGACCGAATTATATTTTGATTACACTTCGACATACTTCGACAAGCTCAGTACAAGTGCTCAGTGACCTCACCTCGACAAGCTCGGTGTCCGGAAGCTCTTGGTCTCTGGGGAAGGGGAGGAAATGCGGCGAGGCCGCATTTCCTCCCCTTCCCCATTCAAAACAATATTTTGGTGGTCGGGCTCGGTTGGTGAGCCTGTCGAACCATTTCGTGAATTTTAAACACTGGTGTAAAAAACGGACATTCATGAAGAAAAGACAACCCGGGACACAGTCCTCCCATGCGGAATTGTCAATGGTAACTATCCGCCTTTCTGACCCAATTGCTTATGAAAAAAGACATTGACTTCGCTCCCGTGACAGGGGTGAAACTTGCCATCGCCAAAACCGAAACTCCCACCGGCACCGAGTGGGCGGTCTATATCATCAATCTGAACCTCATCGGGCTGAGCACCGTCATGGTCACCTCCAAAGGCTATGGGATACTGGAAGGGGAAAAGCGCCAGACCTCGACACTCCGCCACCTGATCCGGGAATTGGGCGCCCAGTCCGTCGCCAAGGTAGAGCCGATCGACCCCGGTGTGTTCGCACTGACCAACGAATTCTGGGTGAGCTATTACATCCTGGACCAGATTTTTGACAAAAAGTTTATCTTTACTCCCGGCAGTTTTGACCCAAGCCACCTCAGTTTGATTCCCGAAATCGGCCTGGAGGGGGTTCTTCACAGTTAAATTTGACCTTATGGCAGACTTTTTTGATCAATTGGGAGACATCCTGTTTTTGGACATCGAGACTGCGTCCCTTGCCGAGAAGTTTGGGGAGCTAGACCCCAGGCTACAGGAAGAATGGATCAAAAAGGAACGCCTGATCCGGACGGAAGATTCCGATGAAGCTCCCGGTTCGCTTTTCTTTGACCGGGCGGGGATCCATGCAGAATTCGGCCGGGTGATCTGCGTCGGAGTGGGCTTTTTTCAGAGTAAAAAGAAGGACAAAAAGCTCATTTTTAGGTCAAAGATCTTTTCGGATCCTGACGAGCGGGAACTTCTTTTGGCATTAAGGGATTTACTGGGCAAGAAAAGGTGGATACTCTGCGCGCACAACGGCAAAGAGTTTGACTTTCCCTACCTCTGTCGGCGCATGCTGATCCAGGGAGTTGCCCTGCCAGAGCCGCTTCAGATTTCAGGCAAAAAACCCTGGGAAGTCCGTCACTTGGACACCATGGAGCTGTGGAAGTTTGGTGACTATAAGCACTACACCCGCCTGGAGTTGTTGGCGGCGGTTTTTGGGATCCCCACTTCCAAAGACGGGATCGATGGCAGTCAGGTCAATGCCACATTTTATCTTGAAAACGACCTGGAAAAAATCAAAAAGTATTGCCTTCGGGACGTGGAAGTAACCGCCCGCATCTTCCTGGCGATGCATCCCCAGTTGGACGAACTCACCATCGAAGTCAACCAGCCGGAAGAATCAAAAAAAGATCACAAAGATTAATGTCCAGGGCATCCAAATCTTTTTACCTTAGAAAAAAGCCACCCAAATCATGGGAAGAAAACCAGACAGAAAAAAAACACCACATAAAAAAGGAGACCCCTCCAATGACGCAGCCAATCTGGCAAGGCGTATCCTCCAATTTTTGGATGCGCACTTCGGAGAAGAATTCAACTCCAAGCAAATCACCAAACGACTGGAAATCCGCGACTCCCTCAGCAAAGGAGGCGTAGATCCTGTCCTCCATCAATTGGTGGAGTCGGGTGCCATCTCCCGAAATCCGAGGAACTATTTCAGCTCTACCAGAGATCCGGCCTTCATCACCGGCACAGTGGACTATGTAAACCCGCGGTTTGCATTTATCGTCCAGGACGACCCCAATGCGACTGGAGGAGACATCCTGGTCAAAGAAGCCGACCTCAAGCAGGCCTTGGACGGAGACAAAGTCCGGGTGATGGTTTTGCCCCTCAAAGGAAAAACCGGCAGAACCGAAGGCCGAGTACTGGAAGTCATCGAGAGAAACCGGGATGAATTTGTAGGCCGGGTAGAGATCTCGCCTCGATTCGCTTTTGTGGTGCCGGATTTCAAAAAGATGCACAAAGACATCTTCGTCCATCGGGGCGAACTGATGGGAGCTGAGCACAACGAAAAAGTCATCGTGAAACTCACCGAATGGAGGGAAGACGACAAAAACCCAACCGGAAAAGTAATTCGGGTGTTGGGAAAAGCCGGTCTGCATGAAGTGGAAATCCACTCCATCATGGCCGAATTTGGGCTTCCCTTCGAATATCCACAGGAACCCGATGCAGAGGCCAACGAGATCCCGGACAAGATCACTTCCAAAGAAATCAAAGCCCGCAGGGACTTTCGTGATGTGCTGACATTCACCATTGATCCGGTGGATGCAAAGGATTTTGACGATGCGATTTCCTACCGGGAGCTGGAAAACGGCAATCTGGAAATCGGTGTCCACATCGCTGATGTGACACACTACGTGAAGCCGAAGACCGCGCTGGAAAAAGAAGCTTTTAATCGGGCGACTTCCGTCTATTTGGTAGACCGCACCATCCCGATGCTCCCCGAGCGGCTGAGCAACGGGCTTTGCTCGCTAAGGCCAAAAGAGGACAAGCTGACCTTTGCCTGTGTCTTTGAGATGGACCGAAGCGGACAGGTGCTGAAGCATTGGATCGGGCGGACCGTCATCCATTCCGATCGCAGGTATGCCTATGAGGAAGCGCAGGAATGCATAGACACCCAGTCCGGAGACCACTTTCAGGAACTGACCTTGCTCAATGAGCTTGCGAAAAAAATCCGCAAGAAACGCTTTGACCACGGGGCGGTAAACTTCGAAACCGTCGAAGTCAAATTCAAACTGGACGAAGCAGGTAAACCGCTGGGCCTTTTTGTCAAAGAACGAAAAGACATCCACAAGCTGATCGAGGAATTCATGCTCCTGGCCAACAAATACGTGGCTGAGTTTATCTACCGGAAACACAACGGTACAGACACCTTTGTCTATCGGACACACGACAGCCCCGACTTGGACCGATTGGAGACGTTTTCGGGCTTCGCCAAGCGATTTGGCCACCAGGTGGACGTCACCAACGTGCAAAAAATCTCGACGGCACTGAACAAGCTGATGGACGAAATCCAAGGCAAACCCGAACAAAACGTCCTTGAGCAGTTGGCCATCCGCAGCATGGCCAAAGCCAAATACACCACGGAGCCGAAGGGACACTTTGGATTGGCATTCGCCCACTATACCCACTTCACCTCGCCGATTCGCCGCTATCCGGACATGATGGTGCACCGACTGCTGGAGCACTACCTCGACGGTGGCAAATCACCGGATGCCGAATCCTGGGAGCAAAAGTGCCTGCATTCCTCGGAGCGGGAAAAACGCGCCGCCGATGCCGAACGCGCATCGATCAAATACAAGCAGGTAGAATACATGTCACTCGCTGAGCAGAAAGACTATGAGGGCATCGTCGCCGGCGTGACCGAGTGGGGGGTTTTCGTAGAAATCACCGAAACCAAGTGTGAGGGAATGATCCGCGTACAGGACATGGACGACGACTACTATGAACTGGATGAGAGAAACATGCGGTTGATCGGAAGCAGAAGCAAAAAAATGATCACTTTGGGAGACAAAGTGATGGTACGGGTAGTCAATACCGATATAGACCGACGAACAATCGATTTGGAATTTGCAGACAATGACAGAAAAAAGCCTCGCTCACGCGCTTTTAATTAGACTTGAGGATCACATTACCTCCCACAGTTTCGGAGAATCACCCTTAGAACTTTACGACCCGATCACCTACATCATGAGCCTGGGAGGGAAGCGGATCAGACCGCTTCTCTCGCTTTTGGCCTATGGGCTTTATGGCGGAAACCCGGAGGACATCCTGAGTCAGGCCAGTGCCGTGGAAGTATTTCACAACTTTACCCTGATGCACGACGACATCATGGACCAAGCTCCCCTGAGGAGGGGCAAAGCTACCGTCCATGAAAAATGGAATGCCAACATCGCCATTCTTTCCGGGGATGTGATGCTTGTCAGGTCCTACGGCCTGCTGCTGGACACGGATCCTGCATTGCTCCCCGAGGTCATCCGCCTGTTCAACAAAACAGCGGCCGAGGTCTGCGAAGGACAGCAGCTTGACATGAATTTCGAAAGATACGGCACGGTACAGGAAGAAGAATACCTCAATATGATCCGTCTGAAAACGGCCGTCTTATTGGGTTTTGCACTCCAGCTCGGGGCGATCTTGGCCGGATCCGAAAAAGAAGACGCCAAAAAACTCTACGACTTCGGAGTGAATATCGGCGTGGGCTTCCAACTGAAGGATGACTTGTTGGATGTTTTTGCCGATCAGGCAAAATTCGGAAAGCAGGTCGGCGGAGACATCATTTCCAACAAGAAGACTTTTCTGCTGATCAAAGCTTTCGAGTTGGCAAAGGGCAAAGAAGCGGAAGAGCTGAACTATTGGCTTTCCCTTAAGGAATTTGACAAGACGGAGAAGGTCGCCGCCGTTAGGAATCTGTACGAAAAACTCGGGATCAAATCCCTGGCCGAAGCCAAAATGGATTCCTATTTCACTGCCGGATTTGCCCAGTTGGAGGCCCTGCATTACACCAATCCGGAATATTATCAGGCGCTCTGCGCCCTCACCCAAGACCTGATTCACCGGGAAAGATAAACCATGGAATTATCGCTGACTACCATCATTATCGGGATCACCGCGGTCACGAGCATTCTGGCATTCAACCGCCATGAGATGCTGGACCGCTGGATGTTTATGCCCTATCGGATCAAAACCCGCGGACAGTGGGACCGCTTTGTACTTTCCGGCTTTATCCACAAAGACTACATCCATCTCCTGTTCAACATGTTTACCTTCTACTTCTTCGGAAGGGTGGTGGAGATGTTTCTGGATTACACCTTCGGAGCCGTGGCAGGCGGGATTTTGTTTGTGGCGTTTTACCTTTTGGGAATCGTTGTTTCCGACATCCCCACATATACAAAGCACCGCGACGACAGCCGCTACCGGGCACTGGGTGCATCCGGGGGTACGGCAGCAGCCGTTTTTGCGAGCATCGTGATCATGCCCCTTTCGGATATCTGTCTGTTTGGGATCCTCTGTCTGCCGGGATTTATCCTCGGGATCCTCTTCCTGATCTACTCTTACGTGCAGGGAAAAAAAGGAGGGGACAACATCAACCATGACGCACACCTCTACGGAGCGGTCTTCGGGATTGTCTTTATCCTGGTCTTGTCACCCTCCAGCGCAGGGATGTTTCTGGAGCAGATCAGGGATTTTAGGCTGTTTTAGAGCCCTCCAAAAAATCAACGGCGGAAAAAGAGGCACCTTCCAAATTTTCCGCTCACGGAAGGCTTCAATGAAAAAAGCCTCTTCTGATGGGAAGAGGCTTGATTTTTCTCAGTAGGCAGGCTTATGCCGTTGCAGGCAAAACGCTCACGTAAGATTTGCCGTCAGATTTGGTTTTGAAAGCCACCACTCCGTTTGACAATGCAAACAGCGTGTGATCTTTGCCGACTCCCACATTGAGGCCAGCGTGGTGCTTGGTCCCTCTCTGTCTTACGATGATGTTGCCGGCGATCACCGCCTCACCGCCAAATTTCTTCACACCCAGTCTTTTGGAATGTGACTCTCTACCGTTTTTGGAACTACCTACACCTTTCTTGTGTGCCATGGTTATATCAGTTTATGTCTTCCTGTCGGGAAAACTCAGAGTGTTATATTTTCGATGAGAACTTTGGTGAAGTCTTGTCTGTGGCCATTCTTCTTCTTGTAGCCCTTTCGGCGCTTCTTTTTGAAGACGATCACTTTGTCACCTTTTACGTGATCCAGAATTTTTCCGGATACCTTGGCTCCCGCTACGATAGGGGCGCCTACAGACACAGTGCCGTCGGCTTCTGCCAACAAGACCTGGTCAAATTCCACGGAAGCGCCAGCGTCACCGTCCAGCTTTGGGGCATAGACGTACTGATCTTTTGTTACTTTGAACTGCTTACCTGCGATGTTTACAATTGCGTACATGATTCTTTGATTCTTTGTCAAAATCGGAGTGCAAATATAAGAAAGTGATTTTGAACAAAAAAACATTCTCCCAAAATCAAACTCGGGAATGGAGAAGTACTTTTGTGGCCAGGGGGAAATGCTCCAGACCACCGCCGCCTCCCTTAACCCAATCCCTGAAATTTGAAAACCCAAACCAGACGTTCTTTCCGACAAAAAAACCAATAGACTGGTAATCAGACAGACAATCTGCGGGAATCCGGAAAGATTTTTCTGACCGTTGGTCAGAAAGTCGGTCAGGTTTGGTTGTGGAAAACTTTTTTCAAAATGTTGAAAATTATCGCAAAGGCCGCAAATGACCCAAATAATTAACCTTATGGTTTAATTGTTAAATCTTATTTGATTGGTTTTTATTTACTTATGTATTTTATGACTTTTGGTCAAAATTTTGTTTAAAGCACCACTTTATCATTTTTTTTTCCCGTTTTGCTTTACATATTTGTTCAAAGGCTGTTCTAAAAAGGCAGCCTTTGCTATCCCCGGACCTGAATGAGGGCAGGAATGACTGCGCCTCAAACCCATTTTAAGAACTTTATGACAACAGAGCGTAAGATGCAGCAAGAACCCATTTTAGAAGAGAACAACGGCCGCTTTGTGCTTTTCCCGATCCAGCACAATGACATCTGGCAGTACTACAAAAAAGCCGAGGCAAGTTTTTGGACCGCAGAGGAGATTGACCTGAGCCAGGATCTGACAGACTGGAAAAACCTCAATGACGGCGAAAGGCATTTTGTCTCCCACGTGTTGGCCTTCTTTGCCGCCAGCGACGGCATCGTCAATGAAAACCTCGCCGAGCATTTTGTCTCCGAGGTGCAGTACACCGAAGCCAAGTTTTTTTATGGGTTCCAGATTGCCATGGAAAACATCCACTCGGAGACCTACTCGCTCCTGATCGACACCTATATCAAGGATGCCGTGGAAAGAGACCGCCTGCTCAATGCCATCGAGCACATCGACTGCGTCAAAAGAAAAGCGGACTGGGCCCTCCGCTGGATCGACAACGGGAACTTTCAGGAACGGCTGATCGCCTTCGCCGCGGTAGAGGGCATCTTCTTTTCGGGATCTTTTTGCTCTATTTTCTGGTTAAAGAAACGGGGCTTGATGCCCGGGCTCACCTTCTCGAATGAACTGATCTCCAGGGACGAGGGGCTGCATTGTGATTTTGCCTGCCACCTGTATACCAAGCATGTGGTAAATCCCCTTCCAAAAGAGACCGTCCGCGAGATCATCATGGATGCGGTGACCATCGAAAAGGAATTTGTAACCGATGCGCTGCCGGTGAGACTGATCGGAATGAATGCCGATCTGATGTGCCAGTACATCGAATTTGTGGCAGACCGTCTGCTGCTGGAGCTGGGCTGCGAAAAAGTATGGAACAGCTCCAATCCCTTTGACTTCATGGAGATGATATCCCTGCAAGGCAAGACCAACTTCTTCGAGAAGCGGGTCGGTGACTACCAGAAAGCCGGGGTCATGAAGTCCACCGAATCGACCGAATCCTCTGCGAGATTTTCAGTCGAAGAAGACTTTTAATCAACTACTTCCCACCAATCCAAAAATCAACGGAACATGCTTGTAATCAAACGCGACGGAAGAAGAGAATCGGTAAGATTCGACAAAATCACCGCAAGGATTGAAAATCTCTGCTATGAACTGGATCCCAAATTCATCCAGCCCATTGAGGTGGCCAAGAAGGTCATCGACGGTCTCTACGACGGGGTGACCACCTCCGAATTGGACAATTTGGCGGCGGAAGTCTGTGCTTCGCTCACCGTAAGACACCCCGACTATGCGATCCTTGCCGCGAGGATAGCCATCTCCAACCTGCACAAAACCACGAGCCAGTCTTTTTCAAACACCATGAAAAGGCTCTACACCTATGTCAATCCCAAGACCGGGGAAAATGCCCAACTGATCGACACGGAAGTATATGGCATCATCAAGAAGAATGCTGCCCGTCTGGATGAGGCGATCGATTACAGGCGCGACTTTGGCTATGACTACTTTGGGTATAAAACCCTGGAGAAAAGCTACCTGATCCGACTGGACGGCAAAGTAGTGGAAAGACCACAACACATGCTGATGCGCGTCGCTGTGGGCATTCACAGAGAGGACATGGACGCTGCGATCGAGACCTACAACCTCCTTTCGGAGCGTTGGTTTACACATGCCACTCCCACCCTGTTCAACGCCGGCACGCCAAAACCACAACTGTCCTCCTGTTTCCTTTTGACCATGAAAGACGACAGCATCGACGGGATCTACGACACACTGAAGCAGTGTGCCAAGATCTCCCAGTCCGCAGGCGGTATCGGTCTTTCTATCCACCACGTTCGGGCAAAAGGAAGCTACATCAAGGGCACCAACGGCGTTTCCAACGGCATTGTGCCCATGTTGAGAAACTTCGACATGACGGCGCGGTACGTTGACCAGGGAGGCGGAAAAAGAAAAGGCAGCTTTGCCATTTACCTGGAGCCTTGGCATGCCGATATCAAAGACTTCCTTGAGCTGAAAAAAAACCACGGGAAAGAGGAAATGCGTGCACGTGACTTGTTTTATGCACTTTGGATTCCGGATCTCTTCATGAAGCGAGTGGAGCAAAATGAGGATTGGTCACTCTTTTGCCCAAATGAAGCTCCCGGTCTGTCTGATTGCCACGGGGAGGAATTCGAGCGCCTGTTTGAAAAATACGAGCGTGAAGGCAGAGCGAGAGAGACTATCAAAGCGCAGGAGCTTTGGTTCGAAATTCTGGAATCCCAGATCGAGACCGGCACACCCTATATGCTCTACAAGGATTCCGCCAATGGCAAGTCCAACCAAAAAAATCTGGGGACCATCAAGTCTTCCAACCTTTGCACCGAAATCATCGAGTACACGGCGCCGGATGAGGTAGCAGTTTGTAACCTGGCTTCTATCGCCATCCCCAAATTTGTGACAACAGGCCCTGATGGCAAACTGATGTTTGACCACAACAAACTCTATGAAATCACCAAAGTAGCCACCCGAAACCTCAACAAGGTAATCGACATCAACTACTATCCGGTGGAAGAGGCCCGCAGATCCAACTTCAGGCACCGTCCGATCGGATTGGGTATCCAGGGGCTGGCAGATGCATTTATCATGTTGAGAATGCCATTTGACTCGGTAGAGGCACGCGGATTGAATGAGGACATCTTTGAAACCATCTATTATGCAGCGGTAGAGACCTCCATGGAGCTGGCCAAAACCCAGGGGACTTACGAGACTTATGAGGGCTGTCCCGCTTCGAAAGGCATCCTGCAATTTGACATGTGGGGAGTGACGCCAAAGTCCGGCAGATGGAACTGGAATGGGCTTAAGGAGAAAGTGAAAAAATACGGGATGAGAAACTCACTGCTGGTGGCCCCCATGCCTACAGCATCCACTTCCCAGATCCTGGGCAACAACGAATGCTTTGAACCCTACACTTCCAACCTGTATACCAGAAGAACGCTCTCGGGAGAATTCATCATGGTAAACAAGCATCTGATGAAAGACCTGATCAATCTGGGTATGTGGAATGATAACATGAGAAATCGTCTGATTTCCACAAACGGTTCTGTTCAAAATGTGCCGGGAATCCCCCAAAACATCAAAGACATCTACAAGACCGTCTGGGAGATTTCCCAAAAAGTCATCATTGACATGGCCGCGGACCGTGGAGCCTATATCTGCCAATCCCAGAGCATGAATATCTTTATGCAGGATCCAAACTTTGGGAAATTGACATCCATGCATTTCTATGCTTGGAAGAAGGGCTTGAAAACCGGCATGTATTATCTGAGATCGCAGGCTGCTACTGCCGCAATCAAGTTTACCCTGGACAAATCCTCATTTGAAACCAAGACTGAAAAAGCTGTTGAAGTAGACAATTCAAAGACACAAAAGCAAGACGCCATTGCCTGTTCCTTGGACAATCCCGAAGGCTGTGAAATGTGCGGAAGCTAAGAGCTAGAGTTCGTAAAATGGAGAAAAAGGCGTTTGATTCTATCAAGCGCTTTTTTATGGCTAAATTTTGATATTATGGAGAGACAACTAATTGAATCGAGAATTCTTGAACTGGCAAGTGATACCAGGGCAAGATTTGGTATAATGACACCACAGCATATGCTGGAGCATTTGACCCTCACCGTCAAAATCTCTTATGGACGGATAAAACTTCCCGAATTTGCTCCCTCAGAGAAGCATCTGGCACAAAAGCAGGCTTTGATCTATACGGATATTGAATTTCCAAAAGGGTTAAAAGCCCCTGGTATCGGAGAAAAACTGCTAGATCTCCGGTATGAAAATCTGGAAACAGCCAAAACAGAACTGTTAAAAAGCATCTACAATTACAATCGGCATTTTACTGAATTGCCACAGGATGAAACCATCCATCCCCGATTCGGAAAACTGAATCACCAAGAATGGGAAAAATTCCACAGCAAGCATTTCGAGCATCATTTCGGGCAATTCGGGCTATAAATGAACTGTCAAGTGAAAAAGGGCCTGATCTCAAACAGGATTTTCTGACAACCAAGACATGGGGTATTTATCCCATTCAGAAAACGGGGACGAAAGTGGTTTCGCCGGATGTCCGATGGCTGTCGTACCGCGTGTTCCAACAGCGGAACGTGCCTCGGGAGACTTTCGGGGAAAAGTGAGGCCGGCAAAAGCCGGGCACCGCAGCAAAGCAGCCGGTTGCAGCAACATCCCAATCCCGCCCAAACGCAAAAGACCCTTTGGCGTCGGCCAAAGGGTCTGGATAATGTGGCGGCGGCCTACTCTCCCGGGTGTAACCCCAGTACCATCGGCGCTGCAGGGCTTAACTTCTCTGTTCGGGATGGGAAGAGGTGGGACCCCTGCGCTGGGCCGCCTAAATCTTTCAGGACTTTTGGAGTCAAGAATCAAGAGGTCAGACTTTTCAGTCCCGTCTTGGATCTTGCTTCCAGCGTCTTGCGTCCAATGTCTTATGTCTTTAACATATCGGTAGAGATTGCAACAAACCGCAGGCAAGCTTTCGGGCAATTAGTACTGCTCGGCTATGGCATCGCTGCCTTTACACCTGCAGCCTATCGACGTCATCGTCTCTGACGGCCCTATATGGAAGTCTCATCTTGAGGGGAGTTTCGC
>CAZGYC010000094.1:0-13939 GCA_964530015.1 uncultured Limnohabitans sp. | reverse complement strand
GGTTTTGAGTGAAGCCGCAACTTCGGGCAACATATTTCCTTGTTCATCGCAAAAGCCCATTTTTACAAACAGTTCCAAGGGGGCTTCCCTGCCCAGTTCCGTTCCGCCAATGGATCCCGGGTGTAGGGAGTATGCTCTAACCCCAAACTCTTTGGCTCGATTGTCCAATTCAAGTGAAAACAGATTGACAGCGGTTTTGGATTGTCCGTAGCCTTGCAATGTTTCGTATTCCCGGTGCAGAAAATTCGGGTCGTCAAAATCAAAAGGTGCAAATTGATGACCGTGGGAAGATACGTTAATCACCCTTGCGCCATCGGCTTTCTTTAGCGCTGGCCAAAGTCTCGCCGTAAGCTGAAAGGGTGCTAAATAATTGGTGGCCAATTGTGATTCAATACCCCGGCTGTCCCGGCGCAGCGGCACCCACATAATGCCAGCATTGTTGATGAGCAAGTGTAACGGTCTGCCCGATGCTAAGAATTTTTCTGCGAAAGCATCAATGGAATCGGGGTTCATCAGATCCATTGCTTCCAGTTCTACCTGGGAAATGCCTTGCAGGTTTTTCCTTGCTTTTTCAATATCCCTTGCAAGAACAATGACTGTTGCTCCCGCCTTGGAAAGTGTTTTGGTTGTTTCCAAACCAATGCCTGTGTTGCCGCCGGTTACGATGGCGGTTTTTTCTGTAAGGTCAATGCCTTTGATTACTTCCGTTGAAGTTGATTTTGCGTGGAAGCCCGAACCTGTCGGTTTCTGCAGTGCTCCCTGATCATTGTTTTGTCCCATTTTTTGATTGGTTTGTGTTGGGACAAATGTAGCGCGCGTTTTCTCGGGTGACTTTGTTTAAACGTCCGAAGAAGCTTTGTTTAAAAGCTCATCTAAAAAGCGTAGTAAAATCAGGCTTTTCGGGGTGCCGGATGGGCGGTGGGGAAATTACAGGCTAGCTGACGATGACTAACTCGTTGATAAAGAATGCAGCCGTAGCCGTCACGGGAGATGGTATCGCTATCATCCATCGATTGTGTTTTGAAAATATCATTACCTTTATCGCATGGTGCTACGTGAAATCATAACCCC
This sequence comes from uncultured Limnohabitans sp., assembly GCA_964530015.1. GTDB lineage: Bacteria > Bacteroidota > Bacteroidia > Cytophagales > Cyclobacteriaceae > Algoriphagus. Next base: position 12,868 of record CAZGYC010000094.1, on the reverse strand, counting down.
CAAAAACGGTCCGTCACCGTGTAACTGCCCGAGGAAATGGTCGGCAAGACGGTGGAAGTGATTGATTTCGAAGTCGAAACGGAAAAAAAGAAACCGAGCAGGGCGCAGGGTCTCCGCCCCGATTGAAGCCCTGACCAAATCCTCTCTCGTGGATTTGAGCGGATTCACCTTTGATCGGGACGAAGCCAATGACTACGATGGCTAAACCTTTTGCGGTGAATACCAACGTGCTGATATATCTGCACGACAAGTCCGCACCAGAAAAAGGGCCATCGCCAAAGGATTGCTTGCCGATACCCCAAAGATCACCTCTCAGGCCATTTCCGAATACATCAACACCTGCCGGAGACTGCTGAAACTTGATAAGGTGGAATTGTAGGGACGGGCGGCACATTGCTTGACGGTTCTGAAGAAGATAGTCACTATGTAGCGAAATAAAATCTTCTTTGTTGTCTTCATGCAAAACTATCTCCACTCCCTGAACTTTTGTCTTTTTATTCTTTCCCATATTGATTTCTTTAAATCACACAAATATCTCGACTCTATGCGGGATTGGTGGAAATGAAAATGGGTACGGGCAAGTCACTGCATACACTAAACTGTTGATGCAGTTTGGTTAATCATCTCATCTGTTTTCAATATCCATTCATTCGTTCAGAACTCTTACGACTTCTATTTTATTGTGAATTTTTCTGAAAAAGACCAAGCGGGATTTTACTTTTGAATACCGGTAACCTTTCCTGGTTTGCCCAAAATCACGGGCCATTTCATAATTGTCAGCTATGTATTCTATTTCGTCCAAAATCAAATTGTAATATCTGTCTGCTTGTTCTATAGACCAATTTTCCGCTGTGTAAATCCAAATATTGTTAATGTCTCCAACAGCTTTTTCGCTGATTGTGTAGGCCGACATCATTTTTTGATGTTTGAGTGAAGTAGCTCAAGGTTTTTCTTGCGGTCAAAATTTCTTGTTTTTTTGCTCTTCTCACCTATTTCAAGCTCATTGATCAAAGATTTTGCTTTGTTTTCTTCTTGCTCAAAAACCCGTAATGCAGTTCTTACAACCTCACTTACGGAGCTGTACTTTCCTGATGCGATTTGTTCCTTGATGAAATTTTCAAAATATTCACCCAACAAAATGGAGGTATTTCGTGCCATGTCTTTTTTCTTTAAATGTACCAATTCCTGGTATTTTCGTAAGACAGCTCTTCGGATTTTTGATTTTTGGGACATGGATTTTTTGGGCGGGACAAAAGAGATCCCGCTCCCGATCATTGGCCTGGCAGTCTTACCCAGCATGGAATGTCATCCCGGTCATTTCCTCACTCAGTCTCCACAAACGCTTGGCACTGGCCTCATCCAATGAATGGGTTTTACGCCTCCTGATGGGGAAGAATCAGAAGCCAGCTCTGCCATGTCCGCGTCTTCGCAATACGCGTCTCGGGTTCACCATTCCGAAACGGCGGCGAGCATCTTATCGGCAATCAAATGCGTCATCGATTCGGAATGTCCTCATTTTTAGCCCTTTTCTACCCCGGCTTTTTGCTTCGATTTTTTTTGTCACGAGAACTGGCGGTTTTGAGGCATAAAAAACTACGTATGAACGCAATATTATGAATTTTATAATTTACCTATTTTTTGGGTTGGTAATTGGCGTTATATTTTTAATTTGTCATGATTTTATGACAAACTTTCTTTTTTACAGATGCGGAATGCGTCATGAGGAGTTTCGATTGGTATCCTCACCCAAGGAATTTTCCGCCCTGTGGAAGAGGAATCCCCTTTGTTCGGGAGAAATTCGTTCCAAAAACATTTTTTGCTCCCACGGATCTGCACTGCTTCGGCTCATGGGAGCGTGGGAAGGAATAACGCCTGAAGTCCGGACAAATTTGATCCGGCTACAGGATCGGCTCTTTGTCCTTGACCATCAAAAAGGGGAGTTGGAAAAGTATGTGTTCGAAAAGGAAGGGGCAAACAGGACCCGGATGGAGGAAAAACTGAAAACCCTGATCCGGGAATACCATCTGGTCTGTGACCAACTCCAGGCTATGCTGTCAGGGGAAGCAAATGTGGGAACCAAAGAGGATCCACTATGACAAGAGTAAAGTCAACCAAGAGAAAACTTCTTTGTTAATTTTAAACCTTAAACTTTAAATTTTATCACTATGGACGAGTACATTGGAATTGTTAAACTATTCGCAGGCAATTTTGCCCCACGGGGCTGGGCTTTTTGTAACGGACAGCTCCTGTCTATCTCCCAAAACACGGCATTGTTCAGTATTTTGGGAACAACCTATGGCGGGGATGGGAAAACCACGTTTGCACTCCCCGATCTGCGCGGAAGATGTGCTATTGGTACGGGTCAGGGGCCAGGGCTCTCCAACAGGCACCAGGGTGACCTCGGTGGAACAGAGAGCGTCACGTTGACCCAGGCAGAGCTGCCCCTGCATACCCATGGGCTGGCGGCTAACAGTACCAATGGCGCAGTCAGCAATCCTTCGGGAGCATTGCTTGCAAATGCCCAAGTGACCGTCGACAGAGGGAATACAGTTAATGGGAACTCTTATTTACAGGGATCTCCTAACACGACGATGAGCCCTCAGGCTATCCAACCCGCAGGAGGAAGCCAGCCCCACGAAAACATGCAACCCTACCTGGTCATGAATTACATCATTTGTCTACAGGGGGTTTTTCCTCCCAGAGACTGATTCCATTCGCCCTTGGGACCGCTGATTTTTTGTCCCAAGGGTTTTTCTGCCCCCTTCGTCACTGTGAAATTTTCTTTCGATGAAAAAAAATCTACTCCTCATCCCCTTTTTGGTAGGCTTCCTGATTAGTCTCTTTCCTGTGGAGTCCCAGGCTCAGTTTACTACCATTGATTTTAATACAGGGCTGATAGATAATCAAAACCTGGGTAAATCCTATCCAAGCGAAGGATTTACCTTTGCGGTGAATTTGCACGTGGAAAATCCTCGGCAGATAGTTGCGAAATTAGGGCTGGGTTTTGGGGGGTCGTTTACCCTTTGGGACAACAATCCCGATGTTGGAGCGTTGACCCGATGGACAATTACCAGGGATGGCGGAGCAGAATTTCAGTTTCGAAGTATATATCTGCAGGACGCTGGATTTGGAGGCTCTCTTTTCGGAACAATTCAGGGATTTAAAAACGGTTTACCTGTAGGATCTGCCAAAGCGATCAATTTTAATTCTTCAACCGGAGGGCTCAAAGACTATGCGGGAGATGCTGATTTTTATGACGTGGATGAGATCCGGATCGAAGCTGCAGACATCAATTTTTATTTGGATCATTTCACCTATGGGCCTGTTTTTGTCCCGGTGGACACAGATCCGACCCAAGTGACCTCCATCTCGGTTCAGGGAAATCCCGGTCCCTTTGCCACGTCGGTCACGTTTGGGGTCAACTTCAGCAAGACTGCCCAGCAGGTCAGCACGGACGATTTTCAGTTGACCACTACCGGAACTGCCGCAGGAACCATCGCTTCGATCACGGGATCCGGAGCCACCTATACCGTCACTGTCAACAACGTGTCCGGTGAGGGTACCCTCCGGCTGGACCTGAAAGCCGGTACCAACATTACCAACGCAAATGGAAACGCGGGAACCGCTGCCTTTACCTCAGGATCACTCCATACCCTGAGTGCCTGCGCTCCTGAGACCTTTGAGTCCGCTGCTATACTGGATGGCGCCACCTCCTTTTCCAGCAATGGGAGAAGCTTCACATTGGGTACAGGCTTCGAAATAGAGTCCCAAAATGGATTCGGTGCGGTGAATCCGGGAGGGTTAGGAAATTCCCATAAATACATCAAAAACAACAATACCGCAGGAACATTCAGCCTCTCGGGAGCCCAGGATTTTACGATGAGCACGATCGATATATTCTTGTCGGACCTGAGTGCTGAGAATAATCCAACCGGCGTGGGATCCCTGACTATCCGGGGCAAAAAGGGCGGTAGCGTACTATATACTATCACGAAAACGAGCGGTTTCCCCACCACTACCGCTGTGAACGGTGGATTTTTCACCATCAATTTTGCCACATCCGGAACCGGAAACTACCGAAACGTCAACATTGACCAACTGGAATTTACCATCGCGGATGGATTTGTCGAGTTGCTTCTGGACAACTTTAATTTCTGCCAGGCAGCTCCGGACATTGACAATCTCGCTCCCAAGGTGATCTCTTCCATACCGGATGGGACGGCCTTTTCCACGGCCACTTCCGTCGATTTCACGGTGGTCTTTGACGAAAACGCATTCAATGTCTCTGCTGATGATTTTGCGATAAACGCCACAGGCAGCGTGGCCGGGACCATCTCCAACGTTTCGGGAAGCGGCTCGATCTACACGGTGACCGTATCCGGGATCACCGGGGAAGGATCCCTTAAAGTCAACCTTTCGGCTTCCAATGACATTCGGGACGCGCTGAACAATTCCCCATCGCCTGCATTTGCCGCAGGGCAAGAGCATCTGGTAGGTTCCTGTGCTGTGGAGACGTTTGAGGATGAAACTGATGGAACTACCAGTTTTACAGGAAACGGAATGGACTTTTCCCTTCTCGGAAATTGGAAGATCAACCAAGAAACATCCATAGGGATCAACAACTCCGGAACAAATACGATCAATACCGGGATCGGCCCCTATTCCATTGTTTCTGACGATGGCTTAATCACCGTGAGCAAACTGGCGCTTTATCTGTCCTCGCTTGCATCGGGCGCAGAACCCACAAACAATGGTTCTGTTACTATAAAAGGTTTCAAAAGTGATGTAGAACAGTTTTCATTGACTAAATCATCAGGATTTCCGACTAATTTTTCACAAAACAACGGCTATTCCTTCGTTGATTTTGCCACGGAAGGAGGGAATAATGCCGACAAGCTGATTGACAGGCTGGAAATCACGCTCGGCGGGAGCTTTGTGTATTTCAATCTGGAGAATTTTGAGTGGTGCGCCGACAAAGTCGCACCGTCTGGATACACGGTCATGATCGACCAGGATTTGATTGATGCCGGTAACCAAACTGCTGCGAGTTTCACCTTTGCAGATGCAGAAATCGGAACCGTCTATAACTACACGTTTTCAAGTTCGGGAGGAGGCACTAATGTGACAGGCTCGGGAACGGTTGCCAGTGCAAATCAGCAAATCACAGGAATTGACTTAAGTGGATTGGGAGATGGCACCCTTACCCTGAGCGTCACCCTGACGGATGAATCGTCCAATGTGGGAACAGCGGCAGAAGATACCAGTACCAAAATGCTAAACGCGGTCCCGGTGGCCACTCCTCCGCTTGCCCCGGTTGTGGAAGAGGACAGTGCGCCGGTTGCACTTACGGGTATGGGCGTGACGGACGGGGAAGGCGATGACCAGACCCTGAGCTTCACCATCACCGGGGGAATACTGACCTTGGGAACAGACGAAATTACCTTTGGAGGAGGAGGAAACGGCTCCGCTGCTTTCACCGCTTCGGGTACGCTCGATGCAATCAATGCGGCACTGGCTGTGGCGACATATACTCCGGCATCCGACCTCTATGGATCAAATGTCGGAGGGATCTCCTTTACGGCAAATGACGGAACTGCTACCTCGGCGGCGGCTTCCGTGACATTTGATATCGCTGGAGTGAACGATGATCCGACCATTACAGGGCTGCCTGCGGCAATAACAGTTGTGGAGGACTCTTCCGACGATGAGTTCAATATTTCTTCGGCAGTGATCGGTGATATTGACGCAGAAGATGGCCAACTAAGTTTGGTCTTAACCGCTACTGGGGGGATTTTTGATGTGGCTGCAGGTACAGGAGTTACGATCAATGGCCATCTCACTAGTCAACTAACCCTTACCGGTAATTTGGTCGACTTAAATAACTATATCCAGATTCCGTCCAATATCTATTTTAGCCCCAGTGCGAACCTAAATGGAAATAGTGCAGGTTCCGTGGAGATTTCCATCAATGACAATGGCAATACCGGATCGGGCGGAGGAACAACGCTGCTTGCTGGAACGGTTGCCGTGAACATTACCCCTGTCAACGACGCTCCAACGGTAGCCATTCCCATTTCCGACCAGAACGCCACGCAGGATGTGGACTTCAGTTTCACGTTTGACGAAAATACCTTCGAAGATGTGGATGAGGGGGATGTACTGACTTATACTGCTGGGTTAAACGGGGGCGGAGACTTGCCTGACTGGTTGGATTTTGACGGGGCTACCCGGACCTTTAGCGGTACCCCATCCAACGGGGACGTGGGATCGGTGGATATCGACGTGATCGCGGATGACGGCAACGGAGGTTCGGTTACTGATACGTTTACCCTTACGGTCGACAATGTCAACGATGCTCCTACTGACCTTAGTCTGGACAACGATGCGGTATCCGAAAACGAACCGGTGGGCACAGTGATCGGTGCCTTCACCGCCACGGATGTGGATGCCGGAGAGACCTTCACCTACACCCTGGTGTCCGGGGAGGGAGATACGGACAACGCCTCCTTCAGCATCGCCGGAGATGAGCTCCATACTGCTGTGGAACTGGATTATGAAACCCAGGACAGCTATTCGGTTCGGGTTCGGGTGACCGATTCGGGCGAGTTGTTTTTTGAGAAAACTTTCAGCATCAGCGTGACGGATGTCAACGATGCTCCAAGTGATATCGGCCTAAACACCACCACGGTAGCCGAAAACGGGCCGATTGGTACAGGGATAGGCATATTCACCGCCACGGATGACGATACCGGAGAGACTTTCACCTACAGTCTGGTGTCAGGTACGGGAGACGAAGACAACGCTTCCTTCAGTATCGTCGGAGATGAACTCCATACTGCCGTGGAACTGGATTATGAAACCCAAGACAGCTATTCGATTCTGGTCCAAGTGGCCGATTCGGGCGGGCTGACCTTTGAGAAAATTTTCATTATCAGCGTGACGGATGTGAACGAGGGGCCAAGTGATATCGATCTAAGCACCACCACGGTGGCCGAAAATGAGCCGATTGGCACAGGGGTAGGCACCTTTAGCGCCGTGGATGAAGATACCGGAGAGACTTTCACCTACAGTCTGGTGTCAGGTACGGGAGACGAAGACAACGCTTCCTTCAGTATCGTCGGAGATGAACTCCATACTGCCGTGGAACTGGATTATGAAACCCAGGACAGCTACTCGATCCGGGTGCAGGTGGAAGATCAAGGCGGACTGACCTTTGAGAAGACATTCACCATCCTGGTGACGAACGTCAACGAGGGGCCAAGTGATATCACATTGGATAACAACACGGTAGCCGAAAATGGGCCGATTGGCACAGGGGTAGGCACCTTTAGCGCCGCGGACGAGGATATAGGCGAGATTTTCACCTACAGCCTGGTGTCCGGCACGGGAGACACGGACAATGCTTCCTTCAGTATCTCGGGCGATGAGCTCAGGACAGCCGTGGGGCTGGACTACGAAAGCAAGACCAGCTACTCGGTTCGGGTGCAGGTGGAAGATCAGGGTGGACTGACCTTTGAGAAGATATTCACCATCCTTGTGACAGACATAAATGAGGCACCAAGTGATATCGACCTAAGCACCACTATCGTGGCCGAAAACGGGCCGATTGGCACAGCAGTGGGTATTTTTACCGCCACGGATGAAGATACCGGAGAGACCTTCATCTATAGCCTGGTGTCAGGCGCGGGAGATACGGACAACGCTTCCTTCAGCATAATCGGGAATGAACTCCTTACTGCTGTGGAACTGGACTTCGAAATCAAGGACAGCTATTCGATCCGGGTGCAGGTGGCCGATCTAGGCGGACTGACCTTTGAGAAAAGTTTCATTATCAGCGTGACGGACGTGAACGACGCCCCAAGTGATATCGCCCTAAGCAACAACACCCTAGATGAAAACGAGCTGACCGGCACATTAGTGGGTACCTTCACCGCCACGGACGAGGATGCCGGAGAGTCCTTCACCTACAGCCTGGTGTTCGATGCGGGAATCCCGGACAATGCTTCCTTTAGCATCTCGGGCAATGAGCTGAGAACGGCCGCTGTACTGGACTTCGAGGCCAAGTCCAGCTATGTCATCCTGGTCCGGGTGACCGATGCGGGCGGACTGACCTTTGACAAGATATTCACCCTTGTTGTGACGGACGTCAACGAGGTACCAAGTGACATCCTCTTGGACAACAACACCGTGGCCGAAAACGAGTCGATAGGCACCTTGGTAGGAGCCTTTAGCACCACGGATGAGGATTTGGGCGAGACCTTCACTTACAGCTTGGTGGGTGGCACAGGAGATACGGACAACGCTTCCTTTAGCATCGCGGGAAATGAACTCCTTACTGCCGTGGAACTGGACTTCGAAACCAAATCCAGCTATTCGATCCGGGTGAGGGTCGTCGATTCGGGCGGATTGAATTTCGAGAAGCAATTCACGATTTCAGTGACTGATGTGAACGATATTCCTGTCTTGACTACCTCTGCGGGCACCACTTCATTCGTGGAGGTATTGGGTAATGAACCCGTGCCGGTAGTCATAGACGGTGAGATAACGGTGTCTGACCCTGATAACCCCACATTGGCATCGGCCACCGTGAGTATCACTATAGGCCATCATCCTACGGAAGATATACTTGCTTTCGACAATGACGGCAGCACCATGGGCAACATTGTCGGCAGTTATGACCCTTCCTTGGGCGTGTTGACACTTACTTCCCCCGTTCCATTGGCTAGTCTCGGTGAATGGGAGTCGGCTCTGCGTGCAGTGACCTACAGCAACGTATCCAAAACACCAAACACCAACGACAGAACGATCACCTTTGTGGTGAACGACGGGGAAGATACGAGTAGCCCAGCAACGAAAGCTGTAAGTGTGAGCGATGTGAACGATCCCCCTACCATCGATGCGCCTGCATTCATCGAAGTAGTAGAAAACGTGGCCACTTCACTCACTGGGATTTCCTTCGATGATGTGGATGCGGGTTCCGCCGCCGTCGGGGTGACGTTTTCTATACCCGAAGGCAAGGGGGCCTTGCTGTCCGGGATCACGGGCGGTATCACCTTGACGATCATAGAATCCCGTACGGTCATCCTAGAGGGAACCCTAGCGGCTATCAATGATTACATCGCTGATGGCCACTTTAAGTTTCTCAATACACCGGACGATCTTGATGACGTACCGTTGAACGTCATCATCAATGACAGAGGGAATACAGGAGGAATCAGCGACCCGCAAACCGCCAACAAGGCGGTCACGATCACCGTGCGTTCCACTGTACCCCGGATTACAAGGGTATATTCACCCGATCCAGACGGGTATTATGGATTGGGGGATCTGATCGCCATCCACGTGGAGTTTGACCGGGAGGTCATCGCCACCGAAGTGGGCGATGGCATAGGTCTCCTATTGGCAACCGGTGTTCCCGGCCGATTTGCAAGCTATGCGAGCGGTTCGGGGGAAGAAACGTTGGTCTTCCATTACACGGTGCAGCCGGGTGATGAGAACGTGCATTTGGATTACCTGAACACGGGGGCGTTGGAATTGGCCATTGGCTCCACCATCCAGTCCGTGGAGGCTGGTATCGGGGCGGATTTGACACTTCCAACTATCGGATCTGGCGGCTCTCTTTCGGACAATAACCAGCTTATAGTGGATGGCATTGCGCCTACAGTCGTAACCAAGGACATCACGATTACCTTGGATGCAAATGGTACAGCGGTGCTGCTACCGGGTGATATCGATGACAGCTCCTCGGATAACTTGACTCTGGAAGGGGATTTGGTGTTCGTGGTTAGCCGAACCGATTTCGATTGCTCGGACGTCGGACTTGTGGAAGTAACGCTGACGGTAACCGACGAGGCGGGCAACGAGTCCACGGCCACGGCTACCGTTACCGTGGTAGATATGACGGATCCCACGGTGCAAACCCGCGACATCATCGTCGCGCTCAATGCAGACGGGCAGATCACCATCACAGCGGAAATGGTAGATGACGGTTCTGATGATGCCTGCGGCATTGCTAGTCTCACACTCAGCCAGACGGACTTCGACTGCGGCGATATCGGAGAAAACATGGTCTCCCTGACCGTGACCGATCAGGCAGGCAACTCCGCCAGTGCAGAAGCCAAGGTAACTGTGATGGACAATACGGCGCCTGTGGTAACTACCCAAAACATCACCGTGTTCCTCGATGCAACGGGAACAGTAAGCATCACCCCAGCCGATATCAACGATGGCAGTACGGATGCCTGTGGAGTCCAGAGCATCACTTTGAGCCAGACAGACTTCGACTGCAACCATGTGGGCGATAATACGGTGACCCTGACAGTGACCGATGTGAATGGCAACAGCGCCGATGCAGATGCCATGGTAACAGTGGTTGACAACATTGCTCCGGTTGTCAATACCCAGAACATCACCGTTTACCTGGATGCGGCCGGAACCGTGAGCATCACGGCGGCCGATATCAACGATGGCAGTACGGATGCCTGTGGAGTCCAGAGCATCACTTTGAGCCAGACAGACTTCGACTGTGGCGATATAGGGGAAAACACAGTGACCTTGACCGTAACCGATGTGAACGGCAACTCGGCCAGTGCGGACGCCACGGTAACTGTGGTGGACAACATCGCTCCTGTGGTAACTACCCAAAACATCACCGTGTTCCTCGATGCAACGGGAACAGTAAGCATCACCCCAGCCGATATCAACGATGGCAGTACGGATGCCTGTGGAGTCCAGAGCATCACTTTGAGCCAGACAGACTTTGACTGCAGCCATGTGGGCGCCAATACCGTGACGCTGACCGTGACCGACAGCAACGGCAACTCGGCAAGTGCAGACGCCACCGTGACTGTGGTAGACAACACCGCTCCTGTGGTAAATACCCAGAATATCACGGTTTACCTCGATGCGGCCGGAACCGTAAGTATCACGGCAGCCGATATCAACGACGGCAGTACAGACGCTTGTGGAATCCAGAGCATCACCCTGAGCCAAACCGACTTTGACTGTGAGGACATAGGAGAAAACACAGTGACCTTGACCGTAACCGATGTAAACGGCAACTCGGCCAGTGCGGAAGCCATCGTGACGGTGGTGGACAACATCGCTCCTGTGGTAACGACCCAGAACATTACCGTGTTCCTAGATGCGGCAGGAACCGTGAGCATCACGGCGGCCGATATCAACGATGGCAGTACGGATGCCTGTGGAGTCCAGAGCATCACTTTGAGCCAGACAGACTTCGACTGTGAGGATATAGGGGAAAACACGGTGACCTTGACGGTAACAGACGTAAACGGCAACTCGGCCAGCGCCGACGCCATCGTGACCGTGGTGGACAATACAGCTCCTGTTGTCAATACCCAGAACATCACGGTTTATCTGGATGCAACAGGCACGGTAAGCATCACGGCAGCCGATATCAACGATGGCAGTACGGATGCCTGTGGAATCCAGAGTATCACCCTGAGCCAGACGGACTTTGACTGTGAGGACATAGGAGAAAACACAGTGACCTTGACCGTAACCGATGTAAACGGCAACTCGGCCAGCGCAGACGCCATCGTGACGGTGGTGGACAATACAGCTCCTGTTGTCAATACCCAGAACATCACGGTTTATCTGGATGCAACAGGCACGGTAAGTATCACGGCAGCGGATATCAACGACGGCAGTACGGATGCCTGCGGAATCCAGAGCATCACCCTGAGCCAGACCGTCTTTGACTGCAGCCATGTGGGTGACAACACGGTGACGCTGACTGTGACTGACAGCAACGGCAACTCGGCCAGCGCGGATGCCACGGTAACCGTGGTGGACAATACCGCTCCTGTGGTAACTACCCAAAACATCACCGTGTTCCTCGATGCGGCAGGGACCGTGAACATCACCGCAGCGGATATCAACGATGGCAGTGCGGATGCCTGTGGAATCCAGAGCGTCACCCTGAGCCAGACCGTCTTTGACTGCAGCCATGTGGGCGCCAACACCGTGACGCTGACTGTGACTGACAACAACGGCAACTCGGCCAGTGCAGATGCCACGGTAACCGTGGTAGACAACATGGCTCCGGTTGTCAATACCCAGAACATCACGGTTTACCTGGATGCGGCCGGAACCGTAAGTATCACGGCAGCGGATATCAACGACGGCAGTGCGGATGCCTGTGGAATCCAGAGTATCACCCTGAGTCAGACGGACTTCGACTGCGCAGATGTGGGCGACAATACAGTGACCGTGACCGTGACAGACGTAAACGGCAACTCGGCCAGTGCGGACGCCACGGTAACTGTAGTGGACAATACGACCCCTGTGGTAACTACCCAGGACATCACGGTTTATCTGGATGCAACAGGCACGGTGAGCATTACGGCAGCCGATCTCAACGACGGCAGTACGGATGCCTGCGGAATCCAGAGCGTCACCCTGAGCCAGACCGTCTTTGACTGCAGCCATGTGGGCGCCAACACCGTGACGCTGACCGTGACCGACGTGAACGGCAACTCAGCAAGTGCTGATGCGATCGTGACGGTGGTGGACAATACAGCTCCTGTGGTAACTACCCAGAATATTACCGTTTACCTGGATGCGGCCGGAACGGTGAGCATTACGGCAGCCGATATCAATGACGGCAGTGCGGATGCCTGCGGAATCCAGAGCGTCACCCTGAGCCAGACCGTCTTTGACTGCAGCCATGTGGGCGACAATACGGTGACGCTGACCGTGACTGACAACAACGGCTATTTCGCCAGTGTTGAAGCCACGGTAACCGTCGTGGACGATACGGATCCTGTGGTAATAACCAAAGACATCACGGTTTACCTGGATGCGGCCGGAACGGTGAGCATTACGGCAGCCGATATCAATGACG
>CAZGYC010000093.1:0-14123 GCA_964530015.1 uncultured Limnohabitans sp. | reverse complement strand
TAAAAAGCACTACCAATTGCCCCTCATCAAAACAGCAGAAAATCCGATAAATACTAGACTTATAGTCTATTCTGACTTCATAGAGTCCGTCTGTGCCCGTCAAGTGTTTCAAGAATTTTTCGGGCACCCGATCCACTTGTTTAATCAATTCGAAGATATATTGAATTTTACCTTTCACTTTTTGGTCTTGTGCCTGGTAAAATTCCAGGAAGTAACTCTCATAAAAGATTATTTTCCTGTTCATCGATCAAAGTTATCTCAAAAGAGAACATTTGCAAGATACTGGCCTGGTTTTTTGGTCTATTTACTGCATCTGAGACTGCGTCTTTCCCAAGGCTCACTTTCAGCGAGAAATACGGCCTATCGGCAGGCAGAACTTTTGCCATTGTATTTCCTCCCGTTATTTTGAAGCTTTGCCGTCCCGTTTCCCACCCACTATAAATATGAGCAAAAAGACCTCCATCGAAGCAAAGATCCTGGACACCGCCTATCGGCTTTTCCTGGAAAAAGGCTACCGGCATACCACGATGGATGACATCGCCCTGGACCTGGGGATGAGCAAGAAGACCCTGTACAAGTATCATCCCGGAAAACTGGAGCTTCTGTCGGCCTCATTTGAATTGCTCAAAACCCGGATGACCGCCAAGGCCGAGGCCATTGTGGACAACCGCCATCTGGCTTTTCCGCTGAAACTCCGCTCTTTTCTCAGCGTCGTGGCGGGTTATTTGGCACCTATCAACCCGGGACTTTTTGAAGACCTCCAAGAGCATGCACCGGAGGTGTGGCAGGAGCTCAAAGCCCATATCCACGAATCCGCCCACCTGCGCTTTGCGAAGCTGATCGAAGAGGGAGCCCGGCAGGGCCTGATCCACCCCCGCATCAACGTAAGCCTGGTGGTGATGCTCTATGCCGCTGCCGTCCAGTCGCTTTGGGATCCGAAGTTTGTGGCGCAGTTTCCGGAGTCGATCCGGAAAGGGGCCAAGATGCCGCCTGCAGACGCCTTTGAGCAGGCCATCGGCATCATCTACACCGGTATTCTGACCGAAGACGCTCGCAACGAATTTCAAAATGCCTGAGCTGCCCTTCGGGGGTTTTTCCTATCTTTGGCCTCGATTTTTGAAGGGAACTTTTCAGTTCTTTTCAAAAAAATGGCATGGGATGGCAAAAAGGCAAAACCCCGAAAAAAGCGCCTTCTTCGGCCTTCCAGCCTTTGGCTGCCGGATTTTCCCAAAGTGAAGGTGAGACGGAATTAAAATCAAAAACAACACATGAGTACTAAGAATTTCAAACGCTATACCGTCACCTCGGCACTGCCCTATGCCAATGGTCCCCTGCATATCGGACACTTGGCCGGGTGCTACGTGCCTTCGGATAGCTACGTGCGCTACCTCAGATCCCAGGGCCGGGATGTCGCGTACATCTGCGGTTCGGATGAGCACGGCGTCGCCATCACGATCAAAGCCCAAAAAGAAGGCAAGACTCCCCAGCAGGTGGTGGACCGCTACCATGGGATGATGAAAGGGAGCTTTCGGGAGTTTGGGATCAGCTTTGACCACTACTCCAGAACCTCCGCCAAGATCCATCACGAGACCGCCCAGGCGTTTTTCAGGGATCTGTACGACAAAGGCGAGTTTCTCGAACAGACCACCGAGCAGTATTATGACGAGGAGGCCAACCAGTTTTTGGCGGACCGATACATCGAGGGCACCTGCCCCAAATGCGGCAATGAAAATGCCTACGGGGATCAGTGCGAAAAATGCGGAACTTCCCTCAGCCCGACCGAGCTGATCAATCCCAAGTCCAAGCTCAGTGGGAGAACGCCCGTGCTGAAAGAGACCAAACATTGGTTTCTGGATTTGGCCCGCTACCAGGACTATCTGAAAAAATGGATCCTGGAAGACCACGCAGACGACTGGAAAAACAACGTACTCGGGCAGTGCCGCTCTTGGCTGGAAGCCGGGGACGGACTCCAGGCCCGCTCCATGACCCGCGATCTGGATTGGGGGATTCCCGTGCCGGTGGGCGGTGCCGAAGGAAAAGTGCTCTATGTCTGGTTTGACGCACCGATCGGCTACATCTCTTCCACCAAGGAGTGGGCCGCCGAAAAAGGCATTGACTGGCAGCCGTACTGGAAAGACGAGGATACCAAACTGGTGCACTTCATCGGCAAGGACAACATTGTCTTCCACTGCATCGTCTTCCCGGCCATCCTGAAAACCCACGGGGGCTACGTCTTGCCCGACAACGTGCCCGCCAACGAGTTCCTGAACCTGGAGGGGGACAAGATCTCCACCTCCCGCAACTGGGCCGTGTGGCTGCATGAGTACCTGGAGGAATTTCCCGGCAAGCAGGACGTGCTTCGCTATGTACTCACGGCCAATTCGCCGGAGACCAAAGACAACGACTTTACCTGGAAGGATTTTCAAACCAGAAACAACTCCGAGCTGGTGGCGATCTACGGCAACTTTGTCAACAGGGCGGTGGTGTTGACCCAAAAATTCTTCAAGGGCATCGTCCCGGAAAGAGGCGGACTGAGAGGCTATGATGGGGAAGTGTTGGCTGCTTTGGCTGAGTTTCCGGATAAAATCGCCGCATCCATCGAACGCTACCGGTTCAGAGAGGCTTTGAGCTTGGTGATGGATCTGGCCCGCTTGGGCAACAAATACCTGGCGGATACCGAACCCTGGAAGGAGATCAAAACGGACGAAGCCCGAACCAAGACCATCCTCAATATCGCGCTGAACATCGCCGCCAATCTGGCGATCGTGTCCGAGCCATTTCTTCCCCATACTGCGAAAAAGCTGTTTGACCTGTTTGGAATGGACAACGGAAAGTGGGCTGATGCAGGAAATCCCGAATTGATCCAGGCTAATAGGGCTTTGGGAGAGATGGGGTTGCTTTTCGAGAAAATCGAAGACGAAACCGTGGAAAAGCAGGTACAAAAACTCCTTGACTCCAAAAAGATGAACGAAGCTGCCGATGCGCCTGTCGCTCCGATGAAAGAGCTGATCGCCTACGAGGACTTTGCCAAGCTCGACATGCGGGTGGTGACGATCCTGGAGGCGGAAAGAATGCCAAAATCCAAGAAGCTGCTGAAGCTGAAAGTGGATATCGGATTGGGCCATCGAACTGTGTTGAGCGGTGTAGCGGAGCATTTCGAGCCGGAATTCCTGATCGGAAAGCAAGTGACCATGCTGATCAACCTGGCTCCCCGCAAGATGATGGGCATCGACTCCGAAGGCATGATCCTGATGGCCGAGGACAAAGACGGCAAGCTGAAGTTGCTCCAGCCCCACGAGGGCACCGCGAATGGATCGACGGTTTCTTGATAGTATCAAGAAGTCAGATTTAAGTATCAAGAATTGGAAACAAGATACTAGAGGCAAGAATCAAGAAGGGTTGAATGATCAATGGGCAAATTCAATGGGCAATAATCAAGGGAAGGCTTTATTATTAACTAGAGGCACATAGCAAGAATCAAGATTCACAGAAACCTGTCAGTGTTTAGCGAACCTGACAGGTTTTTTTGTGGGTAAAAAGATGGAAGGATCGAGGGGCTGTTTCGTGATAATTGAGCATTGATAATTTGCTAGTTGCACTTATCAAAGAATTCCGAAAAAGCAAAAATTAATCGAAAATCAATCAAACATTTTGTTAGTTTTATGTTTCAACGAACAATCCAAGGGTTTTGGAAGGTAAACAAAACTAGAAACAAAAGAATATTTTGAAAATAAGGATTTGAAAAATACAGTTTTAGACTTTTTGGCATTGTATTGATGCTCAGTGATTTGGAAATATGAAACCCATTCCCTAAAATCAACTCATCAATTGATTGTTTTCAACGTTTAACCAACAACATTTATGGAAAAATTAGCAATTGACCAGATGGAGAATCTGGTGGGGGGTAGGGATTGTTTTCTTGAAGCTGTCCATGTAGAACACGCTTGAGAAAACTATTAAAATAATCTAAGTGACATAAATTTTGGTTCATGGATAATTGCTTGGGCAAACTTGGTGAATTGTGCACAAGCGTAGGAATTTGGCTGCCCATACTTGAGCAGCCAATCTGTAATCTGATATATTTAATTTTAAAAGACGCGAATTATGCATAATTGTGTAAAATATGGTTTGTTAATGGTTGTTGTCTTTTTGAAGATTATTGAGTCACAATTAGATTTGAATTTTCACAGTACTCTGTGGAAGAATGAAGTTATGCCCCAAGATAATCAGTTAGATTCGAGACTGATCGGTGTTTGGGTGATGGTTTTGAAGATCGTTGATGGTGAAATTGAATCTGATGTATCTATTGAAAAAAAGTACACATATAATTTCCAAAAGAACGGAGACTATATCATTGATTTAAGAGCATTCAGAGGTAATGGATCCTTTAATGATATGAGCATAATGGATCTGCCACGCTTCAAGTGGAGAACCTATGATGGTGTAATTGAAATGACCGCTAGCGTAAATGGTGTACAGGCTCCATTTTCTGATAGATATGCTTATTATTTTAAGGGAGACACGTTGGTTCGATCAGTTTCTAAATTTCAGTTTTACTATGTTAGGAAAGCTAATTGAAAAATGGGGAATTGTTTTATTAAATTATTCTTTTTGTATTTAATATCTATCTATCATGGATATAATCCGTATTATGGTGGATTTTTGGATTTTTTGTATCAAGCAGCAAGATTTGAAATCCCCGGATGACGCAGGATCAGAGCGTGCCGAAGGTGCGGCATGGTTGTAGCCTGGGGTGAAGCGCAGCGGAATCCCAGGCGAAGCAAGAAGCAAGAGACATAGAACCTGTCAGTGTTTAGCGAATCTGGCAGGTTTTTTTGTGGGTAAAAAGATGGAAGGATCGAGGGGCTGTTTCTTGATAATTGAGCATTGATAATTTACTAGTTGCATTTATCAAAGAATTCCGAAAAAGCAAAAATTAATCGAAAATCAATCAAACATTTTGTTAGTTTTATGTTTCAACGAACAATCCAAGGGTTTTGGAAGGTAAACAAAACTAGAAACAAAAGAATATTTTGAAAATAAGGATTTGAAAAATACAGTTTTAGACTTTTTGGCATTGTATTGATGCTCAGTGATTTGGAAATATGAAACCCATTCCCTAAAATCAACTCATCAATTGATTGTTTTCAACTTCTAGCCAACAACAATTATGGAAAAATTAGCAATTGACCAGATGGAAAATCTGGTGGGGGGCAATGATTACTGCGCAAACATGTACACCGTTCTGTTTGGTGGCGGGTTTCAAGGTTCGGATGATCTTTTTGTGGCTGCTGTGCAATACTTTGATATGTATTGTGGTGGATACCAGCCGGATTGATTTACTAAACATCTAGGACGTGTCCTAGGTGTTTTTTTTTGTAACCACAAAAACCCTCCATATATGAAAGTTTTATTGATGTTGCTGTTTGTTGTTGACCCCCTGAATTTGTTGGGCAAATGGACTCTCAAGTTTTCTGAGGCAAACTTCAATTTGATCAATTCTCCTGCTTTTCATGCGTCTCCAAAGGAGCAGCAAGATGAGATACTTGAGCTAAATGAGCTCTATTTAAAAAATTCATACTATGAATTTAAGATTGATACTGTGTTTTGGATTGATGTAAATCAAAGAGAAAAGAAAATTGTAATGAAAAGGGGTAAATGGATGATTGATGGAGATACCCTCCGGATATTTGATTTTGACAGAATAGGGACGTATAATTTTTTGCTTCTGAATTTGGATGAAAATGAGCTTGTATTTAAGTATGTATTTCCAAATGGTGATATAGCGAGAAGTGTGAGTGTGTTTGAAAAAGAACGGATTGATGATTGAAAGGGAGTTTGGTTGTTTGTAAATGTTGCCCCATTTTGAATGACTAAGATGATGTCTGTTAAACCCAGTGATTCATGAAAATGTTTTGTTTCATATTCCATATTTTTCATAACTAAAATCTTATCTAATGCCAAAAAAAATTATGGTTTTGATATTCCTGATTCTGTTTTCCTATTTTCAAGGCCTAGACCATTCTTTAGAGGGTAATTGGAAATTAGTTGATCATACAGGCTTTCCGGCTATTTTGACCTCCGCAGGCTTTGTTAATTTGCCGGATGAGCAAAGAATAAAAATGTCTGAATCTTTCCAATTTGTGTTGGACAATACATACTATAATTTCCATGGGGATTCTGTGTTTTTTACAGATCCGGGAGGTGACTTTACTGTCAGAGAAAAGAAAGGTAGATTTTTGACCAATTCAGATACTTTGATAATAATGGAGACGGGGAAATTTGAAATTCGCAGATTTTTTATCACTTCCCAAGAAGAGCGAGAGTTGAAAATGAAAATGATTCATAAAGACGGAGCACTCGGAGTTGCTGAAATGACTTTTGAAAAAGAGGATTTGTAAATGAAAGGTATTTGGTTGATCATCTACTGTTTGTTTTTTGTGATTTTTGAGATGATTTTTAATTCATTGTATAATAAGTGATGAGGTGATTGTAAATTCTTATAGTGGTGTCTTTTCTGACACTGGAGTCGATTCGTTATTGGAGTTTAGAAGGAAATGGATTTGGGTTGCCTATCCAATTAAATCACTAATCAAATGCGTTTCCATATTTGTGATTTGTTCAATAGTTTATTTGAGATTATGATTGTCCGCAATTCTGCCAGCGGAACTCATTTGAACTTCCTACACGCGGACAGTCGTCCACTGGATGGTTTTTGTGATGTTTGTTTCTCTGGGAAACAGCTAAGTATATGCGGCCAAAGTTGATCTTTTTGTTCGGTTTGTTTTTCCCAATCCTCCACCTTAGACTCATGGGAAGTGCCGCAAGCCTGATGCCGCTGATCACGACAGTATTGTCTTGCCGTAAGAGTTTTATTCTTGCACTGCTTGAACCTCTGAACCTCCAGTCCAGAGCGGTTTAGTTCCATTCAGATTTACCCGATACAAATCGGAGCTTTTGTCGCCGGGTTTTTGCCGGCTTACTTCTGGCTGGTTTACCGTCATCATCATCCTATTCGAAGAGGAAGACTTCAAGCTTTTCGGGGGTCGGAAACAGCTCATCGGCTTGGCCGGCGCTTTGATCCAAAAGCTTAAGCTCCTGTTTTGGATGAATTTTCCGAACCCCGGAAGGAGACCAGAATGGGCGAGACGCGTACCCGACTGCTTCTCAGGTAGTTTTCAGATCCGGCGAGGCAGTGGTCTCCAGGTTGGTGATGGTCTTTAGCAGCGCTTCCTGGTTGTCGGTGATGATCAGGAGTTTGTCGCCTTCCTGAAGCATGGTCTTTCCCGTCGGAATGAAGAATTTGTCGCCCCGCTTGACCATTACCACCAGGGTGTTTTCCGGGATGGCCAGATCCATCAGGTGGTTTCCGGACTTGAGGGTGTTGGCAGTGATGGTGATCTCGGTGGTCACGGACTTGATTTCATCCGAGAATTCCACGTCGAAATTCTTCATTTTTTTCAGTTCGCTTGGCTTTTCGGCCAGACCCATCCATACAGCCATCTGGGAAAGCGAGGATCCCTGGATCACCAACGAAACCAAGGTGCAGAAAAACACAATGTTGAAAAGCAGCCTGGCATGGGGGACATCCTCTGCCAGCAGAATGATGGCAAAGATGATGGGCACCGCTCCCCTCAGTCCCACCCAGGAGACAAAAGCCTTGTCCATGAAGGGCATTTTTGGGAAGGGCAGCAGTGTGATAAAGACACTGAGCGGCCGGGTGACCAGGATCATCAAAAAGCTGATGATTAGGCCCGGAACAATGATCGGGATCAGCTCGTGGGGATTTACCAGGAGACCCAGGGTAAGGAACATCAGGAGCTGGCTGATCCAGGCCATTCCGTCAAAGAAGTTGACGGCGGAGCGCTTGTGGACAAAGCGGGTGTTTCCGATCACCAAGCCACCGATATAGACCGCCAGATAACCATTTCCTTTGATGAAATAAGTGAATGAAAAGATGAAGATACAGAAGGTAAAAACGAGGATGGGGTACAGGGATGCGTTGTCGATCTCAAGTTTGTTGATCAGTTTGACGGCCAGTTTGCCAAGGGCGTAGCCTGCCAATGCCCCGACAGACAGTTGGAAAAGAAGCATCCCAAATGCGGCAAAATAGTTGGGATCTCCGCCCATTTTCACGATTTCGATGAGGGTGATCGTCAGGATATAGGCCATCGGGTCATTGCTTCCGCTTTCCAGTTCGAGCATCGGGCGGAGGTTGTTTTTCAGGTTCAGTCCCTTGGAGCGGAGTATGGAAAACACCGATGCGGAATCGGTCGAGGACATGGTGGCGGCCAGCAAAAGGGCAGTGGTGAGTCCAATGCCTGCGGAGGCCATCGTCATCCCCAGTACCCACCAAGTCAACACCCCGGTCAGGATTGCCGTCAAAAACACGCCAAAAGTGGCCAAGATCACTCCCTGGGGTATAATGGGCCTGATTTCGGAGATCTTGGTATCCATGCCTCCGGAAAACAGGATAATGCAGAGGGAAACGGTGCCAATGGCCTGGGCCACCTGGATATTCTCAAACTGGATTCCCACCCCGTCACTTCCAAAAACCATCCCCACTCCCAAAAAGAGAAGCAGGGCAGGCACCCCGAATTTGTAGCCGGCTTTGCTGGCCAAGATGCTCAGAAAGAAAAGTATGGATATTACAAAGAGTACTAGTTCTACGGATAGGGTCATTTTGATCGTCACTAAAAGGTTTTGCGGGAAAACAATCTAAATGGCAGTTTTACTTCATTTGCATGAATGGTCCATTCCGCTGAAATATGACTACAGGGTGTAGCGGTAAACTAAATTTAGATTTATTCTTGTTTACAAAAATAGGGACTGAAATGGAATTTTGATAGGGTTGTTTCGGCATTTCTCGATCTTTTTTGTACAGTTGGGCAGAGAAGCCATTCGTTTCCCCGGATCGGTGCCTTGCGCCCTTTCGGCAGTGCAACACCCGATCCGGCAATCCCCAAACCCAGAAGGGGATTGCCGGATCGCCTTGGACGACATTCAGTGCCTTGGTTTTCAGACGGCTGTGGCCGGTTTGTTTTCCTTTTGGAAAAGACCGTCCAAATCCAAGTCCCGACAGCGTCTTTGGCACACGCAGCCGTGGAAAGCCTGATTTGATTAAGTTCACGTTTTCTGCTTGAAATTTGATAAAAATTCATTAATTGGGGTGTTGTGATAAAAAAATGAACCGATAAGCCATAAATTTTTGAAAATATTTGATTTTAAGGTTTCTTTTTTATCTTACTGTTGAATTTACTCCAAGCCCATGAAGACAGAAGGATATTCCAGCAACGAACACTTCGACGAGATGTTCACCCCGGAGGGAAAGGTCAGGCAGCACTACGGCGAGTTTTACGGCTACCTGAGCAAGGCATCCTCCAAAAAGATGAACCAGCTTCAGTTTTCGGCCAACAAGGCCCAAAAAGCAATGGGCATGACCTTCAATGTCTATCACGACAACCAGGGACTCGAAAAAATCCTGCACCTGGACATCATCCCCCGGATCATTGCCAATGCGGAATGGAGAAAGCTGGAAGCAGGGCTAAAGCAGCGGATCCATGCGCTCAACCTGTTTCTCCAGGATGTGTACAACGGGCAAAAGATCCTGAAAGACGGCATCGTCCCCTCCGAATTGATCCTGGGATCCAAAGACTATCTCAAGCCCTGTATCGGCCTCACTCCCCCGAAGGGAATCTGGTGCCACATCACCGGAACGGATCTGGTCCGGGACAACAGCGGGGAATACTACATCCTGGAGGACAACCTCCGCTGCCCCTCGGGAGTCAGCTACATGCTGGAAAGTCGGGAAATCATCAAACGCGCCTATCCGCAACTGTTCAACGACGAAGGCGTGATGCCGGTGTCCGACTACCCGGCCAAGCTGCTCAAGATGCTCCAATACCTCTCCGACAAGCCCAAGCCGGTGGTCGGCGTCCTGACACCCGGGATCTACAATTCGGCCTATTTTGAGCACTCCTACCTGGCACTCCAGATGGGAGTGGAGCTGGTCAACGGGGTGGACCTCATCGTCCGAAACAAAAAGGCATACATGCAGACCACCAAGGGCCTGCGGCAGATCGACGTGATCTACCGGAGAATCGACGACTCGTTCTTGGATCCGCTCACGTTCAATCCCGAGTCCATGCTGGGAGTGCCCGGGATTTTTGAGGCGTACAAAGCCGGAAATGTTGCCTTTGCCAATGCTCCCGGCACCGGGGTCGCAGATGACAAAGCGGTCTATGCCTATGTCCCAAGGATCATCAAATACTACCTGGACGAGGAGCCGATCCTGAACAACGTCCCGACCTATCTCTGTCGGGAAGAGGAGGATAGGAAGTACGTCTTGGATCACATCGACGAGCTGGTGGTGAAGGAAACCAATGCCGCCGGAGGCTATGGAATGCTGATCGGCCCCAAGTCCACCAAAGAGGAGCATGACCGGTTCCGTCAACTGATCCAAAGCACGCCGGGGAACTACATCGCGCAGCCGACCTTGTCGCTTTCCACGGTTCCCTGTCTCACAGACGAGGGCATTGTCGGACGGCACGTGGATCTGAGGCCGTACGTACTCTACGGCAAAGACATCGAAGTAATACCCGGAGCACTGACCCGGGTCGCTTTGAAAAAGGGCTCCTTGGTGGTGAACAGCTCCCAGGGAGGAGGAAGCAAAGACACTTGGGTGTTGTACAATTAATCTGAAACTATATGCTGAGCAGAGTCGCAAGTCACATCTATTGGTTGGGAAGATATCTGGAAAGAGCGGAAAACTACGCCAGGTTCATTGACGTCAATTTTAATCTCATGCAGGACCTTCCCATGGACATGAAGGAGCAGTGGGCTCCGCTCGTCGCCGCCACCGGAGATCTGGATCTGTACCGGAAGAAGTATGCTGGTTTTGAGCGGAATCAAGTCATGTATTTTTTGAGCTTTGACCCGGACAATCCCAATTCCATGTTTTGTGCCGTGACCAAGGCCCGGGAAAACGCGCGGATCATCCGGGAAAACCTCAGCAAGGAAACCTGGGAAAAAGTCAACGAGCTCTACTACATGCTGAAGGAAGGCCTCGATCGGAGAGTCTGGAAAAAGGAAGACCCGAGGCAGTTTTTTGAGGACGTGAAAAATCAGATACTGTTGCTGTATGGCTTGGCGGACGCCACGGTCGCGCGGACAGAAGGCTGGTATTTCCGACAATTGGGGCAGTTGCTGGAGCGGGCCGACAAGACTTCGCGGATACTCGACGTGAAATACCACATCCTGCTCCCTTCGACCTACGAGGTGGGCTCTCCACTGGATTTTCTCCACTGGATGGCCCTGCTCAAGTCCGTCACCGGATTCAATACCTATCGCAGGCTCTATGGCAACATCGACCCGTCTGGGGTCGTGGAGTTCCTGCTGCTCAACAAGTACTTTCCGAGATCCATCTTCTATTGTCTCAAAGAGGCCGAGCGATGCCTGCACTGCATCTCCGGCAACACCTCGGAGGGATTTAAAAACTCAGCCGAAAAAGCCATGGGAGAGATGCGCTCCCGCTTGGAGTATTCGGAGGTCGATGACATCATCGCTGTGGGACTTCATGAATATCTGGATACAATTCAATTAAAAATTAACCATATTTCAGACCTGATAGACATCAATTATTTCCGTGCAAAGGAAGATTTTGTCTTCCAATCCGAATCACAGTCCCAATCCCAATCATGACGCACTGTCTGGAAACCAAAACAACGAATGGGCTGGTCGGCCTTTCCGACATCAAAGAGAAGCGCTTTGGAGAGACAGGGCACGCGGTCGCGGTACTCCCCCCGGAGGTTTTGGGCAGTGGCTTTGAAGGTGGTGGTTTGGTTGCTTGGCATTCCTGAGAAATGCTGATCCAGGTGAGCCATCGGTTGCAATATGGGTACGGTTCTGAGGTGTTTCTCGGGATCCACAAGCTGTATCTGATTCCCCAGCACCGCCCGTATTTCAGGATTGAGCACCAAAAGTTCCATACCTCCCCTGACCCGGACGGGAACAATTTCCGCCAGGACCTAGCCGGCAACTGGTACAGGCAATGTTGGTTTACCGGCCAGACCGCCTCTCTGCAAATCACGGGAGAGTGGATTTTCAAGCTCCGGGATTTCAACGCCTTTGGTTTTATCCTTGACCCGGATTTTGGGGAAAAAGGCTGGAACCATCCCTCGTTTCAGTTTGGCTATGAGGAAAAAACGGCATTCCTCATCCCCTTTCTGGCAGACAAAGACTGCAGCCAATTCCGGGAGTTTCTGCTGGGGATCAAAGCGCAGTCCCTGGGACTGGTTGACTTTTTGGTCCGACTGACCAAGGAGATCTGCCTGGGCTGGGAGCATCTGGACAGCGATGGCCAGACTGTCGGGAGTTCGGATTTTACTTTTTCCGGAAGAAAGGGATCCTGCGGAGACCTGGCCTTGATGCAGATGGAAATGCTGCGGGAACTGGGTCTCGCCGCCCGCTTTGTCAGGGGATACGCGTTTGATCCGGGTCTGAAAGAGGGACGGGGGCTGCATGCCTGGCTGGAGGTCTTTCTCCCCGGAGCAGGCTGGGTGGGGCTTGACCCGAGCTCGGGGCTTTTTACCGACCACCGTTACATTCCCTTGGCTTCGCATCCCGACCCCGCGCGGACCTTGCCGGTCCAGGGATCATTCACCGGGGTGTCCGACCCGCAATTGCAGACCCGCGTGGAGATGAAGCTCCTCCATCAGGGAAGGTAGGCAGGCCCGGTCTCAGGCGAAGTAAAAACTGTCTGTTTTTCATCCATCCGTTCCTACGCTGTGCGGCAAAAAAAAGACTGCTCACAGATGTCACAGATTAGCCGCAGACGATTGGTTCATCTGTGGTGCCAGCCGCTGATCCGCGTCATTGGAGGGAAACGTCATAGGCATTTTGGCATTGACACAGCATTAGTCGGCCACCACGGCGTTTTTTTCGGGCATGGCAAACAATTTGTCATCCAACGGCTCGTCAAGGAGGAAAACGTCGGAGAAGGTCACCTGGTAGTTGACCCGTCTGGTGGAGTCGTTGACAAACTGGTACCCGGTCAGTATTCTGGGAAATACCACGCCACCCGCATCGCGGTAGTCATCGTATTTCAGCGCGCTCAGGATGGTGCTGGCCGGGTCAAAAAATGTGACCGTGTAGAGCACCCATGCCAGTCTCCCCGTTTCCGGATCGACCAGCAGGAAGTACTTGTCCTTGGAGCCTGCCCCGTTTTCAAAATCGACCTCAAAAGCCTCGTAGGATTGCCCATTGACCCATTTGTTTTCGGTCTTTTTCACGGGGACTCCGGTATCCGTGAAGATGTAGGGAATCGAAAAAAACTTAAAATAGAGGTTGTGGTAAAAGCGTACCGAACTGCCCTGAAACGCCTCCCTGTTGGGACTGATCCACAGCTTTTCCCCGTCGTTTCCGATCTGCCAGGCGTCGCCATCAATCCGGATTTTGCGGTCGGTCAGATTGATGTAGTGGTGTTCCATCACAAGATTGGTTTCATGGATCATGGCGAATGAAAACGCCTTGGCATCGACCCATTTGTGCCAATCCCCGTGTGCATCCAGGAGTTTTTTGAACGCTTCGGGCTGATTCAGCCTCGGATCCGGTGGAGAGCTTTTTTGTCCGCAGGCAAATACAATCGCGACGAGCAAGGGCAGCAGGAGGGGTCGGGTGGTTTTCATGCTTTCTTTTTTTGGAAAGGTAAGATACCAAAAGGGATGAAATACACCATTGGAGTCCGGGACAAACAAAAAGTCCGGCCAAACAATGGCCGGACTTCGGTATTCTGCCAAAACTTGGCCGTCAGGGCATCCACCAGATTTTGGCTTCGGTGATGATGTCATTCCCCTGCAGCTCGACATTTTCCAGGTTGGTGCCCCGCTCTGTCTCTGGGTACATCAGTCGGTAGGGTCTTCCTTCCACGCCGGTGGCGGCGGTTTTCGGGAAATTTGGGATCCCCAGCCTGCGGTAGTCGCTCCAGGCCTCGATGCTGCTCACCGAATTGAGGGCAAGCCATTTCTGTTCGATGATCCGCGCGATGGGATTGATTGCCTGGCCCAAATCTACCCCATCCTGCGCCAGGTAGCTGTCCAGGGAGCCCAGGTCAGTCCTGTAGTACT
>CAZGYC010000092.1:0-14844 GCA_964530015.1 uncultured Limnohabitans sp. | reverse complement strand
GATTTCATCCGCCGCCGTGCGTGTCGTCACGCACGGAAATTGAAATCAAGTGTCAACACGAGATTCTGGAGTAGAACTAAAAAGTGGGAAGGGTGCCTCAGTCGGCAGTTCGCTGTAGGCAGTCGGAAACTTCCATTTTCAGATTTCTCACTTAAGCTTTCTGATTTTCAACCTTATCACTTCACCTTTCCCGGATTTTCCAAAATCTCCCGCAGGCTTTCCGGGTTGTTTTTCTGGTTTCCGGTAAGCAGGTAAAGCACCATTCCGGCGTCGGAAGGATCAAACTCCTCCCCTTTTTGGGCAGCCTGCAGTCGGCCGTAGAGCCAGTCCCAAGAGCCTTTTCCATAGGGCTTCCCATCTTTCTTCGGTGAATTTTTCAGCCAGTCATACTTAGTCAGCTCTGTCTTCAAACCTTCGTAATCCTCCCCTCCGTTTTGATCCAAGATATGATCCAACTGGAGGCCCTTGGATTCGAATTTCTCCTGGATTTTTGCCCAAGTCCAGCCTTCGTGTTTTTCCCATTCGTAGGGTTTGTCGGCATGCTCATCGTTCCAAATCGAGTGGGAAATGAGCCTCACATGCTTGAGTTTGGTGGAATCGGCTTCATTGATCGCATCCCCGATCACCTGCATCGGTCCGGCGGCGATGATGGTCAGGGGATCCTTGGCGGAGCTTTTGTTGATCTGAAGGGTAATTTCGATGACCGCATAGTTGGGGGCGGCGGCAGCCTCGATGAATTTGGTCTTTTTGAACCCGAATTTTTTGGCCCCGATGAATGCGCTCTCCCGCATCTGCATATCGGCTCCGGGCTTTTCCTTGTTGGAGCCCCAGGTATGGTCGCTAAATACATAAACCGCCAACTGATCCTGAAGTTCTCTGGCACTCAGTAGGGCAAGGCTCATCGGAGTGGCTGCCCAGTCGTCTTCATCGTGTTCGTTGCCATCCGCACTGATCACTATTCGCCCTTTGGAATAGGGAATGGTCTGGGCGAAAGAAACGCTGTGCAGGGTGACAAAAAAGAGCAGGGAAAAAGAAAGAAATTTCATTCGTTTAGTTTTAGTTGACAACTACCAGTTTACCAAAGTAGGTTTTTTGGTTTTCTCCGACAATCCAAATCAGGTACGTGCCGTTTGCGATTCTGTTCAGGAGAATTTCAACCTTCGAGTCGTTGAGGACGGTGATCTGGACCGCGGAGCTCAAATCCTTTCCTTCGGATGAATAAACCAAAATGTCAGGTTTGGAAGCCAAAACACCATCCGGCAGCTCCATGGTCACCCGGCCCGAAGCGGGATTGGGATAGATCTTCAGTTGGATGGACGGATTCACCGGCCTGCGCAAAATGCCCGAAATGGTGAGCGTCACGGCTTCCAGCATCGATTTGCAACCTGCCCCATTGGTCAGTTCGACCCAATAATCCCCCATCAATTCTGCCGTAAATCTCCGGTCAGTTGCTCCGGAAATGGCTTCCCCATTTCGAAACCACTGGTAGGCAAAATCGCCTTCGGGGGCATGGAGGATATTTCCATCCATCGCAATTTCGCCCGCAGGCTTGGGACTCACTTTCAGTTCGACCTCCGCCGTTTCGGAAAGGCATCCGCCCGCATAGCGAATTACTGCATGGTAGCTACCGGACTCGGAGACTTCCAAAGTCTTGCCGGTTTGTCCCTGGATTTCCGTCCCGTTTCTTCTCCAGCGCACGACTTCAAAAGCCTTGGAGGAGCTGAGTGCCAACACGGATTTTTCCCCTTCGCAAATCTCCATTTTGCCGGAAATGGCCACTTTCTCTGTTTCCACCCGCAGCATAGCCACCACCGCTACAGACTCCGTGACATTCCCGGCGTGATCCTCCGCACGAATCGCCACAGAAAACTCCCTGCCCAAATCCTCGCAGACAAACCGGTTTTTGTTGAGGGTCAGCGATTTCAACCCGCAGTTGTCGCCAAACTCCGCCAGCACGGTTTCGGGACTGATCTCCAGGAATCCCAGGCTTACGTCCAGCTCGAGCGTGACATTCTTGGGTACCAACACCGGTTTTGTCTGATCCCGGACCACGACGGTTACCGTTCTTTCCCATGTTTCGCCACCAGGCTTCCTGATCAGGACGGCCACTTCATTTTCCCCGATGTTTTCGCAGGAAAAAAGGCTCTTGCCCAAGGTGACTTCGAGCCCCGGATCAGGCAGGGGCCAAGCGACAAAAACATCCTGTGCGCTCAGGCCTGCCTTGCCCTCCGGCCCCAGGATCAGTTGCACTGATTCCCTGATTTGTCCAAAAGGCACCTCGACAAAGCTGATTTCGGTTTTCATGGACTCCACGCTGCAGTCGGAGCCCTTTGGAACCACGCTCGCCCAGTAGGTTCCGGCCTCTTCCGTCAGAATCGCATGGCCCTTCTCGACAGGCAGCCTCTGCCCGTTTCGATACCAAGCCTCCAGGCTGAATTCAAACTCGTCCCCCAGGCGGATTTCCGCCTGCTGCCCGGTGACAAACTGCTTCCCGGATTCGGGTGAAATGGAGATTTTCTTTGATTCAACTGCCGAAAGCGTCAGGGTGATCACTTCTTGGGCCAAGTTGCCCGAATAGTCCTCCGCCTCCACGATCAACTCGATCGGCAAAGTGTATTCCGAGCAAGCGACGCGCGTCTTGTTGATTTTGAGTGATTTTACGGCGCAGTTGTCTTCCACCGAGACAAAATCCTCGGCCTCGATCTCCAAAAATCCGGTTGCCAGATCAAACTGGAGCCCGTGGGGTTTCAGCGTCATTTTGGGGGGAAGCGGGTCTTTTACCCGGACAAGGACGGTCTTCGTCCACACCTTTCCCCCGGAATCGGTGATCTTCAGCTCATTTTCCGTGCCTTCGAGATCCGCACAGGTGTATTCGGGGCTTCGTGAAAACACCGCGTTCCAGTCCTCCCGCACTTCGTTTTTGAGATAGTCCGCAAGCGTTGTGACCGCTTTTCCCTCCTGATCCAGTTCCACGGTGATTTCGGGGAGAAATTCCGGAGCGGGCAAAGCCTCTTCCAGCTCCACCATGATCCTGAGCTTGTCATTGTAAACCCGGCGCTCTACCCGTTGCAGGTTGTAGTTTTGGTCCAAAACCGGAAAAACATACACCGGCTCAAAGTCTATCTGGGCAAAAGTCCTGTCCCCGTCTTTCACTTTTCGGAGGTTGACCTCAAGGTGTCCGTAGTGCTTTCCCCCGTCGGTCAGTACGGGATTGGATCCGGAGGTATTCCATTGCTCAGGGGATTTTTGGTCAGCCGTCCACTGCGAATAGTCGTTGTAGTCCAAAGTCGCCAGTGGATTGGAGGTCCAGTTTCTCTTCACTCCCCTCATCCCGTCTCCGGCCACGCCTACGTCGTAATACTGAACTCCCTTCCCGTCACCGTCCCCGTCCACAAAACTCCTCTCAAACAGTTCATCGTGGCCTGCGAGTACGGCGATCACCCCATACTGCTCAAAAAGCGGATGCAAAACCCGCATGGGAGTGCCTCCCTGTCCTGTCGAAAGCTCATGGTTCATCGGAACCCCATGCTCTCCCGAGCTGAACGGAATGTGATGGAACTGGACAAAAATCAGCCGTTTGCCTTCGCTCGCTTCCTTGAGGTTGGCCTCCAGCCAGGCGTATTGGGCAGTCCCGGGACCAAAGCCCGACAGGTCATTTCCCCCGGCGGCATCGTATTGGGCTTGGGTGTAGTTTTCCTGGGTATCCGTCCCCGGGCCGGTGAATTCCCTGTTCTTCAGCTTTTGTCCACTCGGGGTATCGGACCTTTTCTCATCGGGAGTGCCGTTGGAAGAATCAAGCGTCAGCACGGTGATGGGGCCGTAATCCGTGCGGTAGTAGCTTTGCCGGTGTTTTTTGAGGGGATCTTCTTGATCCGTTTCGAAGAACGCATGAAACCTCGATCTGCCGACCAGCGGATTAAACTGGCCTTTTTCGTTGGTTCCATAGCCATTGTTTATCCCTCCATACGACTCCCAGTTTCCGATGGCCGCGACGATCGGATAGGATGACAGTCCGAAATCGAACTCCCCGGAATTGTGTCTCCAAAACTCATCCCAAGCCGGCATATACCCCCCACCCTGCACCAGATCACCGGGCATCATCAGAAAGTCCGGCTGACGGCTGTTGACAATCTCCAAATTGGCAGAATAGCCTTCCGTTTCGGTCAGGAAATAGTTGGGCAATTCAAATCCCTCTTCCGTGGTCGTCCCAAACTTTTGCTTCCATGCCTGGGGAATCGCAAATGGCCTGAACAAAGGCTGCCCCGGATACCAAGCCCGGTGCGTGACCCTGCCCCGCGGCTCAGTCTCCGAGTCTGACATCGCGACAAACCGGATGCTTTCCCAGTTTTGGGAGTCGGGAGCCGATTTGAACACCTGGCTGAACCTGTGTCCGCCCAAGGTCACCTCATAGGTGATGTAGTCATTGAACGGCACCCGAAAGGAAAAGTCATACCGAAAATAGCGATCCGACCCGATCCAGCTCTGGCCCGCAAGTCCGGGAATAGTCTCTGATTTCTCCGCGTTGGTGTAGTACAGCTCGGTCATTTCCTTTCCCTGCACCTCCGCAGTCTTCAGCAGATTTCCCTTGGAATCCCGAAAAGAGATGCTCGACTCCCTGGCTTCATTTCCAAACCACCGGACTTGGACAAGGTTTTGGTCAACCACCTGGAGGTATGGAAAAATCCTGAAGTGGGTTTGGGAATGGGCCGAAAAGGCGCAAAAAAACACAGCCCAAAGAAACAGAACCAAAAGCCCAAGCGTGGGTTTCATAACTCGTGATTTTTCTTAAATGACCAAAATTAACGGTTCAAAAACAACCTTTCGTTTAATCTATCCTGCTCTTCATCACAATCAACTGCACCGGATTGACCGGATCATTGGAGAATATATAAATGTTGCGTTGGTCGATCCCTTTTCTGCCGATGGGGTCAAAGATCAGGGAAAGCTCCATGCTTTCGCCAGGCTCGAGTTTCTCTTTGGGAGCCTCAATTTTCAGACATTCGCAATTCCCCTGGATTTTCCTGATTTCCAGGGTAGTTCGGCCTTGGTTGGTCAGGGTCACCGTCCTTCTCACGAGCGCTTTGGAACTGATCTCTTTCAGGTCGATTTCCTTTTGGGCGATGACGAGCTGGGGCACCTGGTTTAGGTCGCTTTTTTGGATGGGGGCATAGTATTCAAAAAGGTCGGCGATGATTTCCAGATTGACTTCCGATCCTGGCA
Source organism: uncultured Limnohabitans sp. (assembly GCA_964530015.1). Lineage (GTDB taxonomy): Bacteria > Bacteroidota > Bacteroidia > Cytophagales > Cyclobacteriaceae > Algoriphagus. The sequence continues at coordinate 9,624 of CAZGYC010000092.1, read as the reverse complement.
CGTTTTCCCATCTGACGGGAACCACGTCCTCAAAAAAACCCAGGTCGCCCTTGAGTTTCCCGTCGTATCGAACCATCAGCAAGCCTCTTTCCTGGGGTCTTACGAACTGCTGCACCTGCGAAATCTGGACGTGGGGCGGAGTTTCCGACCGAAGTGCCCCCTTGTCCAGCAACTCCCCCCCCTGGTTGAAAAACTCCACATACTTGATCTTGGGCTCGTTGTCAAACACGTCGCCCATATTCACTTTCCGCAGCCGAAAGCCCAGCGGGCCGCGGACAATCGGATAGGCCCTGCGGACATCGGACGGATAGGGGATCGAAATACCCTCCAGGTAGAGCGAGTCCTGAATCCCGCCCAGATTTCCTTTCACCACGATCAGTTTTGAGAAAAACCCCGCCGATGAAGTGGGGTCAAAAGACACGGTGACTTTTCCCAACTCCCCGACCTCCAGGGTATCTTTGGTGTATTCGACCGAGGTACAGCCACACTCCAGCCAAACGTCCTGAATGTAGAACAGGGAGTCCTGGGTATGGGTAAATTCAAACTCGGCCTGCTGGAGTCCTTCCTCCTCCAGCACGGTGCCGATGTTGATCCGGTTGACTTTCCATATCAGCTTGGGCACGGCACGGTCCTGAGCCAGAGCGGGTGAAAGCAAAAGCACGGAGGAAAAAGCAACGAAAAGGGGGAAAACAAAACGGTTCATAGCTGCAATTAACGCATAATTTCACCTTCATTTTAGGTTGATTTACTTAATTTGCCGCAAAAATAGGCAAATGGCAAGAGTACTAACGGGCATACAAAGCTCCGGTCGCCCCCACTTGGGCAATATCCTGGGAGCTATCGTACCGGCAATCAAGCTGATCGGGCAAAACCAGGAAGAGGCTTTTATTTTTATCGCGGACTTGCACTCACTTACCTCGGGCAAGGATGGCGAGCTGCGAAAGCAGAATACCCTTGCGGTAGCGGCGGCGTGGCTTGCCTTTGGTCTGGACATCCAGAAGACGACGTTTTACCGCCAGTCCCGGATTCCCGAAGTGACCGAGCTCACTTGGTACCTCAACTGCTTTACGCCGTTTCCCATGCTGGCCAATGCACACAGCTTCAAGGACAAGGCCGCACGGCTGTCGGATGTGAATGCGGGACTGTTCACCTACCCCGTGTTGATGGCATCGGACATCCTGCTTTATTCGGCCGATCTGGTCCCGGTGGGAAAAGACCAACTCCAGCACCTGGAAATGACACGAGACATTGCCACGACGTTTAACCGGATCATGGAGGAGGACATCCTAGTGGTACCGGAAGCCCGGATCAGTGAAGATGTGATGATTATTCCCGGTACTGATGGCCAAAAGATGAGCAAGTCCTACAACAACTACATTGACATCTTCCTTCCGGAAAAAGAGCTCAAGAAAAACGTCAATACCATCGTCACGGACAGCACTCCGCTGGAAGCCCCCAAGAATCCGGACATCTGCCACGTCTTCAAACTGTACAGCCTATTGGCAAACCCAGATCAAACAGCAAAAATGAGGGGAAATTACTTAGGGGGAAACTACGGTTACGGACATGCCAAGAAGGAACTTCTGGAATTGATCCTTGGTAAGTTTGCCAAAGAGAGAGAGACTTTCAATCACTTCATGGGCCATCCTGAGGAAGTCGAAAAGCGACTGGAAGCGGGTGAATCAAAGGCCAAAGCCGTCGCCATGGAGGTATTGAACCGCGTCCGGGAGAAGCTTGGATTCAGATAGTGCTTTGTCAACAGTCGACAGGGATGATCTATTTCCAAAAATTCAAAAAATGAGACGACCGAAATATTTATGACTTTAGAAGAATATACCTATTACCGAACAGGATCTACCAAAGTCTCATTGATTGTTAGAAACATGTTTTTAAAACCATTCGTTTCACCTTCGCTTAAGTCTTTTTGGAAATATTGGAACCCAAGTTGGGGTTATTTTCTTCTGTTTTACAGCTATAAGCCAATCAAAACAATTTTTCCGCACTGGGTCGCTCTGATTCTGACTTTTATAATCAGCGGCTTGATTCATGATTTAATCTATGTAATTCCGATGATGCTTAAAGAAATCAGATTCATTTTTCCATTTATAACGGTATGGTTTCTGATAATTTCAATTGGAATCCTATTGACCGAAATAATTAAAATTGATTTTAAAAAGATCAGCTTGATCTATAGACCGTTTATCCATTTAGGCTATCTGGTAGCGACTTTTATTTTGACAAGGTATATTGATTTATCACTTGAGTAATGCTAAAACCTTGAAAACAAATCATCTGAAACCTATTAAAAGAAAGGCAAAACGGCCAGTTTGGAATCCAAACTGGCCGTTTTTCTTTGGGTAGATGCCCAGCGTATCCTCCACTACGCTGAATCCTGCCGTTTTCAGGCCGTCGGCTGCCTACTGTCTACTTCCCTCACTTCACTTCCCTGAAATACTCCCGGTCAAAAATCCTCGAATAAATCCAAGTCGGGACTTTGTCGTGAAACGGCATCAGGTCCTTCAATACTTCCTGCTGTGTCTCGTGGGCCTGCATCACGTCCAGGGTTCTGGGGAAATATTCCCGGGTTTGGATCGAAAAATCCGGCTTGGGCAAGCCCAAACTGGGATCTTCGGGATAGTTTTTCTGAAATCCCAAGGAAAGCTTCAGGGCCAGCTTCACCTGCTTCTTGCACAGGGTCACCTGATACATCCCTTCGGGTGCAAAGCCCTCCTTTCCCCTGTTTTCCAGAAAAACCTCCTCCACTGCCTGCCCGGTGAGTCGGTGGTCCGGGTGGCCGTAAAGCCCCACCTTGGAGTCATAGGAAATCAGCACGTCCGGCTGGATCTCCTCGATCAGGTACCGTACGGCTTCTTTCAGGGAATCCAGCCCGACTCTTTCCAATCCGCTGTCCGGGTAGTTTTTCATGTGGAGTTGATCCGCTCCGATGAGTTCTGCGGCTTTCTGCATTTCGTCGGTCCGGAGTCTGGCCAGCTTGGCTTCGTCCCCGATTCCCGAAGAGTTTCCTTTTTCGCCTCTTGTCAGACAAACCATCTGGATTTCATGGCCTTCCTCCTTCAGTTTCATGAGGGTTCCGGCGACGGTGACCTCATCGTCGGGATGTGGAAAAATCACCAAAAACCGATGCTTTGGCGATCCCTCCACCAATTGCTCCTGCTGGGGAATATCATGGTCATGCAGGTGGTTTCTTCCAAACAGGATCAAGATCCAGGGAGAAAGCAACAGGATAAACCCGATAATACCCAGTGAAACAACCAACAATTTCTTCATTCTGATCTCCTCAAGGCACTCAAATAGCTCACCAAATCCCTGATTTCCCGCTTGCTCAGGAGTTCTCCCATCGTGGGCATACTGGAAGCTGCCATCTCAGAACCCTTGATGTCCTTTTTCGAAATCACTTTTTCCTCCGATCCCACTTTGACGGTCATGGAGCCGGAGTCTTCCGACATCATCGTGCCGGAGACCTTGTCACCCGAATTGAGCTCCACCGTGATGAACCCAAAACCCGGAGCAAGGCGCTTGCTGGGTTCCACCAAGGCGATCAGCAGTTCCTCCCGTGACAGGGTATTTCCGATCCTGTCCAGCGCAGGCCCTGCATTTCCCCCCATGTCGCCATAGGCATGGCACCGGATACACTGGGCAGTTTGGTTTTCGAAGAAAGTCCTTCTGCCCAGACGCACGTTTCCTTCGGCCAGCGCGCCTGCAAATTTTTTCCAGCTTTCGCCGCCTGCCTTGGCTTCCAAAAGTACGTTAAACTGAGCCTGAAGCTCCGGGGAACCGGTAGCCGTGACCGCTTCTTCCAGTTCGATCCAAGTGGCATCCGGCAACTTCCCGGCTTCAAAGTCGGCCAGGATGTTTTTCCAAACGGGCAAGTCCCTGCTTCCTTCCATTGCTCCCAAAGTCAGGAGTGCGGTTTGCTTCTCCGGGTTGGTCCTTTTTTGGATGATATCCGCCAAAAGGGCCACTTTTTGGTCGTTTGGAAGGGAAGTCTGGGCGAGCAGGCCCAACCCGGCCACGCGAAGCTGTTGGGAATTGCTGTTCATGGCCACGGTGATGGCCTCACCCAGATTGGGGGCATTCATGGCCACCAGGGAATTCAACGCCTGGACTTTCACCGGATCGGAAGGGTCGGATTTCAGCTTTTCCATCAAAATCTCCGCGGCATCTGTCATTCCAAGCTTTCCTATGGCTTTGGCAGACTCCACCCGGACAAGTTCTTCCCTGGCACTGGCCTGGGCTACCAAGACCGGTTTGACCTGCCCGCGTATCGCAGCAGCATCTCGCACTACCTCGCCTCTGTACCTTCCGTCCACGCGGTCCACCAGCGATGGCTTGGCCCAGGTTCCGATCGCCGCGATGGCTTCCTGGCGCAGCGCTTCAGGCGTTCCGGTTTTTCCCAGATAGGAAATCAGTTGGCTCAGGTTTTCGTCCTTGCCCACGCGTTGGTTGGCACTGATGACTCTACGGATCAAAGGTTCATTTTGAAACGGAGTCGTGTTCAATATCGCCCCGAGTGCCGGAAGTGCTGCAGGAACTGAAAAATCATCATGAATCGCTCTTGCCGCCTCGGTCACAACGTATTCGTCAGAATCATTCAGAAATTTCGCCAGCTCGGGAGACTCGAGTCTTCTCAAGGCAAGCACGGCGCCCATTCTCACTGCCTTGGATGAATGGGTGGACAAAGCCGCAATCGGTGCTACCTGGCCGATTCGCGACAAAGCCAGGGAAGCGGCATGTCTCAGATAAGCGTCCTCGTCGTTGTTTGCTTCCAGCAACGCGACCAAAGGCTGGACAGCGTCGGCATTTTTGCTTCGGCCCAAGGCTTCTGCGCTGAAGAACCTCACCCTTGCATTTGCGTCTTTCAGTCCAGCGATCAACTCATTTCCCGCCTTGGTGTATCGGATGTCCCCCAACCATTTGGCAGCCTGCGCCTTGATCTCGGGATCAGCATCGTTCAACAGGGGCACCAAGGCGTCTGCATATTTCATATCCTCCATTCTGGCCAACTGGCTCAATCCGACGATGGCATGGATTCTTGCCAGTTGGTTGCTTTTGTCCCCGATGACACGCTGGAAGACTTTCGCTCCGCCTTCACCCCGTTTTGCCAGTTCAAACTGGGCTTTTCTTCTGATCCTTTGATCCTCAAAACCGAGTTTTGGCTTGAGCTCGTCTTCGGAAAGTTTTTTGTAGTCGGCTTTGATTTCGGCTTCAGTCTGCTTTTGCAAAGCCCAGCCAGCCGCAGTCTCATCGGTCAGTTTCCAAATACGCCCGTATCCTTTGTCATCCCAGCCATTGACAAAATCGGCCAGGTAGAGTGTGCCATCCGGGGCAAAATCGATCCCCGTCGGCAAGAAGCCTCCAATGATTTTTTCGGTTTTGGTCATCTCGAAGGAAGCTCCCTTGGGCTGAAGCTGAAAGGCATGAAGGCCCGAACTCGCAGGGCTTCCCACAAACTCCACTACAAAAAAGTGGTCCTTCCATCGTTCGCCCAAGCCTGTGCCGGGATTGAAAACCATCCCAGTAGGCCCGCTCACGTAGTTTTGGATACAGGGAGTGATGTAGGCAGCCTGGCCTTCCCAGCGGGGCAGATACAGTTTCTCGTCCATCCAGACTTTGTAGGTGTTGTTGTCCGGATCCCGGTATTTGCCAAACTGCCAGTTGATTCTCCAGCCCGTATCGGAGCCGTTGGTCAGATAGACCAGGCGTTCCCTTTCTCCGGCGTGGTCTCCGTCGTTGTCCTCGGAGATCAGGTTGTTGTAGTTGTCAAAAACAAACTCGTGGGTATTTCGCACTCCCATCGCGAAAATCTCAAAATCGCTTCCGTCGGGATTTGCGCGGACAATTACGCCTCTGTTGGGATACTTCCATTCTGTCCCGTCGTCGCCTTTTCCATTGAATCCGATATCCCCGACGTTCCAGTAGATCCGGCCATCCGGGCCCATTTCCACGCCGGACATGCCATGTCCCCCAAAACCTACGTGAATGCCATAGCCGTGCGAAAGCGAAATCTTTTCGTCCATGATCCCGTCTCCGTTGGTATCCATCAGCTTCCACAGATCCGGCCCGGCCGCTACATACAGGGCGTCATCGGTAGCCATAACTCCCCCTGCCACATCGGTGACTTCGTCATTGAAGTCCTGAACCTGGATTTGGGACCAGTCCGCCAGGCCATCCCCGTCCGTGTCTTTGAGTTTGTAGACCTCGTTTTTCTCCACGGTCATGTCTCTCCAGTCGTGGGATCCATCCCCGTTTAGATCCGCCAGCCAGGTGTTTTCTGACGATCGCTCCGGGGAAAGCTCCGAACGGAGGAATGCCCGCTTGTCCTCGATGGTCTGAAGGGCAATGGACCGGATCTCCCAGGACTGATGGCCCCGGATATCAAATTCAGAATTGTTTCTGCGGGGGGATCTGGTGTAGTAGATTTCCCCCAGATCATTCACATGGATTCCGATGGGGTCTTTGACCAGGGAGTCGACTGCCCAGACTTCGAGTTTCAGGCCCTCCTTGAGTTGGGGACTGACCGACTTGGTGGCTGCCTCTGCCTGCACGGCAATTTCCTCTTTGCTTAATGTTTTGATGCGAAGGTCAACCGGTTCTTCTTTTTTGCAGGAAGAGAACAGGCACAGGTGGGCAAGAACCAATGAGCTTACCAGGATAGGTTTGTTTGGGAATTTGAGCATATAATTGACTAAATGGACAACCAAAGTAAAAAAAATGAACACATTCTGCTCGCCGTTGATATAAATGGTCCAAAAAACAAAAATCCCGACCACAGATCGGGATTTTTGTTCACTTTAACCACTAACAACCATAAAACAAAAATAATTTAAGACACTCGGTGATTGAGCCTTGGGTCTTGTAGTCGGTACGGGAATCGAACCCGTGTTTTATCCGTGAAAGGGATACGTCCTAACCCCTAGACGAACCGACCATTGGAAATCAAAAATTTTAACACGCTGACTCAACTTATTGAAAACCAGCCTTTTAAGTAGTCGGTACGGGAATCGAACCCGTGTTTTATCCGTGAAAGGGATACGTCCTAACCCCTAGACGAACCGACCCTAAAATCCCCGAAAAACGTGCTTTTCCGAAAGGTTGTGCAAATATAGCTGGTCAGATTTACAAAGCCAAAATCGGCGCAAAAATTTCTTTGGAAAACCGGTAAAAACCTGAACCAAAGGGCCAAAGTTTTGATTGGAAAATAGTCCCGGGCTTTGTCTAATTTCGCATCGAGAAAACACCCACATGAGTCCACAAATCCCCATGACCAAGATCGCCATCAACGGTTTTGGCCGCATCGGCCGGTACACCGCAAAGCTCCTCTTGGGCCATCCGGCCATGCAATTGGTCGCAATCAACGACCTGGCGGATCCCAAAGCCATCGCGCATCTGCTGAAATACGATTCCGTTCATGGAAAATTTGGCGGAGAGGTTTCCCTTCGTGACGAACTCCTGCTGGTAAACGGCCACCCCATCCGGCTTTTTTCCAAAGCCAATCCCGAAGAACTTCCTTGGGAAGATTTGGGGGTCGATGTGGTGATCGAATGCACCGGAAGATTCACCCACCGTGCGGGCGCCGAAAAACACCGGAGAGCCGGGGCGAAAAAAGTCATCATTTCCGCACCGGTTGAGGACGAAAGCATTCCGATGGTCGTCTTGGGCGTGAATGACACCCTATTGGACGGATCGGAAACGATCCTCTCCAATGCCTCCTGCACCACCAATTGCCTGGCACCGATGATCCTGGTCTTGGAAGAAAATTTCGGGGTCGTCAAAGGCTATGCCTCGACCGTCCACTCCTATACCAACGACCAAAACCTCCACGATGCCCCCCACCGGGACCTGCGCAGAGCCCGTGCGGCGGCCTACTCCATCATCCCCACCACCACCAACGCGGGGAGGGCCCTGGATCGGATATTGCCGGAATTGGCCGGGAGAATCGAAGCCTCGGCCATGCGTGTGCCTGTCCCGGACGGTTCGCTGACTGATTTGATCGTGGAGCTGAAGCGGGATGCCACGGCCCAGCAAGTCAACCAAGCCTACAAAGACGCCGAATCAGGCAGGCTGAAAGGATACCTGCAGACAGAAGCCGACCCGATCGTCTCCATGGATATCTTGGGAAATCCGCATTCCTGTATCATCGACCAAGCACTGACCTCTGCCAAGGGAAATCTGGTGAAAGTCGTGGGCTGGTACGACAACGAGTCCGGATATGCCAGCCGGCTGGTAAACCTGGTGGAAAAAATCTCCGGGATTTAGGCTTTTACACGGTTGAGTGCCAAGAGCTTCACCAGGAATTTGGGAAGATTCTTCTTGTGGTCCCGGTTTTTCAGGTTCAGGTAGAGGTTCCATTTTTGGAGGATCGGCACCCGGTGTGTTTCCACAAACTCGATGAGCGTCTGGTCCATGTCTTCGAGGTACCCAAAATGGCCGGAAGCACTTCCCATGTCAAAACTGTCCTCGCTGTCCACGGTGAACGGAAAGCCAGCCTCGCCCGCTTTTTTCTTCAGGTTCCTCATTCCGTTGACGTCCAGGCAACAATGGATAAAGCCAAGGTCTCCCCAGAGTCGGTCTTTGAAAATGTGCTTGGCTTCCCGCCCCTGCACCTCGATCAGTTCGATCTGTGCCGGGCAAAGCAGGGCCCCGAATGCCCCGGGGTTGCCATCACAGGGCATGGAAAGAAGCGCTCTCCTGAAAGTCAACGTTTCTCCGGGAAGGTCTTCAAAATCGGACTGTTCCCTGTAATGCAGTACAGAAAACCCCAAGATATCCCGATAAAGTGAGATCGATTTTTCCAGATCTGACACGCCAATGACTACCCCCAAGACGCCGCCTGTCGGGGAGGTGTTTTCGGAAAACCAGTTGGAATCCTCGACTATCTGGAACACATTGTCGAAGGGGTCTTTGATGAAGAAGGTTCCGATTCCATTGGGCGTTTTGGCAGGGCCTTTCAGGATTTTTGCACCGCAGTCTTTTAAATGCCCGTAAGCCCTATTCAAATCCCTAACCCGGATCTTCGCTGCATAGATGCCCAGATCTCCCGGCAGGATCTCAAAATCCGTGGAATCCGGCGTCCGGCTGGTAAACTGCCAGATCTCAAACCCGCCCCCGCCCTGCATGTTCATCGCCAAGACGGCATGTCGGGATTCGGCCTTTCCGTTGGTATATCGGGTCATGAGGTTGGCGGTAGCCTCATCCTCGAAGACCGGCACATCCATCGAAAACGCCTTGCGGTACCAAGACCAGGATTGGTGGACGTCTTTGACTCCGATTCCGATTTGTTGGATTCCGTTGATTTGGTAAGACTTTTCAAGCGATTGCCCCATGTGATTTATTGTTGAGTACGTTGTTGTTGGCTTTTCCGCGGTAACACCATAAGAGTCAAAGTAAACACGTGCAGATTAGCTAATTGTACCCTTTTCCAGGAGCTGTCCCGGTACATTTTGCGATACAGTATTGGACTTCGGATGATATTCGGATATTTTGAATGAATTCTTCTGTTCGTTTTTTCGGGGCCAATTCGCCCCCCTTTTTCAAGTCAGCTTGCATTTCATGCCCCACAATGTATCGAAAAAATCACGGGATATAAACAAGCTCCGCGGTTCG
>CAZGYC010000091.1:0-14950 GCA_964530015.1 uncultured Limnohabitans sp. | reverse complement strand
AGGGCTTTGAGCCATTGGTCGCCCAGGACATCGCGGATATCGTGGAGTTTGTGGTGTCTAGACCTCCGCATGTGACCATCGCCGATGTGGTGGTATTGCCGACGGCGCAGGCCTCGGCGACTGTGGTCAAAAGGGATACCCAATTTTGAGACCCGGGGCAGCGATGTTGCCGGTGGATCAATTTCCTTTGCTGTGCAGCTAGGCAGGGGAGACGGAATTGAACCAGAATGCAGCTTGGGATATCGAGTTGGTTTTCCTGTGCTATGTTGCTCCTGTGTGGTCAAAAAAACCCGAATGCCGAACGTGGTCTGCTGCCTCAGTCCCTCCCCACGATCCGCTCCCCCTCCGCATCGTACCGATACTTCACCACCTCTCCGCTGATGATCAGCCCGATCGCCTGCTCGATCACCTCGTAAGGGGCGACAAACCACTCCCGAGGCGTGTACCGTTTGCCCTTTTCGTCAAACACATCAATGTTCAGGCAGGAGGAGCCAAAGAAGTTATGGATCAGCTGCTCGAACTTCTGCGGGTTCATATTGTAGCATTTCCACCCCGCCACATAGTCCACTCCGGCCATCAGGTAGGTAGGTTCTTTTGCCGCGTTTTTGATCCGGTCTTCCACCGCTACTTTAGAATAGCCGATCTTGTACAGCTTGTCCATAGCGGCGATCTCTGGCCGGGTACTGTTGGATTTCAGCACATAGATGTAGCCGGCCTCTCTGTCCCCATCCGTGATCGCCCCCAGACTTCTTTGCAGGCTTTCGTTGATTGTATCTCTATTTTCCGTCACCCTTCGGCCATTCTTGTACAGCTCGGCCGCAAGTGACCTCAGCAGCATGTCGGACTCCGTGCCGTTCTCAAACACACACCTGAGCCGGGCATTGGTCTTCCCGGATTTGTCCACCTTCTTTTCGTCCACCTCGGCCACGTAGAGCAGGATCCCGTTGAGGACAAAAAAATACCCGGTGTCTATCTGTTGCTCGTTTTTGAACGCTTTGATTTTCCGCTTTCCTTCTTTTAGATCGGCCTGACATGCCCTGAGCATCGGCTCAAAATCCTCGAAGTCCCCGCAGGGTTTCCTGCTGGCCACGTAGTCTGGCATGGTGGTGGCTTTAGGCGTGTGCCTGAAGTCAAAAAGCCCGGCATCGTCTCCCAAAATATCCAGATCATCTTCCAGGATGTCTTCCATGGACCTGATCTCCTTTTTTGGCCGTCTGAGATACGGCTCACGGGGCTCTTCCACCGTGTCGCTCCGCTCCTGCAAAAGTCCATGCAGGTCTTCGGATTGGAGCAGTTCCACTTTGTCAGGATCCTCACGAATACTCTTCAAGCGGGAATAGAGCTGGTACTCGGATACATTGGAGATAGTAGCTTCGGGAGCTCTTCCATGCTTGGCAAAAAAATCATTGATCTGCTGAAAAGATGCCAGCAAGCGGTTGTCAGGTGTACTGCTTGTGGAAATCTTCCTTTTCTCTTCGATCAAATGAAATTCCTCATCATTGAAGATTTCCTCCAGCGAGGCATACTTTTTACGGGGAAGCATGTTTCTTTCGTTTCAGGTCATTGATATAGATGATCGCCTCGGCCATCCTTCTTTCCAGTGGATCCCCGGATTGGATGTTGGGCTTCTTGCCATACATCGCGATAAACTCCTTGATTTTGGGATACAGCAGCAGCACCTCCTCCTCACTGATCGTGATGCGGGTGGCCTCGATGGTCTCCTGTATTACCTTGAGTACCTGGGTCGTCACGGACTTGGACAGGATCTCAAAAGCCCGCTGGAAGGGATTGACCTGATCGATCAGATCTATGTGCAGGTCATCGATATTCACAAAGGTACTGGCCATGCGGATAAAGCGCTGGTCGCCGGTCTCTTTGATTTCGCCATTTTTGATCACGGAGTCCACCACGACCTGCTGGCGGACCTCTTCCACTTCCTCGTCCGAGAGATCGGGGTAGCGTACCTGGATGATCTTTGGGATGAGCACTTTGTTGATCACTTCCGGATCTACATTGCCAGGCATGGCCTTGAGCATCTGTTCGTCCTGAAGGATGACGGCCTTCAGGTCGTTGAGATCCGACTCGATGATGTCCCTCACCCGTTTGGAGCTGGGCTCCTTCAGACCGCGGATCCTGAGCTCGCCCGGCTTGGCCTGGTCATCGTCGGATAGCTTGGTCCTGAATTTCCAGTTGGGTGCCAGCACCTGCTCCATCAGCAGGGAAGCCGTGATGGCTTTCAGCATGTTGTTGACAGACAGCTTCACCTGATCATCCGCAGCGTCTGGCTGGGCAATGAGATTGGTAAACTGCGCATGCGTCTTGTTGCTGCTGTCCCGGGTGCAGCGTCCGATGATCTGGATGATCTCCGTCAGGGATCCACGATAGCCCACCGTCAATGCATGCTCGCAATAGGGCCAGTCAAACCCTTCCTTGGCCATGCCCAGGGCGATGATCAGGTCCATATCATCTTTGTCCCTGCTTTTTCTCAGGTACTCCACGATTTTGTCCCGCTCCTTGGAATTGTCCTCGACCAGGTCGGCGACTTTGAGGTTTTTGCCATCGCCGTGGCGTTTGATGTAGATCACGCCAGTTTCCGTATCCTGCTTGATCACTTCGCCGATAGCGTCCAGGATGAAGTCCACCTCGTTGTGCTTGTCTTTGGTGGACTCGCCCGAGTTCACATTGGGGATGTGGAGGATCGTCTTCTTGTCCGTATCCAAAACCTCCAGTATGGCATCGGTATAGCGGCCCTGGTAAAAATGGTAGCCTATCCCCAGGGATTTCAGGTGCGTATAGCCGTTGAGCTGCTCGTAGTAGTTGTAGGTGACTTTTTCGAATTTGGCCTCATCTTCAGGAGGCAAGACGGGTATGCTGTCGCCACGGAAATAGGATCCCGTCATGGCGATGATGTGTGCAGAGGACTTCTGCATGATCGTGCGAAGGATATCACCGAGGCGATTGTTGATATCAGCGGATACATGGTGAAACTCGTCTATTGCCAGCAGGCAATTGTCAAAGGCACTTTCTTCCAGTTCCTCGGATGCAAACCTCAGCGTGGCATGGGTACAGATCAGCAGTCGCTCATCGTTCGCCATGAACTGGTGGAATGCCTTCACCTTGCTCCTGCTTCCATCACTTCCGGGCATACAAAGATTATAGGCGTCATTTGGCTCCCAGTCGGCAAAAAAGCCACAGGATTTCAGGTCTGTGCGGGCAAAGGAACTCCCGATGGACCGCTCTGGCACGGCCACGATCACTTTTTTGAGCCCTTGGTACACCAGCTTGTCCAGCCCCAAAAACATCAAAGCCCGGGACTTTCCTGAAGCAGGCGGAGCTTTGAGCAACAGATATTGGGCGTGTCTCGCTTCATACGCTCGGGCCTGCATGTCACGCATCCCCATGGGATTGGTCTGGGTGCTCTGTCCGGTCTGGTGGTAGGTTACTTCTACGATATTGGGCATTTTCAAAAATGGTTAATCGTCCAAAGTTTATCTAAAACTCGTCTAAGTTTATCTAAAGTTACTTTTGTAACTTGTTAATTGTCAATCAATTGAAATTGATTTTCGGCTAAAGTTTATCTAAATCCCGTCCAATCCGTCTAAACTAGACGGCAAGTTAGATAAACTTTTGATCCACTGCCGCTCTTTGCCGCTCCGCTGTCCCGCCGCCGGGAGTGCCTGCCTGTCCGGTAGGCAGGTCTTCACTCACGGCATGGTTCCCCGTCTCTGTCGTTTTTCTTCATCTTGGTAATCACCTAGCTGTCACACAAAAACTGACTGATTATCAGATTGTTGGTCTTTCATATCAGCCCCCTGTCACATGAGCATCACATAAGAACCCCGCTTTTAAATCCCGCATGTCAATCGCTTCCGATGACGGTTTTTATTTTCATTTTGTTTTCACCACAAAAAGAAAAAAGCGGCTTAGTAGCATTCTGGGACACTTTTCACAGAATTTATTTTCAGTTTATTTTTTTTTAGCCAATTCCGCCGCCGGGAGTGTCTCACTCACGGCTTGGTTCTGATGCTGTTTTCTATCTTCTAAATTTCTCAACCCGAAAGAACACCTCATGCAAGTGGTCAAAATCCCTGTCCGCGGTGTAGAGCGCAGCCTCCAGGGCATAGGCGGTAGCCGCTATCCAGAGGTCGTTTTTGCCCATGTTCCGGGACGAACCAGGGAGGAAGGCGCCACTTGGCCCGGCTTTTTTACCTTGGCTATAAGCATCTATACTGACGTAGTGCCGGAGCAGCAACTCATTGTTTTGCTCGATGTCGATGCATATAAATTTGCTGATCAATTCGCTGAGCTTTTCCACTTTTGGAGCAGGCCAGTTCCATTGGACTACCAGACTTTCGGCTTCCGCCAGACTGACCACCGACACGAAGAGCTGGGGATCGGAAAGACGCTCCACCATGGACTTGATGGCATTGGCCGTCTCGCTTCCCCTGACCAAATGGACCAGCATGTTGGTATCCAATAGAATCTTCTCCATCAGTCAAGATTCTTTAGCATGCGCTCAAACTCCTCGTCGGTTTCGTCTCCGGGCCATTGCCCCATGATTTCGTCCAGGGGGTTTTTGGTTTTGCCTTCCCGTAGCTGCATGGCGATCTGCTGCTGCAGGTTCATCTTGTCCGGCTTTTTGGACAAAAACCGATCTGCTTTGCCTGGTTTCCCGAAGCTCTCAAGCTGTACATAAGACAGCTGTCCACCGGGCTTGAAGTGTGCAACCCCAACAAGCGTAATTTCCTGGCCGAAAAAATCCTTGACCGCTGCCAAGGTCTCTTCTGAGGGTGGGACTACCACCACCCGTTGTTTATCCTCCGTGACCAATACCAACTGCTTTTTGGAAAATCTCATTTCATCGATTATCCCGTTGATAATCGTCTTTTCCGGAGATGGGATGCTTTTATATAATGCTTCAATTTTATCTATTTCTTTTACATTAAAGCTGATTTCGGCTAGTGTGCCGCGATTGCTGAAAAGGAGTTGCTCTTGGTCATTTTGGAAAAATTTTTTGAGCTTGAGCAGTTCGTCAATCAATGGCTCGTCCAGCAGGTTTTTGTCTTCCTCTTCTGTCAGGGCAGCACGCAGCGTTTTGATCACCAGAGAAACCGGGGTAAGATCCTTAAGGATGGACTTGTCCCTAAATGCGTCCAGCTGGACCGGCAGGTCCCGAAAGGCGTCCGAATCCAGGGTGAGTACCGTCTCGGAGCTTTCAGGGCTGTTTTCCGTGAGGAAAATAGAGAGATACTTCTTGTACTTACTGGGAAGCGACACCTGGCTGTATCCAAAAAGCTGCAGCAGCAGGGCCTTTTGGGCGATGCGCTTGATATGGCTGGACAAAAAAGCCACACGGCCAAGTTCCAGTTTGCCAGGTCCCTCGTAGTTGTTGAGGATTTTGATATCGTAGTTCATGCTGCTGAAGGCTAGTTGTGGGGTTGTGAGTTTTACTTAACTTTTTCTGTCGGGATCCCGTTCGTTCCCGGTCTGGATTTGAAGAAGGGCATTTTTTCGGATACCGTTCTGGACTGCTCCCATCTCCTTGTCATCTTTTATGAATGTCCGCTACTTTGCCGGTAACAGGTTAAATCTATCAAATACCAGGCTTAACACTAGCAGAGAGGCTACTTCCGTCATCGGTCTTCTAGCCTGCCTGGTGCAGACAGGTCCGTATGTAACAGGGAATTCGGCTACTGGCAGGATTCCGTATAGTCATATCGCCTTCCTTCCCTTTTTCCCTTTTTCGGCCAGGCCGCCCCTGATTTTCTCCTCTTCGATCATTTTCTCGTAGAGCTTGAAGAGGTATTCCAGCCGCTCCTCGTCCGACTCAAAGGGCCGGCTGCGGTAGCACCGCTCGATGGCCAGGTCATTCTGCCGATGGGCTTCGCGCAGTCCGGCCGGCATCTTGTCCGGGTCATAGAGCTGGGCCAGAGTCCTCTCCGAATGCCGCTCCCGCTCCTCCAGGATACGGAACACACACTGGGTGATCTCCTGCTTGCGCTGGTCTGAGATGGGAGGGAAGGGGAAATTGTTATAAGATAAGACAGGAGAATACCTTAAGTCCTTCTTAAAATAACCAGAAGTTGCACGTACCCACAGAATATTTAACCTTGAACTTAGTAAGGAAAATAGCCATGGATCAAAGTCAAAAATAACTTGAGCCAAATTACTCACGATTTCCCCATTTGCTAAGAAGTCTATTGGTATATAATCTCGCTTTTCAGCTGAGAGACCTGGAATGATTAATGCCTCACCGTCCTTATGTCGAATTTCTCCAAATAAGTGAGGGGTGTTTGCTAATTTTCTAGTGGCTTCTCTTGTGCTTTCAGAACGGTATTTGGCTACTTTATTTACTATTGACTTTATGAGATCAATTTCCAAAACCTGTTCAAGATCCTCATCTTTAAGCCATAAAGCATATCTTTTAAAAGAATAAAACAATTCTCTGGCACCAAGAATTTGTCTAAAATATGCCTTTAAATTGCTAGGAAGTTGTATGTATTCCTCATGATCAATGAAGAAATTTCCATCATCATTGGCCATGCTTCCATTGGTCATTTCAGGAATTTGTGAAAGCGGTCTAGACCTTTTCGTTACAATTACTGTTGTTCCAGAAGTTAGATATGGGCTAATTTCTTGTGTTACTATTACATTTCCTGAAGAAAATATCTTTTTTGCACAACTATTTTTAGAAGAAATCCCAATTATCACCACTGCAACTCCTGCATTACTCTTTGCGCTATTTTTCCACATGAAAGAAGTGTATGCAAAAATTATCTCAATATCTTGTGAGAATATTAGTGGCCAAAAATCCCCAACTTGCTCTCCTTGACATATTGAATTCGTTGAAACAAAAGCTGCTTTACATTTGGTAGTATTTGAACAATATTTTGCCGCTAGAAAGAACCAAATCGATATATAATCTAAATTTTTATATCCTTTCTCAGAGGTAAAGACTAATTGCATGTCTAATTTGTGGTTCATAGACTGTTCTTTTTTTCCCAAATACGGCGGATTCCCCAAAATATAGATCTCATCCCCTTCCTTCTTCGGACAGACTTCTTCCCAGTCCAGTCGGCAGGCATTGCCGCAGACGATCTTGCCGGCTTCCTTCAGCGGTAGGGTAGGACTAGTCTTGCCTAGCTCCCGCTGAAACTCCACGTTCATCTGGTGCTCGGCCAGCCAGAGGGATAGCTGGGCGATCTCATGGGCGAAGTCATCGAGCTCTATCCCGAAAAACTGGCTGAGTTGGATCCTGGAAAAGAGCTCCACCTGAAATGCCGCCGCCAGGCTGAGCTGGGCCTTGGGGATGAAGGTCAGCTGCTCGCTTTTGCCCGTAAATCCCGCCGCTATTTTCTGTAGCTCCTGCAGGTGCTGGATGATGGCTATTTCCAGTCTTCGCAGTTCCTTGTAGGCGATGATCAGGAAGTTGCCGCTGCCACAGGCGGGGTCGAAGATCTTGATCCTGCCCAGTCTGGCGAGCAGCTCGTTCAGCTTTTTCGGGTTGCCCTTTGCCTTTTCAAATTCCCCCTTCAGTTCGTCCAAAAACAGCGGCTCGATCACCTTCATGATATTGGGCACGGAGGTATAGTGTGCGCCCAGGCTTCCCCGCTTGTCGGGATCGATCACCCCCTGGAACATCGACCCGAAGATATCCGGGTTGATGTCCTTCCAGTTCATCTCCCCGGCATCGAGGACCAGTTGTCTCGACTTTCTGCTGAATACCGGGACCGGATGCCGCTGTCGGAACAGGCCGCCGTTCACATACGGGAAGGCACCCAGGTAGGCGGGCAGGTCCAGCCGGTCCTTCGGCGCAGTATTGAGCACCTCAAACAGCCCCTCCAGATAGGCGTGGAGATCGCTTCCATCGGCCTTCGTATGCGAGCTGATGGCATTGGTAAACTGCCCATCCCGAAAAATATGCGTGTCCTCGGCAAAGTAGCAGAACAGCAGTCGGGTGAGAAAGACATTCAGCGCATGGGAATCCTCCCCGGAGCGGACGGGGTTGTCCTTTTTGATCTCGTCAAAGAGCCTGGCCATGCGCTCGGCGGCCTTGACGTCGGCGGGGTTTTCGTTGCGGTGCTGGGCTTTTTCCATGCCGGCCCAGGGCAGGAAAAAATCGAAATGCCTGGGCAGGTCCAGAAGCGCAATGTCCAGTTTTTCGCCCGTTTTGGTATCTGCGGCCAGGAAAAGCCTGTAATCCGTCACGATCACAAAGCGCTGCTCCTGCGTGATGGACCTGGCCAGCCCAGAAATCGTCAGGTGCAGGTCCGCGCTGTATTCCTCCCTGAAAAGCAGTTTCTTTTTCCAGGATATTTCCCCGGGGGCTTTGGACAGGTTCAGGTTTCCCTTTTGCAGACGGGTGATGGAGGCTTTTGGCAGGCCATAGGCCAGGAGAAGTTCATAGATGAACGTTTCTTTGGTGAAGGACTTGATCAGATGCTGTAGGTTGGACTCGATCTGGGCGACGTTCATGTAGCTTCCTGGGTTGGGACAGTGGGGGGTTGGATGGGCTGCCGGGGCTGATCCAAACGCCTAATTTAGTGAGATTTGGCCTGAATTTCCGGGGCGGGCGGGGGACGATTTTGCGAAAGCCAACCCTCCGGGGCCGTCCCCCTTCATTCAAAAAGCCGACAACAAGATGCGTTTTTTGTCCAAAAAAACAAGTTGATTACCCCTGAAATCCGCCCACTGCCGCAAAAAGTGACACCAAATGGGAGGGATTGTGCGAGGGCGGGCCGCTTGGAGATTCGCAGCAGACCTGCTACATTAGCCAGGCCCTTTCGCTTGGCCGCTACCCCAGGATCGCAGCCCAAGCCCCAACCCTTAATCCCCGATCGTGAGCAAACGTTATTTCCCCCTATTCTTGCTTTTGGCCGCCTGTGGCACCGCCCAGAAGAGTGACCAGGAGCTCTTCTCCGAGCGGCAGCGTGACGTGCGGGAGCCTGTCGGGGAGATGGTGTCGGAAGAAAAAATACCGGAATTGGAGCAAACGCTTATTGCGCAAGGTCTGGTGGATATCCAGACTATTGACCCCTCCATTTTGGTAGAATTGAAGTACTCTACCGAGGACAATTTCTTCGGAAAGGACGTCTATGGCGAGCATGTACGCTGCTACTTCCAGCCGATTGTGGCTGAGATGGTAAAAACTGCCCAACAAAATCTCCGGAAGGAATATCCAAATCTGACTCTGCTTATCTATGACGGCGTCCGTCCCCTGAGCGTGCAGCAGATTCTCTGGGACAGCCTGGACAAGCCGGACAGCATCAAGCCGCTGTACGTGGCCGATCCCAAGATCGGCGGGCTGCATAACTATGGCGTGGCGGTGGACTTGACGATTTTTGACACGAAAGCCGACACGGCATTGGATATGGGCACAGGATATGATTACTTTGGCTATCCGGCCTATCCCGACCGGGAAAAGGAAATGCTCGCCAAAGGAAAAATCACCCAAGCCCAGGTTGCCAACCGGGAAATCCTCAGAAAAGTGATGACCGGAGCCGGTTTTACAGGAATCGGTAGCGAATGGTGGCATTTCAATGCTTTCTCGAGGAAAGAAGCGGGAGAAAAATTTGAACTCGTGAAATAGAGCCCGATGAGCTGATCTGCTAGGTTGGATAGCCTGCGCCGGTATTCAGGAGAAGTACCCGCTCGCTGGATTTTATTCTTTTTTCCGAAAGGAGCTTTTTGAATCCTTCCCAAACTGCGGCTCCCTCTGGACAAACCGGTTGATTCTCTACATTTCCTATCTCGCTCATTCCCCGGATTATTTCACTGTCGCTTACCGTGACGGCTTCGCCGCGGGATTTTTGGATGACTTTGAGAATAAGGTCTGCTGCAAAAGCTTGGGGAACGGAAAGACCGTAAGCAATGGACATCTGGTAATCGTCGGGAGAAGATTGAATGCCCCTAATTCTGTCTGCGATCGGTGCGCAGCTTTCTGCCTGGACGGCCACCATCCTGGGGAGCTTGTCGGGGAGCAACAAACCCATCTGAACCAATTCCTGAAAGGCTTTCCAAATACCAATCAGCCCCGTTCCTCCTCCTGTAGGATACAGAATCACATCGGGAAGCCCTTCCTTGAACTGCTCAAATATCTCGTATCCCATGGTTTTCTTGCCCTCGAGGCGGTAAGGCTCCTTCATGGTGGCGAGGTTAAAAGCTCCTCTGGTAGATTGGATTTCCGCTGCGACCCGACCGCAGGAATTAATCATTCCCGCGACTTGTATGAGATTGGCGCCGTAGCGCTCACAGATTTCTTTGAAATGATCCGGTGTGTCTTTTGGCATGATGACCGTGGCTTGTAGGCCTGCGGCCTTGGAATAGGCACTCAAAGCACCGCCGGCATTTCCAGCCGTAGGAATGACCAGTTCCTCAATCCCCAATTCGACAGCTTTGCTTACCGCCATACTGATGCCCCGGGCTTTGAACGAGCCGGTGGGATTTCCGCTTTCATCTTTTATCAGAAGCTCACGCTGTCCGTACCTACTGGCTAGGGCAGACCAAGTCACGATTGGAGTCAGACCCTCGCCCAGGGTGATTCGATTCTTTGGATCAAAAAGCGGCAGGTAGTGGGAGTATCGCCACATGGAAACTGTCTCCTCCAAGATCAAAGGCTCTGGCGCGAGTGAGTACTCGGCAACCAAAGGTTGGTTGCAGCAGGTCGCGAATGTCTGGACGAGATGTGGTGAGTAGGATTTTCCGCAGGAGGGGCATTGAAGCCTGTCGAGCAGAGAGAGTCGGGCAAGGGGTAGTGTTGGCATGCCCGAATTTAGTCTTGGTTGCCAGATCGATAAAATATTGGTTTGTTATGAGTTATAACTTCCCGTTATAGATGAACCGTGCTTTTCGGACAAGGTTCCGCATGAGACCGAGTGTTTCTTCGCCCTTTCTGGTCACAAAACTGAATTCCCTCATGACCTGAAATCCCGGCACTTTGATTTCCTTTAATGCGCCTGATTTCAGTTCTTTTTGGACAGCCAACCGCGATAGAAAACCGATGGCTTCCGCTTCGATCAGATAATTTTTCAAAGCCTCCGTGCCGCCTAATCGGGCGATTACGTTCAAATCGTTGAGTTTTATTCCGTGCTTTTCAAAGGATTGGGCGAGTATAGCCAGGGTTCCGGAGCCTCTTTCTCTAAGCGCCATTCGGCAGTGGATCAATTCCCCAAAAGGAAGACTGTCTTTGGCATACGGGCTGGAAGATGCACAGACAGGGATAATCTCGTCGTGCATGAAGGGCTCCGATTGATAGGTATTGGTATGATGGAAAGACTCCACGCAGGCCAGATCGATCTCTTGGGAATCCAATGCTTTGAGGATGGTTTCGCTGTTGCCATTGAGCAACAGAATCTGCGCTCCGGGGACTTCGCGGTGGAGCGAGGCAAGGATTTTAGGGATTACATAGAGGGAAAAGGTGGTGCTTGCGCCGATTTTGATTTCACCTTTGATCTCTTCGTCTTTTTTCAGAGAATCGAAATAGGTGCGGATTCCCTTTTGGATTCGTTTGGCGGGCAGAAGCTCCCCGAGCAGTTGTTCGCCTGCGGGAGTGAGTAGAATGGCATTTCCTTTTCTGATAAAAAGCGCCGTTCCAAGTTCCCCTTCGAGCTGCCGGACATGTTTACTGACCGCTGGTTGGGAGATGAAAAGATGCTCAGCTGCCTTGGAAAAGCTCAGGTGACGGGCGACAATGAGGAAAACTTCATAGCGGTAGTCGATCATTTTGCTGGACTTTAGTTGAATGCGGGCTCGCAGAGAGGGTCAAGTTGGGACAAGTCTGGAGAAGCCCCAAGGTGTAAACGGATAAGCGGA
This sequence comes from uncultured Limnohabitans sp., assembly GCA_964530015.1. Classification (GTDB taxonomy): domain Bacteria; phylum Bacteroidota; class Bacteroidia; order Cytophagales; family Cyclobacteriaceae; genus Algoriphagus. Next base: position 3,139 of record CAZGYC010000091.1, on the reverse strand, counting down.
GCGAAATGCCTTTCAGCTAAAAAAGAAAAACCTGCCTGGTGAACACCGGGTATCTACACGTTTGTCAAAAAACAGATGACTGACTGTGTAAAAAAATGAGTTTCCTGAACTTCAATTAATAGCTTTGAATTGCTGGGAAAAATTTCCCCGGGGGATTAACTTGCCAAACAGATTTTCATCAACTAACAATTTCCAAAATGAACCTTAAACCTTTACTTCTTACGCTGACGCTGATTTTCAGTGTCTCACTTTTGGCCTTTTCCCAAGGCCAGTACCGCGTCTTGGTGTTTTCCAAAACCGCCGGATTTCGCCACCAATCCATTCCCGAAGGAGTCGCCGCGGTCAAAAAGCTCGGCCAGGAGCAGGGATTTGGCGTCTATGTCACCGAAGATGCCGGGCAGTTTACCGATGAAAATCTCGCCAAGTACGATGTGGTGGTCTTGCTGAGCACGACCGGGACGATCTTCGATGAAGCCCAAAAGGCCGCTTTTCAGAAGTATGTCCAGAGTGGCAAAGGCGTGGTCGGGGTGCACTCCGCCACCGATACCGAATACGAGTGGCCCTGGTACAACAAGATGATCGGTGCCTACTTCCTCACCCACCCGCGCCAGCAGACCCTGAGACTGGAAGTGAAGGACAGAAACCATCCGGCCACCTGGCATTTGCCGGAAAACTGGCTTTGGTACGACGAGCTGTACGAATTCCGCGACATCAATCCCGACATCAAGGTTTTGATCAATGCCGACGAGTCCACCTATGAGCCGTCCAAAGGCAATGGGCCAAACCATCCCATGGCCTGGTACCACGAGTTTGACGGAGGCCGGGTGTTCTATACGGCATTGGGCCATGTGGAGGCCGCCTGGAAAAACGAGGCCTTCCTCCAGCACCTTCACGGCGGGATTTGGTATGCTGCCAAAGGGATACTTCCCAAGTAATTTCCCGAAAATCCAAGGCTTCGGAACTTCCGGGGCCTTTTTTGGTTTTTCTTTACAACCATATCCAGATTCCCATGCTCAAAGCCCAAGCACGCCCAGTTCACCTCTACATGGAGGCCAATCCCAATCCCAATTCACTCAAGTTTGTGGCCAACTTCATGTTGGTGGAGGAGGGGGTAAGTTTTGACTACCCGAGTGCCGAAAGTGCGGAAAACAGCCAACTGGCCAAGGAACTCTTCAATTTTGCTGCTGTCCAGCGGGTTTTTATCGCCTCCAATTTTGTGACCGTCACCAAATCAGAGGAGGTCGAATGGCCCGAAATCCAGTCGGTAATCCGAGATCATATCAAGCAGTACCTGGAATCCGGACAGTTGGCCGTGTCGGCGAGTTTCGACAAGGATCCGCTTTTTGACGAAAATGACTCCGAGACGGTCAAAAAAATCAAGGGAATACTCGACGAATACATCCGTCCGGCGGTAGAGCAGGATGGCGGTGCCATTGTTTTTCATTCTTTTCACGACGGGATTGTCAAAGTGCACCTGCAGGGCTCCTGCTCCGGATGCCCGAGCAGCACCGTGACGCTCAAGGCAGGCATCCAAAACCTGCTGACCCGCATGCTTCCCGAAGTGAAGGAAGTGCAGGCAGAGGGTGTTTAACCTAAACTGATTTATGGCAAAAAGGGACTGGTCCTGGGCTTTATTGGGAATTTTGGCTCTGGTGATCCGTTATTTTGCCGTCCAAAATCCAGAAGCCACGGACGAGATCTATTCCCGGAAGTTTTTCCCGGGAATCAGAAATGTCATTGACCTGACGCTGGGAAATCTCCCGTTTCCCAGTGTGTACCTTTTCATTGCCACGGTCTTTTTTGTGCTGGGCGTGTTTGTACTCCGGTTCAGAAACAGGACTGGATGGAAAGACCGCACATTTTACACCTTTAAGGCACTGGCCAATGGGCTTGGGGCACTGGTGTTTTTCTTTTTGGTGCTTTGGGGATTCAACTACCAGCGCACGCCGATCTTCCAGCAGCTTTCGCTCAAACCCAAGTCCCTCAATCTCGGGCAGCTCAAATCGGAAATCGAGATTACCCGCAGACTGGCTGTCCAATACAGGGGTCGGATCACCGGAGACAGTCTGGCCATCGATTCGATCATGCGCTATCCGGACCTGGAGCGCACCGTGCGGGGGAATATGAACGAAAACCTGGATATTCTGGGATTGAATTTTACCGGTAGGCCCCGGACGAAGCAGTTTCCCCCTCCCGGATTTATGAGGAAGATGGGGATTTTGGGAATTTACTTTCCCTTTACCGGCGAGAGCTACATCGACCCGACCTTACATCCGCTGGAGCAGCCCTTTACGGTGGCGCATGAGATGGCCCACAGCTACGGCGTCACAAACGAGGGCGAGGCCAACTTTATCGCATGGGTCATCTGCACCAATTCGGAGGATCCGCTTTTGAGGTATTCGGGCCATCTCCGGCTCCTGCAGTATCAGATGCGGGACTATTACCGCATGGCGCCGGACGAGTACCGGGAATGGACAAAAAAACTTTCGGTCGGCATCAGAAACGACCTGAATTCCATCCGGGAAGCCAGCGAGGCGATCCGGCCGTTTTCTTTGGAGCTGAGCCGGAAGTCCAATGACATCTTCCTCAAAAGCCAGGGCGTCAAAGCCGGGGTCAATTCCTACCAGCAGCTTCCGATGCTGGCCTTTGCCTGGCGGGAGCGGATGAAAGGGGAATAAGGGGATTGGATGCGTTAAGGTTCAGACAGCCAGTCGATTTGCCGACAGTTTTTTTGTGTCAAAATCTTTTTTTGGAACTTGATGGGGATATCCGCATTTAAACCAAGGTACGATCATTCGCCAGGGAAATCGCTTTTAACTTTCTTTTGTGTGTATCCGCTACTTTGCAAGTAGGTTAAAAAGGCCTCGACTTAGTTCGACCAGCTCACTAACCATTGCTCGGGCACCGGGGCTTTGGATTTTAAGGGATGGGGAGAGGAAATGCGGCAAAGCCGCATTTCCTCTCCCCATCCAAAACAAGATCCCATCGGACACCGAGCGAAGTCGAGGTGCCATCAAGAGTTAACTTGGCTACTGGCAAAGTAGCGGATATACATATCCTTAATTCATGGGTTAAGGTTTTACAAAAAAGCATTTTCACTTTATTCAATAGAAATCGAGCCTGCCTGAGGCAGACAGGT
>CAZGYC010000090.1:6334-15032 GCA_964530015.1 uncultured Limnohabitans sp. | reverse complement strand
ACCCCGTCTCTAAAACCCTGACAATCAACTTGAAATTTTAGCCTCCGAATTGCTGCTTAAAAGGGCAGATGACACATCCAATTCTGCACTAGCTGACCACCTTTATGCAGGCTGAGCTGAACCGCAAACCATCCACGGTGTATTTTTCGGACATCGTCGGCTATACCCGATTGATGGGCAAGGACGAAAATGCGGCATTCGAGCTCATGAAGGAGAACCTACAGGTCCACCAGGAAATCCTCGCCAAGTACCGTGGCCAACTCATCAAAGAACTCGGCGACGGCATCCTGGCGGTGTTTGAAACCTCCGCAGACGCCTTGAATGCCGGGCTTGAGATCCAAAAACAGTGCAATGCAAACGGCCGATACCAACTCAGGATCGGCTTGCAATCCGGGGAAATCATCTTTGACCACGGGGATATTTTCGGCGATGCGGTCAATATCGCCTCCCGGATCCAAAGTGTGGGCATCCCAAACAGCATCGTTTTTTCCGACCGGGTCTGCAGGGAGATCGGCGAAAGCCCGAGCTTCCAGACCCTCAGAATCGGTGCCTTCAGCCTGAAAAACGTGGAGCAAACCCTGGAGCTCCATGCCCTGACCAACGAGCCTCTCGCCGTGCCCCGGCGGGCCGACATCCTGGGCAATATCAAATACCAGGAGCAAAGCCCCTGGAAAACCCGGGTGGGAATCGGGGCGATCGTGCTGCTGTGCCTAGCCTTGGTCTATTCCGTCTTTTGGGGAGATGCGGGATGGGGAAAAGAAAAATCCGTGGCAGTGCTCCCCTTTGCGAATTTGAGCGGAAATCCGGAATTCGACTATTTTCCAAAGGCCCTCACCGAAAACCTGATTAACCAAATCTCAAAAATCAGTTCGATCAGGACGATTTCTTATTCCACGATGGAATCCTTCCAGAATCCAGACACCGCACTGGATTCCATCGCCTCGGTGGTCAAAGTCAGTACTATTCTCAAAGGATCCGTGGAAAAACTGGGATCCGGGGTCAAAATCAGCCTTCAACTGGTCGATGTCGAAAAGGACAAAAACATCTGGACAGAGTCCTATATTCGGAAGGGATCCGAGATTCCCCAGTTTCAAAATGAGATGGCACGGGAAATTGCAAAAATCCTGGATGCAAGGCTCACTGCGGAGGAAGCCACACAGATCGGAAAAGGCGAAACCTCCAATCCAGAAGCCTATGACCTGCTGTCCAAGGCAAAACAACTGTATGGCGAGGGATTCGAAAACCCCAGCCTGTTTTTTGAGGCATCGACGCTGCTCAAAAAAGCCATCGAACTCGATCCAAACTATGCGCTGGCCTATACTTTGCTTGCCAAAACTTATTTTCAAATAGCCTTTGACTACCCAGATGAGGATTGGTATGAGCTCAGCTTGGACATGAGTTCGAGGGCGCTTGAACTTGAACCCAAACTTGCGGAGGCTTTCAATGCGAGGGCGATGGTCTACTATGACCTGGGACAATATTCAAAGGCCAAAAACTCGCTGGAAACCGCCACCGCCTATTTCCCCAATTTGAGTGATGCCATCGGAAACATGGCCACGATCCAGTTTGCCCAGGGAAATCTCGAAGAAGCGATCAAGCATCAAACCAAATCTTTAAACTTGGGGCCCAAGGCATATCTTCCCTATCAGAATATCGGATGGGCACACAAAATCCTGGGCAATTATCCGGAAGCCCATCTTTGGCTCAACAAGTCACTCGAACAAAGCCAGGTCCCTTCCACCTACCAGCTAATCGCCTCCACTTATATTTTGGAAGGAAAAAGGGATTCCGCGAGGCTGCAGGCAAGAAAAATACTGGCGCTGAAATCCCCCGATTTAAAAGAAGTGGGTTACATCTATTTTTACCTAAACGAAATGGATACCGCATTTAAGTATCTGGGATTGAAAATGCTCGGGTATGCAGGCCACAAGTACCCACGATATTTCTCCGTCCCGATCCCCTATTCCTACCTGTTGAAACAAAGAGGAAACACCCAATTGGCCGATTCCATTTTGAATGAAATCATCCAGGTGAAAACCGAAGCCATTAGCCTCGGGTATGAGGATTATTACCTGCCCCTGGATTTGGCCATCGCATTTGCGGTGAAAAACCAGCCCTCTGAATCCATGAAGTACCTCCAGATAGCTTACGAAAAAGGCTGGAAAGACTATTTTTTCACGGAATACAACCCGATTTTCAAGAATCTGAGAAGCGATGACAGATACAAAAAAATCCTCAGCCAACTCCAGGATGACTTGGAGAAGACAAAGAAGAATTTGTCCTCCAATTCCCTGCAAAGGGACATGTGACCCCAATTGAGGTCTTTTTTGGGCGAATTTGCCATTGGGCAAGGTCAGCCAAACCCGGTACACCGATCACAGTCGAAAACACAAAAACCGCCCAAAACCGGCAATCCAGACCAAATTTGAAGAAATCGGGATTTCCACAGCCCCCGTTTCAACTTGCCAGTCTCTGGCTTCTATTTCGGAAACGATGGAGAAAAACCGGATAAAAAAGCTCCTTCTTTCGGGGAAAAAGAAGGAGCCACTGTCAGGGGTTTCGCTTGCCGACCTTATAGGTGGAGGTACCCGGAGGCCCGACCACAGTCGTCAGTTCTGAGGGAGGACCGCCATTTGCATGGATAATCCCGGCTACCATGGCTGTAGCCACCGAGGTTCCGGAGGCAATGGAATAGCTGTTTCCCGGATAAGTGGAGAATATCAGTTCGCCTGGAACCGTCCAATCGAGCGGAGTTCCGAAATTTGAGAAAACCGAAAAGGAAAAGGGGTAATCGGGGAAAAGAAAATTCTGCCTGACCGATCCGATGGTAAATACTCCCTCCAATCCATCAATGCAAGCAGGCACAAACCCACTGGCATTCACCCCGATTCCATCCACGCCGTTTCCCGCGGCCATGACCACAAATATTTTGCTCTTCGAAAGATTGCTCAGTGCCCTTCTCATCGGTACATCACGGCAATCTCCATAACCTCCCAAACTCAGGGAGACGACGTCTTTTTCCCGGGCATGCTTCCCGGCATATTCAATGGCCTGGTTGATCCAACTCCATTGGGAGGTTCGATCATTGGCAAATACTTTCAGGGAAACCAACTGGGCACCTGGCGAGACACCATTCATGCCGATCAGTGCCCGTGAATTGGGTTGGGTTTGGTTAAATGCCTTTCCGGCTGCCGCACCGGCACAGTGCGTTCCGTGGCCGATGTAATCAATCAGAGGATTGTTTTCCTCAGGGCTGAATCTGACCCAGGATTTGTCCAGGTTAGAGCTGAATTGTCCGGTAAAATCATGGTGGTTTCCGTCAATCCCGGAGTCCACTATCCATATCTTGCTGCTTGTGGTCACGGGATTTACGCCACCTCCTATCTGCAAAATCCCCTGGCTGGTAAATTTTGTGGTATCATAGCCCCATTCCTGCATTCTGGCCCGGATGTCTTCAAGACCGGGGTCTGAGCCCTGCATCCTTGCCCGAATATCCTGGGGAAGCGGTCCGATATTCTGCATTCTCGCCCTGATGTCCTGGAGGGTGAAATCCTGCTGGATTCCCGAAACGTTTTTGGTGTCTTTTCGCAGTTTTTCCAGTTCTTCTGGCCCGATATTTTCAACTAAAAACCCGGAGGAAGCGTAGACAAAAATATCCTCAGGATCTATGTTTAGCCCAAACTTGGAAGCATAGTTCTGAATTTTCTCTGTTTTTTCCTTTTCGACCTGCAACAGCTTTTCGCTGTCTTTTGCCAATTCGCTTTTCTGATACTCCTGAAGGATCGGCACAAACTTGTCCTCTCTCAACTCAACAAGGTATCTGCCTGCCACCAGATTTCTTTCATCAATTCCCAGAGGGTTGGTGCTTAGTGCTGTTTTCGATGAACCACATGAAAACAAACTGAATCCAATCAACGCAATCAATATCCATTTCATATGTTTATAATTTGGTTTTCAATGGCCATCCCCCCGATAGCTCGGGGCCATCGGGAGGAATGCCCTGGATAATCATCCTCCTGTGCGGGAAGCTTTTCTCATGGGCATTTCATGTCTTCAAAAGTTTAAACGGTTAAAAACCAATAATTTAAATCCACATGAATTTAATGAATTGCCGGGTCACAACTGAAATCTTACCAAAAGGAATTTTTAGTAATTTCTGCAACTGGGATTTTTTACGATTTTGGAATAGTCCTTTTCCTCCTTTGTTCCCCTTTATAGTCACTGTCCCTGAATAGTTCGTGGATTGCTGTACCTTGAATTTTCCCCATTTCCTAAAAAACCACCTATGCCAATCGATCAACAAGCAAAAGTCCTGGGCAACCGATACCTTGCCCTGGACGTACTTCGGGGCCTGACCCTCACTTTTATGATTATCGTGAACACTCCCGGTAGCTGGGATGCGCTCTATGCGCCGCTGGCCCATGCCTCCTGGCATGGCTTCACCCCGACCGATCTGGTGTTTCCGACCTTCCTTTTTGTGGTGGGCAATGCCATGAGCTTTGCCATGAAAAAACTCAACGAGATGCCCGCAGGACAGTTTTATCGAAAAGTGGTCAAGCGGACCTTGCTCATCTTTCTGGTCGGCTGGCTGCTGAACGCCTTCCCTTTCTATGACCTGGGTGAATCCGGAGAAGTCATCTGGAAAAACCTGACCGAGGTCAGGCTCTTGGGTGTTTTGCAGCGGATTGCCCTTTGCTACTTCTTTGCCGCGGTGATTCTGTATTGGGGCGGGGAAAGACTGGGCTGGATCTTCAGCGGAGCCGCTTTGCTGCTCTACTGGCCGATCCTGTATTTCTTTGGTGACGCGGGCGATCCCTATAGCCTCACCACCAATGCCGCCACCAAACTCGACCTGGTCCTGATCGGAGCCGAACGACTGTACATGGGGGAGGGTATTCCCTTTGATCCAGAGGGCCTCCTCAGCACGCTCACGTCCATCGTCAATGTGATTGCCGGGTATCTGGTAGGCAAGATGATCCAGCGAAAAGGCAACACGGTAAAGACCGTCCAGAGCCTGCTGATTGCGGGAGTGGTTCTGATCGCCGCCAGCTATGCATGGGATCTGGTTTTCCCGATCAACAAGAAACTCTGGACCAGCCCCTATGTCCTGCTGACCGTGGGTTGGGACCTGTTGGTTTTGGCCGGGTTGATTTTCCTGGTGGAGGTAAAAAACCAGAAAAACTGGACCTATTTCTTCGAGGTGTTTGGCCGAAACCCGCTGATGCTGTATGTATTTGCCTGGGTGGTGATGGATATCCTCTCGCTGATACCTGTGGGCGGGACCAGTCTGAGAGCGGTCATCTATGACAATCTGTACACCAGTTGGCTGAGTCCGAAAAACGCATCCTTCCTCTTCTCAATCTGCTACATGCTCCTGATCTGGCTGATCGGGTGGTGGATGGATCGAAAAAAAATCTACATCAAGCTCTAAAAATCCCTGCGGGATGAAAAGGCTTTTGGGGTAAAATGGTAAATTCCTACGCCGTTTTGCTCCAAAAGCCTTTTTTATGGCCTTTCGGATGGCAGTCCGCCACATGCAGTGGGTGCGGGATCTTTCCCGATCCGGTGGTACAGACGGAGGGGAGTGAAGACCGGTGCCCGATTTTGCAAAAATCAGAACTCCAACACCACGAACAATGGACCAAGCCACCCAGACGATGATCGACAATCTCCACAAAAACACCGGGAAATCCCTGGATGAGTGGATCGGGATAGTCACCGGAGAAAAGCTCCAAAAGCACGGGGATATCCTGAAATTCCTCAAGGAAAACCACGGCTTCACACACGGATTTGCCAATCTGGTTGCCCTCAAAGCGCTGAAAACAGACGCGGGATCGGCCGAAGACCCGGACGGACTGGTGAGAAAGCAGTATGTCGGCAAAGAGGCATTCTGGCCCATCTACGAAAAGCTGAAGAAGGAAATCGAAGCCTTGGGCAAGGACGTGGAATTTGCGCCAAAAAACGCCTACGTCAGTGTGAAGCGAAAAAAACAGTTTGCCCTGCTGGTGCCTGCCACCAAAACCCGGTACGAGGTCGGCATCAACCTCAAAGGCCAGGCACCGGAGGGAATCCTGGAGCAGGAAACGAAATCCAATGCCATGTGCAGCCACAAGGTGGTCATCCACCACGAAGAGCAGGTCACGCCCGAGCTGCTTTCCTGGCTCAAAAAAGCCTACGAAGCCGCAGGATAAGGGCTATTTCCCTCCTACACGAAAAAGGACCGTCTTGTACAAAAACAGGGTCGGCCCTTTTCTTTTTTGCCTAATTTCAACTCAGCCCCTACTCCCGGTTTTATGAACAGTCCAAGACATTTTTCACCCATCCTTCCGGTCATGCTGATGACTGCCTTGGTTTTTTCCCAAAAACTGACAGCCCAGATCACCGAAGACACCTACCACCGGGCAGAATATTTCCTCCTCAACTCAATCCAAAAGGAAGTATATCACCTGGAGGTGATTCCCTCTTGGACGGAAGGAAGCAGGGCTTTTGTCCACTCGACCTTTACTTCCGAAGGCAAACGATTCTTTACAACCGACACCCAAGCCTTGGAGACCGCCGTAGCCTTTGACCACGAAGCATTGGCAGAGCTGCTTGGCCGCAAAACCGGAGAAGCCCTCGACCACGGCAATCTCCCGATCGAGCGGGTGGCTGTCACAAACGGAAAAAAAGTCACCTTCATCTGGCGAAACCACAACTGGATCTGGAATACCGAAAATGGCTCACTCGAATCGCTCCCTGTATCAGAAAGAAACGAAATGGAATCCTTTTCTCCGGACAGAAAATGGAAAGCCTTTTCAAGAAATTACAATCTCTATGTGAAAAACCTGTCCACAGGTGAGGAAACACAAGTGAGCTTTGATGGCAAAAAGGACTTTGAATACGCCTCCTATTACGGCTGGAGTGATCTCATTTTGGGAGAAAACGGCGACAGGCCCCCGCATTTCACCGTCCACTGGTCACCGGACTCCAAGAAGATCTTCACCCAGATCGTGGATTTGAGAATTGCCGAAAAAATGTACCTCCTGGACTTCAGCAAGGACGAAAAATTCCGTCCCGAGCTGCTTTCCTATTATCGTGGATCCCCGGGCGACAGTACCGTGGTCAGGTACATTCCGGTGGTCTTTGATCTGGAGAAAAAGTCCGAAAAGAAGCTTCCCGGGCTTTCCTCTCCGCATTTCATCGGCATCAACCTGCGCTGGTCCGATGACGGCAAAAAGCTCAGTGGATTTCACCTGCCAAGGGGATACAAGGAATTTCACCTGCTGGAAATCGACGGGGAAAGTCTCGAAACCCGGAAAATCTACTCGGAATCCTCCCCCACGCATATCAACAGGGACAATGTATTCCGAAAGCTGAAAAACGGGCAGTTTGTCATCAGTTCCGAAAAATCCGGCTGGAACCACCTCTACCTCCACGACTGGGATACCGGAAATGAACTCCGCCCGCTCACCTCCGGAGAGTTTGCCGTCAACAAGCTAAGCCACCTGGATGAGGAAAACGGCATTTTGTATTTCGAAGCCTCTGGACGGGAGCCAGGCAGGAATCCCTACTTCAGCCACTTGTACCGCGTCAATCTGGACGGCTCAAACCTGCAACTGCTCACTCCGGAAAATGCCATGCACGAGATCCATATCTCCCCGGACGGAAAACTGGCCGTGGACAACTACTCCACCGTCAACCAGCCTACCCAATCCATCCTGTTGGAGTTGAATACCGGAAAACATCTTCAGAAAATCTCCGAGGCCGACATTTCCAATCTAGTCAAGCGGAACTACAAATTTCCGGTGCCTTTCACGGCAATCGCCAAAGACAAAAAGACGGAGATTCACGGGGTTTACTTCCTGCCTACCACCTTTAACAGTAAAAAGAAATATCCCATCATTGACTACAGCTACACCGGCCCACACACCTCCACGGCACCCAAAACTTTCAAAGCCGGACTAATGGGCCACCAGCAAGCCACGGCTGAGCTCGGATTTGTGGTAGTGACCGTGGATGGATTGGGCGGTGCGGGCAGGTCCAAGGCATTTTCAGACGTTTCGTACCGAAATCTCGGAGACGGGACCACCGACCACGTCCTGGCCATTACCCAGTTGGCAAGCAGAGAGCGGTTTTTGGATATTACCAAGGTTGGGATTTTCGGACATTCGGCCGGTGGATACGATGCGGGAAGAGCGATGCTTTTGCATCCTGACTTTTACAAAGTCGGCGTGGCCTCGGCAGGCGATCACGATTTCCGCATGGAAAAAGCCTGGTGGCCCGAGATGTACATGGGCTACCCGGTCGGCGACTACTACCACGAGCAATCCAACATCACCAATGCCGCAAACCTGAAGGGACATCTGCTTTTGGCGCATGGCGGGATCGACGAAAACGTCAACCCTTCGGCTACCTTCAAACTGGCAGAAAATCTCATCAAGGCCGGAAAGGACTTTGACCTGTTTATCTGGCCGAGCCGGGACCACAGTTTTGGACGGCCTCCGGGGGACTACTTTACCAAAAAACGCTGGGACTATTTCATCGAGCACCTGATGGGCGAGAAGCCGATCCGCCATTATCAGTTGCAGACAGGGAATTAATCCGGTTTTTCTGAAATTAGACAGATCAATTCCTGATAAAAATTTGCAATTTTTCATTCCGAGGCTATCTTTGCCAACGTAAATGGAACGCAGCAATAGAAATATTGGATTTTTAGCAA
>CAZGYC010000090.1:0-6234 GCA_964530015.1 uncultured Limnohabitans sp. | reverse complement strand
CTATCTTTGCCAACGTAAATGGAACGCAGCAATAGAAATATTGGATTTTTAGCAAATGCGCAGGACACCTTCCTGATGCATCACTTCCATCATTCCTCCTGAGGAAGACATATACACACCCACCCGGTGAGGCTGATGACAGGGATTCGGCAATCCACCAAAATTTTACTCAAACCAAAACATTCCAAGCGTAACTTGTCCCCATGGAACAAATCATCCGCATTGCCGTGCAGAAAAGCGGCAGACTTTCCGATGACTCACTCAGCCTGATCAAAGAGTGCGGCATCAAATTTTACAACGGAATGGGCAAACTCAAGTCCACTTCCACCAATTTCCCCGCCGAATTCCTCTTCCTCCGCGACGACGATATCCCTGGATACGTCGCTGACGGTGTCGCTGATTTGGGCATTGTAGGCCAAAACGAACTGGTCGAGAAAGACCGGGAAGTCCTCACACTCAAAAAATTGGGCTTTTCAAAATGTCGCCTTTCTCTGGCCATTCCCAAAGGGGAGGAATATCCGGGACTTTCCTATTTTCAGGGGAAAAACATTGCCACTTCCTATCCAAAAATCCTGGGAGACTACCTAAAATCCCAGCGAATTCAAGCCGAAATCCACGAAATCAGCGGCTCGGTGGAGATCGCCCCCAGCATCGGACTTGCCGAAGGTATCTTTGACATCGTCAGCTCAGGATCTACCCTCATGATGAACGGCCTCAAAGAAGTCGAGGAAGTATTCAAATCCGAAGCAGTCCTGATCGGAAACAAGAATCTGGCGGATTGGAAAAAGGTCATCTTGGACAAATTGCTTTTCAGAATCAACGCCGTCCAGACGGGCAAAAGCAACAAATATGTCCTGATGAATGCCCCGAATGAATCCATCCAGCGCATCATTGAACTGATTCCCGGCATGAGAAGCCCGACCATCCTGCCCTTGGCACAGGAGGGCTGGTCGTCGATCCATTCGGTCCTGAGTGAGGATCAGTTTTGGGAAAACATCGAAGAACTCCGCGCCGCAGGCGCCGAGGGCATTCTGGTGGTTCCCATCGAAAAAATGGTTATTTAAAGAGATCCAAAGCTTTTTCCGAAAACATTATGCAACTCCTGGTCAACCCTTCACCCGAAAAGTGGAAAAAAAGCCTGGCCCGCCCGGTCCAGAAAACCAAGGAAATCAACAAGATCGTCAAGCCGATCCTGAAGAAGGTTCAGAAAAACGGCGACAAGGCCCTGAGAAAATTTGCCCAGGAATACGACCATGTTCATCTGGAAAGCCTCCTGGTCTCCCCGCAGGAAATCAAGGCTTCGGTAGATCTGGTCAGCAAAGAACTCAAGGAAGCCATCGCTGTAGCCAAGCAAAATATTGAACGCTTTCATGCGGCACAGCACACGCCTGAACTGATCGAGGAGGTAATGCCCGGCGTCATCTGCCGGAGAAAAAGCGTGCCCATCCAACGGGTCGGACTGTATATTCCGGGTGGCACCGCACCGCTTTTCAGCACGGTCCTGATGCTGGGAGTGCCTGCTCGGATTGCCGGTTGCAAAGAGATCGTGCTCTGCACGCCTCCAAACCGCGAAGGCAAGATCCACCCCGCGATCCTCTATACGGCCGATCTGATCGGCATCTCCAAGATTGTCAAAGTCGGCGGAGCCCAAGCCGTGGCAGCCATGACTTTTGGAACCGACAGTGTCCCAAAGGTGGATAAAATCTTCGGCCCGGGTAATCAGTACGTGACAGCCGCCAAGCAGTTGGTGATCAAATACGGAGTGGCGATAGACATGCCCGCCGGGCCTTCGGAGGTTCTGGTGTATGCGGATGATTCTGCCGTTCCGGCTTTTGTCGCAGCGGATCTGCTCTCGCAGGCAGAGCATGGCGTGGATTCTCAGGTGGTTTTGGTGACTCCTTCGGAGAAATTTGCCAAGAAAGTCCTGAAGGAAATCAACGAGCAGCTCGAAGCTCTTCCCAGAAAAGATGTCGCCTCCAAAGCTTTGTCCCATTCAACAGCCGTGATCATGGAAGATCAGGAAAAGGCCTTGGCTTTGATCAATTTCTATGCACCCGAACACCTGATCATTGCCGTGGAAAACGAAGATGAAATCGTTGCTGCCATTCACAATGCCGGATCGGTTTTCATCGGAAATTATACTCCGGAATCTGCCGGAGACTATGCTTCGGGCACCAACCATACCTTACCGACTTACGGCTACGCCCGCAATTACAGCGGGGTGTCTTTGGACAGCTTTGTGAAAAAAATCACCTATCAGAAGATCAGTCCCGAAGGGCTGAAAACACTCGGGCCTGTCGTGGAAGTGATGGCCGAAAATGAGCTGTTGGAAGCGCACAAAAATGCCGTAACCATCCGTCTTGACTACCTGAAAGGCAAAAAGAAATGAGCTTTGATCCAAACAAACTTTTGCGGCCCCACATCGCAAAACTGCAGCCCTATACCTCTGCCCGAGACGAATACACCGGAACGGAAGGGGTCTTTTTGGACGCGAACGAAAACCCTTTTGGGTCTATCACCGAGCGGGATTTCAACCGCTATCCCGACCCCTATCAAAGTGCGCTGAAGACGGAAATCTCCAAGATCAAAGCTGTCCGAAGCAGCCAGATCTTCCTGGGTAACGGCTCCGACGAAGCAATTGACCTGTTGTATCGCGCCTTTTGCAATCCCGGAAAGGACAACGTGATCCTCTTGCCCCCTACCTATGGCATGTATGAAGTCAGCGCTTCGGTCAATGACGTGGAGATCCGCAAAGTCGCTCTGACGGAGGACTTTCAGCTTCAGCCGGAAAAGATCCTGGCAGCAGCAGACACCAACTCCAAAATCCTCTTCATCTGCTCCCCAAACAACCCCTCGGCCAACAAAGCCAAGCGGGAAGACGTGCTTTTCCTTTTGAAAAATTTCAAAGGCTTGGTCGTGGTGGATGAGGCCTACATCGACTTCAGCGACGAACCCAGCTTCACCACCGAGCTGGACAATTTTCCGAACCTATTGGTCATGCAGACCTTCTCCAAAGCCTGGGGACTGGCTTCCCTACGTCTCGGGATGGCTTTTGCCAGCGAGGAAATCATCCGGATTCTGAACAAAATCAAGCCTCCTTACAATATCTCCGGCTTGACCCAAGAGACCGTTTTGACGGCAATCAACGACAAAACCAAGGTGGACCAGATGATCCGGGAGATTCTGGAGGAGCGGGATTTTCTGCAAAGGGAATTGGAAAAACACGCCTTTGTAAAAAAAATCCATCCCTCCCACGCCAACTTCCTTTTGGTCAAACTACCCAACGCCACCCAGGTCTATGACGACCTGATCGAAGAGAAAGTGATCGTAAGAAACCGGGCCAAAGTGCTTCTTTGCGAGGATTGCCTGCGGATCACGGTTGGAACCCGCGCGGAAAACGAGGCATTCTTGAATGCTTTGAAGAAGGTTTGTGGCGTAAATTGAAAAATTGGAAGATTGAAAAATTGAGTCCACTCCGATAATCTAAATTTGTATAAAATCCACCCCTTACACGATCCGGAAAAGCATGTTTTTTAGACCAAAATGACTTTTCGGAGTAGACTCAAAATTGAAAAATTCATTGACGTCAATTCTATCTCAAATCATAATCTTTCATCGAGCAAAAAAGGTCAAAATCTAAACTTCCGCTCGTAAATCCAAAATCATAAATGAAAAAAGTACTCTTCATAGACCGCGACGGCACCATCATCAAGGAACCGCCCACTGACTTTCAGGTAGACAGCCTGGATAAACTCGAGTTTTTGCCAAAAGCCATCTCAAACCTTCGCAAGATCGCCGAGGAGACGGACTACGAACTGGTCATGGTGACCAACCAGGACGGACTTGGCACCGATTCTTTTCCCGAAAAAGACTTTTGGCCTGCGCAATTCAAGATGCTGAAAACCCTGGAACAGGAAAATATCTTCTTCAAGGCCATCCATGTGGACAAAACCTTCGAGCATGAGAATGCACCTACCAGAAAACCGAGAACCGGGCTTTTGACTGAGTATTTTTCGGACGACTACGATCTGGCAAACTCCTATGTGATCGGAGACCGCTCCACAGATGTCCAATTGGCAAAAAACCTCGGTGCCAAAGCCATCTTCATCGGGGATCCCGATCCCGAGGCGGCGCTTTCTACCTGGGATTGGGATGCGATCTACGACTTCCTGAAGATGCCCCCACGCAGGGCGGAGGTCAAAAGAACCACTTCGGAAACGGATATCTATATCAAGCTGAATCTGGACGGAAGTGGCCAATGCGACATCAAAACAGGCCTCCACTTCTTTGACCACATGCTGGAGCAACTGGGGAAACACGGAAGCACTGACTTGGAGATCCAAGTGAAAGGTGACCTTCACATCGACGAACACCACACCATCGAGGATACTGCATTAGCATTGGGAGAGGCCTATCTGAAGGCCTTGGGAGACAAAAAAGGAATCTATCGCTACGGCTTTTTGCTGACAATGGATGACGCCTTGGCTCAGGTGGCGATTGATTTTGGAGGGAGGCCCTGGCTGGTCTGGGATGCGGATTTCAAGCGTGAAAAAGTCGGAGACATGCCCACGGAGATGTTTTACCATTTCTTCAAGTCCTTCTCTGATACCGCCAAGTGTAACCTGAACATCAAAGTGGAAGGCGAAAACGAGCATCACAAGATCGAAGCGACCTTCAAAGGACTCGCCCGTGCGATCAAGATGGCCGTGATGCGTGATCCAAGAAATATCAATCAGCTTCCGAGTACGAAGGGAGTGCTGTAGAAGTATTCTCAGAAGACTTGACATTTGATTTTGAATCAGCGAATGCTTTGGAAATGGCGCCATTCCCCCTTTCTAAGGGGGTTAGGGGGATTTTGAAAGGTTATCAAACTAAAATCTAAAATCAGGAACTCCCTAGCTCATCGTAGATTTAACAACCGCATGGAAAAAATAAACCTCGCCGAGAAGTTCTCACTTTTCGAAGATCACTGGTCGCCAAAGATCGTCGGCGAACTCAACGGACAGCACGTAAAGCTGGTGAAGCTCCAAGGCGAGTTTGTCTGGCACCAACACGAACTGGAGGACGAGCTCTTTTTTGTGGTGAAAGGAACCCTTCTGATGGAATTCAGGGACAGGACCGAGACAATTCAGGAAAACGAATTTCTCATCGTGCCCAGAGGCACAGAGCACCGGCCGGTTGCACCGGAAGAAGTCTGGGTGATGCTTTTCGAGCCAGTCGGCACACTCAACACCGGGAATGCGGACTCAGACTTGACCCAAACCAAGCTGGACTGGATCTGAAACGGGCTGGAAACGAGCCCCATCAAGATCAAGCGCTTATAGCCTGTCGGATAGCTGATTCCGGCAGGCCTTTTCCTTTATTTTTTTAACTCCTCCGCTTTTGATTTGGCGTTTTATTTTTGTTTATTTCGTCATGAAACGATTTTTAAATATTTCTACGATTATTTCACTTTCTTTTCTGCTTCTGGCCTGCTCTGCCGATCCTGCGGAGATCGAGGGGATGTACCGGGATGGAAAATACGAACGGGCCATTCAGGCTATCAGTCGACGTCTCTTTGTTCACGTCACTGAGATCAAATCCTTTCACATCCGCGCCCGCTGCTACGAAGAGCTTGGGGAGTTGGACAAGGCATTGAAGGACTACAACCGCATCCTTGGCATCGACCCCGCCTATGCCCAAGCGTATGCCGCGATCGGGAAGATCCTCCTCGAAAAGAAGTTTTACCAGGATGCCGAACTGTATATCCTGAAGGCAGCCAGCCTGGAACCGGAGGACTTTGAGATCATCTACCTCACCGGCCGCATTCAGTTGATGGTCAAAAACTGGGAGAAGGCGGAGCTCTTCCTCAAACAAGCTGAAAAGATGGATCCGGAGTTTGCGCCAATCTACTACTACACAGGAATGGCCCGGGCCAACCGGGGAGATATCTATGGCGCGGCGGCCTCCTTCAACACCTATCTCAAGAAGGAACCTGACAACCTCACCGCCAGATACAACCGCGGTTTTGCCTTGCTGAAGATCGGCTACCTGTCTTGGGCCTTGGAGGACTTTGACTTTGTGCTAAAAACCCAACCGAACCACGTAGAAGCGCTGGCCCGAAAGGGAATCTGCTTGGCTCGTATGGGAAACCCCGAAGGCTGCCAGATGATGCAGGAAGCCGCGAAAAAAGGCAGCGACTATGCGGAGAGTCATTTGGAAGAGTATTGCCTTTGAGCTGTGGGTGATCCGTAG
>CAZGYC010000089.1:0-15221 GCA_964530015.1 uncultured Limnohabitans sp. | reverse complement strand
CGAAGAGCTCACCCAGATCAAAACGATTCTGGGAGCGTGACCGATGGCGGGTGTTGGGTGTCGGATGCTGGATATCAGATGTTGGATGACCGATGACACAAGTTTGCACGGCCGTACTTAGTATCTCGTATTCCCAAACTCGAGGGGCTTTCAAAAAAAAAGAGGCCTCTTTCGAGTGCCTCTCCGCGTAATAGCCAACCGGACTACTATCTAACTACATTTTCCAGGGTTGCCAAATAAACCCATTTTTGATCTCTGGAGTTCAGGCCTTCATTGACGGCTTTTCGTTGCTCGGCAGTCTCGGAAAGATCCTCATAAGCCTGCGCGTTGAAAAACTGCATGTAATCCCTGTACATATTCATGGTCAGATGGGTGGATCTTGCCTCAGAGCCCTGGGGCAAGGCCGTCCTCAGGAAGCTCCAATGCCCCATCAGGCCCTGTTCGATCCGCTTTTGGTGAATTGGCCTAAAAACCTCGATTTCGGCCTTTTCATAGTCGTTGAACTTCCCCTCGACCGCTTTCATCAGGTCAAAGGATGCCAACGCGCCGGGCTTGAACTGGAAACTGTCTTTGGTGGAGACAATCTCCCTCATGTAAAGCCGCATGGGCATGTCCCGCATACTCAGGGACTGCTCAAAGAGCGTCATCACCTGGTTTGCGCTCAGATGGGGATAGGCGATTTTGGTGTATTCCATCATTGCCCCATCATCCAGTCCATTCATCATTTTGACCGGGTCGTCGTATGTGGTCACCATGATGTATTGAAATTCTCCCTGATCCGCACCATTTTGCAGGGACCAAAAATCCCAGGCTTTGATCCGCTTGTCGTTGAGTGCCTGTCGATAGACTTTCTCCATGAGATCTTTGAACTCGATGTAGTCAAAAAGATGGTCCTTCTCCACCTTGATGAATTCGAATACCATATACTGAGTTTGCTGGGCATTGAGGATCCCCGCCCATAGCAACCCACAAACCAAGAGCATCAAAAGTCTTTTCATGTTAGATTGGAGTTAGGGTTAATTGTGCTTCGAATAATTTAAATAATTATTTCGTAAAAAATCAATTTTCAGAATAAAAACATTTTTTCATCCGATGTTTTCGATATAAACTTCTTTTAAACAAAGTATCTTAAAAAATGAAATATTTCTAAAACACTTGGCAAAACCTTAGTATTTTAACAATCAAAACAGAAATACGATGAAGGGTCTATCAAGAAGAGATTGGCTGAAAACCACTTCCCTCGGGAGCGGTTTGGCACTTTTGGGGGGAGCGGGGATCGTGTCTCCCCTCAGTGCCGGGGAAATCAGGAAATACAATCCGCGGCCTTTGGCCGGTCCGATCCGGCTTGGCTCAAACGAAAATCCCTATGGGCCGTCCGAATCCATGAGAAAAGCGATGACCGCAGCTTTCGACATCGGATGCCGGTATCCCTGGGGCTACAATGGGGCTTTGGCGAAAATGATCGCGGAAAAAGAAGGCGTGCCCGAAGACCATGTCGTCTTGGTGGCGGGCTCTACCGAGGGTCTGAAAGTTGCCGGGATCACCTTTGGAAAAGGCCGGGAAATCATCACCTGTGCCCCGACCTTCCTGTCCATGATGGAATATGCCGAGCTTTGGGGCACAGAGATCAATTGGGTGCCGTTGACCAAGGAGCTGGATTTTGATCTGGATGAGATCGAAAAGCGCGTCAGCCATGAAACCGGCCTGGTCTTCCTCTGCAATCCCAACAACCCCACAGGCAAGCTGTTGCCCGCCGACCGGGTGTTGGATTTCTGCGAAACAGTAAGCAAAAGAACGGTGGTTTTCAGCGATGAAGCCTACTGTGACTACATCACCGAGCCCAACTATCCGAGTATGGTCGAGCTGGTGAAAAAAGGACACGATGTGGTCGTCTCCCGCACCCTGTCCAAAGTCTATGGCCTGGCCGGAATACGGATCGGATACCTGATCGCAAGGCCGGAATTGGCGAAAAAACTGAAAGACCGCGTCGTGGCCAACGCGAACATCATGGCAATCGAAGCAGGAAAGGCGGCCTTGGCCGACAAGGACTTTTATCGGTTTTCCCTGCAAAAAAACGCCGAAGCCAAAGCCATGATCATCGAGACTCTGGATGAACTGAAACTCCCCTATCTTGAGTCGCACGCCAATTTTGTGTTCTTTCAGGCCGGAAGGGACATTGCCGAACTCGGAAAAACGATGGCGGACAAAGGCTTCATCATCGGCCGCCCCTTCCCTCCCCTGAACGACTGGTGCCGGATTTCAACGGGTACGATCGAGGAGATCACGCTATACAATCAGGCTATCAAAGAGGTGCTTGGCTGATGTATGATCTGGATCTGATCTTGGAAAATGAAAAGGTTCTGCTGAGACCCATGTCCCGGCAGGACTTTCCTTCGCTTCGGGACTTGGCCTCCGATCCGGAAATGTGGGTTTACTTTACCCATGACCTCAGTATTCCCGATGAGTTTGAAAAATGGGCGGAGCCCCACTTCCGCGGGGAGCGCCTGCAATTCACCGTGGTAGAGAAAGCGGGCGGCAAGGTGGCCGGTGCCACGGCTTTTGGGAATTACTCACCCCGGGACGGGCGGATAGAGATTGGTTGGACCTGGCTGGGAAAGGACTTTCAGGGAACAGGCGTCAACCAGGCCATGAAAAAGCTCATGCTGGATTATTGTTTCGGAGAATTAAGATTGAAGCGCGTTGAGATCAAGACCGACGTATTGAACATGCCTGCCCGGATGGCACTTTTGAAACTGGGTGCCGTAGAGGAAGGAATCCTCAGAAGCCATACCCTGCTGACCCACGGACGGAGACGGGACACCATTTACTACAGCCTGCTGGAGGGAGAATGGAAATGATGGGATGTGGATTTAGGGATTGGAAAATTAAAAAATTGGAAAATTGGAGGTAAGGGTTACAGGTCAACAGTACTTGTGTCCGGGATACTTGCGTCTTGATACTTAATTCTTGGCTCTTGCTTCTTGGCTCTCTTCTCTCGCCTCTTGCTCCCTGACTTCTTTTCGGGGTTGGAAAAACTTGTCCCCCGTGGCGGATTCGGGTTAAGCGTTAAATGGGAAAAGCGTTAAGGGTTAACAGTAATTGATTCTTGATACTTGCGTCTTGATAGTTAATTCTTGGTTCTTGGTTCTCGCCTCTTGCCCATCGATGTCTCAGCGGCTTGCAAACACCCTGATCTGCTCCGGCAAAAGCTGATGGATAAATTGCCTGAGGATGTAGAAGGTCTCGGGCACCTTCGGCACGACCTCGAGTTCTTCCGGATCAGGAAACCCCTCACTGCTCAAATAGGAATAGCGGCTGAGCATTCCTCCTTCAAAATAGCAGAAGGCCTTCTCCCCCTCCTCTCTGCCCGGAAGGGTGAGCATCAGGTCTTTTTTGGATTCGTGGATCAATGCCAGGAATTCCTCTACCCGGGCATTGTAGGCGTCTGGGATTTCGGAAGATTTGCAGGCACCCAGGCAGGCATCGTCCTGCACGACCTCGCAGGCCACTTTCCGAAGGCCACAGAGTTTATGGCAAAGACGATAGGCTTCGATCCCCGATCTTAAAAACTGGACAGCTTCCTCCGAGGAGAAAAAGGTCTCCAGGGGCCTCAGGTTTTTGGTCACCCTCGCTACCTGAAATCTGTAATATCCAGAGCCATCCTGATAATGAAACAGCCCCCAAAGCGTCTTGGGCAACTTCAATGCGGAATTGAACGGAGGCCAAAGCCTTTTGATCTCCAAAGTCTCCACCAGCAATGCCATCACCTCTGATCCGGTCAGTTTCCACTGGAGGTCTGTCACTTCGGCCTTGAGCTGTTGCTTGAGCTGGGGCAATACCCCGCCGGAAAAGTGCCCTTTGAACCGCTCCCGGATGTTCAGAGCCTTCCCGACGTAGATGACTTTTCCCTTGGCGTTCACCATGTAGTAAACACCGCATGACTCAGGAATCTGACGGAATCTGGAAAGCGGAAAATTGGGCGGGAGGAATGCCTCGCCGGAGTTTTTTTTCAGGGACGAAAAGACCACATCCTGGGCGCCTTTGATAATCCTGTCAAAAAGAATGGCCGTGGCCCTGGCGTCTCCCATGGCTCGGTGTCTTGCCAAAATCGGGATTTTCTGGTTTTCGCAGATCCTTCCCAGGCTGTACGAACTCAGTCCCGGATACGCCTTGCGGGAAAGTCGCACCGTGCAGAGCTTTTGGGGCTTAAACTCCCTTCCCGTCTTCAGAAAAGCTTCCCTGATGAATCCGTAGTCAAAATTGACAGAATGCGCCACAAAGACCCTCCCGTCCAACAGCTCCCAAAGCTCCTCTTCGATCTCCTGGAAGGCAGGTGCATCGCGGACCATACCATTGTCTATCCCGGTAAGGCCGGTGATGTAGGCCGGAATCCCGTGGCCCGGATTGACCAAGGTCTGAAACTCACGGACAATCCCCTCTCCATCGTGGATCAGCACGGCGATTTCGGTGATCCCTCCGCCCGCGGGCGATCCTCCGGTAGTCTCGATATCGACGATTGCAAATTCCATCTCTTGAGTGCCAAAGATAAGGCTAATGGCTAGTATACGGGAGTTATTGACGCAAGATGACGGAGGACGATTGGAGCCGGTCGATTGGCTGATGCTCCCGAAGGCGCAGAAAGGCCCTCAAGCAGGAAATCGTTTTCGTAGTTTGTCGTCCATCTTGATTCCATTCATCCGTAAATCAGGACAATGCCTTCCCTGATTTCGCTATTTTAGCCGAAAGAAGCAAAAAGGGATACGTTTTGGAAAGAAGACAGTTTATCAAGTCGGCCGGAATGGCGGCAGCAGTGTTAGGGAGTTCGGGCATTTGGAGCATAGCCAAGCCAACCCATCAGAAGTTTAATGTGGGAATCATCGGCTTTGGCGACCGGGGTTCTGGGATTTACAACACCCTTTCCAAGCTTTCCGACCGGTTTGAAGTCACCGGCATCTGCGATGAGCTGGATTTCCGGTTGGAAAATGCCAAAAAGGCGAGTTCCGGCAAATCGGTTGTTTTTTACAAGGACTACCGAAAACTTCTCGATGACAAAAACCTCGATGTGGTGATCATCGCCACGCCGCTCTTTCTCCATTATCAGCACGGAAAAGCCGTTCTTGAATCGGGAAAGCATCTTTTCCTGGAAAAAACGATGACCTTTCAGGTCGACCAGGCGTTGGACTTGGTGGACATTTCCAACCACTATCCCAAACAAATTGTCCAAATAGGCCACCAATACCGCTATTCCCCGCTTTATTTCAAAGTCAAAGACTACATCCAAAAAGGGTATCTGGGCAAAGTCACCTCCATTGATGCCCGATGGGACCGCAACTGGAACTGGAGGAGACCCGTGCATGATGCGGCTTTGGAGCGAAAAATCAACTGGCGGATGTACAAAGACTATTCCGGAGGACTCGTGGCAGAGCTGCTTTCCCACCAGATGGATTTCATCCATTGGGCGTTTGAAACCAGCCCAAGTACCCTGTTCAGTACCGGGGGAATTGATTTTTACAAAGACGGGAGGGAAACTTTTGACAACGTGCAGCTCACCGTCCGGTATGAAGACCAGGGCATGGTGGGCAATTTTGGCGCAACCTGCGCCAACCAACACGAAGGCTACTCCTTCAAGATCAAAGGCTCCAAAGGCATGATCAACCTCCTGACCAACGAGGGGATGTTTTATCTCGAGCCACAAACCCGGGAAGAGCTTGAGGAAGTTGACGGCGTCAGCGGCGCGACTCCCCTGATCTGGGCAAATGACAAAAAGGGAATCCAGCTCACCAAAGAACCCACCAAAGACGGGACCGTCTATGCCTTGGAGGCGTTCTATGAGTCTTTGACCCAGGCGACCAAACCCGAGTCAAACGTGACTACCGGAGGCAAGACCGCAATCTCCGTGGCCCTGGCCAATGAATCCCTCTACACCGGAGAGATCAAAAGCTGGAAGCCGGAATACAATATCGGGGAATGAGGAGACGGATGTCCGGTGCCAGACATTCTGCATTTTCGCCAAAATCCCCCCTGCCCCCTTTTTCCAAGATGCTTTTCCAAGTCTGGATCAGTGTGATTAAAGGGGGAGTCGGCCAACGGCATCTCTTGCCTCAATGGGAGTTTTCGAATGTAGGGCACAATTCAGACTTCCATCCGGTGCCAGATGACCGATGTGTTTCATCTCCTCTTGTATCTTGTATCTCGCTTCTTGGCTCTTGCTTCTTGATACTTGATACTTACATCTTGATACTTGATTACACCTTCGCATAGGCCGCAATCAGCCTCTCTGCGCAGCGCTCTCCATCCATTGCGGCGGAGACGATGCCGCCTGCATAGCCGGCTCCCTCCCCACAGGGATAGAGCCGCTTGATCTGTGGGTGCTCAAAGGATTCCCGGTCCCTGGGAATCCGAACCGGGGAAGAGGTACGGCTCTCCACCCCGATCAGTTGGGCCTCATTGGTCAGGTACCCTTTCATCTTTTGGCCGAATGCTTTAAAAGCCATGGCCAGCCTTGCCGAAATAAAATCAGGAAGCACTTCCCTCATCTCCACGGATTCCAATCCCGGCTGATAAGAGGTGTCCAACAGGGAGGAGCTTTGCTTTCTGTGGACAAAATCCATCATCCGCTGGGCCGGAGCGACTTGGGTCTTGCCTCCCAGTTCCCAGGCTTTTTTTTCCACATCCGCCTGAAAATGCATGGCAGCCAATGCGCCGAATTTGCCGTATTCGGGCAGGTCTTCCAATTCGACGGACACGACTATTCCCGAATTGGCAAATCTGCTGTCCCGGCGACTTGGGCTCATTCCGTTCACAACGACTTCCCCGGGAGCAGTTGCCGCCGGAACGACAAACCCTCCGGGACACATACAAAAACTAAATACCCCTCTTTGTTTTCCCCCGAAATCAGTCTGCTGAACGAGCGAATACGAGGAGGCTGGCAAGTAAGGGTCGCGATCCATCCCGCAGTGGTATTGGATTCGGTCGATCAGGTTTTGGCCATGCTCGATCCGGACGCCCAATGCAAAGGGCTTGGCTTCGATCAGTACCTTCCTTCGGTCCAAGAGGTGAAAGACATCCCTTGCCGAGTGGCCGGTGGCCAGAATCACTCCCAGCCCTCTGATCTGATCTCCGAGGTGGGTGATCACACCTTTGATTTCATCCCTTTCTAAGATCAGATCTTCCACCCGGGTGTCGAAAAGAATCTCACCTCCTGATTCCAGGATGCTTTCACGGAGTTTGGACACCAACAGGGGCAGCTTGTTGGTCCCGATATGCGGATGCGCATCGACGAGGATTTCCTCGGTCGCCCCGTGGGCTACCAAGATTTCCATGATCCGGCGGATATCGCCCCGTTTTTTGGATCGGGTGTAGAGCTTTCCGTCTGAGTAGGTTCCGGCGCCGCCTTCACCAAAGCAGTAATTCGAGTCGGGATTTACGGTCCCATCCTTGTTTATGGCAGCCAGATCCCTCCGTCGGGTTCTCACGTCTTTTCCCCGCTCGATCACAATGGGCTTCACCCCGAGCTCGACCGCCCTCAGCGCGGCAAAAAGTCCTGCCGGCCCGGCCCCCACAATAATGACCGGATCCGAATTTCTGACGTCCCGGTAGTGCGGGAGATGGTCCAAAAGAGAACCCGGATTTTCATTCAGAAACAGTTCCGCTTCGACATTTACCGTCACTTTTCTCCCCCTGGCATCAATGGATCTCCTGGTTTGGCGGACAAAAGCATGGGCGGTATCGGCAGCAAGTCCGGCCTTCTTGAGTACCGTACTTTTAAAAACTTCCGGATTGTAAGCCTCTTCGGGACTTAACTGGAGTGTGAATGTCTTCTTCATGGTAAGGTGTCTATCCTTAAAGCAGCACAAAGGTAAGAAGGAGCGGCCAAAATCGGGTAGGTGAAAATGGATTGGCCCAAAAAGCAAAAACCGCTCTTTGAAAAGCGGCTTACCTAACAAAAATAACTTAATTCTTAATTAATTCATCCTGTCCAAGACTTCAAACCGGGAGGAGTTGGAGATATACTCCGGCACCATGGCCTTCAGATGCCTCACCAGATCGGTCTCGTTGTTTTTTCCGATCAACTCCTGGAAAAACTCGATCTGTCCGTCAATCCGGTGATAGGAAGACGGCAACACCTGGGCAATCTTGATCTTGGGGTGGTGGGTGATCTTGACCGTCTCGAAATCATTCAACAATTCTTCGAAAAGCTTCTCACCCTCTCTCAGACCGCTGAATTGAATCTTGATGTCTACATCCACCTTCTTGCCGGAAAGCTGGATCATTTTCTTGGCCAAATCCAGGATTTTCACGGGCTCTCCCATGTCGAATACGTAGATCTCTCCCCCTTCTCCCATCACCGCTGCTTCCAATACCAGTTGGCAGGCTTCGGGAATGGTCATAAAATAGCGCGTGATCTCGGGATGGGTGACCGTGATGGGACCGCCATTCAAGATCTGCTTTTTGAAAAGCGGAATAACCGACCCATTTGACCCCAGCACGTTTCCAAAGCGCGTGGTAATAAATCGGGTGTGGATTTTTTTGTGGTTGGTGTCCAGGTATTGGTTCAGTGCCTGGACATACATCTCTGCGACCCTCTTGCTTGCGCCCATGACATTGGTGGGGTTTACCGCTTTGTCCGTGGAGACAAACACAAACTTTTCTACCTGGGCCAGGACTGACAGATCCGCCAGGATCTTGGTTCCGATTACATTGGATTGGATGGCCTCCTCGGGGTAGTTTTCCATCATGGGTACGTGCTTGTAGGCTGCCGCATGGAATACCACCTCAGGCTTGAACTCCCTGAAGACTTCCTTCATCTTCTTTCTGTTCCTCACATCGCCCAAGATAATCTTGATCGCACAACCGGGGTGATGCTCGCGAAACTCCTGCTCCACATCGTACAGGGGAGACTCCGCGATGTCCAACAGGATGATCAGCTTGGGGTGATAGTAGGAAATCTGTCTGCAAAGTTCCGAACCGATCGAGCCCGCGGCGCCGGTGACCAATACCACCTTGCCTTTCAGATCCTGTTCGATCCTGGGGTTGTCCAGGAGAATCTGCTCGCGGCTCAGGAGATCCTCGATCTTGATCTCGCGGATCGCCCCTGCGGTAAGTCCCCCGTTGATCCACTGATCCACCGGAGGAACCACCGAAACAGAAACATTCAGCCGGAGGCATTCATCGATGATTTGGTTCTTTCGGGAAACCGAGAGGTCCCTGACACCGATGATCAGGTCGGTGATTCCATACAGGTTGACGAGCTTTTCCAAGTCCTCCAGCCCCTTGTAGATTCGCTTCCCGTCGATGTTTTTGCCTTCCTTTTTGGAATCGTCATCCAAAAACGCCACGATGTTCATCTGGCTTTTGCTGTCCTGTTTGATCGCTTCCTGGGCAATGATCCCCGCCTCGCCGGCTCCGAAGATCACCCCATGGCGAAGTTCCCGCTCCGCAAATCCGTTTTTGAGGTAAACAAAAAGCTCTTTTACCAGCAAACGGTAGAAAATCAGCATGAACATCGCCGACAAGCTGGCGATAATCAGCACCGAAGTAGGAAGAAGAAATCTGTCGTTGAGGAAATTTCCGTGAAAGAAATTGAGAAAAAGGAACAGCGTGAAATTCAGCAGAACAGTCTTGAAAATATTGGAGCCGTCCCTGAATCCCGTGTGCCGTACGATCCCCTCATAGCTTCGGGTGTTCTGCATGACCAACAGCCCGCCGACCATGAACGTGAAGCTGCCCGCAAAGGCGTCGTATTGCTCGATGAGTTCCAGTTCAAAATTGAACCTGACCAGGTATCCGAACAACGCACATTGAAAAAGGATCAGGGAATCGAGTGTGGCGATGATCCATCTTGGAAGGATCTTTAACCCGGACAAAAAATTCATAGTAGAGATATTTTCAAATATTCAAAAACAGGTGAGCCCACTATTGATTTATTTTCAAGCCGCAAAGTACGCAGATTTTTTAATTTTCCTCAATTTTAGCCAAACTTTGAACCACCAGAATGCCATTCGCCTGGATTAATTTAAAAATAAGGGGTTTCGACACGCCTGAACCTGCGGGGATCTAGCTTAAGTATGGGCTATGGGAACCAAAGATCCGTCTGGAATCCAAACCGGCACTTCACAGCCTGGGTTTAAGAACTCATTTTCTCCCGGTCCAAGTTTCTCTTTGATCCGACAAACCTACCCACCGATACGTGTCCCTGTTGGCTTACGCCTTTTCCCCTCAGCACATTCCAGAGTGTCTGGAACAATATTTTCAGGTCCAACCCGAATGAAAGGTGATCCACATACCAAACATCATAGCCAAACTTCTGTTCCCAACTGATCGCATTCCTTCCGTTAATCTGGGCCAGCCCGGTTACCCCGGGCCTGACTTCGTGTCTTCTGGCTTGCGTGGCATCATACAAGGGCAGGTATTCGGGTAGCAGCGGCCTGGGGCCTACCAAACTCATGTCGCCTTTCAATACGTTGAGCAGTTGGGGGATTTCGTCCAGGGAAGTCTTTCTTACGATTTTCCCAAGGGCGGTTATCCGTTTTTCATCCGAAAGCAGGTTGCCTTCCGCATCGGTTCGGTCATCCATGGTTTTAAACTTCAGGATTTGAAACCGCACGCCGTTTTTGCCGGGTCTGTCCTGAACATAAAAAGGAGATCCCCTGAAATGGATCGACAAGATCAGGAACAAGACAAAAAAAACCGGAAACAGGCCGACAAACATCAATGCTGAAAGGATGAGGTCAACCACCCTTTTTCCAAAATCCATGTAAATCACGTCACGAACACTTTGCTTGTCGTCTCTTCGACAATGCCCACGATTTTCTTTTGATCCCCTTCGTTCAGGTTTTCGGAACTGGGCAGGCAAAGACCGTTCAAAAAAAGCGTTTCCGCCACCCGTCCCCCATAAAACGGCGCTCCTCGGTAAACGGGCTGAAGATGTAGAGGTTTCCACAAAAACCGGGTTTCAATGCCAGCACGAAACAGCATGACGCGAAGCCGGTCATTGGAAAAACCGGTTTTCTCCCTATCGACCAAGATGGTGCTCAACCAGAAGTTCGAAGTGGATTCTTCAAGTTCGGGCTGAAACCCGATTCCGGGAAAATCCCCGAGCAGATCCCGGTAGCGCCCGTTAATCGACCTTCTTTTTGAAACACAATCGTCCAGTTTCTCCAATTGTGCAAGTCCGACCCCAGCCGCCATATTGTTCATCCGGTAGTTGTACCCAATCTCCAGATGCTGATAATAGGGCAGGTCTTCCCTCGCTTGGGTGGACAGGTATTTGGCCTTTTCTATGACACTGACGTCATTGGAGATCAATGCTCCCCCTCCGCCCGTCGTGATGATCTTGTTTCCGTTAAAGGAAAATATCCCTATTTTCCCCAAAGAGCCACAGCTCCTCCCCATATACGTGCTGCCCACGGCTTCGGCTGCATCCTCCAGTACCGGTATGTCATATTTGGCGGAAATCTCCAGGATTTCACTCATCTTGGCCGGCATCCCAAACAGATGGACGACAACGATGGCTTTTGGCTTCTTGCCCAAAGAGATCCGGCTCAAGACGGCATCCTCCAGCAATTCCGGCGACATATTCCAGGTATCCGCTTCACTGTCCACAAAAACAGGAGTCGCACCAAGGTAAACGATTGGATTGGCGGAAGCACAAAAAGTAAAGGACTGGCAGATCACCTCGTCGCCCGCTCCGACACCCAAAAGAATCAGCGCTAGATGCAGTGCAGAAGTTCCCGAGTTGAGCGCCACCGCCTGGTGGGATTTCATTTTCCAACTGAGCTTTTTCTCGAACTTGTCGATAAACTCCCCATTTGTCGCCAATAAGCCTGAGCCAATCGCCTGCTGTACGTAATGGCTTTCGTTGCCATCAAAAACAGGAAAAGAAAGGGGTAAAGTGTAAGCCATTGAAATCGTGGGAGAAATTTAAGACCCGGATAAACTTAATACTTTATCAACAAAAAGCAAACCAGAGTTCCGTGCCGCAAAACAAAAAAGAGCCCAAAAATGGGCTCTTTCTATTGATTTA
Organism: uncultured Limnohabitans sp.; assembly: GCA_964530015.1. Taxonomy (GTDB): domain Bacteria; phylum Bacteroidota; class Bacteroidia; order Cytophagales; family Cyclobacteriaceae; genus Algoriphagus. The sequence continues at coordinate 3,196 of CAZGYC010000089.1, read as the reverse complement.
TGGGAACCAATAAATCAGTTTAAATTAATCCTCCCGGATTCAACGGATTGTTTTTCCAATTTGACCTTCACCTTGTATGCGGGCTGTAACGTCCTATTTTCCAATACTCTAGGGGAGTCCATCACTTTCTTCTTCACAAATTTGACCGTCACTTTTTCAAGTCTGTATCCCATCAAAAGCACTACCCCGGACAGGATCGGCAAAACCAAATTGTCGGAAAAATCCCCCAAAATAAAAACCAAAAAAATCAGCATGAACTGCAAAAAACCCAGGGTCAAAGCAACTTGATCGTGCTTCATCCCCATTCTCATCAGGAAGTGGTGGATGTGGCTTTTGTCGGCCGTCATCGGATGCCTCCCCTGGGAAATCCTTCGGGCAAACACCCTTGCCATGTCATAGAGCGGGTAGATCATCAGCACAATGCCCGCTGTGAAGGAAGGCTCCAGCTTGAGAAACGCACCGGAAGGCAGCGCCGCATTGTGCTCCATAAAGGCCACCGTCAAACTTCCCAGGGAAAAGCCCAGGGCAAGAGATCCCGTATCTCCCATGAAGATCTTTGCGGGATGCCAGTTGAATACCATAAAAGCCAGGACGCTCCCCAGCAAGGTAAGGCTCAGCACTGCAAAGCTTTCCAGACCCTGGATATAAAACCACCCGCCCAACAGGCTCAGTGAAATAGCCGCTATGGTGCCCGCGAGCCCGTCCAAGCCATCGATCAGATTGAACGCATTGGTCAAGGCAAGGAGGACAAAGGAACTAAACAGATAACTGAAAATGTCCGGAATCTCATGGAGCCCCAAAAAACCATGAAAGTCCCTGATCCGGATATCCCCTGCCACCACCACCAATATGACCGCGACAAATTGCCCCAGCAATTTGTGCTTGGCCTTGAGCTCGACCATATCGTCTCTGAGGCCGACAAAAAACATCAGCGCAATCGCACCCAACAGATACCGGATATCAGGAACCGGGAACTGCCAACCCCAGATGCTCAGCGCGACGAAGGTCGCCAGCACAAAACCGATCCCTCCCATCGAGGGCGTGATTTTCTTGTGGATTTTCCGTCCACCGGGGACATCTCCTATTTTGGCCTTAGTCAGGACTGAAATAACTATAGGAGTAATCAAAAATCCCACCGAAAAAGAGGTGAGGGCTGCTAAAAGAAAATACATAATAGGTTGGTTTAAAAGCCAAAAGCCGCTACAAATTTACAACTTGGCAATTATTATACCTAGTTTTTAACGGATAAAAAATTAAAACCCTCGGTCTTTGAAAAATACAAAATCGCGTCAATATTGCTTCGAAATGGTTTTTTTATAGTTTGAAATACATTTTTGTTAAACTAAAACACTTTGCACTCACTTGCAAAAATCCCCGCTTTCTTGCCAGGTCGGCCGACTTGCCCAGGTCGCCCTGAGGCGATTGTACCCGAAGAGTGGAGGCTTTCCACAAAGGGGCGACAGAACGCGTACCCCATTTCAAGAACCAAGAATTTAAGTATCAAGGCGCAAGTATCAAATACTGTTAACCCTTAACGATTTTAACGATTAACGTTTTAACATTTGACGTTTTAACATCCAACGCCTAACGCTTACCCCCCAATCCTTCGGGATTGCTCCCGCCTATCGGGGATTCCGAAGAGCCGACTTTTGGGAAAGAATCAAAATCCCTGGCTCTTTTCTGTTTTTTTTAAACCATATTTCACCCGCTGAGTCCAATGACCCGAGAATGAACCCAACCGATCAACAAATACTGGAGCAGATCCGCTCTCCCTTCACCAGGGAAATGGGCTTCAGGCAATTGATATCGGCCTATCAGCGAAAAGTCTACCAGGTCATCCGCCGGATGGTCGTTATCCACGAGGACGCCGATGACCTCACCCAAAACACCTTCATCAAAGCCTACCGCAACTTTGACAAATTCGAGGGGAATTCCTCCATCTTCACCTGGCTGTATCGGATCGCCACCAATGAGTCCCTGACTTTTCTGGAGAAAAAGAAGAAACGGTTTTTCTTTTCGATGGAAGACCACCGGGAAAAAATGGAATCCCATCTCGACCACCACGGCGGTCCGAATGGCAATGAAATCCAGATCCGGCTCCAAAAAGCCCTGCTTAGGCTTCCCGAGAAACAACGACTGGTCTTTCACCTGAAATACCAGGAAGAACTGACCTATGAGCAAATGTCGGAAATCACCGGCACGAGTGTCGGGGCGCTGAAAGCGAGCTATCACCATGCCGTCAAAAAAATAGAACAATATGTATTGTCGGAGTAAACTTTATCCATCCACCCAAGTCTAATTTGCGATGAATCACCTGCCAAAACCCGAAGATTTCCAGGCACCAGAGGGCTATTTTGATCGGCTTCCAGACCAAATTCTGGCCCGAACCAAAGCCCAAAAACCCTTTTCATGGCCCAAATATGCCGCAGCGGCCGTCATGCTGCTGGGCTTGGGCCTCACTTGGCAGCTTGGCCTGCTGAGGCCTGGCCACCAGCCGCTTTCCATGGATGAAGAGGCAAATCTCTATATTGAAAGCCAAATCTGGACGGCTGAGGATATCCTGAGCCTGGCCGACGATCCCAATGCCCTGCTGGATCAAATTATCCAAGAAGAAATGCCCCTGTCCGAAGAACTCTGGGCAGAAGATGAATTAAACTGGTTTTGATCACTATGAAAAAACACTGTTCGATAACCCTAATCCTGTTCCTCGCCTTGGCTTGGGGAGCTTTTGCGCAAAGACCGCCCCTGGATCGGGAAAAGCTGCAGGCTGCCAGAATCGCCTTTATCACCACCCGGATAGACCTGAAGCCTGAGCAAGCGGAAAAGTTCTGGCCGATATTCAACGAATTCAGCGATTCGCGGGAAAACACGATGCGCCAGATCTCACAACTGGGGAAAGACTTGGAGTCCATCAGTGAAGAGGAAGCCAAATCCCGGATCCAAAAACGTTTTCAGCTCCAGGCTGAATTGCTGAAGGAAGAGCAGGCATTTGTGAATGAGACCTCAAAGGTTTTGTCGTCCAAACAAATCCTCATGCTGAACAATATCGCCCGGGATTTCAACCGGCACCTTTACCAGAAGGGCCGGGGCAACTGACAAAACATCCCGGTGATGCGCTTTCTTTTCTTGCCCGTAAATAATGCTTCATTCTGAATACCGGACGGATGACCGAAAAAGTCGGTGTCCGGTGTCTGTC
>CAZGYC010000088.1:0-15825 GCA_964530015.1 uncultured Limnohabitans sp. | reverse complement strand
AGATGCCAAAGATAAGGGATCAGCTACAAAAGGGATTGATTTGGCCTACAAAAGCTCTTCCAACTCCCGCAGATGGGAAATGGTGTAGGTGGGTTGCAATTTGATCGTTTTTCCTTTCGGATTGAAAAAAACCTGGTCAATGCAGGCTCTCTGGGCACCGAGTATGTCCGAATCGGGATTGTCCCCGATCATTAGACAGGCCTCAGGATTTGTGTTCAACTGGTCCATGGCATATTCAAAGATTTTCGGGTCAGGTTTTTTGTGCCCCGTGGTCTCTGAGGTCACCACCAGCTCAAAAAAGCCGTCCAGTCCGGATGACTTCAGCTTTCTCGCCTGGGATTCATTGAAGCCGTTGGTGATCACGTGGATCCGGTATTTGGTTTTGAGATAAGCCAGGATTTCCCTGGAATGGGGGAAAACATGCGGTTTGGAAGAAGTTCTGCTCATAAAGTCCTCTTCAAACTCCAGAGGAATCGCTTCTGCTTTTCCACCGGCTTGAATGAAAATCCTGGGGAACCGCTCCTTTCGCAGGTGATGTTTGTCGATTTTTCCCGTGTTGTACCAGTCCCAAAGCTGGAAGTTGACCTGATGAAAGGACTCGGCAAACTTTTCGAGGGTGGGGATTCCCAAGTCCGCCAGCCCATAGCGCAGATAGAGCTCGGCAAGGGATTCGGAGACATTCCGCTCGTAGTCCCACAGGGTGTGGTCGAGGTCGAAAAAGAGGTGTCGGTAAGTTTTCACTGGAAATCAGCGTCTGTATTGGTTGTTTTGGATTTTGTTGATCGCCAGCTCGCGGTTGGATTTCAGGATTTCGTAGGTTTCCTGATCCTTGATGAGGTTGGGATCTTTCTGGATAAACTTGAAAATCTGCTGGATGATTTCGATGTACTCTTCCAAAATGTAGTAGAACATCCACTGGTCCACCCGGTGGCTCCCCAGGAGTCCCGCATTTTTGAGGTAGATCAGATGCCGGCTGGTTTTGGTTTGGGTAAAGTCGAGGATATGCTCCAAATCCGAGATGCTCAGTTCCTTGTTGAGCATCAACAAATGGATGATTCTCACCCGGGGCTCTTCGGAAAGTGCCTTAAAAATTCGCAATCCATAGTTTAAACTGATATTTTTGAGTCTCATTTGTAAGTTTTAACTTAGAATTCGGATCGAAAACAAAATTTCAACCGAAATTAGATTAAAATCGCAACAGCGTTCCTAAGGCATTCAACAGATTCAATATTCGTGAAAATTACCCAGCTTCTTCCTTTCGTTCTGATTTTGGCTTCGGGAATTTTCCTTGTTCCCTCCCGGGCTTCTGCCCAGGACCAGCAGGAAAAGAAAGTCATCCAGCTCTCAGGGATCATCCTGAACGCAGACAGCACCGATGCGGTGCCCGGAGTAAACATCTACGTTCCCAAAAAGGGGCGGGGTACTTCCAGTGGGCGTTTTGGATACTTTTCCATGCCGGTTTTGGAAGGGGACAGCGTCGTGTTCAGCTTTATCGGCTTGAAAAAGCAGACGTTCAAAGTGCCCGAAGTCGTCGAAAATGACCGAATCAGCCTCATTTTGACCATGGAGGTGGACGAAATCGCCCTTGCGGAGATCGAGGTCATGCCCTATCCTACAGAGGAAGAGTTTAAGCGGGCCATCATCGCCATGAACGTGGTGGATCCGATGTCCATCAGCCGGGCAAACATGAGCCCCGAAATGCTGCTCCGCTGGGCAGAGTCGATGCCCGCCTCGGGAGGGGAGAATTTCCGGTACTTCCAGCAGGGCCAGATGCTCCAAAACCAGGATCTCTACGGTCCAAGACCGCTTAGAATCCTGGATCCGTTTGCCTGGTCGCAGTTTATCCGCTCCATCAAGCGGGGCGACCTAAAGAGCAAAAACTAGCCGGAGTCCCCTGCCAGCGACTCCAATTCACGGCGGAGAACCCTTTTTCTGAAATGCCCGGAGCAGATCGGAAATAAATCCTCGACAAACATTTGGTGGGATTTGTTTAAAAGGGTATCTTTGTGCCTCATTTCGAAAAGGCAATAGAAAACTAGCTATATCATGAAGAAAGATATTCATCCCAAGTACAGAGACGTCGTGTTCTACGACACGTCCAGCGAGTTTAAGTTTATGACCAAGTCCACCATCGAGACCAATGAGACGATCGAGTGGACAGACGGCAACACCTATCCGGTTTACAAGATTGAAGTGAGCGCCGAGTCTCACCCATTCTACACGGGTAAGAAAATGCTTCTTGACACCGCTGGTCGGGTGGAGAAATTCAACAGAAGATACGCGAAGAAGTAATTCTGAGCGGCGATCGCCGAAAAAGTCTCCCGGGGCATGGATTCCGGGAGACTTTTTTATTTTTGCCCTATGGATCAAATCGTATTGTTTGACGACCCCGCGCTGCGGGGTTCATTGCTTCCCTTTACTTTTACCAGGCCGGTCGCGGATATTCGTGTGGGCATCCTGAGAATCGCCGAGAAATGGGAAAAATACAGCGCGGCGGAGGTTTCTTTCCTGACCCAGGAATACCTGCAGAAAAAATTCCCCCGGAGCCCCAGACCTGCGCTGGCCGTAAACGGAGCCTGGCTGCCCGAGGCGGATTCCGTCGCAATCCTGGAGACCCTAAAGCCCAATCAGGCACTCTATTGGGGCAAGGTGCTTTTGGCAACCCACATCGGGGCCACGGACAAGAACCTGGCTTTTGCCGCTGACCGGGAAAGCGTGCAGTTGGACAGGGAGCCTGTTTTGGTCCAAAAAACCTGGCACATCTTCCAGTACAATGCCGCCGAAATCCGAAAGGACTTTGCACTTCTGACCAAAGGAAGAACTTCCCAGCCTATTGGCGACCCACACACGGTACTTTATGCGCCGGAAAATATCTTTGTCGAAGAAGGGGCAAGGATCAAGGCCGCCGTGCTCAACGCCGAAAATGGCCCCATCTATATCGGCAAAAACTCGGAAATCCAGGAAGGCGCATTGATCCGTGGTTCCTTTGCGCTGTGCGAGGGATCCATCGTGAACATGGGAGCCAAGCTTCGGGGAGATACCACCGTGGGACCCTTTTCGAAGATAGGGGGGGAAGTTTCCAATTCGGTGCTGTTTGGCTATTCCAACAAAGGCCATGAGGGTTTTCTGGGAAATTCCGTACTTGGCGAATGGTGTAACCTCGGAGCCGATACCAATACCTCCAATCTGAAAAACAACTATGCGCCGGTCAGACTTTGGGACTATACCAAAGGCGGCTTTGCCAATACGGGGTTGCAGTTTTGTGGACTGATGATGGGAGACCATTCCAAAAGCGGGATCAACACCATGTTCAACACCGGCACAGTCGTGGGCGTGGGAGCGCTTGTTTTTGGCAGCGGATACCCGAGAAATTTTATTCCTTCCTTTTCCTGGGGTGGTGCAGCGGGATTTTCCACCTTTGCCCTGGACAAATTTGAAGAAACCGTGAAGGCAGTCTATCGGCGGCGTGGGAGAGAATGGGAGAGCGGGGACCAGGAAATAATGGAACGGGTTTTTGAATTGACAAAAAGCTACAGAACTTGGGATAAAACTTCCTGATCAATCCAACTATGCAATTTGCGGAAATACCCGGCCTGCCGGAGACCAAGGAGAAACTCATCAATGCCGTCAAGCACAATCATCTGGCGCATGCCCTGCTGTTTCATGGCCCCGAAGGATCGGCAAACTTGACTTTGGCGCTGGCCTTGGCCACTTTTCTGTACTGTGAAAACCGGACGGAAACCGACTCCTGCGGAACCTGCGCATCCTGCCAGCGGATGAAACGTCTGGTGATGCCGGATTTGAATTTTGCGTTCCCGGTCATTGCCAAGCAGAAAGAAGATGAAAAGGACGACGAGGAGGATGAAAAAGGGGACGTCCTGACCAACTGGAGGAAATTTGCAAGCACCCAGCCCTATGGCAACGTCCACGATTTCATCTATTTCAACGGCTTTGAAAAAAAGCAACTGAATATCTCCAAAGGGGCCGCCAGAAAGATGATCCAGGCACTTTCCCTGATGTCGTTTGAGGGAGGATACAAGATCATGCTGATCTGGGCACCGGAATTTCTCCACCCGTCGGCAGCCAATGCACTGCTCAAAACCATCGAGGAACCGCCCGCGAAAACCCTGTTTATGCTGGTGACTTCGCAAGCGGACCAGTTGCTGACCACGATCCTGTCCAGAACCCAAAAAATCCTGGTCCGGGCTTTTTCTGACGAAGAGATCAGAACCCATCTGGTGAATTCCGGACTTTGCGACCCCAAAGCCGCCGAGCAGATTGCGATGCTCGCAGACGGCAATCTCCGCGAAGCCTACCGGATGATTGACCAGGTGGAAGACAGGCAGGTTGCCCAGATCAGGGATTGGTTTCGCCTGTGCGCTTCCAAAAACCTGAAGGAAATATTTGAGGAAGCCGACCGGTTTCACAAGGCGGACAAGGAAGCCCAAAAATCCCTGCTACTCACCGGACTGAATGTCGCCCGGGAGATTCTGCTGAAAAACTTTGACCTCGACCTGCTGCTCCGCACGACCGAGGAAGACCGCAGATTCATCGACAACATCAGCAAAAAGGTGCTCACCGAAGACCACGTGATCAAGCTCTACGAGTCCTTCAACAAGGCGCATTATCACCTGGAGCGAAACGGCAACGCCAAGATGATATTCACCGACCTTTCCATGGATATTTTGGTCATGATGTCCAAGAAATAGCGTGATGGGAAAGAAGCTTATCGGCCGAAAAGAGAAAATCTCCCTTCCCAAATTGGGGCTTAAATTGGTTTGGGCAAAGATTGACACCGGGGCATTCACGAGCAGCCTCCATGCAGAGCGCATCCGTGAGGAAATCGTCGACGGACGAAAGGTTCTCCTTTTTGAAGTCCTGATGCCGGGACACGGAGACTTCACGGGAAAGACACTGAGCTTTGAAAAATACCGGGAGAAAAAAGTGAAAAACTCCTTTGGCCAGGTAGAAACACGGTTTTTGATCGTGACCAAGATCAGGATTGCGGGAGAGTCGTACCCCGCGGAATTTACGCTTTCGGATCGCTCCAGTATGAAAAATTCCATCCTGCTGGGGAGAAAAATCCTCCAGGGCAGGTTTCTGGTGGATGTGAATGGAGCAAACCTTTCCAAAGCTTATCGCAAGAAAAAATGAAAATTGCCGTCCTGTCGAGAAACCCAAATTTATACTCCACCCGCCGGCTGGCCGAGGAGATCAAGACTGCCGGCCACGATGCAATCATCGTCGATCACAGCCTCTGTGACCTGATCATTGAGCAGGATGGCCCTTCGATCATCTACAAGGGGCAAAAAGTGGAAGGAGTCGATGCCATCATTCCGAGGATCGGCGCATCGGTGACCTTTTACGGCACCGCCGTCGTCCGCCAGTTTGAGCTGATGGGGGCATTTTCCGCAGTCAATTCCCAGGCGATTGTCCGCAGCCGAGACAAGCTCAGAAGCTTGCAGATTCTTTCCAAAAATGGTTTGGGCATGCCCAAAACCGCTTTTACCAATTTTTCGAAAGGTGGGGAAAAAGCACTTGTCGAGCAGGTCGGCGGAGCTCCGCTGATCATCAAATTGCTCGAAGGGACGCAAGGGTTGGGAGTGGTTTTGGCGGAGACCAAGAAAGCCGCCCAGTCAGTCGTGGAGGCATTTCACGGACTAAAAGCCCGGATAATTGTACAGGAATTCATCAAGGAAGCCAAAGGGGCGGATATCCGTGCCTTTGTGGTCAACGGCAAGGTGGTAGGCGCGATGAAGCGCCAGGGGGCAGAGGGCGAATTCCGGTCCAACCTGCACCGTGGCGGTGTGGCAACGGTGATCAAGCTTTCCCGCCTGGAAAAGCAAGCCGCCCTGAATGCCGCCAAAGCGCTCGGGCTCGACGTGGCCGGCGTCGACCTGCTTCAGTCGGCCAGAGGGCCGCTGATCCTGGAGGTGAACAGCTCGCCTGGACTGGAGGGGATCGAGCAGGCCACCGGAGTGAATATTGCCGCAGAGATTGTCAAGTACGTGACGGAGGGGGTGAAAAAGAAGTCTTCCAAACACAGCAAGAACCAATGAGCAGAAAAATAAAAATAGGGACCAGGGGAAGCAAACTGGCACTTTGGCAGGCGTATCACGTGGCCGATTTGCTCAAAAGCAGCGGGATCGAATCCGAAATCGTCCCCATCGACACCAAAGGAGACCAGGTTTTGGATGTTTCCATTTCCAAAATCGGGAGCAAAGGCGTGTTTACCCAGGAGCTGGAAGACCAGTTGCTGGATGGCAGGATTGACATTGCAGTCCATTCTGCCAAGGACATGCAGTCAACCCTTGCGGACGGGTTTGAGCTGATTGCCTTTACCGAGCGGGAAAAGGAAAACGACGTCCTGCTGTCGACAAAGGCCGGAATTGATATTCAGGACGCTTCAAAACCGCTCGTCTTGGGAACTTCATCGACCCGTCGTGTGGCTACGCTGAAGCATTTTTTTCCCCATGTCCAAACCGTCGATGTCCGGGGAAATCTTCAAACCCGCATCCGGAAGATGGAGGAGGGGCTTTGCGATGCCTTGCTGCTGGCTTATGCCGGAGTCCATCGCATGGGCTACGATTCGATGATCGCAGCAGAACTTGATTTGGCAGAATTTACTCCGGCAGTGGGTCAGGGATCCGTTGCCATCGAGGCAGCCAAATCCCTGGATCCGTCTTTGCGGGAGCAAGTCATTCGGAGCTGCAACCATCCCGGGACCGAATTTAGGCTGAAGGCAGAACGTGCCTATCTTCGCGTACTGGAGGGAGGATGCAGCATTCCGGTGTTTGCCTTGGCTGCCTTGGAAGGGGAGACTCTGAAGCTGAGGGGAGGAATCATCAGCCTTGACGGAGGACAACGCATTTCTTTGGAGGTTTCCGGGAAAAAAGCCGAAGCCGAACAGTTGGGCGAAAAACTGGCGGCGCTGGTTTTCGAAGCAGGCGGAAGAGCCATCCTTGACCACATCAAAAAAACACAATCACAGCAATGACCAGCCTATTGAAATACGCTTTTCTCAGCTTTCTGCTGAGCAGTACCTTGGCCTGTGGCCAAAACAAGGACTACCTGATCACCATCTCTACCCGGCATGGAGACATCAAGGCGATCCTGTTTGACGACACGCCCGCGCATAAGGATAATTTCGTCGCGCTGGCGAAGGCTGGCAGGTTTGACTCCACCCAGTTTCACCGCGTCATCGAAAACTTCATGGTGCAAGGGGGAGATGTCTTTGGGAAAGAAGGGCTTCCCCCCAACGACTGGCCGACCTTGCCCGCGGAGATCAGACCGAAGTATGTGCATCGCAAGGGGATGATCTCGGCAGCCCGTCAAGGCGACAACGTCAACCCGCAAAAGCGGAGCAATGGATCGCAGTTTTTCATCGTCGAGGGGAGGACCTACGAGGAACAAGAGTTGGTTACCGATTTTGCGGCCTTGCAAAAAGCCGTATTCCAGTTTATGCAATATGCCGATCAGCAGGCGTTTAAGCAGGAATATACCCGGCTGTATCAGGAGGGAAAATATGACAGCCTGACCAACTTGGTCCTGTCCAAGCGGGACGAGATCGCCAAAACCCTGAATGTGAAGCTGACCAAGGGCTATACCCCCGAGCAGATCAGGATGTACGCTGAAATCGGCGGTGCGCCGCATTTGGATTTTGAATACACGGTCTTTGGGCAGGTGCTGTCCGGACTGGATGTCGTGGACAGGATTGCCGCCGAGCCGACTACGCGGGAAGTCCCCGATGATCCGGTGTACATGAAGGTGACCGTGGAGAAAGTTTTGAAAACGAAAATAACAGAAGACTATGGCTATAGCTACCCCGAAATCAAGTAAACGAAAAATCCTGGTTACCGGGGCAAACGGCCTCTTGGGACAGAAACTGGTCGAACAGTTGGTCGAAAGGGGAGTGTTTGAAGTCATCGCCACCGGCAAAGGGCCCTCCCGGTTGGCAGGGAAAGGCTTTGGATATCAAAGCATGGATATCACTGACCCCGATGAGGTAGATCAGGTGATCAGCCAGATCGCCCCGGATACGATCATCCACGGTGCTGCCATGACCAACGTGGACCAATGCGAGCTCAACAGGGAGGCCTGCCTTGAGGCCAATGTCAAGGCAACCGAGTATCTGGTCAGGGCTGCGGAGAAAATCCAGGCCCATTTCGTCTTTGTTTCGACGGATTTTATTTTTTCGGGAGATGACGGCCCCTACGATGAGGAAGCAGACGCCGATCCGGTCAACTTTTATGGGGAGACCAAGCTGACCGGAGAAAATCTCGTGAGAAATTCAAATACCCCCTGGGCGATCGCCCGGACAGTGCTCGTCTATGGCATTGCCAACGACCTGAGCCGAAGCAATATCATTCTATGGGTGAAAAGCTCCCTGGAGGCAGGCAAAGAAATCCAGGTGGTCGATGACCAAGTGCGCACCCCGACCCTGGCCGAAGACCTGGCTTTGGGATGTATCCTGATAGCGGAGCAAAAGGCGACGGGGATATTCAATATCTCGGGAAGCGATCTTTTGACTCCCTATGAAATGGCAATCATGACCGCGGATTACTTTGGGCTGGACCAAGCGTTGATCCACAAAACCGATTCCACGCTTTTTACGCAGCCTGCCAAACGACCGATGAAAACGGGTTTTGTGATCGAAAAAGCCAGAAAACTGCTTGGGTATGAGCCCAAAACTTTCCAAGCTGGAATAGGTATTTTGGCAAAACAAATTATCTTAGCCCGCTCTTAAAAAGCAGTTTATACCCTAAATTTAACTTTACATCAATCTATGGCAGTTAGTACTGACGGCGAAGACAGAGGTCAATTTGGCTCGAGCCTTGGTTTTATTATGGCTGCAGCCGGGTCGGCTGTGGGCCTCGGAAATATCTGGAGGTTTCCCTATCTGACCGGTGAAAACGGCGGAGGGGCCTTTGTGTTCGTCTATATCCTGTGTGTTTTGCTGATTGGCTTGCCTTTGCTTTTCAATGAGATCGCATTGGGGAGAAAGTCCGGAAAAAACCCGATCGGTGCCATCCGAGACACCGGTGGAAACAAATTTTGGCAACTTGCCGGGGTCCTTTGCGTCCTGGTTTGCTTTTTTGTTTTCAGCTATTACTCTGTCATTGCAGGGTGGACGGTCGGCTATATTTTTACCGAGATCGTAGATATTCCCGTTGATTTCAACGTGTTTGTACAGACGCCGATGTATGTCATTCCACTCACGTTTGTATTTATACTGGCCACTATCCTGATCGTATTGGGAGGCGTGTCAGGAGGTATCGAAAAGGCGGCGAAATTCCTGATGCCACTCCTTTTCATCATCATCATTTTCATCGCAGGCAGAGCGGTAACGCTCGAAGGGGCTCAGGCAGGGATTGAATACTACCTCTCCCCGGATTTTTCCAAGATCAACTCCAAGGTAATCCTGATGGCCCTTGGACAGGCTTTTTTCTCCATGTCAGTGGGATGGGGCCTGATGATTACTTTCGGCTCGTATCTGCAAAAGGACGCCAATATCATCCAGGCTTCCAGTTGGATCGCCGGGATGGATACCGCAGTGGCCCTGTTGGGTGGTTTGATGGTGTTTCCGGCCCTGTTTGCCCTTTTACCGGGCAAAGATCCCGCGTCGGGCCCCGCATTGGTATTTGACGTGCTTCCCAAAGTGTTTGATGCCATGCCAGGAGGCAATATCATCGGTGGATTGTTCTTTATCCTTCTGATGGTGGCGGCACTGACTTCGACGATTTCAATGTTGGAAGTTCCTGTAGCCTATCTGATTGATGACAGGAAATGGAATCGAAGGAAGGCGACCTGGACCGTAGGCATTGCGGCAATGATCCTCTCGGTGCCGTCGGCGCTTTCTTCCATAGACGGGAACATATTCAATTTGATGAGCCTCAATTTCCTCGGGCATCAACTGTTGGGCTTTTTTGGGATCATGGACTTCGTTTTCGGGACATTTGCCGTGATCTTGATTTGTCTGATGCTGGCTTTGTATACCGGCTGGGCCCGGAAAATCTCCGTATTTGCCGATGAACTGGTTTTGGGGGCTCCGGGATTTAAGGGAGTATTCCGCGCAGGATGGATCTTCTTCATCAAGTGGGTGTGCCCGATCGTGATCGGATTGGTGATCCTGGATCTGATGGGAGTCTTTGGCACTCCACAGGAGGGAGGCTGAAAAAACACTTCGATATCAGGGGGGGCAAAGGCCCCCTTTTTGTTTCCTGAAAGCCTTCTGAATTACAAGATACGAAGGACAGATACGTCCCATCGGTCATCCAACATCGGACGCTCGACATCCGTGAATTTTCCCCAATCCGGGAATGTTTTTGCAATCTGTAGCCGGGTTCGGTTTTTATTTTAAAAATGCTTTTCATATACTTGAAAAAGTATTTCATTGCCGTATGAAGGTTCTCTTGGTTGACGATGATTCTGTTCACCTATTGATTCTCAGAAAGATCTTTGAGAAATCGAATGATGAGGTGGTGATCGCGCGCAATGGAAAAGAGGCCCTGCAGTATCTGGAGTTTGATGCGGCGTTCCATGTCATCCTCACGGACATCATGATGCCGGTCATGGACGGGGTGGAGTTTTTGGACCATCTGAAAGGGAGTTCCCGAACCTGCAAAATCCCCACGATCGGGTTTACGGCCGGGGATGTGGAGTATTTTCGGGCCAACAGCAAAAACAGGTTTGACAGCCTGGTCGCGAAGCCCATGGATTTTTATGATTTGTACGACCTGGCCAAATTCGCCGCAGCGCATCAGACGGGTTGAGGGAACATTGGCAAGGGAATTGTAAATGGTATGGTTGGCATAGAAAACTAAAACCAAACACCATGAAAAAAATCCTTCTGGCTCTGTCGTTCGCACTGGGTGCGATGCAGGCATTTTCACAAAACGGAATCGGGATCAAAGCCGGACTCAGCAGCACCAAGATCGACTTTGACAACAAGGAATTTGTCCCTTCCGATGCCCAGACGGGCTTTCATGTAGGCCTTTTTGGGAGATTTGGCGGGGCGGGACTTTTTGTCCAGCCGGAGCTGTTGTTTACCCAGACCAAAGGAAACTTTGCATACGTACCGGATGCCTGGAGCAGTACGGCTCCCGAAGAATACGAGGCGGAATTTAACCGTCTGGATATTCCGGTGATGGTGGGGTATCGGTTTTTTAAGATCGTCCGGGTGATGGCTGGCCCGATCGCCAGTATCAATATCAATTCAGAGCTGAGAAACGCAATAGAAACTGTGAAAGACGTAGATTTTAAGAATGCCACTTTTGGTTATCAAGCTGGCTTGGGAGTGGATATTGGGAATTTGTCAGTCGATGCAAAATATGAAGGGGGCCTGAGTAGCGTGACAGAGAATATCGGCTCCCACACCACCGACAACCGCATCAATCAGTGGGTATTGTCAGTTGGATTTCGGATTTTCTAAGTCCGACAACAGCGGAAAGCACAATCGGGGATAAAGGTGTCGTATCTCCTACCTCGGGAGCCCTTCACAAAAAGCCCTCCGGCTTCAGATCCGGAGGGCTTTTTGTGTTTCAAGCTCGGGTCATCCGACCAGATTCCCTTCGGCATCCCATTCGGCGAGGGTGCCGCGCTCTTCGGGTTTGAGGTAGAGGTCTTTGTATTTGTCCGGGTTGGCAAGGCCGTACCGGTCCAGGACATTCTGGGGCACCCCGTCCCAGACGTTGGGCTGGTTGCCGCGGTAGTCCAGGTACTTCCAGCCCGCCTCGGTGGAGAAGTACCCCGAGCAGGCCAGGTTGCGGAGCAGGTTGAACCATCGCACGCCGCCCAGGTATTCTGGCTTGGCCGTGTCGGGCCAGGCGACCAAGTCCACGATCTGGATGACCTGATCCCTGCCGAGTTCGTTGAACGGCTTGCCGAACAGTTCGTCTGCCTCGAAGTCCAGCCACATCAGCCCGCCCCGCATCGGGGTCTGCATGTTGGGCTGGTCCTTCACCATGAACTCGATGAAGTCCGGTACCTTCAGTTCGGTCGCGGAGGGGGAGCCGTCCCCCGCGGGCAGGAGGATGTCCACCAGGGTGTTTAGCTTTTTAAACTCTTCTTCAGTGAAAAACTTCTCCGACAGGAGCCTGGCATCCAAGAGTTTTTCCTCCTCCGTCCGGCCGCCCTTGGTGCCGCCTGCGATGGTGTTTTGGACCGCTGCCTGCTCCGGCTCGCAGCCGGTCAGCAGCAGGCCTGCGCCCACGGAGCCCGCAAAGAGGAGTTTTAGGTTTTCTCTTCTGTTCATGGCTTAGATGTTTTTTTGTTTGAGTTGGTCCACGATGTATTCGGATGTCCTCCAGGATAGCGCCAGGATGGTCCAGGTAGGGTTTTTGTCTGCCTGGGATACGAATGAGCCCGCATCCACCACGAAGAGGTTTTTGCAGTCATGTGCCTGGCAGTTGGAGTTGACTACAGACGATTTCGGGTCGTTTCCCATCCGGGTGGTGCCCACTTCGTGGATGATCCGTCCGGGTGCATGGAGGCCGTACTGGGACTCAGGCCCCGGTTTGGATCCCAGCAGGATTGCCCCGGCGCTGGTGAGGATCTCCTCAAAGGTGTCGTGCATGTGTTTCGCCTGCCTGAGCTCCTGGTCGGTCCAGTTGTAGTGGAAGCGGAGGACGGGGATACCATACTTGTCCACCACGTTGGGGTCGATCTCGCAGTAGTTTTCATGGCGGGGGATGCTTTCCCCACGTCCGGACATGCCCAAGGTAGATCCGTAGAGCCGCTTGATGTCCTTTTTCAGGCCTTCGCCGTAGCCCCCGTTGGGGCTCGGGTTGCCAAACTCGTCTTTGATGAACTTGCGCATGGTGTCCATGCCGCCCCCGGCCCCGTAGGAGGGCTGGCCCATGCCGCCCCAGTACTCGATGTGGTAGCCGCGGGCGAAGTCCAGCTTTTTGTTGTCCAGCCACCAGGGGGTGTACATGTGCATGCCGCCGACCCCGTCCTCGTTGTATCGCTCGCGGTCGATCAGATCCGGGATGATGCCCATCCGGTCTGCGCCGGTGGAGTCGTGGAGGTAGCGCCCCAGGGCTCCGGAATCCCCGCCGATGCCGTTGGGGTGGGTTTTGGAGGTGGAGTTCATCAGGATCCGGGCGGATTCACAGGCGGAAGCGCCCAGGACTACGACGTGGGAGCGGAGCTTGTATTCCCTCATGTCCACCTTGGAGACGAAGGATACCCCGGTGGCCCTACCGCTGTCGTCGGTGGTGACCTTGCGGACCATGGAGTACGTGAACAGGTCCACCTTGCCCTTTTTCATCGCAGGATGGAGCAGGCAGGTGCCTGACGAAAAATCCGCATAGACCTGGCAGGCCCGGTTGCACTGGGCGCAGAAGAAGCAGGTTCCCCGTTCGTTGTTGATGGGGCGGGTGAGCATGGACAGGCGGCCCGGGATCATGGGCATCCCGGCTTTGTCGGCCCCTTTTTTCAGGAAGAGCTCGTGGAGCCTGGGCTTGGGAGGGGGGAGGAAAAAGCCGTCGGGTTCGTTGTAGATCCCCTCTTTTGACCCGAATACGCCGATGAGCTTGTCCACTTTGTCATAGTAGGGCTTGAGGTCGTCGTAGCCGATGGGCCAGTCGTCGCCCAGGCCGTCGATGCTCGCCCTCTTGAAGTCGTTGGGGCCAAAGCGCAGGGAGATCCTTCCCCAGTGGTTGGTCCGGCCGCCCACCATGCGGGAGCGGAACCAGTCGAACTTGGTGCCGTCCTTGTGGGTGTAGGGTTCGCCCTCAATGTCCCAGCCGCCGATGGCCTGGTCAAAGTCCCCAAAAGGGCGGATTCGGGTACCTGCGCCGCGCCTCGGGGATTCCCAGGGCGGACGGAGCTGGGTTCTGTCTTCGTCTTTGGCGGGATCAAAATCCCCGCCGGCTTCCACTACCGCCACCGAAAGTCCGGCTTCGGACAGGATCTTGGAGGCCATGCCGCCCCCCGCCCCGGAGCCGACGATGATCACGTCGTATACATCGGGGTTTTCTTTTATCTGAAAGCTCATCTTTAAAATTTTCAATGAAGTCGAAAATTTAAGCTAAAAAAAACGGGCAGTGAAATGCTTGCTTCGCGGAATGGAGGAATTTGGGGATGTAGGGAGCCTGAATGGGCTAATTTAAATCCATTAAAAATAGCAGCTTTCGATTGGCGCTAACAGACCCGCCTAAAGACTGGAGTTATGGCGGACTTTTGGGGTGAAGGCAGGTTTATAGTGAGGTTTCTATAAAAGGCCAGACCGTCTCAAACACGATCTTGTGGCCGGCCTCAGTCGGATGGATTCCGTCCGGCAGATTCAGCTCGGGATCGCCCGCCACCCCCTCAAGAAGGAAAGGGATCAAGATCACGTCTTTTTCCGCGGCCACAGCCGGGTAGATTTTTTGAAACTCATCGGTGTATTCCTTGCCCATGTTTGGCGGAATCTGCATCCCCGCCAGTAGAATAATGGTATCCGGATATTTGGAGCGAACCTTGTCGATGATAGCCAAAAGGTTATTCTTGGTCTCGCTGAGCTGGATACCCCTCAGGCCATCGTTTCCCCCAAGTTCCAAGACAAAGATGGACGGCTCATCCTCCAGAAACCAGTCCAGTCTGCTCAGTCCTCCCGCGGTAGTTTCCCCGCTGAGCCCTCCGTTGATCACCCGGTAATCTTTCCCCAAGCTGTCGATTCTGTCCTGCGTCAATCCCGCAAAGGCGTCTTCAGGATCGATGCCGTAGCCCGCGGTCAGACTGTTGCCAAAAAAGAGGATGGTCTTTTTGTTTTCAGTTGCCTTTGGGGCCTCGGCTTGGGATTCTTGTTTTTTCACCTCGGCAGGGTTGCAGCCAAGTGAGAAAGCAACGACTGACAAACAGACCAGAAAGGAGAATAGGGGATGTAGGGATTTCATAACAGGTACTATAAAAGGAATTTGGACAAAAAGGTTGGCAGTTCAGGCCATTGGTTTTTTGTTTTATGTCCCAAAAATAGTTTTTTCTGGATTGGTCGAACAAAATATCCTTTCCGTCGAGTCTTTTTGGCGGCTATTGGGTATTTTCCTTTATTTACTCCCGAAGTCCCACGCCGGTATCAACTGTTCCCGAGATATTCCGTATGACTTGACAATTCCTAAAATCAAAGGATTCCCATGAGCATACTATCCATCCAGAACCTGAGCAAAACCTACCAAAGCGGAAGCCGCAAACTCACGGTTCTCGAAAATGTCACCTTTGACATCCAACCCGGCGAGATGATCGCCATTGTTGGACCATCAGGCAGCGGAAAAACCACCCTTCTGGGCCTCTGCGCGGGATTGGACTCGGGCTCTACCGGCAGCATCCTGCTCAACGGCCAAGCTCTGGAAAAGATGGATGAAGACCAGCGGGCGTCGGTACGCAGCAAGGACGTGGGGTTCATTTTTCAAAACTTCCAGTTGCTGCCCACCCTGACGGCACTGGAAAATGTGATGGTTCCGCTGGAGTTGAAAAAAAGAAAGGACGCTAGGACAAAGGCGATGGATCTGCTCGAAAAGGTGGGCTTAAAGGATCGTGCAACACACTATCCCACCCAGCTATCGGGAGGTGAACAGCAGCGGGTCTCCATCGCCAGGGCTTTTGCCAACGAGCCGAAGATACTTTTTGCAGACGAGCCAACCGGAAATCTGGACACGGAAACCGGCGAAATGATCGAGAAACTCATTTTCGACCTCAACAAAGAGCAGGGAACCACACTGATCCTGGTGACCCACGACTTGGACTTGGCTGCCAAAACCCAGCGCATCATTCATATCAAAGGGGGAAAGATACAGGAGGACGCACATGCCTGATTTCGGTTGGATTTTGAAGATGGCTCTCCGG
>CAZGYC010000087.1:0-16496 GCA_964530015.1 uncultured Limnohabitans sp. | reverse complement strand
GCCGATTGCCATTCAAATCTGTCCTCTCCGCCCCGGTCTGTGTCCGCACAGACCGAAACTTTCACTTTCCGCACAGACCGACCAATTCAAAATCGGAGCCGTCTCTGCGAGGAGCCCCTGAGGGCGACGAAGCAGTCTCCCAATCAAACCACTGCTCCAACCTGTAAGATTGCTTTGGGGTACGAAACTCCCAAATCAATTTAGCCATTGGAAAATGCCTCTGGCAAGGAAGTGTCCGTCCTCGCGAGGGAGCGATCTTTACTTTGTCGCCGGGTTGAGATTCATTCGCGACCGAAGCGATCTTTGAACAGCGCGGCAGGCAGACCTCCCCATCGCGCATCTGAACAGATTGCGGACAGCCGAAGGGTCAAATCTCCAGGATGTAGTCCAGGATCCCGGCGTTTTTGCCCTTCGGCCGGGTCACCAGCAAGGGAAGGCTGTCGTTGAACTGGATGAGGCGCTCGGCCATGCTTCCGATGAACAATGCCGTAGCCGCAGTCCGGCCTTTGGCCCCGATGATGATCGCGTCAGCCTCGATCTCCAGGGCCTTGGAAACAATCTCCTGCACGGGATCGTCGTCGTCGTCCTTGGTATAGATCGGGGTGATCTTGATGCCTTTGGTGTCGATCTTCCGGATAAACTTCCGGTAGTTGATCTCGGCGTGCATCTTCATGATTTCGGTAAACTCCTCGTAGCTTTTGCCGGTAAAGTGATAGCCTGAAGGCACCGTGAACACGTTTTGGCAGACAATCTCCACCTGGCCGCCGTGCTTTGTTGCGATCATGATCGCTTCTTCGAGGGCGTCTTTGGAGTAGTCGGAAAAATCACTCGGAACCAGAAGTTTGGAAATCCTCGGTCTCGATGCCTCGGGCACGATCAGCAGGGAGCAACTGGCTCTCCGGGCAAGGCGCTGCGAAGCGACGCCCGTTCCCGGAAGCTCCACTTTTCGCCCGATCAGGATCATGTCGGCAGATTTTTCCTCTGCCAGTTTGAGGACCTTTTTGGAAAGATTGCCCTCTTTGACCACAAAGCTGATTGCCAGTCCCTTGATCTCCGGAAAATGCTCGCCGACCAGTTTTTCCATGGCTTCCTTCCGCTCGTTGATCATGTTTTCGATCAGATTGGGGAATTCCTCCAGGACTTCCTTGGGGATCGAAAGGTTCTTGATCACATTGGTGAAGTAGATCTTCTTCGTCTGATTGACTCTGGCGATAAACGCGGCGTGTTGGATCAGCGTCTGGTCCAGAGGGGTCTGATCGAGACAAACAATCAATTTCTTAATCAGGTACATGGTAACCGAGGGTTTGCGGTGCAAAGTTATTTGATGGGGGATAATCTATCGAGAAATCCGCAAAATAAAATTCTGAGTTTGATGAATGGGTGGTTAAAATCCTCATTGTGACCGGATTCAAATCGGTTTTGCGGGAAATAAAATTTGGGAAAAATCCCGGGATTTTCCAAGCGGCCCGGATTTGGCCGGGCACAAAAGGTATTTCTGCCCGGATTTGACGAACACAAAGGATCCGATCCCGTATATTTGTGGAGTCCGGGCCGCCGACTTGTTCAAACTTCACAATTTAAATACAA
Source organism: uncultured Limnohabitans sp. (assembly GCA_964530015.1). Classification (GTDB taxonomy): domain Bacteria; phylum Bacteroidota; class Bacteroidia; order Cytophagales; family Cyclobacteriaceae; genus Algoriphagus. The sequence continues at coordinate 14,909 of CAZGYC010000087.1, read as the reverse complement.
TTACGGGTGAAGCCCTCTCCAAAAACAGGCCTCACCCCGATAGCTATCGGGGCCTCGCTCAAAAAGCAGGATAACAGTGGAAGTTTGCGGATTTCAGGCAGCCCAAATCTTGTCAGTACGGAGGTTTGTAACACTCTAAGGCCCGGACTTTTTCAATCTCGCCTGGATCCAGTTCCACTCTTCTTTTCCCACCCCGAGTAGCCAAGACATCCCCACGAATATCCCCACGATCAAGGTTGATTTGACCGCGATCAGCAGCAGGGGGGCAATGCCCGCCGCACTGACAAAGGCCCCGCCAAAGGCAGGAACTCCGACCAGCAGGATCTTCAGGGTTTCCCTGCCAAAAGGATCCAACCGAAGCCGGATTTTCAGGTAGAAATATTTCACCAGGTTAAAGAACAGCATCACGGCGGCAGAGCCGATTGCCGCACCCTCGATCCCAAAAACGGGAATGAGCCAATAGTTGGCTCCGATGATCAGGATGCTCATGGCGATGGTCAGCACCAGGTTGGACCGATAGTAGGCGGAAAAGACCAAAATCTCGCTGTTGACCGAGAATGCGACGTCGAAGATCTTTCCCAGCGCAATGTAGAAAACGACCCATTTGCCCGCCTGATAGATCTCCCTGTTGGGCACAAAATGGTAGATGCTGTCGATATTGGACCAGATCAAGGCAAAGAGCAGCAGACAGATGTAAAGCTGGCGGTTGGAAATCTGCCGATAGAGCCCGTTGATGGCCTGGATTTGGTTCTTTGCAAAATGGTCTGCAATCACCGGCATGGCCACCTGGGAAATCGCCCTTCTGGGCAGCTCCACCACCAGAGCCATGTAAAATGCGATGGAATAGATGGCATTGGCCTCCAGGCTCACCATGGAGCTCACCATGATGCTGTCGATCTTCATGATCAGCGTGGAGGCGGCTGTTGCCAGAAAAGTGATCAGACTGAATCGGATGAAAGAAGACCTGAAGCCCGGGGGGAAGTTTCTCCAGTTTAAATCAAGGTGGATTTTGCCCAGCCAGACCAGGTAGCCCAATACCCCAAACAGCGCCAGGCCATACACGGCAACCAATCCCTGCATGACCTGGTCAAAGTCAATCCAGCCGAGCAGATACGTGCCCACCAAAACCGACGTAAGCAGTCTCAGAAAGACCTCCCTGAAAAACGTCGGGATGGCGACCTTGAGATAGGATCTGCCAAAGGCATCCAAAACGCTGCCAAGCAGGGCAAACAAGGTGATCAGCAGGGCGATTCCGAGGAAGTGGATCACTTCCGGCGAGTTGGCCGCAAACAAACCGACGATATGCTCCTTGAGCCCAAAGAAAACCAGGCTGACCGTGACAAAGCCCAAAAGGGAAAAGGCAAGACTGTAGGAAAGAAAGGCGGCTTGGTTGTGCTCCAGTTTGGGGAAAAATCGGGTGATGCCGTGACCTACGCCCAACTGGGCAAAGGGTACAAAAAGCAGCCCCAAATCCTGGATCGTCCGGAAGGTACCCAGCTCGGTTGCGTTCAGGGCGTAGGGGTAGAGCCAAAGTACGTTGATGTAGCCCAATAGCACACCGATGTAGGAAAAAGCAGTGGTTTGGATGCTTTGCCGGGCGATTTTACTCATTGTCGAAAAGTAGGAAAAAACCGGGAATTTCGACGAATCCCCGGTTTTTTAAGGTTTGGCGCATTTGTCGCAGCCGGGCTGGGTTTTGGGCTTGAGAAAATACTTTCTCGCCAGGTAAGCCAGGGCTCCCAAAACCAAAATTCCGACTCCGATTTCCTGCCACATATTAAGATAAGATCTGATAGGTGATAAAAGCCATCACATAAGCCAATACACTCATGTAAGCTGTCTGGATTAACGGCCATTTCCATCCTTTCGTTTCTCTTTTGACCACTGCCACGGTACTCATGCACTGCATGGCAAAGGCATAGAAAACCATCAGCGAAAAGGCAGTGGCCGTGTTGAAGGTTTTTTCTCCGGTATTCGCGTTGATTTGCTGGTCGAGTTTTTCGCGGATCGTGAGTTCATCTTCCAGATCGCCGCCGATGCTGTAGATCGTGGCCATGGTGGACACAAACACCTCGCGTGCCGCAAAGGAGGTGATCAGCGCAATGCCGATCTTCCAGTCATAGCCCAATGGTCTGATCGCTGGTTCGATCGCCCTTCCCATGATTCCGATGAAGGAGTTCTCCAACAGATGGGAATTTGTTTCGGCCGCTATTTCGGCGATTTGAGCCTCATCGGTGACGTTTTCGAGCCGGGCTTCGCCTTCGAGCCGGATTTGGTCCATCCTGGATGGCGGCCCATAAGACGCCAATACCCACAGTACAATCGAAATGGCCAAGATGACCTTTCCCGCTTCCGTCACAAAGGTTTTTGATTTCTCAAACATGGTGATGCCCACGTCGCTCCAGCGGGGAATCCGATACGGTGGAAGCTCGGATAGGAGGAAACTTTTCTCCGAAGTTTTCAAAATCAGCTTCAGAAAAAACGCCGTGCCCAAAACTCCCAAAATCCCCAGCAGGTACAAGCCCAAAAGGGCCAAAGCCTGAAGGTTGACAAAGCCAAAAACCATTTCGTCCGGCACCGTAAGTCCGATCAAAATGACATACACCGGCAACCTGGCCGAGCAGCTCATCAGCGGAGTCACCAAGATGGTGATCATTTTTTCTTTCCAGTTGGAGATATTCCTGGCCGCCATCACGCCCGGAATCGCGCAGGCCACGCCGGAGACCAGGGGAACGATGCTTTTGCCATGGAGGCCGAAAGGCCTCATCCAGCGGTCCATCAGAAAGACCACCCGCGACATGTAGCCCGTATCTTCCAAAATCGCCAAAAAGCCAAACAGCATCGCAATCTGCGGGATGAAAATCACCACACCTCCGATGCCCGGAATGACCCCTTCGGCCAAAAGCCGGGTCAATGGACCATCCGGAAGTGCCCCGGAAATCCTGGCACTGATGTCGGCAAAAAATCCGTCGATCAGGTCCATCGGGTAGGAGGCCCATGCGAAAATCGCCTGGAAAATCAACAGCAGAATAGCCACAAAGACCACATACCCCAAGATGGGATGGAGAAAGATCCGGTCAAGGTTGGATTTCGGATTGGGAGCGGTTTTTTTGACCAAAACCCGGTTTAGGGTCTCAGTGATCTTTTTGTATCGGAGTTTGGTTTCCTCCAGTTGGGCTTCCTCCAGATCAAAATTGGCTTGCAAAACCAAGTTTTCCAGCCAAACTCTGTCCTCAGCGGCAATCGCCTTATCTTTTCCCCCAAACCGGATCAATTGATAGGCTTGGTAGGGGTTTTCAAGTTCGAATCTGTCCTGAACCTGATTGAGTATATCTCCGGGCACAACCTGCTGAATGTCAACGAATACGGGTGCCTGGCTGAAATTGCGCTCACTGATGAGGTTTTTGACTTCGTCCATCCCTTTTTGGTTGCGTGCATCCGTGGAAAGGATCGGAACACCCAGGGATTTGAAAAGCTCGTAGGACTTGATTTCAATGTTCTTTTTCTCAGCCAAGTCGGCCATATTGAGAATCACCGCGAGATTGACCCCCAAATCAATCAACTGCGTGGCAAGAAACAAGCCTCTCGAAAGCTGGGATGAGTCAATCACGATCAGCACATAATCTGGCCGAACCTCCAATTTGATCGGGCTGAGCACCCGATGGGCAATGATTTCGTCTTCGGAATTTGGGAAAAGGCTGTTGGTCCCAGGAAGGTCCAAGATTTCAAAAGTTTCCCCCTTGATCTGGACGGATCCGGTTTTTTTGTCCACGGTCACACCCGGATAGTTTCCGATTTTTTGGTTGAGCCCGGTGAGGAAGTTGAAAATTGTCGATTTGCCGACGTTTGGGTTTCCTACCAGTGCGATACGGGAGGTATGCGTTTTATGGGAAAGTGTAGGTTCGGCCATGAAATTAAATCTGTTCGACGCGGATCAGGGCAGCTTCTGATTTTCGAAGAGCCAAGAGAGTTTCATCCATCTGGAATGCCATCGGGCCACCGGACGGGGCCAGGTGCTGGAGCGTGATTTTTTTGCCCGGCAGAAAGCCCAACTCCATCAGGTTGATCTTAAGCGGGGAGGGAAATATCTCCAAAATTCTTCCGGATTTGTTGGGCGGCAGGGTGTCGGCTGTCATGGGTCTGGTTCTCCTTTCGGCAAAAATAGGATTATTTGGAATGAATCTAAGGAAAAGGGGAAGATTTTGTCCTTGATGGACTCGTGGACCACAGTAAAGGAGAGTCTTTACCAGACAACAGATTCTGGCGCGGCTCTATTACGGGGTGAAAATTTTGTCCGCCGGGTGCCTGAAAAACTGAATTTTGCTTTTCAACTGAATTCCAGAACAGCTCAGTTTCAATCTTAATGTTATTCCCGAAAGTATATTTAAGAGTAAGATTTTCAACAAATTACAATCGGATTGTTTTGGCGGTTCCCCGGAAAATTGATTAGATTGATGGTCTATTTTTCAATTTTCAAGCGATTTCGGAGAAGGTTTTTTTAGGTGATGAAGGGCAATCAATTTGTAATTGCAAGATAGTGTTCGTTTCAACCCTCAATTTTTTTTCAAATGGAAAAAGACCAGTTAAGTACTTTACTCGCCGAAGTATTTGGGCACCTCCAGCTAAGCGATGCACAGGATGCCACACTTTGGGAAGAGAGCCTGCCCCTGTTTGCCAGAAGCTTGCTTGTTTCCAAGGAACCCACCATCAAGTCGGAGTCGTTCAGCTTCGAGCGGTCTCAGTTGTTTGCACAGGAACGGATCAAACCGGCCCAAATGGAGAAAATCCGGGAAACAGTCGAAAAGGTTGAAACCGAGGAGCAGGTTCTAAAAACTGAAGATAAAACAAAGATTTCCAGGGAACTTAATGAGCCTGATTTAAAGCCCTTTGTAAGGGAAGTTCCCGTTCGCACCACCCAGCTCAAGACGAGTGTGCCCGATTGGGCGGCCGGCGCGAAGGTCGAAAAAACCGTCGGGCCGCTGCTGCGGGAAGACGGGAGGATCGTCCTGATTGATTTTTACAAGGTTGTCAAACTCCTGGGACTTTACCAGCAAAACAGTCCGCTTCCCGTGATTCTTTTTCAGGCCGAATTTCCGGGAAACCTGGCTCAGGCGGTAAATGCGCCGCCGCCGGAAGTAACCAAGGACTATAAGGTTGTCGCAGGAAGTGTCTGGATCCGGGCGGATATGTTGGCGCAAAATGCGCCGAGCAACCGATACGCCGGGCTGAAGGTGACCTCCGGTAAAATCCAACTCGGCCAAAATCCCGTCCTCCAAAACGGCAAACTTGTCTTGGGAGCCCAGACAGGGGTACAGGTTTCTTTGGACTTGGCTCAGACTGCGGCGATTGCGGATCCCAAAAAGAAATACGGAAAGGACGGATTGGCCGCAAAGGTCAGGATTCCTGACAGACTTGCTTTTTCATTTACAGGCGCTACCAAAGCTCAAATCGCGATGCTTGGGGAGGGAGAGGCGGAGCTGTATGGGCAGAAGTTTGTGTTCCAGCAGAAAAATGCCGCTCCGACTTACAATTTCCAAGTCAGCCGCCTGCTGATTCCGATGACCAGTGACCAGCAGGAAATCAAACCCGCATCGCAGAAAAGTCCGCTCATCGAATTTTCGGAGTCCGCACCCCTGAAAGCTGCCGCCTGGGCGATCCCGGCTGCGGAGCTGGATGTGAACAATCCTTTGGAGGTGGCGGGTTCGGGTGGCTTTTTTCTGGAAGGGAAGCCGGGACTCAAGTGTGCTTGGCAGGGATTGCAGGCAAAAAACCTGAAGCTTTTGTCGCCCCTGTTCCTGGTGGATCCCGGAAGGATCGGGATCACAGACCTTGCCGGTGAGGGAGAGGGAGCATTTCAGGAATTTGGCCATTGGAAAGACGGGCAAAATATCCATGGCACCAGTCTCAGTGTGTTTTTGGGCAAGAAGTCTTCGTTGCTGTACAATTCCCTGGGCGAGGGGACCGAACTCCTGGTCGCATCGGTCAATGCGGTGCACTATGTGGATCGGCCGGTGATGGTAAACGGCCTGCCCGTAGCCGTGAAAACCAAGGACAGCCTGCTGATCCTGGCCGGAACCGAGACCAAGAATATACTTTATCTCATCGATGACAATATTCTATGGGACAATAAGATACCGCATGACAAAGTGCCCAAGTTCAAGAACCTGGCCCTTGCCTTGGAGAACGCCTTGTTTACGGTGACTCCGGTAAATGGGGCGATGATTTTTGGCGAATGCACCCCCGATTGGACACGAATCACCAAAAGTGAGACGATACTCGTTTTTGGGCTGTTGGGATATCTGCCTACGCTGCCCGATCCCTACCTGGCTAGCTTGGCCTATTTGAGAAGGCAAAGAGGAGAGGGGAAGAAGGGATATGAAGGAATCATCACTTGGCTGGTATGCCAGATTTCCCAGGCACCACAAGGCAAGGATTTGGACAAAGTCAAGGTGAGCTTTCATTTTGGCAATGAAAACAACGCCAGCGAGCAGCAAAGCACCGGGGCGCCCTTGGGAATGGCAGGCGGACTGCAGACGGCGACCTTGGCCAATGCAACGGTTGCGGGATCCAAAGCAGTGGCGGCAGGGGACACTGCCGCCAGGAGCATGTTGGTAAACAACACTTTGCCGCCCTATGAGCAGCAGTTGACCCCACACGTACAGAAGTATCAAAATGAATTTTTTGCGCTGCTGGATGTCAGCTCCAACGCCAACCAAATGGGCGTGAGTCTGGGAGCGGCCTTCCCGGTGCGGGTAAAGACCGGCACGCCGGTCGGAAGGGGAGAAAACGCCGTCCATATCGAGCAGACGTCCAACCAGATGTTTGGGGTAAACGGAATGGAGGTGGTGGTTGCCGGTTCGGCTGCCCGCCTTTTTATGCTTCCCCAAGTGGCCTGGGAGCCGGTTTACAATCTGACACCTCCGGGCAACAACGTGATCGGGGATCCGCCTTTGTTTTTCAACTACTATCCAAACGACGGCGGCGCAACCCGCATCGCCAACTATCATGCGGGCCAGGTAGCCCTTGCGCCAAAGCCTTTGGTCAAGTACACCTTGGAGCAATACAAGAACCAAAAGACTCCCGTTGACGCGTATTTTACCCTTCCGTTCGGGCTAAAGGCCCTGGCGGAGCTTTCCCACGACGAGCCCAGGGAATCCCAAAAGCCGGAGCTCAAGCTGGTCAATCCGAGTTTTCCGAATGACATGATCGGTGGAATCCAGATCCGGGCCATCGCCAAGGATTATGGCAAGGACGGAATGCAGGGCGCAGGGCCGGACAGCCCGATGTTCAAGGGATTTACCGTGCAGCTCGCCAATATCCTGGCAATGAACGGCCAACCGGCCAATGCCAGTACCTTGGGACGGAGCGTGACCAAGATTTTCAACGGGGAGTTTTTCACCAGTGAATCGACTCCCCAAATCCTCAAGAAGCGCGGCGTTCCCCTGTCCAAGATTGACTTTTCGGGCTACGGAGCCAGTACCTTCAGCAATTGGCTGAGTCCCAGGGCTGCGATTGCCGAGACGAGCCAGGCGAGATTTGATGTCATGCTCGGCCGGACGGGCCATGAGGTGATTCAGGTGAAAAGTATCCTGTATCCCTGGGGCATCCGGGTGGTGAGGACGATCACCCTTTTCCGAACCGGATCGGGCTACGTTTTCCGTACCGACAGCGGCTGGCAGGCCGAATCGGACGGGCTTTTTGATTTCAGATACAAATACATTGACAAGAGCTTGCCCACCCAGGGAGTGGATGAATCAGGAAACACGATCTACCACACGGTGACCGTGGAGCCCTACGAACTGCATACCGGTGCGATCAGGGGATTGTTCAATGTGACCAATATCCAGGAAGACGGCAACATCGCGGAGTACAATGTTCCCAAGGCGATCAAAGTGGCACCGGGGCAAAAATACGTCGATGAATTTGGGGAGTGGGTGCCAAACAATACCGGGGCCGAAGTCACCAAAGACGTCATCTTGGCGGCGGTGTGGTTCGATGCCGACGTCAAGATCGACAATCTGGTGCAGGGCCACAAAAATGGAATGACGCCTTCGAAAAAGATCCTTGGCTACGTGCAGTTGTCTCCGCAGGGCGTCACCATTCCGAAGTTCAATTTCAAGGCACTTTTGGACCTGCAAGGAGGATTGATCGGTGGGGACGTGGATTGTGTGATGAATCTGAACGAGTCAGGCCAGATGATGCGGATCACCCGGTTTGATATTTCCCCATCGGTGAAAAAGAACAATGATGCCGGCGATCCGGTCTTTGTGGCTGCCGCCCGGGGAAGTGTGCTGTTGCCAAAGGACGGGAGTTGGTCGGTGGTCCAGCATGAGACCGGAACGGGCGAAGTCACCCCACTGCCCACCTATGTTCCTGTGCCGATTGTGAGAGAGGGGAAATGGGTGGAGGGAAATGCGCTTCCGGCAGCGATCAAGACCGGGAAACTTCTTCGGTTGGCCCATCCGCTGGAGATCCTCCGAAACCCGGTGGCAGACACGATGAATTTTGGATTGCTGCAGACCACCGCCACCCAGAAGGCCCTTTTCCTGACTCCAAGCTTTGAGTTTGGCAAGTCCAAGCTACTCAGCAAGACTCCTCCGGCGTTTGCAGATGCCTATCGCTTGATGGACAGCAGCAGTATCTTCCCGAATATCGGTGACGGCTATTCCAATCTGGGCAAAGCCGTTGCCCTGGTTTCTGGGGTGGATGCCGTGGGCAATGCCATTGACGCCTTCAATACCAGTGGGATTCTGGATGGAGACCGAAAGGTTTTTGAACTGATGGAATTGGCTGTCAAGGAACAGGCGGGGGAAGTGGTTGACCGTGGATTCAAGCTCTTGACAGGAGAAGCCAACAGTCTGCTCAACAAAGCCATAGCCTTTGACATTCCAAGCTTGGATCCCCTGTATCTGGTCAAGATGGACGCTTTGAAGATCTACATCGAATACAAAGCGAAAGAGACGAAGCCAGGGAATACTCCCTATGTGGACTCCAAGCTGAACTTTGACGTGAACTCCTTTGCCAATGACCTCAAGGACACCTGGAAAAGCCGTGTAAACAACGTGGGAATGGTGGTGGATTTGGGCTCGTTTGAGCGCTTGATGACCATCAAGGGAAATTTTGATGCCCAAAAAGGTAAGGAGTCCGGATACGAAGGAGGAACGGATAGCCCCAGCAAGCTGGACGGAATACCGACTCCGGAAATCGAATTCAGCGAAGCCCTGCAGCCGGTGATCGATCTCCTCCAGATGTTGGCCTCCATGTCAACGGGGAACTACGCCGAGGTGCTGAAAAAAGGCCTTCAGATCGCGATGAGCAATGCCGGGGAGATCTGGGAATACAAATTTGAAGCCGTCAAGGAAATCCCCTTGGTGCGGTTTCCGCCTGAGGAAAACCTCTACAATGCCCCCCAGTGTCCCTTGCGCCTGGAGGCCAGCCTTGCGCTTGGGGTCTATTTCAATGCCGCACTGAAAGTCACCACCGACCCGACGCAGCTTTTGCCTACCGCGGGTGGATTCATCCAGTTCAAGGGAGGCTTGGAAGTGATGTGTATGACCGTCGGTGGGGCGACCGTGTATGCCATCGGGGCCGTGGAGCTCAAGATCGCCTGCGACACCAAAGTCGGGCCGAACTTGACGATGAAATTTGGCTTTGGAGCCTCTCTTTCGGTCGGCCTGCCGGTGATCGGCAATGTCAGCGTCACCTTCATGGTAGGATGCGAGATTTACGCTTCGGCCGAAATGATCTCCGTGACGGCATTTATGATGTTCAAGGGTCGCGCGAGCTTGGTAGGTGGGCTGGTCAGCGTCACGATCTACATCGAGGCCAGTGGCACGGTGACCCGGTCCGGAGGCAAGACGGACTGTACTGCATCGGTCACCTTCGGGCTGGATATCAGCATCGCCTTTATCATCAATATCAGTTTTGAAGAAACCTGGCAGGAAGGCCGCCAAATCGCCTGATTTTTTCCTTTAACCTTTTCGACATGGAACCAAGAAGAATCCTAACCCTAATGACCTTTCCCCAACGACTTGTGGGGAATGTGTTGACTGTCAATATTGTCGTGGTACCCAGAAACAGCGATCCTTTCGCCACTTGGCCGACGGGACTCGGGAATCCGCTTCCAAGCCAAGTGCCGGGATTTGCAAACCTGCAGCCCAAATTCAGACTGGCGGTTGTCAAGGGAACCGATGACTTCCCATTGAGCAATGCCACCGCAGCAAGCAGAAAGCCCATCCTCACCGATGTGACCGAAACTCCTGCGGCGAATAAATCAGCTATCCTTCAGCAAATTGCAAGCTCCTTCACGATCACCGACCTCACGGACAAGCTGCCCGCTCCGGTGCCTTTGGACCAAGCCGGAAAGCGGGGCATCAAAAAATACCTCCCACTTTCCTACCGCAGCCGGTTCAACTTCACCCAGCCCCGCCATCCCAATGCGGTCACCGATGATTCCTATCATTGTGCGGTCAGGGACAAAGTGGAACTGATCCAGGACTATAAGCCCAAAAACAACGTCAGTTGGGGGAAGGTCTTTGCGAACATCCTCCGACAGCCGATCCTGGCCAAAGCCTGCGGGATGATCTACGAGGTGCAATTGGAGGTAAAACCGGATTGGTTTGAAAACGGGGGCTACCTCTATGCGGATATCGTTGGCGGTGAGTACGAGACTGCCCAAAACGCCTTGTTGGAAGCCGCAGACGGCCCACTTGTAAAGCGGTATGCCGCGAAGATCCCCGAATTGGTGATCGGAGAGGGTCGGCCGGTTTTTGCGCCGGTATTGTTTCCTGTCCTTTACCAGAAGTCCACCGAACTGACCGAACCGATTCCTGCCGGGCCGTGGGATGAGTTGTTTTTGGAAGCCCATCTATACAATGACGGATTCGCCAAGATTGTCCATGCCAGCCAGGCCGAAAGCGGAAACTTGCTTGAGGAGGCACCCGATGGACTTCCGCCTCAATCTGACTCGGGCATTCGGATGGGCTGGGATGATGAACAGATCCTGGTCTGGTATCTAAGACAGGTACTGGAAAATCCCGGAGATGCTCCCGGATCCAACAAACGGCTGGATGCGCCCTTAGGCGTTATGGGTTACCATATCGACGTGCAGCAGGCCGTAGCGGGGGCGAAATGGGAAAGCCTCAATGTCATTCGGGTCAATCCTGCGCAGGGCGGCCTGGCGGATACCTTTGCCAATCAGACCGCCGAACTTCCCTACCAGGTCTATCCGACCAAGATTGCAGGACCCAAGAGCGACGGCTATTGGTTGCCGATGTATTATGCATACTGGATTGGGAAAAGCCTGGCTACCGAGGACCAGGACGCGATGGAGATCTATCGGACCGACCAGCCCAACGGAAAAGTGCAACTGGGTCCCATGACCGGACAGGTCACACCCAACCGCGCGCTGAGTCCGGGGGAAATAAAGACCCTGCTGCGGTATGGAAATACCTATCGCTTCCGGATCAGGATGGCGGATATATCAGGTGGAGGCCCCAGTCTGGAGGATGAGCCACTGAATCCGGCGCCCAGTCCTGACACCTCCGTTTCCTTCAAGCGCTTCGTCAATCCGGGCATGCTCCGGATCGCGAAACCGGAGAATTTCAGGACCCACCGGGTAAACTTTTTTAACTCGATTGATCTGGAGGACACCCAATTCAGCGACAATGTCGTGCTGCAGATCGAGCGGCCGCTGCTCGAATATCCGGCGGTGGTTTTTACGGATAAATATCAAAAAATCGGACAAGACCCGATCGCCATGCTGAAGGCCTTGCCGATTGGAAATGGCCTCAAGCCAGCCCTTCCGGATCCGGATGTCCACAAGATCAAGATCCTCGTGGAGGTCAAATCCCTGAGGATGGACACCCAGCTCAGCCGCTCCGGCCGGGACAGCTACATTCCCCTGTATTCCAGGGACTGGGATTTTCCGGAAGATTTTGACGGGAAGATCGAACTTCCGGTCAGCTTTCTGGATGTGCCTGTTCTGAATTTGGGTGAACCTGCCGATCCTTTTCTTTCGAAAAAGCTGGAGTTTGATCAACTGTCTGAAACCTCGCTGGTGCTTCCTACAGGACGCCAGGTCAGGGTTTCGCTTCGGGCCGTTGCTTCCTCTGAAGAAGCAGAAGAGATCTATTTTGGAATTATCGACCCAGACGAGGACAAAGACAGCCGGTTTGGCAAGGTCCAGCAACTGATGTTTTACAAGGAAACACAGAATGAGGACTCCCTGCTTTTGCCCTACAAAAACATCCCGGAACTCCAGGCACTTTACCTGAAGCCTGACCCTGTCCCCACTGTAAAGCAAATCACTTTGGGTGCGAGACTTCGGAGAAGATCGGAATCCGACCAGCCGGATGTCGTGAAGCGCCTGGCCGATTCCCTGGGTTTGGCATCCAAGGGACTGACGCTGATGGCCAAAAAAGGGGAGAGGGTAGCCTTCGGTTGCAGCGCAAGGATCCGGCATACCCTGGCGCCGGATGGGAGCAGCATCACCTTTGCCACCAAGGCCGATCTTTATTACCACTGGGTGACCTGCCTAAGCTACCAACTGAACAGGGATTGGAGCTGGGATGGCCATCAGGACGTGGCTTTTGTCATCCAGAGAAAACACCGATTCCGAAGAGAACCCAAAAAGGAAGTCCGGGTAAACGAATACCTCGACGACATCGAAATCAAGCATACGGTCTCCTTTGAGGCGCTGCAGCAGGACGGCTTTGACTCGGTCAACAGGCATTATACCCGGATCATCTACATCGATGCCCTTGAGCCAAAGAACGAGCGAAAACGGCCGGGTTCGTCTGAGCTGAGGTATCCGGATGAGCTTTGGGCGGAATATACCCTGGTGCCAAAGTTAAAAAAAGGACACGCAGATCCCGGTTCCGTGACAACGGATTTGCTGAAGTTGCCGACGGTCTTGAACCCTTCCCAGACCCCAAAGATCGTAAGCGTGGGCTTGGCCTTTTCACCCTATGACCGGGCGGAGGACTATAGTCAGACCGAAGCCAGGAAAAGGTTTCTCTGGGTGGAATTTGAGGAGGCCATCCAAAATCCGGACGACACCTACTTCTGCAGGATGCTGGCCAATGCCCCGGACCAACTGATCTCAAACAATGACTTTGACCTGTTTGAAACACCGGAGGAATCCTCACTCAGCCTCGATCCCGAGCTGATCCGAAGGATCATCCCCGGCCAAAGCGACGACAAATCGGGGATAGATGCCATGCAGATGATGGTCAAGTCCACGGACAGCGATACCCACTATTTGCTTCCGATACCTCCCGGAATGCACCCGGAAAGCCCTGAAATGTTCGGTTTTTTCACCTACGAGTTTCGGGTAGGCCATGCGCACTTTATTGACCGCCAGGCGGAGGACAACGAACTCGGAGGACAGATCTTCGGTACGCTGCCCGATTTCGAACTCGTGGGAGGTGTCCCAAAAGGAAATCTTTGGTCCACCGCCCAGGGACGGTTTGGAAGGGAGTTGAGAGTGACGGGAATGCAGCATCCGGTTCCGACCTTGCTCTGTGCCCTCAACCGCAACGAAAACCACATGTATGTCTCTGCACCGTACGCCAAGGCGGTCTTCAAGGGAAAAAACGTGACCTCCAAGCCACCGCGTACCAGCCTCTGGACACTGCTTTACGCCCAGGTTCACCAGGCAGATGGGCTCGATTTCAGGAATATACTGCTTGCCGAGCGCAGGATGCGGATCGAGGTTCAGATCAATACCGATCCGAAAACCCTCAAAAAGATCAACGACCTCACCCAGACGACCTATTTCCAGCCGGTGCTGCCGGCCTATGAAACGGGGATTTTCAAGGTAAGTCCGACGGTCAACACGGCGACCCTTTTGGCCAACTTGAAGGAAGCCCATCCTGTCGGCACGGCGGTGTTTACCTCGCAGGAGATTGCCGGATATCTGACCGACTTGGGTCTGCCGGAAGACAGCCCGCTGAGTGTCTTGGTGGTGGAGGTGTTCGGGAACATTACCAATATAAACGAGCACTTCAATTTTTACCGGGCCAGAAATGCGGGCGGCCAAGCAAACCAGGCCTATGAGGAAGCCCGAAGGATGGTGCAGACTCCGGGGGCTGCGGCAGTTGAGCGGATGGTCCTCGGGGACAATCTGGGGAATTTCCGAATTCTCAGGACTTCGCCGCTGACCAAGGTGCCGTTTGTCTGTTGCCCGACCTGTGAGTAAATGACCGAAGCCTCCCCAGGCAAAAGCCCGGCCGGAAGGTTGGGATTTTGCCTGGGGTTTGGAGGGGGCTTGTATAAACCGGACAACTTTTTGTCGGAATTCCGAAAATCCCCGAACTGTTTTTTTGACAGAAGACCTGGATAAACGAAGGATTTTGTAATTTAAAAACGATCCGGCGGGCGTTGGCGAGGGCTTCAGAACACGAAGTGGACAGAACCCTGGAGAAGGCGAAGACATGAAAATGCCGACGATAGGGAGATTTTGGCCTTGCCAGCAAGCTGAAAAGACGACACCGACCTAATATGACTGTAAGGACAGACCTATGCGTCTGCCCCAATAAAAGGAATGACCAAATACAACCCACATATCCACCGCCGCCGCAGCATCCGCCTGAAAGGATACGATTATTCGCAGGCAGGATTGTATTTTATTACCATTTGCGTACAGGACCGGCAATGTTTGTTTGGTGAAATTGTCGTAGGGGCAAACCCTGGTGGTTGCCCCCAAATGATATTGAACGATGCGGGACGGATGGTCGAAAATGAATGGATGAAAATACCCGAACGGTTTACCAATGTGCAATTGCATGAATATGTGGTAATGCCCAACCATTTCCACGCCATCATGGAAATTGCGGTAGGGGCGACCCTTGTGGTCGCCCAAAATGGTAACACCGTCGCCCAAAATGGTAACACCGTCGCCCAAAATG
>CAZGYC010000086.1:0-16600 GCA_964530015.1 uncultured Limnohabitans sp. | reverse complement strand
TAATCTCCTTTTTGATCACTTCGGAAGTAGGGTTGAAGAGCATGATGAGCGCTTTTTCTTTCCCTTTTGGATCTACATGCATCCAGCCGTCCCAGTCCCGTCCGTCGGCTCTTTTCAGCCGGATGATGTCGGCATTCAGGATTTCCCGGTACTTTTTGTACCAGTCGATCACGGAGATGACCACTGCCTTGGTTTCCTCCGTGTCGTAAAGCCTCGGCCCCCGATAGCAAGCCTGGATCCCGGCTCCGTAGTATTGCATCATGAGCTGGCGGTAGTCGTCGAGATGCTCGTTGAGCGGCTCCAAAACGGCGTCAGGCCCGCCTCCGTGGTAGGCCGTCAGTGGAACAAATCCCCAACCCATAGAAGGGGTCTTTTCCCAGGTGGCATCGTAGATGTTCTGGCGATTGAGGATCTTTTGACGGTCTCTCGCAAGGGCGAAGTTCACCTCCCGATAGCCCATGGCGATCTTGTGCGTGCCATCCAGAAAGTACCAATCCGGCGCGTTGATGTAGATTCCCGCTCCGTTCATCCATTGGTAAAGACCCTTTTGGAGGTTGATCTGAGTCCATTGGGAATCTTCCAGCCCCTGATGTCCCGGATGGGAAGTGGAAGCACAGACATCACCCGGATAGGGGCCGTCGTTTTCGAAGATGTCAAAGCCCGTTTCGGTGAAGAAAAACCGCAGTTTTCGAAGATAGTCCAGTCCCCATTCACTGCCGAGGCAGGGTGCATTGCCGAAGAAAGCCCCGCCCGGTTTCCCGGTCAATGGGCTGATCACGTCCGTCTCCGGGCCGATGCTGCGGGAGGAAAAGAGCGAATATCCACCGATCTTGATCCCGCGGTCATGGGCATAGTCCGCCAGGGACTTCCATCGCGCGATGTTTTCGGGAGACTCGTCCTCCATGTTGATATGGCTGCCAAAACTCAGGATCAACGCCTCGTATCCGGTGGCCACACACTGTTCAATGGCGGTTTTTACCTGTTCGTCATTCTTGCTGACCAGGTGCATGAAGATCGGGTTTTGTAGGACCCAAGGGGTCAAGGTGCGGTACATCTTCCTTCTCGCCAGACCGTTTCTTTCCCGGTCGTAGCTGTCCAGCACCAGCTCGTAGCTACGGATTGATTTGAAGCTTTCATTGGGATCGAGGTCAATTCCGATGCCTTTTTCCGCATAGATCTCCAGGGTGCTCGGGGTTTGGTAGTCGTAGTTGACCTGGGAAGTGTAGGCCGAGTCCTGCTTCCAGTGGCTGGCCTGATTGCTGATCTCAGCATTCATGGAGTTGTTGAATGCAAAATCACTCTCTACGTACAGTTGGTGCGGTTTTTTCATCTTTTCGGTACTGCCCACCACGGCAGACTCTTCCTCCACAGTGCCGAGGATCTCATGGACCACCTGATTGATGTGGATGGGTTTTTGGCCTTTGTTTTCCAGAGTCAGGTATTTTCCGATCAGGGGGAGGTCGTCGTAGATTTCGTAGTGGACCTTCAGTTCGAGGCCAGGCAGACTGGGATGGGTATAGGAAAAGGAGATCTTCTTGCCCTTGCCTCCTTGTTTTCCGCCAGTCCAAAATTGGTTTTTGGAAGGAAACTGTGGGGTGATCTCCGTTACTTCATGGGATTGGTAGCGGAAATTGTCTTCCGGAGTGGTGATTTGCGAAAGCCATTCCTTTCGGAAAAAACCACGCTCTTTCAAATCCAATGAGCCGCCGACTTCATACACCTTGCCATCCAAAGTGACCCGGGCTTCCGGCATGACGGTGCGGAGCAGTTGCTCCCCGGTGTTCAGATTTGCGAAATCGTAGCACACCAGATTTGGATCCAGATAAAAGCTCCTTCTCACCAAACCGTTGCTGAGCTGGATTTCTTTTGGGGAAACCTCTGTCACTTGGGCCGGACGGGACTTTCCGTCCACGAGCCAATCTCCGCCAATATGTTGGGCTTTTGCAGGGCCAAAAAGAAAAACAAAAGCAAGGCCTATCAGCGAAAAGTAGCTGCCAGCGGGAAAAACAGGGGATTTTTTCATAAAACGGTCTTTGGGGAAAGGGCGAGTCTTTGGTAAAAAGGAGGCTGAAAATAAGCCTTCGGGACAACTTTTCCATCCGGTTGGGAATAAAATAGTGCATTTGGCCAAAAAAAGTCCCGGATCCGCAAAGGATTTGGGGCTTTTTCTGAAAGGCTCCGGAGGTTGGAGATACAGAGACGAATACCCGGCATCGGACATCCGACACTGGGCATTGTCACGTCCTGATGTTACCTGACACTTTTTACCTTTTACTTCTTACCACATACAAAGGATTGCTTCATTTCCCGATTAAGTCCAGCTTCTGGAGAAGCAGGACAACGATGAGAAGCAGGGCACGCTCCGTAATAACCCAGAATGCGACTCTGGAAATTGATACGTCACACCCGTGTTCCAGAGTGCCGAAGGTATGACCTGTATCAAATCCCCACTTTCTGAACAGATCGCCCCTTCAGGGCTCAGGATTCACGATCCCTTTCAAATCCCCAAATTGCATTTGGGCTTCCACCAGACGCACCTTCAGTGCTTTGCGGATAAAGCAGACTTTCAGAGAAAAGCCCAGGATCACCTTTTGATCCTGGGCTTGAACTTGCGGGCTGAGTCGCTGTGACAGGCTTGTACCGTCACCTCAACGATCCTTAAAGGCTACTCAAGCTTATTCTTGAATTCAATCTCCAGGATGCTCATCAGGACTTGATCGCCTTTGGCATCCGGGTTTTTAAACACAAAATACAGATCCTGAATCCCGGAAACAGGCTTGATCTTCACCACAGCCCGGTTGGCATTTTGCCTTCTCCAGTCGATCGGGCTTACTCCCTGGGGTGGACGGAATCCTCCGCCTTCTTTTCTTCCGATCTTCTCAGACTGCCCCAACAATTCACCTGTCGGTGAGCCCAACCTGACTTCTACCGATCCGCCAATTCCCCCATTTCGCTGATTTACCGCAGTCAACACATCGATCTGCCGGATGCCTGTCAGGTCAGTCTGCATCAAGGCAAAGTGGGTGTTGTCCCCTGCCATGAAGAAATTCACGCTTGGAGTGGTGAGCAGTTGGACCCCCTTGCGATCCACGGAGGTCTGGGGATCGACAAAGGGATTTCGCAGAGCCACATAGTCCACCCCTTCCAAAGAGCCGATCGATCCGGCGCCTTTGTCAGCATAGGAGGCTCTCAGCAGGAAGCTGCCCGGTCCATTTTCGCCTTCCGGCACCACTGCCTTTGCTTTTCCGGTCAGGGGAAGCGAGGCAATGTTGGCCTGCTCATCGTTCATGGACAGGATGTAATCGACCATCCGTTTGGCGTCTGCTTGGCTGAGCTGAGGGTGGGCGCTCATGGCATGGTCGCCCCAGACACCCGCCCCTCCGTTGATGATCTTGCCGACGAGGTAATTGGTGTTTGCCGCAGAATTGGGGTATTTATCCGCCACCGCCTGATAGCTCGGGCCGATGGAGGTCTTGTCGTACTGGTGGCAGGACTTGCAGTCGCTTCCTTCGATGAGGTTTTTGCCGAGGTTGAGGATAGCGGCAGATTCCACTCCGCTTTGCTTGGAGGCGATCTCGATCGGGTCAAAGCCCGCCGGTACATAGTCAAAAGTCACCGCTACTTCTTCGGGCTTGATCTTTCCGTCCGCAGTGCTGCCGTCTTCCCGGTCTGTGACCGAAATGGAGTAGGCCAGTTCTTTTTCCCCGAAGTAAAAGCTTCGGTTCACGCTTCCAAAGTCGATGGCTACCACCGGAGGTTCGTTTCCGGCAATCACCTCCAGGGAAGCGGAATTTTTCTCCCCTTTGGTGTCCGTCACTGTCAAGGATACCTTGTAAGTTCCGGCGTCGGCAAAAGTGAAGCTCGGATTGGCTTCCGTGAGGGTCTGGTCAAATCCTGCCCCATTGGTGATTTTCCATTCGAAGGTCAGCTTGCCGGCATCGTACTCGTCGAAGTCGTGGGTGCCTTCGGAGCTGAAATTCACTGCCAGCGGCACGGCTCCGGAGGTCTTGTCAGCCCGAGCGGCGACGTTGGGTTTGCGGTTTCCGGCATTGTACTCGATCTTGATCAGGCGGGAGTTGGCATTGCCGCGAAACCAGGCCGAGCCGTATTCCAGGATATAGAGTGCCCCGTCGGGACCAAAATCCATGTCAATCGCCGAGCTGAACGTCTCGTTTGGAAGTACACGTTCCATGCTTTCATAGTCGCCGTTTTTGTCCATGCTTACCGCAAAGATCCAGCCCCGCATAAAGTCCACGATCAGCCATTTGCCTTCGTAGTAGGCAGGAAAGGCAAATGGAGCCCCACTTTTGAAATCTGCCTTGCGGAAAACAGGTCCACCAGTGGCGCTTCTGCCAGAACTTCCCAATTGGGGAAATACTTCGGAAACGCCGTAGGGATAATAGATCATGGCCGGAACCACGGGAGTCGGCAGTTCTCTCAAACCCGTGTTGTTGACCGATTCGTTGACGGGCTTGTTCACGTCATAGGCTGCGCCATAGGAACTGTCGGCGTGGTTGTGGCGGTGGTACGGGAAATTGTCACCGATGAAATACGGCCAGCCGAAGAAGCCCGGACCTTTGGCCTGGTTGAATTCATCGTAGCCTCTGGGCCCCCAGATGGAGTCCACAGCGGCATCCGGCCCGACCTCACCCCAATAGAGGTAACCGGTCTGGCTGTCCAAAGTGGGCCGCCAGGGATTTCTGTGACCCATGGTATAGATCTCGGGTTTGGTTTTCTCTGTCCCTACCGGGAAGAGATTGCCTTCGGGGATCGTGTAGGTTCCGTCGTCTTCGGGATGGATTCTCAGGATTTTCCCCCGCAGGTCGTTGGTGTTCCCTGGGGCGCGTTGGTCATCTGCGTTTTCCATTCCCGGTCTTTCGTCCAGGTTGGAGGAGCCCTCCCTTGGGTTGACGGTGTTGTTTCCCACGGTCAGATAGAGATTTCCTTCGGCGTCAAAGACCATCCCGCCTCCGGTATGGCAGCATTCCTGGCGCTGGGTGGGCACTTCCAGGACGATTTTTTTGGAAGACTCGACGAGCTCATTTCCCTTCAGTTCCCATCTGGCCAGCACGTGCTTGCTGTCTGCGGGGTCGGCGTAGTACAGGTACACCCAATGGTTTGTCGCATAGTCCGGGTGGGCGATCACTCCCATGAGGCCTTCCTCGGCCTCGCGGACCACGCCTTCTTTGTTGGTGTATTTGGTGTTGACCGGAATGGTGGCAACCAGCGTCATTTCGCCGGTTTTCTCATCGAAAGTCTTCACGCCGCCTTTCCGCTCTACGATCAGGACGCGGTTTTCGGGGAGAAAAGCCATCTCCATCGGTTCGTCCATCCCTTCGGTCAGGACGACTTTGGTGAATCGGTTGTCTTCCGGCTTGATGCTGGGATCGTCCCCGAGTGTTGACTTGCAGGCAAGAAGGCCTAGCAATGCCAGCGCAACTAGCGGCTGTTTTCGTAAAAGTCCGGTCATAAGCAGGTTATTTCTTGGGTTAGGTTGAAAGCGGAAATCTATTGTCTCAATTTTGGTCAATTGAAAATCAAATCCAAGAAATATTTCTGGGCGGTAAAAATGAAGGATAAATGCAAGTGCGAAAGGGTTGATTATTTGGGGTATAACTGCGAAATGCAGGCAGGGTTTTGAGAATGGCTCAAATTCGAATATGGATGTATGGAATTTTGCCAGCAGCCAAATTTAATTTAGACTCACCTCGACTTGGTTCGACAGGCTCACCAACCATCGCTCGGTGTTCGATGGATATTGTTTTAGAGGAGGGGGAGAAAATGCGGCGAAGCCGCATTTTCTCCCCCTCCTTTTTTAAATCAAAATTTCCGGTGGCCGAGCATCTTGTCCGCCGTGGTGGAAAGTCGAGGCCATCGTGTAATATGATCTACTGGCAAAGAAGCGTGTAATCTGAAACTCAATTTTTCCAACCGTCAAAAAAACCAACACCAAATTTATCCTTTCGCTATATTTTGGTCTAAAGTCTCCCCAACCATGAAATCGATTTTGTGAACACATGAAAAAAATACTTTTACTCCTCCTCCTTTTGCCGGGATTTTCCAAGGCACAAGATCACGAAGCCAACATTCGCAGGATCTACGACGCGGAGCTTTCCGCAGGCCACACGTATGACAATCTTCGCTACCTCTGCAAGGAGATTGGCAACCGTCTGGCCGGATCCCCGGGTGCGGCTGCCGCTGTGGAGTGGACCCGGCAACTGATGGAGAGCTACGGCTTTGATACCGTGTATCTCCAACCGGTCATGGTACCCCACTGGGAAAGAGGCGGGAAGGATATCGTCAAAATCACCAATTCCAACAAACACGGCGTAGTGGAACTTACCACTTTGGCGCTGGGAAATACCCAGGGCACCGGACTAAAAGGCCTTGTGGGCGAAGTGGTGGAGGTAAAGAGCATCCCCGAGCTCAAAGAACTGGGGGAAAAAGTCCGGGGCAAGATCGTCTTTTTCAACGGGCCGATGGATCCCAAGAAGGTGGATGCCTTTGCAGCCTACGGCGGGGTAAATGCCCAGCGGAGCATCGGTGCGGGCGAGGCCTCCAAGCTCGGGGCTATTGGGTCTATCGTCCGCTCCCTGAGCAACCGCATCGACGACATCCCCCATACCGGTGGCCAGCGCTACCTTCCCGATTTCCCCAAAATCCCGGCTTTGGCGATCAGTACCCAAGATGCGGAACTGCTTAGCACCTTGCTTTCGGAACAGCCCGATTTGAAACTGTACCTGGAATCCCACGGCGAGATGAAGACCGACAAGCTTTCCTACAATGTGATCGGAGAAATCCGCGGATCAGAGAAGCCTGGGGAAATCATCGCCGTAGGAGGCCATCTCGACTCTTGGGATGTGGGCGAAGGTGCGCATGACGACGGAGCGGGCTGTATGCAGGGGATCGAAGTACTGCGGTTGTACCGGGAGTTTGGCTGGACGCCCAAGCGGACGATCCGTGCCGTCATGTGGATGAACGAGGAAAATGGACTCCGGGGCGGACAGGAATATGCCCGTGTCGCCAAGGAAAAAGGGGAAAAGCACATCGCGGCGATCGAGTCCGATTCGGGAGGATTTTTGCCGATTGGATTTTCATCCTCGGGAACTGAGGACCAGCGGAACAAGCTGGCAAGCTGGACTCCGTATTTCAGGCCGTATCAGGTTTGGAATCTGGAAAAACCGGGCGGCGGCGCGGACATCGGCCCTCTCCGGGACCAAGGGCCTTTGTTGATCGGTTTGGAACCGGATTCCCAGAAGTATTTTATCTACCACCACACCGAGGCAGATGTCTTTGAAGCCGTGGATCAGCGGGAACTTGAATTGGGTGCTGCGGCTATGGCGGCTTTGGTTTATCTGCTGGAGCAGGAGGGGATTTGAAAGGGGATGGTTCGGCCGCTTTGTAAAAAAACAAAATAGCCAACGGGTAGCCCCCGCTGTATCACGGTTTGGGCCATCGGACAGCCAAAAAAGGGCGATTATTCTTAAATTTGTCGGGTAGGTGGCATGGGGGACTGACACACATTTTTAAAAAATAAGCATGGCAGACAGTCAGATTATCATCTATCAAACAGAAGACGGAAACACCAGGATAGAAACCCGTCTGGAAGACGAAACCGTTTGGCTCACACAAGCGCAACTGTGCGACTTGTTTCAGAAGTCAAAAGCAACTGTCAGTGAGCATCTCAAGAATATTTTTGGGGAGAATGAACTGGATGCAAATTCAGTTGTTCGGAATTTCCGAACAACTGCCGCTGATGGGAAAAACTACAATACAGCCTTTTACAACCTCGATGTGATTATTTCAGTGGGCTATCGGGTAAAAAGCCATCAGGGGACGAAATTCCGCCAATGGGCTACGGCAAGGCTCCGGGAATACCTTGTGAAAGGCTTTACAATGAATGACGAGCTGCTGAAACAGGCAGGGGGAGGCAATTATTTTGACGAATTGCTGGCCCGTATCCGCGATATTCGCTCATCCGAAAAGGTCTTTTGGCGAAAGGTTTTGGACATATACGCCACCAGCATTGACTACGACCCCAAACTGGAAATGTCCGTGCTGTTTTTTCAAACCGTGCAAAACAAAATGCACTGGGCTGCACACGGAAATACCGCTGCGGAAATCATCTATCGGCGAATTGATGCCGGAAAGCCGAATTTGGGGCTGACCAGTTTCAAAGGAAGCAAGCCCACCAAACAGGAAACAGAAATCGCCAAAAACTATCTGAATGAAGAAGAACTGAACATGCTGAACCGCATGGTGACGGCTTATCTGGAATTGGCGGAAATCCAGGCGCTGAACCGTCGGCCCATGTATATGAAAGATTGGGTGGAGCGATTGGACGACTTTTTGAAAATGACCGGAAAAGACATTTTATATCACGCCGGAACGATAAGCCACCAACAGGCACTCGAAAAAGCAACTGTCGAATACGAGAAATACAAGGAGAAGGCCAACGACGAACTCTCGGAAGCAGAAAAACACTTTGTCAGGCAAATCGAACAAACGGCCAAAAAGCTAAACCCAAAAAAAGGCAGCAATCTATAGCATGGCGGCCGGAGTAGCGATCACTTCTTTCGCCTGTTTTCTTTTTGCTTTGCAATTGGTGCATGTTCCAAATTATCTTACCGATGAAATGCCCATGAAAAAAGCCTCTCATACAGGAGGATGATTATCCAGGGCATTCCTCCCGATGGGATATCGGGATGGCCATTGAAAAACAAATTATAATCAGATGAAATCAGACAGCATGGAATCCGAAAACAGCCCTTATGATCCCGTTTTGCTGGGCAAGCTGCTGCTCAATATGGGAATGACCTTGCTGCATTCCGGTGCCCCAACTCGGAGAGTCAGCCTGATCTTGAACAGGGTGTCCACAGCTTACGGCTATCGGATTTATGCGGATCTGAGTACCAGACACCTTTCCGTCAGCATTCGGGAAAAGGACGGGGCCAATGTTTTTTCGGGTGGACGCAGCAAACCTGCCTTACCGGGCGTGAATTTCCGCGCGGTCTCTGAGATCAGCAGTCTGAGTTTGGATCTGGAAAAAATCCGGAAGCCCTTGAAGGAAGCAAGGAATGAGTTGCTCCGGATCCAAGGCAGGCCGCATTACTCCAGATGGCTGGTATTACTGGGTGTGAGTCTGGCGGGATCGGCGTTTTGCTATACGTTCGGAGGGGGGATCGCTGAGATGGGAATTACGTTTTTCGCCACGTTTTGTGGGCTTTTTCTCAAGCAGGAACTGGTCAAACGGGGAATGAACGCCTATGTCATTACCTATCTGAGTGCTTTGCTGTCGGCGTTGGTGATCGCGTTTTGCTGGAAAGCCGGGCTGGTGGATCAGCCTGGGCAGGCTTTTGCCACCAGCGTCCTGTATCTGGTGCCCGGAGTACCGCTGATTATCGCTTTTGTGGATTTGCTCGACGGGTTTATCCTAAACGGAATCGACCGGGGAGTAAATGCCCTGATCCATGCCTTTGGGATTGCGGCGGGTTTAGCCTCTGTTTTGTATCTGTTTAAGATCCCGTTCTGATGGAAGTTTTGGAGGTGTTTTTCAAGGGATTTTGGTGTAGCCTGGCGGCAATTGGATTTGGGATTCTTTTCAATGCGCCCAAAAAAAGCCTCTGGATGATCCTGCTGGTTGGCTTTTTGGGAGGTACCGTCAAGTTTGGGCTGATGCTTCCCGAGATCGGTGGACGGATCGTTTTTTCCACTTTCACTGCGGCTTTGGCAGTGGGGTTTATTGGAGTGTTTTTGGGAAACCGGAAAAAAATGATCCCCATGATGATCACCATCCCTTCGGTGATTCCATTGGTTCCTGGTGTTTTTGCTTACAAAGCCATGCTGGGGCTGATGGCACTTGGCAGTAAGCCTGACGAAAACTATGGGCAAATCGTCAATCAGTCGGTTTACAACGGCACCATGACGCTGTTTATTCTGCTGGCCATCACGCTCGGTGTCAGCATCCCGCTGGTCATCTTTAGGCTCGAATATGCGGGAAAAGCAGATTCGCCCGCAAAGGGAAAAAGCCCGTGAGTCTAATTTCCGGATAAATCCAGGATCACATTGCCGGTCTTTTGCCCGGAGGCCACATAGGCGAAGGCCTCCCGGACTTGATCCAGCGGATAGCTGCGGTCCATCAGTGGCCTGAATTCCCCGCTAAGGAGCAATTCCTGGATTGCCTTCATGCTGGCCAGGATATCCACAGGCAGGGGGAAGACCACTTTTTTTCCTCCGAAAATCGGAGTCGTCAGTGCCAATTCCAGGTTTTCCCAATTGGGACCGAGTTCGGAGGAAATGTAGATCCCTCCGGGTTTCAAGATGGGCTTGCAGCGCGAAAAACGGCTTTTTCCCACCGCATCAAAGACAAATTCATATTGGATCGATCCCTTGGTAAAATCTTCCTTTTCCAAAGCAATCACCCGATCAGCTCCGAGGGATTTTACTTTTTCGACATGGATTTCATGGCAGACTGCGGTCACGCGGATCCCCCGGGATTTTAGCAGTTGGATGGCTGCCGAGCCGATGGCTCCGGTGCCTCCGTTGACCAACACATGATCGCCGGGCCTCAGGATCACTTTGTTCAGGAAATTGACCGCGTAATGTGCGGCCTCCGCGCAGGCTACTATCGTGGGAAAATCAACGCCTTCCGGAATCGGTAAGTGGGCAGTTTTGGCAGAAATGCAGGCGTATTCGCCATGTGTTCCCAAACCGTTGTCCTGCAAGCCCCAGATCCGATCACCAGGTTGAAAACCCGATACGCCCTCGCCCAATTTGTCCACCACACCGGCAAAGTCAGTGCCGGTGACAGGTTTGTTGGGCTTTGGAAATCCGGCAAATGCCCGCATCAGATAGGGCTTGCCGGTTAATACTCCGATGTCTGTCCGGTTGACAGTCGTGGCCATGACCCGGATTCGGATTTCTCCTGCTTTCGGTTCGGGAATGGGAATGTCCAGGACTTGAATCGCATCGGCTGAACCATATTCATAGCGGATTGAGGCTTTCATAGAGTCTAAACGTGCTGGTCGATCAGGATCGTGTTTCCGTCGGGATCAAAAAACAGGATACTTCCGGGGCCGCTGCTGCTGTCGTCGGCTTCCTGTGCCAGAGGGATGCCCTTGGATTTCAGATGTGCCTGGATGCTTCGGACGTCGTCAAAGGAATCGAGGTTTTTGGCGTTTTGATCCCAGCCAGGATTGAAAGTCAGGATATTTTTCTCAAACATCTCGTGAAAAAGCCCGATCAGGCTGTCTTCATTTTTCATAATGAGGTAGTTCATTTCATCACTTCCTGCGAAAACCGAAAAGCCGAGATGCTCATAGAATTCTTTGGAGACCTGTAGATTTTTCACCGACAGGCTGATGGAAAAAGCGCCGAGTTTCATATGATTATAATTTGATTTTTAAAGGCCATAACCTGTCCCGTGACGAAGGAAACGGGATAGCCTGTCTCGCATGGCTGATAATCATCCCAGTGTGTGTCGTTTGAGTCATGCCTGTCTGCCTCAGGCAGGCTCGATTTCATGTTTCAGGTGGTTTGAAGGTTGCTTAAAGCTAGGAAAATGGGGGATAGTTATCCACTGGTTGGGTTTAAAAAAGACAGAAGACGGATCGATCTCCGGCCTTCCTTCTTACTTTCTTTGGACCAGCTTCACCGGACCCAGCAGGCCGGAGGGCTTGAGTGCGCCGTCTGCCTGATGGAAAGGCATGGTGGTGTAGGTGATTTTTTCTGTGACTCCGGGCTGCATATCTCCGATCAGGCGGTTTACCCAGAGGTTGGTCACCTTGATCTCCAGTTGGTTTTCCCCGACTTTCAGCGCGTCAGTTGCGTTGATTCGAAAAGGTGCTTTCCAAAGCGTTCCCAGCGGTTTTCCGTTGACGATGACCTCTGCCAGTTCTTTGACTTCACCCAGGTCGAGGCTGATTTCAGCTCCGTTTTCCAACGCGTCGGCACGCAGGGTCAGGGTGGTTTCATAGGTGGCAGTTCCGGAGAAATACCTGATTCCGGGATTTTGATTTTCCGTCCAGGAAGCCAAGGAATTGAAAGTGACGTCGGCAGGAGCACCTCTCTCTGGCTGAAAGCTTACCTTCCAAGGCTGGGAAATCTCCAAAAGAACCTTCTCGGTTTTTGTCGGCAGGCTCAGATCCTTCTTGGTGGTGTTTTCACGGAAGACCACAAAAAACGCATCCCAGGGCTCCATGTCCAGCGTGATCAAGGTTCGCCCGTTTTCAGACCGATAGGACACAGGCCGGATCTCCCCAGTGTCGGGATTCCAGATTTCGGGTGTTTTTCCGCTTACCCGGAAGCTCGCCTGGATGGGTTCCCTTATGTCTGCCCGGTGGTTTACCCAGTAGATCTCCCGGTCGGCAAGTTTGCGGTGAACGAACAGTACCTCGCTCTCAGGACTGTCTTTTTTGAAGCTGAAATCCGGCGGGACGGAAAGTGAGCCCACCGCTTCCGCAGGGCTTTTTCCGCTCAGGACATTGGGGAGATTGGCCTCCCATACCTCAGCCACCAGTCGCCGAAATTCGCCTGGATCGTCCATCCTTCCGGCAGGATGAATGGGTTTGGTGCCGGAGATTTTCGCTCCGTTTCTCGCCAAGTGATGGATCTTTCGGAGTACCTGAAGGGACATTCGCTCGGCGTTTTTGTCCAGATGCAAGAGCCGGTAACCCATACCGGAAGGGGTGCTGAGCGTGCCGTCTTTGACTTCGAGCAGATTGACCAAGGCATGGGCATTGATAAAATCGTAATTGTATCCTTCGGGGATTTCGGGCAGTTGCTCGCCAAACAGCCCCGTGATGTTGTTGTCCTCACCGTAGTAATAGACGATATCCGCGACGAAATGCCCCTGCTGCAGGAGAAAGGAACTCCGGCTCAGGTAATTGGTCCAGGCAGAAGCATAGTTGGCCCAGGTTTCGTGTCGGTTAAACCACTGTCCAAAAGGACCCAGGCCCAGTCCGGGGACTTTGTCATCCACCGGCTGGTGGACCGAGGTGTGGATGACGAAGCGGTTGAGTCCGTTTGCCAGCTCCAGATCGGCCGTAGGCTTGAGGTTTTGCGGGGCAAAAGCCCAGGCGTTTCCGCCAAATCCCATCGCGGTGAGGGATTCGGCAGCGGCGATATTTTGCCCATAGATGTGCGCCACGGAGGCGGACTCACGGATGTCGGCTTGGGACATCACCGGCCCGGATCCACCGCCAGGCATCCAGATCGCCGACATGGGGATGGCAGCATTGCGCTTCACATCCATGCCATCCATGACGAACACCCGCCCGTTTTCGTGGGATTCCGTGTAGCGTTTCATACCGTATTCGGCCAGGATGTCGGTGAGTTGGTCGTAGTGGTTTTCGACGATCAGCTCGGAGATGGTCTTGCGGTAGTCCCAGAGAAACTTTTCGCTTTCTTCCGTACTGTTGACAATCACTCCCGTGAGCACCGGCATCCAGGGGCTCAGGCTATAGCCTCTCCGCCTTTCAAACTCTGTGTCCAATCCTGGAGTCCAGTTGTTGGCTCCGGATTCGTAGCTGTCGGTGACCATGTAACCGAGACCCTTGTTTCCCATCAGGCCTGCCGTGGCGGATTTGTATTGGTCCAGGTAGTTGACAAAATAATCCCGGACGGCCTGACGGTTGATTTTGTCCACTTCCAGCCCGGTGGCTTCGGGGGAAGCCGGATGGTTTTCTTTTCCCGTCAGGGAATAGCCAAACCGCAGGATTTTCCAGTTTCCGGCAGGGGGAGTCCAGGTCAGGGTGCCGTCAGAAGCCATGTTCTGGGTGAGATCAAGGACTTCTGTGACGACCTCCCCAGAACTGGGCGTTGCGTAGCGCTCCAGAAAAGGCGTGGAAGCAAATGCCGCTTTCTCCTCAAAATGGTTGATACGGGTGACCGGATGGAGGACTATCTCGGCGATGTCGTGGCCCTTGGGCTGCTCTGAGCTGCCGCCGAACATGGCGAGAAGCGGGTTTGGCCCGGCAGGGTTTTTGAAAATTATCCTGAAATACCTGCCCCTTGCCTCGGGAAAGGAAACAGTCTGCTGTGCGATGATCCCCAAGGGAATCAGGGAGATCCTGCGAAAATTCACCCCGTCGTCGCTTGCTTCGATCACCCGGTCATCCGTGTCCTCTGGAAGGCCAAATACCCAGCGGGTTCCTCCGCCCACGAGGGTTATGCCTTTGATCGACTGAAGTTCGGGAAATTCAAACTGGATCCAGCAGGTGCCTTTTTCCAAATCAGAGGGCAAGAGCGTGGTGGTCGCCAGATCCCCGTCGGTAAGCTGCTCAAGGGAAAAAATGCCGCCGCTGGAACTGACCTTTGCGCCGAGATCCTTCAGGGTCAGATCCTTGGGATGAAGCTTGAACGCCACGACTCCGGCTTCCCCGTAAAACTCTTTTTCGGTTTTTCCCGGTGCGCCAAATCCGGCCGTATAGGCTGTGTTTTGGAAATCCCCGGTAGTCTTTGGCGGATGGGGAAGCCGGACGGCGAGGGGTTTTCCACCCTCCACGCGGGTTTCACTCCAGACAAGCTTTTTCATCCCGTCCTTCTCGGGAACCCAAGGGCCGCCGCTCTCGCTCCAGCCGGGAGATCCTGCGATTCCGATCTCCAGCCCGAGTGAATCCGCCAGCGCAACGGCATAGGCGAAGGTTTCTTTCCACTCGGGAGTCATATAGACCAGGCGCTTTTCCGTGATTTGCGGAGTCATCAGGGAAGCATCGAAGGTCTGAAATCCGCCGACTCCCGCGCTTTTCATCCAAAGCAGGTCTTTTCGGATTCCCTCTTTGGTGATGTTGCCGTTCATCCAGTGCCACCAGACCCGGGGCTGGGATGCATTGCCCGGAATGAGGAAGCCTGGATAAAGTGGGTCGGATGGCTGGTTTTCCTGGGCTGCTGCCCCGAATGGAGCCAGGGCAAGGAAGGGCAAAGCAAGAAAGATATTCCGCATAAAAAGGTCGTTTTGGGTGTCGTGACAGCATAAGCTAAGAAATCGGCAAGGCTGTACTGTCCTGTGGTTTGGGCGGCCAAAGTCCAGAAGCTGAACCGCTTCAATTGCCCATGCGGACTCTTGCCGCAAGAATATAGGCAGCCCTGTTCCATTGCCCGAGGCTATTGTATCGGGAATAGCACTGGTAGTGCGATAGGGAAAAATCCGAAAGTGAAACTCCAAAGGCGGTTCCCGGAAGGAATTTGATGTAGTGCCTCCTGGGGAGCTTTACCCCATCAACCAAGGTGGAATCGATCACCACCCGCTCGGGGAATTCCTCTTCAAAATCCCTGTAGATTTGCTTCAATGCGTTTTGTTCGGTTTCCTCCAGGATCCATTCGAAGGCCAGGAAAAAAGCCCCATCAACGCGGATTTTATAGGGAGAAAGATCAAAATCCAGCCAGCCTTTTTTCATCTCCGAGCCAAGAACGATGCTTTCTTCCAAGAGGTCTTTGCCGGGTGCCCCACTGCTTGAATCCACTTCGTAGAGCCGAACCCGGATCTTGAATGGTCCGGTCGTATTGTCGTAGATCCTGACTCTTGCACTTCCCAGAAAAGCAGGATAGACCAAATCCCTGTGATGGCTTGGGTGGGCATTTTCGATCAGTAAGGCTACCGAGGCTCCGGCATTTGCATCCTCTGCCGAACTCATATTCAAGCCCCCATTGGTGTATCGGTTGCCCAGTTCCCATTGCTTGGTTTTTTTGGCCCGTACCGTGACTTCTTCGAGCAGGATCTCTTTTTGTGCCAAACCGATGGTAGTTGGATTCTCCCCGGAAAATGACTGGAGGGGAATGGTTTTTGCCGCAAAACCCAACGCCGAAAAAGTCAGGGAATCCTGGATGTGACCAGCCGGAATTACCATGGAAAAGGTACCGTCCCCGTTGGAAATCGTCCCTACCCGGGTGTTGATGATTCCGATGTTTGCATAGGCGATGGGCGTTTTGGACCTGCTTTCCACCACCTGGCCTTTGATCAGCTTTTGCCCAAATGCCTGCCCAGAAGCCCAACAGAGGGCCAAAACCAACAAGCACAATTCTTTGATTTTCAACGGATTCTGGTCTAAGAGGTCTGGAGGCATGTGCTTGGATGAGAGATGGGAGGCGGGAAAAAGCCCTGCCTACCGGTGTCAGGCCAAGTAAAAACTGTCAATTTTTCACAGACGCTGTGCGGCGAAAAAACCGCTCACAGATGTTTCAGATTAGCTACAGATGGTTGGTTCATCGGTGGCTGTCCGTATATATGCGACCTTTCAGCATTGACGGGACATCAGTAGGCTTTGACCCCCGCATCGGCAATGATCCCGTCCTGTGCAGAGGTGACCCCGGAGACTCCGATGGCCCCAACGATGATGCCGTCCTTGAAGATCGGAAGTCCTCCCTCGACGGCGGCTACATTGGGCAGTGTGGCAATCCTGGCTCCGCCCTCGGCTTTCATCCCTTCTTCAAAGACTTTGGAAGACCGCTTGAAATAGACGGCAGTCTTGGCCTTGGCCTGGGCGACCTCGACTGAGCCGACCTGAACTCCGTCCATGCGTTTCAGGGAAACCAGATGCCCGCCATCGTCCAGGATTGCGATCACGACATTCCAGCCCTCTGCTTTGGCTTTTGCCTCGGCTGC
>CAZGYC010000085.1:0-16957 GCA_964530015.1 uncultured Limnohabitans sp. | reverse complement strand
ACGGGTCACAAAAGCCTGGATCTGAAAGACTCGTTTGGCAAGAGACAACAGACTGTCTTCTATTACTTTACTATCGTCTTTCAGTTTAAGTTGTTTCTGGGACAGTTGTATGTACCTGGGGTCAGATTGGCTTACGTTTTTAAAATCTTTCATTAAGGCTTCCTGATCAAAGGACAGCGTCAATAAGTTTTCCAAAATAGCCCGCAGGTCTTCCAGGTTTTCTTCTGCTTGCTCCATCGCCGATTCCTCCTGCATTTTACTGAGTTTATCAGACATTTGTTTCATTTTGTCTGCGGCATTTTTCTGAGATTTTCCGGCTTTGCTTTTCTGATTATTGTCAAGTTGCTCTTTACTATCCTGTTGATCCTTTTCGATTCCTTTTTCATCTTCTCCTGTCTGCTCAAGATCTTTTTTATCCTGCATGCTTTCATTAAGCTCCTTGAGATCTTTCATTTCTTCTTTCAGCTCTTTGAACTCCTCGTTCAGTTTCTGTTGCTCTCTGGAAAGTTCTTCATTGCTCTGGTTCTTATCATTGGCTTTTTCCGAAAGCTTTTCCTGTTTCTCTGCAAGCTTATCAAGATCTTTGATGAGGTCATTCAGTTTTTGCTCAAATTTCAACTGCCGGAAAAGCTCAAGGGCACGCTCAAGATCCTGATTAAGTGCTTCGTCTTTCTTTTCCATTTTCTCCAGCATCTTATCGATCATTTCCTTGCTGGCTTTATCGTTCAGCATTTTCTGAAGTTCTTCGTACATCTTCTTGGTCTCCTCATCCAGCAATTCATCAAACAGCTTCTGTAATTCCATCATCTTCATAGCGGTCTGCTCTTCCTGGGGCGAAAACTTCTCCATTTTATCGTTCAGTTGTTCATTTTGTTTAGACAGCTGTTCGAGTTCTCTGCTTAGTTCTTCATGCTTCTTCAATACATTTTCCAGGTCTTTCTTTTCCTGCCATGACAATGTTTTCTGGCTTTTCATCTTCTGCTGGAGCTTATTGATCTCCCGTTGAAGCTCCATGGTCTTGTCCAGCATCTTTTCCATTTTATTTTCTGCCTGGGCCGAAGACTCTTTCATGTCTTTTTTTATTTCTTCGGACGAAGGGAGCTTGAACTCAAAGACTCCTGATTTACTACTTTTGCTTCCGTTGACCGCATCATTGTCCCATACCTGCACATAATATTCCAGTGTTTCTCCTGGCTGTACCTGCAGCGAATCAATCATCCAGTTGTAATAAAAATTCTGCGCCGGACTGTTCAGATCCACCGGAATAGAAAGGGATCGAAACGGTTTGTCGCTGTCTTTTTCTTTGTTTTTGATCCTGTAGAAAAGCTTTAAGGCTCTCAACCCGTAATCGTCGGAGATCTTGCCTCCCAGACTGATATAGTTGTACAATACCGTATCGTTGTATTTTTCTATACTGATCACCGGAAACTGATCTTTTACCACATGGATGGTGTAGCTGATCTCTTCTTTACTTTTGCTTTGTGCATTTTCCAGTTGCAGCCGGTAGCTTTCAGCGTTCAGGGCACGGCGGGAAAATTTAAACTGATCGTTGGACGATTGAAGGACAATGTCTTTTTCTTCGGAAGAAAACCTTAAGGAGATCTTTTCTGCATCTGCAGTACCAAATTCCCAGGAGATCTGAGTTCCTTCCGGAACGGTCAGGTTTCCTGCATTTTTCAGTGCTTCATTTTTCTTCCCAAGGTAGGCGGGGTATGCCAGGTAAGTATCAAAGTAACGCAGGTCCGGACGGCTGATCACCCGGATAGTATAAGAAGCCGAGTTGAACCCTCCCGCCTCAAAGGTAAATGCCTCATCCCGCTGCAGGCTCCGGAAGGTATGAGCAAAGGTTCCGTCGGCCTCTTTCTTCATTTTGCTTCTCTTCCCTTTTGAGATCAGGTATACCTGGTCGGGAATGGTATTGCCGGTCAGGTGCAGCCGGACATCGAAATCTTCATTCTTGAATGCTTCCAGTTTGCTATTGGCCACCTGAAAAGCAAAAGGGGCCTGAGGGATAAATACCTGGTTGTAATTTACAATCCTGCTGGTCCCTTCTGTCAGCATTTGTGGCACAAACAGGAGAAGCAACAGGATCACTCCGGCAGGAACCACTAAATACTTAAGATGTTTTCTGTTTTCCTGAAAGTTGACAGCCTCTGTAAACGGGATCAGGCTCAATTCGGATGTTTTCTGAGAAATGGAGGCCAGTAATAATTCGTTTTGGGACTGTGAAAGTTTTTTCAGTTGCAATGCATTGAGCAATTTGTCGCTGACCTGCGGAAAGTATTTTCCGATCTGTGTCGCCGCTTCTTCGTCACTGATCCTTCTTTTCAGATCAACCAGGTGAATGACAGGGGTAGCAATCCACCGGTACAAGGCATAGCCGGCGATGCTTAGAAAACTCAAAAAGAAAACCAGTCTTACCGGTGTATTAAACCGGCCGAAATACTCCAGCGAGGACAAAAGCAGCCAGGCCGTAAAAATTACCGCAAAGAAGAAAATGGTCCCCCGAAG
This sequence comes from uncultured Limnohabitans sp., assembly GCA_964530015.1. Taxonomy (GTDB): domain Bacteria; phylum Bacteroidota; class Bacteroidia; order Cytophagales; family Cyclobacteriaceae; genus Algoriphagus. The sequence continues at coordinate 14,446 of CAZGYC010000085.1, read as the reverse complement.
CAATACGTTGGTATAATATTTCTTTTTATACGCGTTGAGCTTCTCCAGAAGGGTATTAAAAGTTTCTGTTGACATATCTCTTAATAATATACAGAAAAAACGATGTTGAATCTATAAAATTATCAAAAATAACGCAGGAAAGGAAAAAGAAGTGTTTTGGCGAAGGATAGACTCTCAGAATGTTGAAAAACAGCAGGTTATTCCTAAGGATGCACGTTCACTTTTTCAAGATACCAGATTCAGGATACCGGATCAGAATTAATCCGGGACAGTCTATAAAACTATCTCACTTTGAGAAGTTTTGGCGACTTCTTCTCTCAGACCGTTTTGTTTCAGCATTTCAGCTATTTTACGAACCAGGAAAACAGACGCTTCGATCTCTTCCTTGCGGATCGCGACGCTTTCCACATTGAATCCGAACGGAATGTTCCGGTGGGAACAGTACTGGATCAGTTGTTCTGCACTCTCGAGGCAAACTTCCACAGACCTGGAAAGAATATTGTCAGAAGCTTTTAGCTCTGCTTTCAACTGGTCAGGAATATGGATTCCCAGCCACTCCATAAAATGAAGGGTTTTGACAGATCCGCATGCGGTCAGGGTAAAAATAACGGTAGGGATCGGCCGGTCCTGATTTTTACAAGTGGCTTCCAGATCTTCCATCATGCGGCAAGTGTACTCCACGTTGAATACACATTGTGAAATAAAATAAGATACCCCTGCATTTACTTTGTCGAGCATCCGGACGTCTTCATCTTTAAGAACAGCATGCCGCTCCGGAATGGTGACCGCTCCTATCACGGATGTTTTCTCGTATTTATTCCAGAGCGCATACGCTTCCGGCAGTGTGGTTTTGACCTTATAGTCTGAAGCCGGCACTCCGACAAAGACAGGATAGAATCCGTTTGCGGAAAGCCCCTGCAGCCAGTCGGTCAGTTCCTGCGAAGAAAATTTTCCGGCAGGTCTGTAAATGATCTTAGGCACAGAAAGTGCCTGAAGGTGTTCGCTTGCAAAAAGGAAGGGATCCAGGGCGTTCAGAAAAGGGAAAGGTCTTTCTTCAGTGGTTCTTTCCGATTCATCCTGTACATCGTATACTACCAGCGCATCTATTGCGAGCGTCTGAAGTCTTTCCAGTGTTTTGGCAGCGATCTCAGCTACCCGCTCCGGACTGGTCCCCTCTTTGGGAGGAGTAATTCCATAAAGCAATACCCCTGATTTTCCTGACTTTATTTTTTCTAAAAACATGTTCTATTTTTTATCCAATAACTATCAGCTTATAGTTAGAGACTACACTAATTGTTAAAATCATAACCTGAGGCTTGTCCCCTGATTTTCCAATTTTATTTTTTCTTAAAACATGCAAAAGTAATGAATTACCGAAATGTAACCAATTTAAAAATCAGGGACCAGGTTCAATATGGATCAGCACATGCTCCAGCTCAGGCATTTCCTGCTGTAATCTGTCTTTAAGTTTATGAGCCAGTTCATGTCCCTGCTTTACAGTGATAAAGGCATTCACCTTGGCATGCAGGTCTACATGGTATTTCATTCCGGATTTCCGTACAAAGCATTTTTCGGTATCGATGATTCCTTCTACCTGCCTGGCAATGGTCCTTATCTCCGCCACCACATCATCGTACAGATGCTCGTCCATAATCTCTCCCAGCGCAGGACGAAAGATCTGGTAACAGTTGTATAAAATAAAGGCAGAAGCGATCAGGGCAGCCCAATCGTCGGCCGATTCATATCCCTCTCCGAAGATCAACGCAATAGAGATTCCCACAAATGCCGTGACAGAAGTAATGGCATCACTCCGGTGGTGCCAGGCATCGGCTTTCAGCGAAGAGCTGTTGATCTCTTTGCTTTTTTTAATCACGAGCCGGTAGGATATTTCTTTCCAGACAATAATTACGCCCAGTACAATCAGCGTATACGATTCCGGCAACTCATGAGGAGTGCCGATATTTTGAATGCTTTTATAGGCAATGATCGTAGCCGATATGATCAGAAACCCTACAACCAGGAATGTGATAAGAGGCTCGGCCCGGCCATGTCCGTAGGGATGATTCGCATCAGCTGGCCGGCTGGCATACTTCAGACCAAACAACACGAGCAGAGACGCAAAAATATCAGTAGTGGATTCGATCGCATCGGCGATCAAGGCATAGGAATTACCAAAATACCCTGTGAACCCTTTGATAAGGGCCAGAGTGGTATTGCCTGCGATACTGAAGTAAACGGTTTTAAATGCCGTTTTTTCTTTTTTGGAAGTCATCTGACTGTGAAGTTGGCGTAAAAAAACGAAAACAAAAACTTTTGATTTGTTTTAAAAATACACCCCGTTCTTACTAGGTCTTTCGCCGGGATTCAACTATTCTCTGGTACCGGAATTGTTTAATTTTATTGGCTAGCTGGTCTGGGGACCAGCCAGGAAAGGGGGGACCCAGGAAACGACCGCCTCTGTGCATTTATCTTATTTTCAGATCCGGACAGGTTATTGTTTTTTATTCATTCTCACCATTTCGGAAAACCCGAATCCCTGGGAGAGTGCAATCACCGCCTGCGTAATCCGACGGATCCTGGTAGCATCTGTACGGGCAGACTCTATCCAGTTGGAAAAATAACGCTGATGAGAAGGCGGTAATTTGTCAAAGGTCTCCTGCGCTCTGGGTTCATCGGCAATACAGTCTATCAATTCGGCAGAGAGAGGTTTTTCATTCTTGTCTACCTCAAGCTGTACTTTTACCCGGCTCCCTTTTATTTTCCGGATCGCTTTCCGCATGGCCGCATTGACGGCCATAATAAAATGCCCATCCCCCATAGGGATCAGACTTACCCCTTCAAAACAATGATCGTCAAGCCGGCCTTTTATTTTAAATGATTTTTTATTCCCCGGTTTTAATTTCCCGGCGATTTCGGCAGAGACCTCAATATAGGTCCAGCCGGTTTTTTCTCCCTGTTCGGAAAACTGTTGTAGCACGGTTTCAAATCGGATCATGATTTTCAGCTTTTGCTCCTATGAAGATAGAAAAATGGCTGGAAAAAACAGCCGAAAGACGATCCCATGTCCATTGCCTTTACTTAATTTTAATCCTCCAGCATCTCTTTCAGGTTTTTCATCACTACCTGCCAGTTGTTTTTCGAATGAGCGATCTGCTCTTCTGAGGTAAAGCCAGTCTGATATACCGTATAAACGGTATTCTCCCCTTCGGGTAATAATTCGTAGGTAATGATCGCATAATTTTCGGGCCGGTCTTCCGTACCGGAGAAGGCACTCCAGTAATTATAGGTCAGTTTTTTATCCTCTTCCAGCTCCAGGATAATTCCTTTGTCTTCGTATTCTTTGCCATCCCAAACGCCTTTAAACAACAGCGGACTTCCCACTTTCCAGTCGGATACTGCGTCTGTCCCGAAGAAATATTGTTTTATTTGTACAGGGTCAGTAAGGGCCTTCCACACGTTCGACAAAGAGGCACGGATCACTACAGAGGTTTTTAGTGTCAGATTTTTTTCCATTGGATGATAGTAAACAGGGTTAAATAACAATGTTAGTTTTAGCGGTCTTAACAGGTTCACGAAGAATTGTTTTTAGCTTTTCCTGACCCGTTCTGCGAAAATCCGAAAGATATATTTCATGGTGTCTGCCTGCTTGCTGAAGGTTTTTCTCCAGGGCAAACCGGCCGATTTTTTCCAGCGACAGTGGTTCTGTATCGAAGGAACCTTCGTGCAATATTTGTATCGAAAGCCCTTCTTTCATAGTCACAAATTCCACCTCCGGAATGTGCAGGCTTTTTTTCTTTGCAAAAACTTCCATGCGGATTCTTCTCACAACCTCCGGTGATACAAAATCCGGAAGGCGTAACAGTAGTTCCCAGTTCCACTCCGTGCGGGGGATCAGTTGCGGTGCTTCGCTGATCGAATAGTAGGTTCCGAATTTCTGAGTATCAAACCACCAAAGGGCTTCCAGCTTGGGAATGGTGTAATCCTGGCCTTGCTCTTTATATTGAAACTTCACACCATACGCTACGGCATACAGGGCTCCTATTTTTTCCGAAAACAACGGAGCGGAAGGATCCCCTTTTCCGGTCAACGACAAAAAATTTGCTTCTTCTATCTCTACCAGATGAGGGTTTTTCTTCGCTTTATAATAGGCCGGATATACCTTTGCCAGATCTGTTTTCCCCATATTTTAACTTATTTAGCAGGACAAACATAAAAGTGCCTGCTGACAACCCTATGTCAGCAGCAGATTAAAAAATCATATTTTTTTCAGAATCGCCAGCGCAAGTTCCCGGACACGTTCTTTCAATCCTGCAGGACTTATCACCGTTGCGCTGTCTGCAAACTCCATGTACCAACGGGCAAAACCTTCCTGATCTGGAACCAGAAACGTCATTTCCTTTTCTTCTCCGATCTCTTTTTCCGACACAAATCCATAGTACAACCGGGGTTCTTCAATATACTTGGCAGCGGTTTTTCCCACTCTTACGATCACCTTTGTGAGGTCCTGTTTTTCTGCGATGGCTTCGAGGTATTGCTGCAGCGAGGGGTGTTCGTTTTTATATACCACTTCGGTATTTTCCAGCTTTTCGATCCGGTCGATCCTGAAGTCCCGGTAATCCGTTCTCAAACGGCAAAACGCTATCAGATGCCAGCGGTTGCTGATAAACGATATTCCGATGGGTTCTATTTCCCGCTGTGTATTTTCTTCGCTGTACTTGGCCAGATACTGTATTTTGAGGATTTTCTTTTCTGAAATGCTTTTAAGGATGGTCTGGATCAGGTTGTCCGGAATGATTGAAAGTGTTTGCCGTCTTACCACCTGTATATGTTGCCCGGCCGCTTCGAGAAATTCTTTTTCCGACGACCTTAGGACAGCCCTCACCTTGTACATGGCCGATCTGTAATTTTCCACAGTAGAGGTGTCGGTTATTTTTTCGATGAGTTTTTCTGCGGTAAGGAATGCCGTGGCTTCCTGCATGGTAAACATGACAGGAGGCAAGCGGTATCCTTCCACCAGAGAATATCCGACTCCTGCTTCTCCGATCAGGGGAACACCCGCTTCCTCAAGGGTACGGATATCGCGGTACACTGTACGGAGACTGATTCCGAAGCGTTCGGCTATTTCCTGTGCTTTGACTATCCTGGCCGATTGCAATTGAATCAGAATGGCTGTAACTCTATCAATCCGGTTCATCGAAGTAAAAGTACGAAACAATCCTTAAAGAGAAGGTTTTGCCGGTACTGTTCTTCTGGGAGAAAACCGGATGTCCTTTGTCGTGCTCATAAAAAAACCACTGCAACAATTGTTGCAGTGGTCATAAACACTTATACTACTTAAACCAAGCCTGTCTGTGGCAGACCCCACAGAATTTTTTTATTTTCTTTCCATCAGGAATTTTACGGCGAGCAACGCCATGCATAAGATTCCGCAAACGTAATAGCTGTATATCCGAAGATTTCTTCTTACGATTCTATATTGGGCTTTTTTCATCTGATTGTTTATTTACTCTCCTCCTCATTACTCTCTGGTTGACAACCTCTGAACCGTTTAACGATGAACTGCTCTTTTCGGTTGTGAAAATTCGTTGAGTTTCACTAAGATTTTTGATCCATCTGCTTTTCGGCTCAGCAATTTTCTCTTAGAATTGGCGGGGAGGCTATGTTACAAGCATTGGTTCCGGTTTGAAATTTAGAATTGTTTATGATCTTTGAAAACGTTGGGCCGGGTAAACTATTCTTTTACAGGACAACAAGTATTTCAAAAATGTTCGAAGTCAAAATATGGTTGCTTTATTTAACCTTGTATTACTATCGTTTCTCACGTGATTTTTAGTGAAAACTATTTGATAAATGGTATGAAAGCAGCCAAATTTATAGTGTATAACGAACAAAAAGATAGTTTAGTATGTTTTTTCTTTTTCTTCTTATATTTTTCTGTTTTTCAAATGTTTGCATGTTTTCAAATAATATTTTAGGGCTGGCAGGAACCCTGCCAAGAAAAGCCGTGTTAAGTACATTATCAAAAAACGTGTTTAAACATGCAAGTAGAAATCTGGAGTGACGTAATGTGTCCCTTTTGCTATATAGGCAAACGAAAATTTGAAAAAGCTCTAAACCAATTTGCTCATAAAGAACAAATTGAAGTAGTATGGAAGAGTTTTCAGCTTAACCCTTCGCTTCAAACCCAACCGGGAAAAAGTATCTCCCAGTATCTGGCAGAAACCAAAGGATGGACGTTGAGCTATGCCAAACAGATGAACGATTATGTTACCTCTATGGCAAAGGAAGAAGGTCTGGAGTATGATCTTGACAAGGCTGTAGTAGCCAATTCTTTTGATGCGCACCGTTTGCTCCAGCTTGCCAAAAAATATAAAAAGGGAGATCTGCTGGAAGAGCAACTGTTCAAGGCCTACTTTACAGAAGGTAAAAACACTGCGGATCCTGACACACTTCTCCAGATCGCAGAAAAAGCCGGACTTGATGCCCATGAAGTACGTCAGCTCTTGCAGGACAAAAACCTGTATAAAGAAGAAGTGCTGAAAGATATTTATGAAGCAAGACAGGTAGGAGTATCCGGTGTTCCTTTTTTCGTCATCAATCAAAAGTATGCCGTATCGGGAGCACAAGCTCCGGAAACGTTCCTGAAAGCCTTGAATACTTCCTGGCAAGAGCAGGAAACGCAACAAGCGCTGACCGGGAACAACGCTGAACAAAGCGGCATCTGCACACCGGAAGACGGCTGTACGCCACTTTCCTGATCATTGTAGTATAATTTTAACTTAACATACATTAATTAACCTTTTAAATTTTACATCTTATGAAGAAAACAAATTTTTTAATGGCCCTGCTGGCAACAATTGTCGTCGCTTTTGCTTTCAGTACCGCCAACGTTGAATACAAAGTAGACAAGCGTCAAAGCAAGGTCAACTGGACAGGAAAGAAAGTTTCCGGCGCACACGAGGGAACGATTAAAGTGGCAGACGGAAAACTTATCTCCGATGGTAAAACCATCACCGGAGGAACGTTTGACATTGACATGAGTTCCATTACCTGCTCCGATCTTAAAGACCAGGGATATAACGACAAGCTCGTTGGTCACCTGAAATCAGATGATTTTTTTTCTGCTGAAAAATTCCCAAAATCAACATTGGTGATCAAATCTGCCACCTCTCAGGGGAAAGATCAATATAAAATAACAGGAGACCTTACGATCAAAGGGATTACCAAACCGATAGAATTTCCTGCTGCCGTGCAGATCAGCGGTTCTGAGATCAAAGCTACGGCAAAGATCATTGTAGACAGAACGCTGTACGATATCAAGTATGGTTCCGGAAGTTTCTTCGACAACCTGGGCGACAAAGCGATCAACAATGAATTTGAGCTTAATGTTGACCTTGTGGCTAAAAAATAATCCTGATTAACCAGATGAAAAAAGCGAAAGGAGTCAAGTATTTTGACTCCTTTCGCTTTTTTATAATTACTCTCCCTTTATGGCGGAAAGACGATGATTTTTACAACAACGAAACGCCTGTCATTTCAGCCGGCTTCGGGATTCCCATTAATTCCAGAATGGTAGGAGCGATATCTCCCAACTTTCCATTCTTGATCGGTTTATTATATTCTTTATCCACCAGGATGCAAGGTACCAGGTTGGTGGTATGGGCGGTATTCGGTGTACCGTCTTCGTTGATCATCACATCCGCATTTCCATGGTCAGCGATCACGATGAATGTGTACCCGTTTTCCAGTCCTGTAGTGATCACCGCTTCGGCGCAATCGTTTACGGTTTCACATGCCTTTACAGCAGCTTCAAACACGCCGGTATGTCCTACCATGTCAGGATTGGCAAAATTCAGGCATACAAAATCCGGCCATTTCTCTTTCAGTTCCGGAATAATTTTGTCACGAATATCGAATGCACTCATTTCGGGCTGCAGATCGTATGTGGCCACTTTAGGAGACGGGCATAATAATCTTTTCTCTCCTTCAAACCCTTTCTCACGTCCACCGGAGAAGAAGAAGGTTACGTGCGGATATTTTTCTGTTTCGGCGATCCGGATCTGGTTTTTACCGGCAGCTTCCAATACTTCTCCCAGGGTATTCTTAAGATTATCCTTATCAAAAATCACGTTTACTCCGGTAAAGCTGTCGTCGTAATTGGTAAGGGTCACATAGTACAGATTAAGTTTGTGCATTCCCTGCTCCGGGAAATCTTTCTGGCTTAATGCCTGAGTGATCTCACGTCCACGGTCGGTACGATAGTTGAAGCAAAGCACTACATCCCCTTCTTCGATCACGGCCAGCGGCTTATCGTCTGCCCCGGTGATCACGGCAGGAAGGATAAATTCGTCCCCTCTTGGATCGGCTTTATACGAAGCTTTGATCGCCTCTGCAGCAGATTTGAATTTCTGGCCTTCTCCTTTTACCATGAGATCATAAGCCAGTTTTACACGTTCCCAACGGTTGTCGCGATCCATCGAATAGTAACGGCCGATGACCGAAGCTACTTTTCCTGCTGAATTTTTCAGGTGATTTTCCAGGTCGGTGATGTACCCCAGGCCACCTTTAGGGTCTGTATCCCGTCCGTCCATGAATGCATGGATAAATACATTTGACAAACCGATTTCTTTCGCAAAAGTCGTGTCAGGCGGACCTGAAATAGAAATAACTTTTCCGCCCGACTTCACTATTCGCAACGACTTTTCAAGTGTTTTTTCGTCTTGACTGTTCAACACTAAATCATACTCTTTGAGTATCGTTTCAAAATCTTGTGCTTTGTAATCAATCACGACATCAGCACCCAAACTTTTGACCAACTCAAAATTATCAGCACTCGTGGTTGTGGCGACAGTCGCACCCAAATGTTTCGCCAACTGAATGGCAATCGTTCCTACACCGCCCGAACCTGCTTGAATAAACACTTTCTGACCTTTTTTGAGCTTTGTTTTTTCTACAAATGCTTGCCAAACAGTTAAAGCAACCAACGGAACAGAAGCCGCTTGTTCCATTGAAACATTTTTGGGTTTCAAAGCGACATCATTTTCATTTACAGCAATGTATTCAGCAAACGTGCCAATCCGAAAATCGGCAGGACGAGCAAAAACTTTATCGCCAACTTTGAAACGACTGACTTTTGAGCCGACTTTCGTTACAATTCCTGCAACATCGTGTCCCAAAATCAACGGAAATTTATAGGGGAGCAATAATTTGAACTCACCATTTTTTAATTTGACATCTAACTTATTTATGCTTGTGGCGTGTATCTGCACCAAAACATCATTCTCTTTAACTGTCGGTTCAGGCAACTCAACCAATTGAAGTTTGTCTTCTTTGCTGTAGCGGTTTATGGTAAATGTTTTCATCTTTTCTTTTAAAAATTATTTGAGTTTAAAAAACGGTTTACATCACTACCAAAAATTTCAGGGTATTGAAAAAGAAAGCCGTGTCCTGCATCGGGATATAAATTAAGTTGGGCATTGGGCAGTAGGTTATACAGCTCAACCAAATTATACGTAGGCATTTGAACATCTACTTTTCCGTTTGCTACTAAAATCGGGTTGGCTATATTTTCGTAGTGGATAGTATTCAATGTGTCGTTTCCCCAATTAAATCGGGCTACGGCTTGGGCTTTTGCGGCTTCTTTACTCACTGCCAAATCTTTCGGGTATCTACTTGCCAATTTGCGTTGCCAAAATGCTTTTCCCAATTCCCGACTTTTGTCGGAAGTATTGAAAAAGAGTGCTAAAAACTCCTCCAATCCTAATGCGGGTCTTGTAACCATTTCTGCAATTTTCGGGTCACGCTGGTTGATGCTTTTAGCCCCTTTGGGTGAAGTTCCCGCTAATATTGCATTGCGTACTATTTCGTTGTGCGATACAAGTAATTCCTGCACTACGCAACCGCCAATTGAAAAACCAAGTACATCTACTTTGTCGTAGCCAAGAGCTTTAATGAAATGGTAAGCATCTTCCGCCATTAACGCAAAACTTTCGGGTGTTTGTCCTCCTGAACTGGCTACACCGCTATTGTTGAAAGTGATAACGGTACGTTCCGATGCTAATTTTTCAATCAATGCAAAGTCCCAACTATCAAGGTTGCCACGTGTATGTACAAATAGTATGAGCGGAACATCTGTTTTGGCATTTGTTCCTGTTTTTCTGTAAGTGAAGTAATTATACTTTACTTCAATAGTGTCCGTTTTGTATTCAATACTGCTTGCAGGTGTTTCTGTTTTTTCATTGCCTGTACACCCTGACAACAGGAAAATAACACCACCAAACAAAAAAATATTTCTTATCGTATTCATCATATTTTACGGTTTTAAAAGTTTGTTGTCAATCCTTTATTAGTCTGTTTACTATTTTTTCTACCAATGGTGCGATGATTAGTATGCACGGAATAACGGCTATATAAGCTATTCCCCACGACTTTAACCAGACCTTTGCGAATTTCACTCCTGTATAATTTGTGTTTACTATTATCAAGGTCAGAGAAATTATTCCCGTTGTAACAACACCCATCAGTAAAGCGAATGCAACTTTTTTTCTCATTTGTTTTCAAGTTTAAAAATGATACAGGTTGATACACCGTGTGCATACAATGTTCCTGTTTCGCTTTTAAGGTCGGCTTCAACCAATGCGGTGCTTTTTCCTAAATGAATAAGCCGTCCTTCGGCTATCATTTTTCCACTTTTGGATGTTACCGCTTTGATGAAATTTATTTTCAATTCCAATGTGGTGTATGTTATGCCCTGCGGCAATTTGGAATGTATTGCACAACCCAAAACGGTATCTAACACGGTTGAGATAACGCCACCGTGAACACTACCAATCGGGTTGTAATGAAATTCCTGTGGTTCAAATTCAAAAACTACTTTTCCTTCTTCCAAACTCAATGGGTGAAAGTCCAAAGTTGTTGCTATTGGCGGTGGCGGTATTTCGCCTTTCAAAATGCCGTTTAGAAAATCAAAGCCCGACATTGTTTTTGCCTGTTCTGCCGTTTCCAAAGGATTTGCCCATTCGTGGGTTCTTTTTCTGTCTTTTGTGTTTTTGCTCATCTTCCTGTTTTATGGATGTCCGTACCAATCTCTGTCGTAAGCCTTATTCAAAAAGGCTTCTATCTTTTTCAAGATTTTCTTTATGAACTGTGCTGCTTTCTCCATTTAAGTTTGTAAATTCGCTTGCATTTTGAAAGTGTAAAGATATAAATAACTTTCGTTTTGCAAGTGATTTTAAAGAAAATTTATGACAGCGATTAAAAAAAGGTCGGATTGCCCCGTTAGCTGCTCCCTTGACATTTGGGGCGACAAGTGGTCGTTGCTTATTGTGCGGGATTTAATGTTCGCCAAACAATGCACTTATGGCGACTTTCTGAAATCAAAAGAAAAAATTGCAACCAACATTTTGGCTTCACGACTTCAAACACTTGAAGAAAACGGAATAATCAGCAAATCAGACCACCCAGACAGCAAGGCAAAAGTTTTATACAAACTCACTCAAAAAGGAATTGACTTATTGCCTGTAATGGTAGAAATCCAACTTTGGGCAGACAAACATTTTACTTTGACTGACGAAAGAAAAGCCATATTGAAAGGAATAAAAAAAGACAAAGAAGCATTTATCAAAACAGCGACCAAAGACTTGAAAAAAGCGGTTTGACAAAAAAGCAGCCGCCAACAACTAGGTTTGGCGTAATGGGGGCGGACGTTCTTCGTACGAAAATTTGTGCTAAATTTGAACTTACTGGTACCGAAAAGTATGTGCAGAAACCACGCCCACCCCGGCTAGGCATAATCTACTTCATTTAAGTCTTGAAGTTCAGTTTGCCGCTGGGTGGGATCCGCGATAGCCATCGGGAACAATTCCACCCTACTATCCCTGCGGATTTACATTCCGATCCAAATCTGCCCCACCTGCGAAATACCCTCTCGTGCTTCCGAAGTCCGAGATCAAGAAGCGGACAAAAAATCACCCAACCTCCCATCCCCAGCCAGTCTGAATTTTTCAATGATTTCCGCTGATCTTTTTCCCAGTTCCAGCAAACCCAATCTGTCGGAATCCACCCCACATATTGTCGTTTTTTCACTGCCTGATTCTTACAATTCCGGAATAACTTCAGGACAGAAAGGGACCCTAGTCCGGCAAGCTTCTCCAGCTTCAAAAATTCAGAAAACAACAAAATCCAAACTATAGAACTATGGACAATCGGGCGATTCCAACTATCGTAAGCAGAAAGCAATGGCTTGAGGAAAGAAAATCACTCCTGGAAAAAGAAAAGGAAGCGACCAGCCAGCTCGACGTCGTGAGGGCGGCGCGGAGAAGGATGCCCATGGCGCCCGTAGAAAAAAATTACCGCTTTGAAGGCCCCGAAGGCGAAATCTCCCTACTGGATATGTTTGAAGGCCGGTGGCAGCTTATCGTTCACCATTTCATGTATTTTGATGAGCCTTCTAAATTTTGTCCGGGATGTTCTTTGGAAGCCAATCAAAATTACAACCGGGTACTCCTGGAAAAGCTGCACCAAAAGAGCGTGACCCTGGTGGCCATCTGCCGCGCTCCCCAAGAGCGGATTCTCCGGGAGAAAGAAAAAAACGGCTGGGATTTTCCATTTTATTCCTCCCAAAACAATGATTTCAATTACGATTTCCAGGCCACCCTGGATCCCAATCGAAACATGGAATACAACTATCAGGGAATCGATTTGAAATTCCTGAAAGACTACGCCGGTGACCTTCCCGGCAAAAGTATTTTCCTGCGGGACGGGGATGCCGTCTATCATACCTACTCGGCCTTTGCCAGAGGTACAGACCTATTGGGCACCCACTACAACTACCTGGACCTGACGCCCTATGGCAGGCAAGAGTCCTGGGAAAATTCACCAAAAGGCTGGCCTCAAAATCAGACCTATCAGTGACAGCCAAAAAACCAGAGGACGTTGGGTCAATCAATCCCTTCTATCCTTTCGAAATTGCAATTCGCTTTTCCCAATCTCCCTGCCAATATCCCAGAAGCTGGCTTGGCATTTAAGAATGGAAACCATGGACATACAAGACCAAATCAAACAGTATATCGACAGCCAACCTGAATCAAAGCGGGCGGACCTTGAAGCATTGCACAATCGCATACTTCAACTATTACCCAAATGCCGATTATGGTTCTTGGACGGCAAAGACGGGAAAGGGAAAGTGGTCTCCAACCCCAACATTGGATATGGTATCCAAACGATCCACTATGCAGACGGAAAAACCAAAGACTTTTATCAAGTGGGCATCAGTGGAAACACTACCGGAATTTCAGTTTATGTCATGGGTATTCAAGACAAAAAGTATTTGCCAGATACCTACGGAAAGACGATAGGCAAAGCAAGTGTGACGGGCTACTGCATCAAATTCAAAACGTTGAAGGATATACACCTTGACATTCTTGAGGCAGCGATACAAGACGGAGTTAGAAAAACAAGTAACTGACAGCAAACGAAAAAACAACAAATCGCCAGTACGGTCTTTGCCTCAGGCGGAGAAACGTGCAACCCTAAAGTCCCAACGAGGCGTAGTGAATTTTTAACTTTAGCGTTGAAAGATCTCGGGACGCTGGGTGGGATCCGCGATAGCCATCGGGAGCAATTCCACCCTGTTATCCCTCCGGATTTGCTTTCGTTTTTTCCCGGCCGAATCCAAAAATTTTTGGATATTTAAACAGGCAAATTGAAAAATCATGGCAACGCTTGATCAAATCAAAAGTGGATTAATCGAAAAAATCCTGACTATTTCGAATAGGGAGTTTCTCGAAGCATTGGACAGACTGATCTCATCCAGCAAGTCGGATGCAGGCCCGGTAAAACTGACCGATGCCCAGAAAGCAATGCTTGAAATGAGCGAGGAAGACATCAAGACCGGAGAATTGATTTCACAGGAAGCCATGGACAGGCGAAATCTCGAATGGCTCAACGGACGGTAGTCTGGACCAAAACTGCCGATATTCAATTTGTTAGGTGTATTGGAATATTGGATCAAAAGAAATCGGTCATCCACCTATTCGAAGAAACTTGTCCGACTTGTTGCAGGGAAAACGCTTCAAATAGCCAAAACACCCGAAATTTTTGAAGCGACAGAGTTTCAAGACACCCGAGTCGCACCTTTGGAAAACTTCAGCATTTTTTATAAAATCTCCGATACACAGATCATCGTTACCGCATTTTGGGATAACAGACAGGATCCCGGAAAACTTTTGAAAATTTTGCAGAAAACCCCTTAAAATAAAGTTCACAACCCGGCGTAATCTATTCCTTCCTTGTCTTAAGGCCAAATTGACGCTGATCCTAATCCGCGATAGCTCGGGAGCAATTCCACCCTGTTATCCCCTCGGATTTGCAATCCGATCCTACTTCAAACAGTATCGGGTAGGAGAAACGGGATTAGCTCCCGTTTCGACCTCCCACACCACCGTAC
>CAZGYC010000084.1:10146-17797 GCA_964530015.1 uncultured Limnohabitans sp. | reverse complement strand
CTGCCTTTGCCGGCAGGCAGGTGCTGAATCTCGAATGACGAAGTGTGGGAAATCCAAAATCCCCCAATCTCAAATTTAATTCTGTTTACCCTGGTCAAAATCGGTTTTTGTTCGATAATGTACAGGTTGATTTCAGTTTGGTGAAATAATATTTTTCAAAAAACCAAGGAAACTTTGAACGGCATGATAGTTTCCATAGTTTTGCCGCTTGGCTTTAAAAAACAGGAATCGGTGACAAGGACGAGAATTCTGGAAATCGCGACAGAGCAGTTTTCCCGATACGGGGTGAGGGCAGTGACCATGGAGGATATTGCCAGACAGGGTGGGATTTCGAAAAAAACCATCTACCTAGAATTTGCCGACAAAAAAGACCTGGTGAAGGAGGCTTTCGAAGCGCTCCTGGATGAGGACAGAAAGAAGCTGAACTACATCCTGGAGACGGAGGACGGAGTCATCGAGCATCTGGTGAAGACCTCCAAGGTGGTGCGCGAGCGACTGCAAAACATCAATCCGATAGTTATTCTGGAGGTTCAGCGGTACTTCCCCGAAGCCTGGAGGATGTTTGAGGACTTCAAGGTCCAGGTGATCATGGAAGACTTGGTCAACGTGATCGAAAAGGGGAAAAAACTCGGGTATTTCAGGCCGGAGATCGATTCGCATATCCTCGCCAAAGTCCGGGTCAGCCAGATCACCTCGGCTTTTGACCCGGATAATTTCGGTCGGCCGGAGTTCAACATGGTTGAGGAGCAAATGGTCCTGCTGGATCATTTTTTACACGGTATTTTCACCGAAAAGGGCAGAACAGCCTATACGGCACAACAGGCAATTGAAGAATGAAAACCAATCCACTTATGAAATCGAGCATGACTCAAGCGTCACACAGTGGGATGAATATCAGCCATGCGAGATTCCTCCCGATGGCTATCGGGATGGCCATTCAAAATCAAATTATAAACACATGAAAAAGAGCGTTTTTGCGATTTTTGTTTTTTTCCTGGCATCTTCGGCTGTCCAGGCTCAGGAGCTCGCCCAACTGACCTTGAACGAGTCCATCCAGTATGCGATCGAGAACAACTACGTGACCAAAAATGCCAGGCTGGAAACCCTGATCTCCAAGGCTACGGTAAAGGAAACCACCTCGATCGGACTGCCCCAGATCAACGGTTCGTTCAACCTGGACTACAACCCCATGATTCCGGTGATGTTCCTTCCCAACGAGCCTCCATTCGGAGATCCCACCAATCCGTCCGATGTGATTCCGGTCAGGTTTGGCGTGAGCTATTCGTCGGGTTTGGGAGTGACGGTGTCCCAGATGATCTTTGACGGGTCGTTTTTCGTCGGATTGCGTGCTGCAAAGACCCTGACGCAACTGACCGATTTTGATCTGGTGAAAGCAGAAAACGATGTGATCGAGAATGTCAAAAAGGCCTATTTTGGTGTCTTGGTCAATCAGGAAAGGATCCGTCTGGCCGAATCAAATCTGGTTCGGATAGATTCCCTCCTGAAGGAAACCAAAGCGCTGAACGAAGCCGGATTTGTCGAAAAAATCGACGTCTCCCGGATCCAGGTGCAGCGCAACAACACCTACTCCCAAGTCGCGCGAAGCCGGACTGCCTGGGAGATCAGCAAAGAGCTCCTCAAGATCCAAATGGGCATGCCGCTGACCGTGGATATCCTCATCACCGAAACCCTCCGGGAGCTCAATCCCCGGGAGGACTTGATGCGCTTGTTGGCCGACGAGGGCGAAAGCAGGATCGAACTCGACCAGTTGAACACCCGGATCGAGCTGCAGCAGTATGACCTCAAATACAACACCTCCCAGTATTTGCCGACGATTGACTTCAACGGCAACATCAGAAGAAGCGGGGCGGGTACGGAGCTGAACACGGTCTTCGACGGCAGCAACTGGTTTGCGAGCTCCCTGGTCGGCGTGAGCATGAACATCCCGATCTTTGACGGGCTCAGCAAAAGTGCCCGGATCCAAAAGAACCGATACACAATCCAGCAGCTCGAAAACCAGCGGTTTTACCTCAACGACAGTTTCAAAAACGAGATTTTCTCCGCAAAAGCCTCACTCAAGAATGACCTGAACATCCTGGATGTACAGATGGAAAACCTGGAGCTCGCCCAGGAGGTCTATGACATCGCACGGATCAAATACCAGGAAGGGGTCGGCTCCAGCCTGGAAGTGGTGGATGCCGACGGTGCACTTACGGAAGCGGAGATCAACTACCTGGCGGCACTCTACGATGGGCTGATTTCGAAAGTGAACCTCGAAAAGGCCCTGGGCTTGCTGAAGGCCGACTTGGGCAACTAAACCGACTGTTCTTTCTTGTCAAAAAACACACACACCTCCCCAGATATGAAACCTATCCTCAGATTTTTACCCCTTGTGTTGCTTGTGGTATTGTCGATTTCCTGTGCCAAGGAAGCGGGCGTCGATGCCATGAAGGCCAAGCTCGCCGAGATGAAAAACCAGGCAAATTCACTGAATACCGAAATCAAGACGCTCGAAACCGAGATTGCAAAACTGGATCCGGACTTTGCCAAGACGACCAAAAAATCCATCCTGATCACCACGGCGGTGGCCAGAAAGGGTGAGTTTACCCACTTTGTGGAAGTGACCGGATCGGTGCTTTCCAAGAAAAACGTCAGTATCAGCGCCGAGACAGCCGGAAGAATCCTGGAGGTGCCGGTGATCGAAGGCATGCGGGTGTCTGCCGGTCAGTTGCTGGCAAGGATCGACGCGGAATCCATCGAGCGAAACATCGAGGAGATGGAAAGTTCGCTGGAGCTGGCCACGACGATCTATCAGAAGCAGGAGCGGCTCTGGAATCAGAAGATCGGTACCGAGATCCAATACCTGGAAGCCAAAAACAGAAAAGAAGGGCTTGAAAAGAGCCTTGCTGCCATGAAAACCCAACGGGACAAAGCACTGATAAAAGCACCGTTTGGAGGGACCGTGGAAAGCGTGGACGTGCGGGTAGGGGAACTGGTGCAGCCGGGAATGCCGATGTTTCAGTTTGTCGGGGAGAGTGATTTGTATATCCAGGCGGATGTTTCGGAGAGCTTTGTCGGCGTGCTGAGCAAAGGGGACTCGGTGGCGGTGGAATTTCCCTCGATCGGCAAATCGATGAAGACCCGGGTGTCGGCAGTCGGCGGGATCATCAATCCAAACAACCGGACGTTTAAGGTGGAGGTCTCCCTTCCCAACATGCCGGACGTGAAGCCGAACATGATCTCCATCCTGAAGATCAACGACTATCAAAACAGGGAAAGTGTCGTAGTCCCGGCACATCTGATCCTGGCGGACAACCAGGGGGATTACCTCTTTGTCGTCGAAAACGGAACGGCAAAGAAGAAGTACGTGACCCGTGGGCTGACCTACGGAAAGGAGACAGAGATCAGGGAAGGCCTGACCGGAGCCGAAACCATCGTGGACAAAGGCTTTCGTGAAGTTGGGGATAATTTCAGCGTAACTGTTTCCCAGCTCTGATCATGGCCGATACTCCTAAATCCACGATAATCCGGGAGTTTGGGCTGTCCAGCTTTAGCGTGGACAACTCCACTTCGGTGGTGATCTTGACCCTGATCATCACGGTTTTGGGCTTGAGCGCATACCGTACCATGCCCAAAGAGAGTTTTCCCGAAATCGTCATTCCCACCGTGTACATCGGTACTCCCTATCCCGGCAACTCGCCTGTGGATATCGAAAACCTGATCACCCGCCCCATCGAAAAGGAACTGAAGTCCATCAACAATATCAAAGACATCAGGTCCACTTCTGTGCAGGATTTTTCTTCCATTGTGGTTGAGTTTACCCCCGGGATCCAGATTTCAAAGGCGATCCAGGATGTGAAGGATGCCGTGGACAAATCCAAGAGCGAACTCCCCACCGACCTGGACCAGGATCCGAGTGTGCTCGAGGTGAATACCTCGGATTTCCCGATCATGAACGTGAACATCTCCGGCCCCTACTCGGAGCAGGAGCTCAAAAAGTTTGGGGAATACCTCGAAGATGCCATCGAAAAGCTCCCGGAGATATCCAGCGCGGATATGGCCGGGACAGTCGAACGGGAAATCCAGATCAATGCGGATCCCTACAAGATGGAGGCAGTCGGCGTAAACTTCGACGATATCTCGGGAGCCATCCGGGCGGAAAACCTGACCATATCCGGAGGGAGTATCAAAAGCGGGGATTTTGAGCGCACGCTGCGGATCGACGGGGAGTTTTCCCATCCAAACGACCTGCTGGACATCATCGTGAAAACCGACCAGCAAAAGATCGTTTACCTCAGGGACGTCGCCGAAATCCGGGATACGTTCAAGGACCGGACTTCCTATGCCCGCAGCAAAAAGCTGCCGGTAGTCACCATCAACGTGACCAAAAGAAGTGGGGAAAACCTCCTGGATGCGGCCGACAAGATCAAGACGATCATAGAGACCACCCAGGCAAACCGGTTTCCGCAGGATCTGGAGATCACGATTACCAACGACCAGAGCAAGCAGACCCGTACCCAGGTGAGCGATCTGGAAAACTCCATCATCTTCGGGATTATCCTGGTGGTATTGGTTCTGATGTTCTTCATGGGCTTCCGCAACGCGCTCTTTGTGGGATCGGCGATTCCGCTTTCGATGTTTATCTCATTTCTCGTATTGAATTCGTTTGGGATCACGCTAAACCTGATGGTGCTTTTCTCCCTGATGCTTGCACTGGGGATGCTGGTGGACAACGGCATCGTGGTCGTGGAGAATATCTACCGGCTCATGCAGGAAGGCAAACCCCCAATACGGGCGGCAAAAGAAGGGGTGGGGGAAGTGGCCGGGCCGATCATCGCCTCCACGGCTACCACCTTGGCGGCGTTCCTGCCCTTGGCATTTTGGGATGACCTGGTGGGGGAGTTTATGAAATACCTTCCCATCACGCTGATCATTGTGCTTTCCTCCTCGCTGCTGGTGGCCTTGGTGATCAATCCGGTGATGACCTCGATGTTTATGAAGCTCGACGCTGGAAGGAACAAACCCAAGCGGAGGCCGATCATCACGGCGGGCATTTTTCTGGTGCTGGCTGTCCTGTTTTATCTGATCGGATGGACTTCGATGGGCACGCTTTCGCTGGTAGCCTCCTTGTTTACCCTGTTTAATGTGTTCCTTTTGCGAAATGCCATCCATTGGTTTCAGGAGGTCTTTTTGGTCAAGCTCGAAAACTGGTACGAGTCCTCTCTCAGGTATGCGCTGCATGGCAAAAGACCCTACTTCTTTTTCGGGGGGATGTTTGGCCTGTTGCTCTTTTCGGTGGTTTTGCTCGTTATCAGGGCCCCCAAGGTTCTTTTCTTCCCCGACAACCAGCCACAACTGATCAATGTATTCGTCGAGTTTCCCATCGGGACGGACATCAATGCAACCAATGCCTTTGTGGACCACATGGAAGACGAAATGATGGCCGTGCTGGAGCCTTACGAAGGCATATTGGAATCGGTGATCACCCAGGTGGGTGAGGGGGCGGGCGATCCCATGGAAGGCCCGAGCAACCAGGCCACGCCGAACAAGGCGAAGATCACCATCGGCTTTGTGGACTACATCGACCGACAGGGCATCAATACCAACGGGGCAATGGAAGTGATCCGGGATTTGGTCGGGAAGTACCCCGGCGTCCTGATCACCGTGGACAAACAGCGCAACGGCCCGCCGGTCGGCAAGGCCGTCAATATTGAATTTGTTGGCGAAGACTATGAGCAGTTGATCGCTTTTGTCAACGAAACCAAAGAATACCTGGAATCGCACAGCGTCCCGGGCATGGAAGAGCTGAAGACGGACCTGTCCTTGGGCAGCCCGGAAGTCGTGGTGAACATTGACCGGGAGAAAGCGCGGAGATTTGGACTCTCTACCTCCAGCATTGCGACCGAATTGAGGACTTCGCTCTTTGGCTTGGAAGTATCCAAATACAAGGAGGGCGAAGATGACCATCCGATCCAGTTGCGGCTTTCCGAAGATTACCGCTACGACATCAATACGCTGGTCAACAAAAAGATCGGCTTCAGGGACAAGTTTGGCGACAAGCGCGAGGTGCCCATCTCCGCAGTGGCCGACATCCGCTATGGCTCGACCTATGGCTCGGTGAAAAGAAAAGACCTCGAGAAGGCGATCACGATGTTTTCCAACGTCCTGGACGGATACAACCCGACAGAGATCAATTCCCAAATCCAGGGACTGATGGAGAATTACGCGGTACCGGACGGGATCACCGTCAAGTTTACGGGAGAGCAGGAGGAGCAGGCAAAATCCATGGCATTCCTGGTCAATGCGCTGATGATTGCGATTTCGATGATATTCCTGATCATCGTGGCCCAGTTCAATTCGGTGATCAGCCCGTTTATCATCATGACTTCCGTGTTGCTGAGTACTATTGGGGTGTTTCTCGGGCTGGTGATCTTCAACATGGACTTTGTCGTGATCATGACCGGCATCGGGATCATTTCGCTTGCCGGGGTCGTGGTCAACAACGCGATCGTACTGATCGATTACACCGATCTGGTCCGGGTGCGAAAGCGTCATGAGCTGGGAATCCAGGAAGGGGAATACCTGAGTCTGGAGGATCTGCTGGCCAGCATTGTGGAGGGCGGCAAGACCCGTCTCCGTCCTGTCCTGCTCACTGCCATCACCACGGTACTCGGACTGGTGCCGCTGGCAATCGGGATGAACATCAATTTCAGCACGCTGCTGAGCGATTTTGACCCGCAGTTTTATGTGGGGGGAGACAATGCCGAATTTTGGGGGCCGATGGCCTGGACCGTGATATTTGGGCTAACCTTTGCGACCGTCATTACGTTAGTGATCGTACCGGTCATGTATTATTTGGCAGACAAGCTTTCAGCAAAGCTTAGGAAGACAAAAGCATGATTGATTTAAGGTTGGTGGTTTTTTTTGACAAAACCCCCGGGACATTGTTCCGGGGGTTTTTTGTTGGTCTTTCTCTGAGTTTCATGCGTGTATTTTGTATTTTTGCCCTCCCAAAAAACAGGAAGAGATGGAGGAATTGAAATGGTTTGTCATGTACACCGCGTCCCGTTCGGAAAAGAAAGTCGCCGATCGGCTGAAGGAAAGAGGCTGGGAGGTGTACCTGCCGATCGTGGAGGAGCTCAGGCAGTGGTCAGACCGCAAAAAGAAAGTGCAGCGGCCCCTGTTTAACGGCTATGTTTTTGTCAAAACCCAAAGAAACCAGCTTTGGGAATGCCTTCAGGTGCCGGGAGCGGTGAAGTTCGTCCATTTCTCCGGCCAGCATGCCACCATCCGGGAAGAAGAGCTGGAGGTCATCCAGCGGATCGTGACTACCGGCGTGGCGGTGGAGACGGACGGAAGCGTGATCGAACCGGGGGAAAAAGTGAAGGTAATGGGCGGCCCGCTGCAGGACATGACAGGGGAGGTGATAGAAAAGGGCAACAAGGACTATTTCCTGATCCGCATTCCGGGGATTTACCAAAACATGCTGGTGAGTATCCCGAGAAAATTTTTGCAGGTCATGGAGGGAAGTCCGTCTGCTTGATCCGTTGACGCGGGGTTG
This sequence comes from uncultured Limnohabitans sp., assembly GCA_964530015.1. Classification (GTDB taxonomy): domain Bacteria; phylum Bacteroidota; class Bacteroidia; order Cytophagales; family Cyclobacteriaceae; genus Algoriphagus. The sequence goes on along the minus strand of CAZGYC010000084.1, from coordinate 10,236 downwards.
TCTTTCGGTCTAATTTCCCGGGTTGACCTTCAGGTTTTTCCTTTCGATCAGTCGGTTTCCGACCCGAATAGGTTTTTTGTTGACGGTTTC
>CAZGYC010000084.1:8522-10046 GCA_964530015.1 uncultured Limnohabitans sp. | reverse complement strand
GGAAAGGCAAATAAGGGCTTGGGGATTCAGCAGGGGCATTTGAAGTGGGCGTTTGAAACCCGGATTCCGATCTGGGAATGAACAAATAGGCCACCAGGACCATCCCTGCCAGAGAAGCGGCATAGGGAAGGATTCTTTTGAAAACGGGTGTTTTCTCCCGAGTCCCGGACTCTTGGTCAGGACGGCGTGTGGACGGGGAGTTTTGCGGGTATCCCGGGGCTGGGGGGCGATTTGACACTCTTGGAAGAGTTGCTGGGCTTTCTTCTACTTCTGACAATTCCGGAAAAACTTTGGAATAATTTGGACTTGGTTTGGCCATTTCTTCCGGCGCGAATCCGGCATTTTCCCTTGGGGTTTCGGGAGGGGTGAGGCCTGCCTCGGCAGTTTCGAAGCGGGCAAGCGCCCGGGGAACCACCGCCTCGGTGACCACATTCCGCTCCAGGACGATGTCTTTTTTGCGTTCCCTCCCCTCGATGAGCTGGATCAATGTCACCCGCAGGATGAGGGTGAAATCGCCTGCCGAAAGGGGCTTGACATCATACAGCCATTCGGTAAAGTCGTCCGTGAAGATGAACTGCTCCTCGTTGTTCAGCGCTTTGATCTCAAAATTGTGTCCGTCTCTGCCCTCGCTCAAGGCGACCTGCATCACATTTCCCAGCCGGATGGATTCGATGACCCGATCCTCCTCCGGTATTTTCAAGCCCTCGACAAGCAAAAGTTCCTCCCAGGCAAGGCGGACTGTACACCGGGTCCACCGATCCACCTGCATCATTCCCGGGATGTGGTACAGCACCTTGCCTTCTTTTTTGGATGGCCCGGGAGTTGGCGCAGGAGCCGCTTTTTCCAGCAAAGCATCCAACAGCGGCCGATATTCTTTGGCACGCATGAGCTCCAGGGTCAGCGTATTCATGTTGCCGAGCTTGCCGGCGAGCTCATCGATGGCACCGCGGATGTCGGTGTAGAGGTTGATGTCTTCCTGGACTTTCCGGGTGTCGGCAAGATTGTCCAGCTCCTTGACGCGGGCGTTGAGCTCTTTGATCTTTTGATCCCAATGCTTGAGGTAGTTGACAATCCCCAGGGAGTCGTAGATGTCCGCATCCGAAAGGACTACCGGGAAAATCCGGCTGTGGAATTCTCCCTTTTTGGCAACTTCCAGCAGTTCAAACATGCAGTTTTTGGACTTCAGGTATTTGTCGCTGATGACCAGCACCACGAGGTTGCCCTGGCCGATCTGCTCCATAAACTCCCGGATGAGTCCTTTGAACCCTAGGTCAGTTTTGTCCCGGACCAAGTGGAAGGAATTGGCATTGAGGATCGCCTCTATTTCGTCTGCGACGAGCTCACTTTCCCCTCCCCATGCGTAGGATATAAAAACTTGCTGCTGGGCCATCTTGCTGAAAGGTCTTTCCACTGAAAGTAAGCCTCTTTCGCCAAAAGATCAAGTGGGGAAGCGTTGGGTGTTGGACGGAAGTTCAGCGTTAAAGGCGTTAAGCGTTAAAAGTTAATCGTTGGGCAAATCTGGGT
>CAZGYC010000084.1:4068-8422 GCA_964530015.1 uncultured Limnohabitans sp. | reverse complement strand
TTCTCGGCTCTTGATACTTGATACTTGCGTCTTGATACCCAATTCTTGGCTCTTGGACTCAGTTTTTGTCTTTGGGCACGAAATACCGCCTGTACACAAGCTGGGCTTGGAAGAGATGGTCCCCGAAGCGGTTGAAGCCCACATTCCCGTCGAGATTGTCCGTGAAGGTCAGGAGCATGGTGCCCTCTCCCGCGATGTCGGAATAGGGGCCGACCTTGTAGCTCAGGCCAGCCCTGACGGGCACGTACCCCGTGGTGATCTGGTGTTTGGTAGGCTCCTCTTCGCTGCTGAAGGATTTGGTCTGCCGAGTCCTCACATGCATCACCCCCAGTCCAAAGCCCCCATAGAGATTGAACAGGCTTCGGTACATGTGGTTGTCAAACTTGATCAGGTTGATGCTGGGTATCAGGTCAAAATAGTAGGCGGGGCCCTTGGCGGTGAAAGACGAGAAACTTTCATACCAGGCATCCCGGACAGCATAGCTCGGATTGCCCCCGCTGCTGATGTATTGATAGCCCAGTGTGGTTCTCAGATCAAAGGTTGGGTTCAGTTTTTTGGTCAGTGCGAGCGACACGGAAGGCTTGATTTCAAAATTCCAATCCCGGTACTGCCCGCCATTGTCCAGATAGGCAAAGGAAGGCCCGAAACCGATGGTCACGATATTGTCTTTGGAAATCCGCTCTTTGTAAAAGTTTTGGGCCATAAGCGCTCCCGAACAAAAGAACAAAAATAGGAACGAAAGATTTTTTACTGGGGGCTTCATTGGAAAAGGTCCTGATAGGAGGGTCTGAGGGATTTGTTTTCGCAACAAACATGCCAAGAGACCTGTCGGTACTGGTTATTCGCTACTTATGACGATGGAGCGGTGCGCCGGATATTAGGTGTCCTGGAACGCGTCTTGGATGTCTGATTCGGCAGTCCGTAATTTTGCCCGGCAGTGTTTTACCAGTTCGGCGGCTTCCTTCACCAGATCCGAAAGCTCATCCACGGATTTGTTTCCCTCTTCGAGTTGGCTGAGGATGGACTCGAGTCGGGCCATGGCTTCGGTATAGCTTTGTTCTTTCATTTTTCTTCGATTTGGTTGATGGTACTTTTGATCTTCCGGTCCCGGGTGATGGTCAGCATCTGGTCACCGGGCTCGGGTTTCGCCAGATGGATGGGGACTCCGTCCACTTCGGTACGGGTATATCCCCGTTTCAGGATGGAGTTTGGATCCAGTTGGCGCAAGAGTGTTTCCCGGTTTTCCAGCTTTTCGCCCTGCTTCTGGACAAAGACGTCCAGGCTCTTCCTTATTTCCTTTTCCAGATTGGCGAGGTTGGACTCCTGGATTTTCAGCCGGTTTTTGGCTGCCGATTCGATCCGCTTGATCCGGTTTTTTACGGTTTCTGCCTCCAGGGAAATCCGGGCTTTGGCCAGCGACTTGGTTCGGAGGGCATACTGGTGGATTTTGTTTTCTTCCTCCCTGAGCTGCAGCCGCGTGGACCTGTCCAATCTTTGCATCACCATGCCCAGATTTTCCTCAAATTCCCGAAAGCCGGACAGCAGAAACTCAGCCACGGCGGTGGGGGTTTTCAGGCGGGTATGCGCGACCAGATCCGCCACCGTCTCGTCCCGCTCGTGGCCGATCCCAGTGAAGACAGGCAAGGGGAAATTGGCAATCTCCGCACCCAGCCGGTAGTCGTCAAAGCAGTCCAGATCCAACTGGGCACCTCCGCCCCGGATGATGATGACTGCGTCAAAACCGGATTTTGGAATCCCTGCTTTTATCCTTTCCAAGGCTGAAAGCAGGCTTGTCACCGCCTCGTTGCCCTGCATCAGGGAGTTGAACAGCTTGTGGTAAACTTTGTACCCGTAGCTGTTTTGGTCGATTTGGTTGGCGAAATCCCCGTAGCCCGCTGCCGTGGCACTCGAAACTACCGCGATCCGCTGGATGACCGGGGGAAGTTCATGGCGGGCGTTTAGCCGGACCAGTCCTTCGCGGGTCAGTCGGTCGATGGTTTCCTGGCGCAGCCGGGCCCTTTCTCCCAGGGAAAAGGAAGGATCAATGTCCTTCACATTCACGCTGAGGCCATACACGGGATGGTAATTGACCGCCACTTGGGCAAGGACTTTCATGCCGTTTTTCAGGCCTGTTCCCGTCACTGACTCAAATTTCGCGGCTACGGTGCGGTAGGTAAACTGCCAGAGGTTGGACCGGATCTTGGCCAGGACTTGGGTTCCCTGTTTTTCGACCAGTTCGAAGTACACGTGTCCCTGCGGAGCCTGGCGAAAGTCGGCCAATTCACCCACCACCCAATAGACCGGCTCCAGTTCGTTTTCCAGCGTTAGCCGGATCTGTTCGGTCAGTTGGGAAATAGACAGGGGAGACATGCCGGACTCAGTGCTGGTAGGCGGCTTTGATCTGGTTGCTCAGCTCCAGGCTGGCGCGGAGCATGGGCAGTCTCACCTGGTCGCTTTCCAGGATTCCCAGGTGCAGCAGCAGGTTTTTGACGCCCACGGGGTTTCCTTCCAGGTACATGAGGCTGTTCAGGTGGAGCAGTGAGAATGTGATCTGCAGTGCCTCTTCGTGGGTTCCGTGAGTCAGTTTTTTGAAGCGTTCGGGGAGGGCATTTGCCAAAACGGAGATCACGCCGCTGCCTCCGATGCCCATCATCGCCTTGGTCATCAGGTCGTCCCCGGAGAGCAGCAGGAAGTCCTTGGGCATGGCCGCAGCGATCTGCATGCACTGCTCCAGGTTGCCGCTGGCCTCTTTCATCCCCACGATATTGGGATGGTGGGAAAGCCTGAGGGTGGTAGCCGCGGTCATATTGGACATGGTGCGGCCGGGAATGTTGTATAAAACCACCGGGGCAGGAGACGCATCGGCGATGGCGGTGTAGTGCGCGACGATTCCTTCCTGGCTGGGCTTGTTGTAATAGGGACTGACGGAAAGCACTGCCGCCACCCCGTAGAAATCGGTGTTTTTGATCTCATTCACTATCGCATGGGTATTGTTGCCGCCGATCCCAAGCATCACCGGAACGCGGCCGGCATTGTATTCCAGGCAGGCCTTGAGCACCTGTTTCTTTTCCGAAGAGTTTAGTGTAGCCGATTCGCCGGTAGTACCCAGTACCACCAGATAATCCACTCCGCCGGAAACCACATGATCGACCAGGCGCTTCAGCCCCGCAAAATCTATCGATTGGTCGTCATGAAATGGCGTGACAAGTGCCACCCCGGTGCCTTTGAATGCGTTCATGGTTTTATAGTGTTTGAGGGTGCAAAGATAAAGCCTTCCCCGAGTTTTGGTAGGACTGCGGATTTTTTTTGAGGGGGTCGGAAATTTTGAAAAGCGCAAAAGAAGCAGGCAAAAGTTTTCCCACGCGAACGAATCGGGCGGATTGCTGGTTTTTCTGAACTGTAATCCAGTACTGCCCATGCCACACCCATTCCCGTTTTCAATCCTTGACCTTGCCCTGATCCGGGAAGGATCCGACGCTGCCGATGCCTATGCCCGAAGCCTGGATCTGGCCAGACATGCGGAAGCCTGGGGCTACCAAAGGATCTGGCTGGCCGAACATCACAACATGCCCTATGTGGGGAGTTCGGCGCCTGTGGTCTTGATGGGGTACATCGCCGGAGGTACCCGTTCGATCCGCGTCGGGTCGGGTGGAATCATGATGCCCAACCACAGCGCGCTCATGGTGGCCGAAGAGATCGGGACACTGGAACGGCTCTATCCCGGACGAATCGACCTCGGACTGGGACGCGCGCCGGGGACAGACCAGAGAACCGCCTCCGCGTTGAGGAGGGGAAGAGTAGAGACCGTCAATGATTTTCCACAGGATCTGGAGGATTTGCAGCGGTATTTTTCCCTGGACAACTGCCGCTCGGATGTCCGGGCATTCCCGGCAGAGGGACTGGACGTGCCGATTTATATATTGGGATCCAGCATGAGCAGCGCGATCCTGGCAGCAGAGCGTGGGTTGCCCTATGTCTTTGCCAGCCATTTTGCCCCGGCGTATTTTATCCAGGCGGTGAAGTATTACCGGGATCATTTTCGGCCATCCGAATATCTCAGGGAACCTTTTGTGATGGCCTGTGTCAATGTGATTGCGGCAGATACGGAGGACGAAGCGCATTTTCTGGCCACGTCCTTTTATCAGATGGCCTTGGGGATCATCCGGGGAAAATCCTATCCCCTTCGTCCGCCTGTAAAGGATATGGCTCAGATCTGGAACGAAGCCGAAGCCGCTGCGATTCAAAATATGATGTCGGTAACCTTTGTTGGAACCAAAGAGTATGTTAAACAGGGTCTTGCCGAATTGATTCGATATACCGGGGTCAATGAGCTGATGCTCACTTCCAATCTCTA
>CAZGYC010000084.1:1796-3968 GCA_964530015.1 uncultured Limnohabitans sp. | reverse complement strand
CTGATTCAGCAGCAGATCCTGAGCGTCGGGAAGCTGATCGTGACGGAGGGCTACTATTCCCAGGTTTTCACCTTCAAAAACTCCCAAAACCTGTTCCTGAACATGATCACTTCCGACAAGAAGGCCCTGGTCGTGGTCAATGCCAAAGCAACCGTCGAATACGACCTGCGGAAACTGGAAACCGAAATAGATGAAGCGGGGAAAACGGTCATTCTGAAAAGCATTCCCGAGCCGGTGGTCAATATTTACCCGGAGATCGAATACTACGATGTGACCCAAGACTACTTCAATAAGTTTGAAGCCAAGGATTACAACAAGATCAAGAACTCAGTGAGCGCCCGCATCCGTGAAAAAATTGAGGCTTCGGGCCTGAAGGATGACGCTCGGGAGCGCTTGATGAGTGAGCTGCTCAATATCTATATCCTGACCAAGTCGATGGGCTGGACGCTGCAATACAATGAAACAGTGATTGAAAGTCCAGAGCAGATAAAGGAACTGAGACGATAATTTTTTACCTCAGACTTGACCATATTTCCGGGAAATGAGTGAATTCATCTTGGATCCCCAAAAAACTCCTCGGCATTTTTGAAAAAGAGTTTGTCCTTTTGGACATCATTTAGAAAGTCCAATTCCTCAATGGCCGAGACCATCTTTCCTATGTCTCCATTGTCAGATGCAAACATTAAACGATCCTCTAATCCGGCGTCATAAAGGACTTTCATCGTAGCATAGAAACGGGCTTTGTCCACGATGTCAGGATTGGCAATCACAGAAATATCCGAATAAACACCTGGAAATTCCTGCATGATTTGGATCGTCTGGATGTAGTGCTGATCCCCGCTGTGCATGATCCACAGCCTCATTGACGGGAAAGCCTTAAGGATGGGCTTGAGCAGATTCGGCTCCCCGAGCTCCCATTGGAAGTTCGGACTGCCGTGATTGGGTCCGGCGCCACCTGTGTGGATGCCTATAGGCAAATTGTACTTTTCAGCGAGCTGATAAAAGGGGAACATCGCTGAGTCAGCCGGTGTGATCCCATAGTATTGGTTTAGCAGCTCGCCAAGAAAGTCAATCCTACCGGCTTTGATTTGCTCCTCAACCCAATCCACTTTAGGCCAGTCGCCTCCATCTGCAAAACAGGGCTGGCTGCTGTAGGGGACTTTGCCGACAGGACATGGGAACATAAGTCCAAATAGTAATTCCGGTGACTGTTGATCTCTGTACTTGTCCTGCAGATCCCAGGAAGTACTGATGGCTGCCTTGTAAACGCCTGCCTCCTCCAAGTGGCTGGCCTGGGAATTTGGGTCTTCCGTGCCATGGATATGCACGTCAAAAATGCGGGTAGCTTTTTCTGATTTCTTTTGGCATCCAAAGACGAGCAGCAAGAGTATTAAGTATCCGGATGTTTTCATTGGTTTTAGAGAGCTAAGCGGCATTAATTTGGAATGCAGGAGGGGGAAGAACGGTAGATTACTTGCTTTTTAGCCATGTATCAATCAGGAAGGCAGGTTACTCCCGGCGAGCGGAAATCTCTTCTGCCTGCGAAATCCGGGGATCGCCCGGTGATTTTCATTCTTGTCGAGCAATCCGAATGGATCCTGGATCAGACGTTTTTTAAGTTGCACCTGTTTTTTCACACCCCGGTGAAAGAACAGCTGAATCATCTGTGATGGTGGGATCTTTACAGCGATCCGATCTTCCCCGGCAAAGGTATAATTAGGTCTAATCCACTTAGTGTTTTCGCCGATCGCTTCGTCTACTGTCAAGAGGACCGCTCTGAGCAGTTCGATTTCCTTTCTCAAAGGATGGTCGAGCTGATCAAGAAAATGGGTGACTTGGGGGATTAGATCCATCGATTATTCATTTGGGCTGTTTTTCACATTCGGTTTTGAGCGCCTCATTCATCAGCTTAAAACCTTCTTCGGTCTTGGAAAGCATGCCACTCAGCATGCCCACCAAAAATCCTGAAAAGATTTCGCCATGAATCAACTGGGTTTCCTTTTCGCCTTTTTTCTGCAGGATAAAATAATGTTCTCCGTCAAAGATTCCCTGGACGAATAGCTTTCCTTTCCATCGAAATTCTTTACCCTCATCAAAGCGTAAGACCTCCGGCCGAAAGGTCATCCCGCTTCCTCCGGGAGGTTGGATCTTGACTTCAATGGTTTCACCAAC
>CAZGYC010000084.1:0-1696 GCA_964530015.1 uncultured Limnohabitans sp. | reverse complement strand
AGGTCATCCCGCTTCCTCCGGGAGGTTGGATCTTGACTTCAATGGTTTCACCAACTGCCTTTGGGCCTTTGATGGACCGGAGAAAGGGATTCCATTGGGGGTAATTTTCGAAGTCAGCCAATACCGCCCAAACCTGGGCCGGAGAGGCGGGAATGCGGATTTCGGTTTCGATCTTTTTCATAAAAAGTGGGGTAATTGGTTGGTTTTTTGGGATAGAAAAACACTGGCGCCTCGAGGCTTGTGTCCGCGTTTTCCTTGGGATTTTCGTTTAATTTAGTCGAAAAATCAGGATTTTCCATTGGGAGAAGCCGTTTCTGAAAACACCCATGACGATTTTCACCCTTCTGTTTGCTTCAGTTCTCCTGCTCCTTCTGGCATGGGCTTTCTTCAGGCCCAGAAAAAGCGGATTGGAAGTGCCCGAGGTCTTTCCGGCTGACTGGAGCGGGTTTCTTCTCCGGAAGGTTCGCTTCTACGAAGAACTTGATGGGGAGGAAAAACGGGTGTTTGAATCGAGGATTCTGGGATTTCTCCAGGGGATCAAAGTCACGGGGGTCAAGACCGGCGTGAGTTGGGAAGACAGGCTTTTGGTGGCCAGTAGTGCGATCATCCCGATTTTTGGATTTCCGGAGTGGGAATACAAGACGCTGGTGGAGGTCTTGCTTTACCCAGACCTTTTTACCGAAGAGTTCAACTTTTCGGAAGGAGACAGGGACATCGCGGGGATGGCTGGAAGCGGGGGGATGATGGGCAATCTGGTGATCTTTTCCAAACCTGCGCTTTGGCAGGGATTTGAGAACAGGGACGACAAAGAAAATGTGGGGATTCATGAATTTATCCACCTTTTTGACAAACAGGACGGGGTGGTGGACGGAATCCCGGCGATCTTCATGACGCGTCAGTTTGTCCTGCCTTGGATAGACCTGATCAAGAAAAACACCGCGCAAATGCTGGAAGGCAGGAGCGACATCAATCTCTATGGAGCGACCAATCCCCAGGAGTTTTTGGCGGTGACGGGAGAGTATTTCTTCGAAAGGCCAAGGCTGTTCAAGGAAAAACATCCGGAACTGTATGCGGTTTTTTCGGCGGTTTTTAGGACGGATTTGGCACAAAATCAGGCGGAAAAAGATGCAAAAAAGCCCTCAGTCTCCCTTCCAAACCAGCCCAAACAGTAGGTGCGTTGGTTTCTTGAATCGACTTAATCCGTCTTTTTGGAATTGACCCAGTCCGAATAGCGGGTCTCTTCCGGGACGTCGGTGAGGCTCTCGAAGGCCAGCTCGTATCCGTCAGGATCCCGGATGGTCACCACCCACATGCCATTGCCCACGAAAGGCTCTTCGGGACTGAGGTTTCTTTGGGAAAATTCCCCATAGAGCTCCAAGGCATCCCGGCAGATGATGCAAACAGCGCATCCCGTTCCAAGGGGCACTGTCGGCAAAAATCCCTCCCGATACTCCTGAAGCATCAGCGCCACCCCGTCTCTTTCGAGCCAGCACCATTCGGTTGGCCCGTTTGGTTTCCATTCGACCTTTACCTCAAATCCCAAACCCCGGACGTAAAACTCCAGGGAGTTCACCATGGAAGTGACCCTGAAAAACGGAACGGCTTGTTTTAGATTTTGAGAGTTCATCGCACGATTTTTCAATATGGATATACGCTATTCTGCCAGTAATTGAAAATTACAAGATGGCCTCGACTT
>CAZGYC010000083.1:16647-18167 GCA_964530015.1 uncultured Limnohabitans sp. | reverse complement strand
ATCAAAGATTACAACGTAGTAGTAGATTTCCCATCCAGATTAGGTCAAGCCACAATCACGGCAAGCTTGACTCCAATCTTCGGTATTAGAAATATCTACTTCGAAGTAAATATAGGTGTTGGTAGTTGACATGGAACAAGTAGAACAGGTTAACCCAAATACCAACTTTATTAATCGATTCAATCTTTCCGCCGAGTTCCCACCTATTGGCGACCAACGTCCCAGAGATGACCATCTTCGTTCCCGCGGCAACCTTACATATCTACAACTCATAGACTTAATAGATAAACTATGGACAAGAGCCCACCCAGAAATAGAGTTCGTCCCAATGGGGAACCGCAATAAGTTCAATGCAGAAAAGGGCTATATCGTATATTCTTTAGAGAATAAGAAGTCTTCGGCGGACAACCTAAAACCACGGTTTATGGAAGACGTAGTCCAGACAGACTCTGATAACTTTCAAGGCGCAATCTACATTCAGAAATTTGACCACTTAATAGAGTTCACCGCAGTACACCACGACCCAAGAACAGCAGAAGAGATTATAGAAGCCTTCGAAGACTTTATGATTGTGCTGATGCCTGAGTTCAGATATGCCGGTGCACAAGACATTTTCTATAGCAGACGAGTAGCTGACAGAGACCAAACAAGATTCGGTCAAGATATGGCTTATCGTTCTGCGATGTATTTAGCAATTCTGCAGAAGATGATAATCATCAAGCGAGAGGTTCTTGAAGCCGTACGTCTTGACGTGCGAGTTAATACCGATAACCCAGGCCCAGAAGCTAATGAGGTTATGTTCGGTGAAATAACTCGTCTGCATCCAATAACCGTGGAAGGCGGGGAAAATCTGTTAAACGAAGCTGGGAACCCAATCTTCAGCTGATTGTAGTTAATACAGCCATCAGATTACTATTACAGAAGATTCAATTCTGAATACACAGCTGTCAATACACAAGGAAAAGGCAACGAATGGCACTTCCTGGAGTCAAAACTACAATCTTAGACCGGTTTTATAACCTGCCTCGGACGGACCTACCTGGTGGGCCACTTGTTGCAGTTATTGCGAAACGAGGGAATGCAGCTACCGCCGATGCTCCCGACCTTACCGCTTACCTCTCAAGTTCCGAACAAGACATAATTGCTAACTTCGGAGAGAACTCTCAGATTCACAAGGCATATTACGAGCTTACTACAGCCGGTGCGCCTCGGGTAGCAGTAATTGCGCTTCCTTCCGACACCGTCTTTACCCAGGGCACCGCAGTAATTACTTCGGCCAGCTATTCTTATACTGGCGACCAACTCTTCAATGCCGCCGCTGCAGCAGCAGAAGCCGCTCGTGCTGACATCTTGGTCCTCTATGGTTCTGGTTCTACTACTCTTGACTGGGATGACGTAGCGACACCGGCAACACCGGGTGGCGGCTCAGATGATTACTTCTACGCAGACAACAACTCAACTGCAGCCAATAGCTGGGCTAAGAAGCTTGGAGAGGCCTGCAATAACATTACCGTCAACTC
>CAZGYC010000083.1:0-16547 GCA_964530015.1 uncultured Limnohabitans sp. | reverse complement strand
CCAATAGCTGGGCTAAGAAGCTTGGAGAGGCCTGCAATAACATTACCGTCAACTCTCACCCTGTTATCGGCGTTATTGGGGTCAAGGGTATTGTTGGCCGGGAAACTCCTACTCCACAAGAAGTCGCAACTGGGCTGAACTTCACTGACTTGGTAAATAAAGAGACTATTACAGCTCCTACCTCAGGCCACCTTATTAGTGTAATTGCTACTGAAGTACACGTTCTTGGTGCTCCAATGTCTTGGGGCTGGCAGAACGGCGCTTGTTCTTACGCCGCAGCCATCGCACGACTTGACGCTTGGTCAGCCACCACTGGCAAGCCAGTACCGAACATAGACCGAGTTCGCTACAATCCAACCCGTACCCAGCTTGAGGCGACGAACAACAAGGGTCTGGTTTCAGTTGGTATCGATTTCCAGCGCACCCCCCGCTATATCGATGGCACCACTTTTGCACTGGCAACCAGCGACTACAACCGTCTTACCACGGTCCGCATCGTATTTGATGCAGTCAAGCTTGTTCGTCAGATCGCCCAGAACTACGTCGGCGAGACAATGTCTCTGGACCGTCAGCAAGCATTCCAGACACAGATTTCGTCTGCTCTACAGTCCATGCAAAAGCTTGGCGCTATCAATAACTCAGACTTCCGAGTAATGTATTCGCCACGGGAGAACAAAGCAAGCGTAGACCTCGCCCTCACCCCGGCCTTTGAACTGAGAGAAGTAATCATTTCAGTATCGGTCAACTTCTGATAAGGATATAAAATGGCAATTGATTTAAGAACCGACAACACTTTTGAGAAGTATGGTAATACTTATACCAGCTTCTCGGGAGCCGATATTGTCGCTACCGTTGCGGGGACGACTGTCGGTACTCTTTCGGCAATTACCTGGAGCGTCACGAGAGAGAAGGCTCCAATCTTTACTCTCGGCAGCCCCAACCCCCGTAGCTTCTCACGTGGCAAGCGGGGTATCGCTGGTTCAATGATGTTCACTACCTTTGACCGCCCCGCACTATATTCGGTCATTGCCAAGAACGTCTCTAATGATAACTTCCGTATTTGGACTCGCAACTGGAACCTGCTTCCTAATATGAACTCCAATATCGCCGCGAACATCTCCGAGGTCACGAGTACTGACTTCGGGGTCTCTTCGGCGCTCCCCTACTATGCCGACCAAATCCTTCCAATGGATATTACCATTACCTTTGCTAACGAGTATGGTCAAGCAGCAGTTCGCGCCATCTACGGCGTAGAGCTAATCAACGAGGGCTCCGGCGTGTCAATGGATGACATCACCATTGAAGAGTCAATGACTTATGTAGCTCGTGAGCTTGGTCCTATGATTCCAACTACTCGTGGATTTGATGAGACTGACGGCACCATTGATTCTGCAGTAGTTAGCGGGTTCGGCCTAAGCTCAACCTGACCCTGACAACCTTTGGGGTCAATTCTTTAGAACCCTTTGAAGGTTAATAGTGGCTGACGCAAACGACATCATTCCGATTACACAAACACGGGCTGATTTAGACTCACGTAATTTCACGTATCGTAGTTATTCTGGTACTGATATCACGGCCCAGATAATCGTTCCGAATGAACCCAAGCCACTAATCCTCGGTGATTTACAGACGCTGTCGTATTCTATTCACCGTGAGGCAAAACCGGTAAGGCTACTCGGCCAGGTGAACCCAGCCGGTTTCGTTGGGGGGAACCGTACCGTTGCAGGGAGTATGATTTTCGTAAACTTCGAAACATACACCTTTTATCGCTTACAGCAGTATCGTCAATTAGTATCAGGCACGATGTCTGACGGATACAGTACCGGGCAGTCTCCGATGTATCCCTTGGCTGACATGTTGCCACCGTTTGATGTTGTTATTACAGCATCTAATGAATACGGTTCATTTTCCCGGATGAAGATATTGGGCGTTAAGATTGTGGATGAGGGCGGCACAATGTCCATCGAAGACCTCGTCACCGAATCGCAGTATACTTTTATGGCGCTTGGTATAGAGCCGATGGTTCCGATTGATGCAGCAGATAAGGGAGATGTAGAGTTCTATAATGTCTAACAGATATTTAGCTTACGCCCCTAATACCAGCAGTGGCGTTTCTTTCGTCGCAAAGAAAACACAATCAGCATCTACTGCAGTATCATCTTATTCAGAAGGGTCTTGGTGGACGGAAGAAGAAGCCCGTCTATATGAACAATGGGCTACGTCATTTGAAGCTTACGGTAATGTAGTCAACCCTTACTTCAATTACTTTTTCACCGGTCAAGACATCAAGGTGAAGATTGACGCATTAGACGACAATGAGTTCTTGCCAATCTATGCGTTCGGCTATCAAATTCAGCAGGAGAAGACTCCTATCTACGGGGCATTCAGTTATACCTATGATGCGATGCTCCGTGGAACCAGAATCATATCCGGAGCATTCTCGCTCGTCGTGACAGAGCCGCAGCTTTTAATGTATCAGATTGCTAAAAGTGCAGGGATTCGCGCCAGAACCTCACAAGCACAATCCACTGGCGCTTATTCAATTAGGCTATTAGATGGTGATGAAGCTAATATTGAACGGTATTGGAAACGGACTTACGATAACAATAAGACTGCTAACGAGAATCATCTGTTCAGCATCCACCCGCCGTTTAACTTCTTAATCAAATACGGTATTCAAGAGACCTCTCTTTATTCTAATAATCCCAACCTAAGAGTGGATGAGATAAAGAAGGATTTCGCGTCGAACTCAGCAATGTTCACTAACACAAACGAACGCTTAGTGCAAAACGATAATATCACAAAGATGCCCTCTAAGATACTATTAGAGAATATAGAACTGACATCTAAGTCTGTAGAGTTTGATTCCAGCGGCGACCCAATATTAGAGACTTATACTTTCTTGGCAAGAGATGAGCGAATCGTCGCAAACCCCGATACAATGAACGTACCGAATCAGCTGCCGCAAACTACAGCGGCTGGTGGAAATTTAACCTACAGATAAAGAGAAATGTATGGCAACAGTAAAGATGGCAGGCGAGAAAGAAGCCGTCGCCGTAGAAGAAGACGAAGTAGAAATAGAACAAGCACACGACTTCGACGCTGAAGAGGAAGACGAATACGAAGATGATATTCAAGCTCTCTCTGATGTAGACCCTGAAACAGAGATTTGGTCAGGGGGTCCAACGGCGGGCATTATGTTGGGTTGGAAAGAAACCCATAAGAGCATCTACGTCACGAGCATCTCGTTCGATGAACATATTGCTTGGAGACCACTAAAGCGTTCTGAGTATGCTTTGATTTCGCGCCAAGTAGAAGCTGCCGCAACTGAACTCTTAGAGTCAGAAGTAGCGATGTTCAACGAAGAGCTAATCTGTCGGACTTGTGTTCTGTGGCCCGATTATTCAAAGCAAGACTTCGATGATATCTTAGCCGGTATCCCAACACTGGTCTCCCAGCAAATCCTGGAGCGCTCAGGATTCAGCGCAGTGGGACTACGGGAAATGTACTAAGTGGATGATGTAAAACAACTACTAAAAGAAACTTATTCTCATATTTACTCGGTGTCGGATGATTCTGGCACCGAGTATTTGTTTAGGGCTCTTACTGTCAAAGAGGTTAAGTTAGTAGAGTTCTTTATATCCAAGGGAACCAAGTCAAGCTTTGAGATAGAAGAGTTTTGTTTCGAGGCTTGTTTATTACATCCAAGGGAGGATATGGATGATGTTTCGCCGGGAATCGTACATAACATCTCCGAAGAAGTTCTTGTTATCTCTGGTATCACGAGTGCTGAGTATATTGCACACTCAATGTCGTCAGCTCGTCAACGACTGGCAACCGATATTATACTGGACATCAAGTCCTATATCTTATCCGCAATGCCAGCTTATACCGATGACGAACTTGATAAATATACATTACTAGAACTTATAGAGAAACTTATTTTATCAGAGAAGATTTTAAAGCTTCAAGCTGCCTTAGCTGGGATGGACGCTCAGATTGAGTTAAGTTTCCAATTGGAAGGCGAAGAAGAAGTCGTTCCTGAGGTCGCCCCCGCGGCACCTAAACAAAAGCCCAAGCCTTCTTCTAAAGAAGAACTATTAAAGCGTATACAACAAGATAATCTCGAATCCCAAACGAGAGAAAGAGTCTACAATAATAAACAAGCACTCGATGCTTTCCAAGGCTTTGATTTAGACTTACTTGAAAAGATAGAGGGTCGTTTTGACCCGAATGACCCAATCGCCAGAAAGCTCCACGGTCTTCAATAACAAGGAATAACAAGTGATACAAGACAAGGGTTCACGGCAAAACATAGGTTTTGGCCTGCCCTTGATTCAAGGCGAACCGAACGAGGATTCCGTAGAGTCAGGTGTTTCAGCTGAATCCGGAGCCATTGCTAAATACTTAGGTGATAAACCTGTATTAAAGTTCGCCGCAATAGCAGCTGCGTCTATGGTGTCGCTGCACGTAGCGGGTAAAGTAGCAAGCCACGGTGGTGTTCATTTAGGCCAATTAGCCCATGAAGTTGCCAGGGGCGGCGGTAAATACGCAGGCCAAGCTGAAGCTGGACTACTCAAGACTCGTAAGCTACAACAGTTCTTCGATGAATTAGAAGGCGTCTCCCGTAAGGTAGTAGACCCTAATGATCTAACCATCTTTGCCAAACGAGACCCTGAAAGCGGTAGGTGGATTAAGGATCAGGTCACCCGCACCGATAGTCGAGCCTATCGAATGGTGGAGCGTGACGCAGGTAGAGATATCCCCGAGTGGCAATTCCGCGACGAACTACAACAACGCTTAGTTCGCCAGGCCCGTAGACTCCCATATGAGATGCCAGTATTCTATTTTGCTGACAAAGCAATCATAGACCCACTTACCGGTGATAACAAAGAGCGTAAGGTTAACTGGGCTAATCCTGTAGATGTATTAGGCGATTTCGCCTGGGAGACAGTTAAAAACACAACCGTTAATATACTGCCGTTCGAATTAGGTATGGCGGGCGGAAACCAGACGGTCAAGAAATTCGCCAAAGCAATGTCTGCCCCCGGTGGCGGGCAAGGCCATTCCCAAGGCGTCTTAACGACTCAAGCTATCTTAGAACAACTCGGTGTCAAAGCCGGAGATGTAGTCAACTCTACGGTTAAGTTTTCAAGTCAGTCTTTGGGTGCATTCTCTAATGCCGTTGAAGCGATGTCTAAAGAACGTCGTGGAATTAAAGAGCTTACTAAAGCGGCTAATGTCGTAGCGCCGACTAAGCCTGGCGCAGCTTCAGGTAGCTTTGCTAAACGCAACTTTGACCGGTTCAAGAACTTATTCGGAGATACTGGTTTCCGCAATCAAGCACTCGACTCGATGCCTGGCCCGTTCAAGGGTATGCGAACAGGTATAACCAAGTTCAAAGAGACTTTTAGTGAAACCGGCAAAACCCATGATGACTGGCAAGATGTTCTCTGGGGCCACAAAACCCTCAAGCAATTAGATGCTGACGGAGCAGACCCATTCCGTGGTCAACGTGTTAGAGACTTCATGCAAAAGGGTGGCGGCACCCACATCGAACAAGTCGCTGACCAGATGCAGAAGTTGGGTATTCGCTCAATTCACTCTTCTGAAGATGTAGCATCGGGCGTAAATGGCCCAGGTGGCTCTCTTTATAACACTGTTAGAGAACAACAATATAAAGATACCTTAGTCCAAAAGCTTGTCGGCGTAGGATTAGACGAAGATTCCGCTGTCCGTTTCGTCTCCCATTCTTCGGTAATCGCCGCACCTCAAGCAAAAGCCGAAAACACGGGAGCTATATTAGCTTCAAGGTTCCAGCTTGGCAAGAAAGTAAGCCAAACAACCGACGAAAGTACTTGGTGGAAAGAACTTCAAGACCATTCAGCTGGGTTCAGAATCGGCTTAGACAAGATTGGGCTTGATGATTTCCAGCGAGCAGTTAACTTAGCGGACCAAACCTTTAGCTCTAAGGGCCAACAGATAATCCTAAAGGCTAAGTTCGAGAGTTATCTAAATCACGTCACGGAAAAGATGATTCCGGAACACGTTGGTCAGACTATTGCTGCTCGTAGGGTAGATTACTTTGACCTAAAGAATAGTCTTGGGGCTAATGAAAACTATCTGGTAAGAAATACTGCTAAAGCAATGGGGATTCGTCCTGTTGATGCGGCGGGAAACCCACATAGTTTAGGCGTTCTAAAAGACTATATTAAAGAACGTGGTATAGACGCAGATGATAAGACCCGTCTATTAGGATATCTTGTAGACAAAAAGGTAGTGAAGGCTGGCGGCGGAAAGAACCTTTTAGGTTTTAGTTCTCTTAGTATCAAAGAAGCTCAAGACAGTGGGTATTTCGCCGGACACGCTCCAGGTGTCCAAGCTCAGATTAATAAGATTGTAGAAGGTAGAGCTAAAGCCCATACCGGTTTGGAACGTCCGGGTTATGATGTCTTAGACCAAGCCCTATCGTCGCTGAAGATGCCTGGAGTTTATCGCTCGGCATCAGGCAGGGTAATTGATGTAGGTAGGATTCGCCGCGGATTCGCAAAAACCCTTGATACCCTTGCTACCGAAACTAAGATTCCTATTCTTAACTTCAACCCAGCGTCTCTGGCTTTTCACGGCTCAAGACAATCAGCCCGTCAAGCCGCACCCATTCAATTCGCTGGTAAGTATTCATTACAAAACGTAGCTCAACGTAAAGTAGGTTTAGGTGGTCTTGATGACCCGGACCTATTTATGTATATCCGGAATCCCGGCAAATCTAAAGGTAAACTATTCGGGTTAAAGGGTTCTATCTTTAGCCACGAAGCTAAGAGTCAGCAGTACGCTGGAGAATATAGGCCATTCTTAGCTAATCGTCTTGCAATGACGGGTCGCTATTCGGAGCTGTATTTAGGCCAAAGCTCTTCGCCCGAACCTCAAGAGGGTTGGCGCAAGATATTCAACGTCGCAACGAGACAAGAGAACCAATTAGTCGGCGGCAAAGAATCAACTATAAACAGACTTTATGCTGCTTTACGCAAACGACCAGAGTCATATCGGAATCCAAGAAGATTAGCTAAAGGAATAGCTGACCACTCAATAGGTCCCGACGATATAAGAACAAGCGCCATACTTTCAGAGGGTATGGACGCTATGATAGGTCAACTGAAGGGCTATGGCTTCTCAGAACGACCATTGCAGCAATTTATTCGTAAGGGATTAATTGATTATGCCTCGCCGGTTTCACTTCTTCAGGCATCTGACTCAACGATGCCACAAGGCATTAGGCAGCTTCTAACTAACGATTTAGAAGAACCACTGTCAGACGCCGGCCGCGCCGCTCTAGCGCGCTCACAGGGGCCTCTCAAGCGACTTCTGGCGCAGTTCGACAACCAGACCGACTTTGGCGCCTTGCCCGCACCTCAAAACATTAAAACCGTAGGTGTTTCAAGAAGAATAGACCAATTACGTTCTGAGCTATCAGAATACTTAGTCCTTCGTAGCGACCAGATTGGTTCTGGTAATATGGACTTTGGCCAACGAGTATCTCGGATGCTTAGTGAAGTAGACGAAATGTTTACTCAGGGCAAGATTTCCAAACTGGAACGCTCCGAAACCAGAACAGCAATCCTTTCGCTGCAGTTGCAACACTCAAAGAATAAGGTATTCGATAGCGTAAAAGGTCAATGGCGTCCAGAACTCAATGCCGCAGTATTAGAAGATACCATGGCATCGGTAAAAGGCAAGGGTCTTTTCGGCGAATACGGCAAATACTCAACTGAAGTTGAAGGTAAAACGGGTGGGTTGTGGCAAGCTGCCAAATCCAGATTCGCTCCAGCGGAATATCAAGGCCCGACCGAGATAAACGCAATAGGCTCAGCATACACATTCGTCCCTACAATGGCGACTGGATTTAGTGCCAGCCCACTGAAAACGGCTAAAGGGATATTAGGCGGGTCTTGGTCCGACCCAGATGCGATCACCACCGGTAGCCTGTTCTCTACCCATATGGCAGCTCGTGTAAATGGGTATTTCGAAACTATAGGTTTAGGACTGGATCTAAGTCGCTATAAGAGCCCCCTAGACTTCTATCTAAGAGGCGTAATCGGTAAAAGGGTACTCCCGGCCTACGTGGCGGGTACAATGGCCTTAGAAGTCGATAGAACGATTGGTGGTTTCGCCAACAAAAAAGACGAAGAAGGCAACAGAGTCTATAGTCCATTCTTCGCCGGGATTGCGGCAAAGGGGATTGCCGAGAGTCAAATCGCAACAGCGGGGCTGATTCCGGGCGGGCAAACAGCAGCTCAAAAACGTGAAGAGCTATATGAAGGCGAAGTACCAGTACGGAGTGGTAGATACTGGCTCTTGAACAGTAACACGGCTTTTAAGGGTGGCCGCATCCAATACTTTAGACCTTCTTGGTATCAGCGCCTTAAAGCAGGTGGCGAATACACCCCAGAGATGAACCAGACTCCAATGGAGCGTCTGGCCTTTGGATATGACTTTTCGCCGCTAAGACCACTCGATCCCTATCGATTTGAACGTCAAAACGCAGAGTCGAGGCCTTATCCAGTATCAGGTCAATATTTCACAGGTCCATTTGGTCCGCTTAACTCTGCACTAAACGCCACGGTGGGTAGGGTAATAAAGCCTACAGTTAGAATGCACGAACAAGAAACCGCCGCAGCCCTTGCATCTTATACCCCAGTTGGTCAGGGCGGCGCAATATCAATCAATGCAGTATCATTTAACCAAAGCAATATTAATGCTGGCTATGCAGCAGCAGGAATAGGGACTTCTTCCACTACACCATTCTACGGAGCTAATAACTATACTAATCCAAGAGGCATTGCTTCAGCTACTACAATAGGAACAGCTAACAGTGTTAGCACAATGTACCAGAACGCTTCCCAAGGTGGAGGGTATTCTGGAGTATACGCGCCTCTTGTAGCTCAAGGTACTGGCATGGTCAACCGTTATGGTGGCAATGTGGTTCCGGCCGAAGCAGTGGTTAGAGCAAGCCAGAACAAACAACGAGCTGGTAGATTCGGATTCGAGACTCAAGAAATGGCCGGTATCTATGGCTTTGGTTTCGGCGCAACCCGACAAGCTTTAGGTATCGGTTCTCAAGACTATACTCCATCGGCCCCAGTATTGCAGTCTGCCGACAAGGGTTATTCGACTTCCCGTTCTTTCTGGGGCCTTAATCTAGGTGGCATGGGTGACGTCCCGATGGGGGCGATGGGTGGCCGAATGGCTAACCTCGAAGTCTCTGAAGTCTTAAGGCGATTCATTCCGCGCGAACAACAAGGCATTAACTACGTCAATGGCATCCCTAACCTAATAGGACAGCAATATCCCTGGTTGCCAGGTCCTGGCTCTATGAATAATCTCACTCAAGGAGACCCATACGGCCAATTACCCGATGCCACCATTAGATTGCCCGGTACCGGCCGCAATAGAACAACTCAGCGATTCCCCGACCAACCTGGCCAGATGTACGGAATGGTCGATATTCACGACATCTTAGGCGACTTAGACCCATATGGCGATAACTATAGGGCTTTAGATAGACAGATTGATTCGATGAATCTTTCGCCACTACAACAAGCAAAGATTAGACAAACCAGAGCCCAAGTAGAAGCTGTTGGTATGGCGAATGAATTCACGCCGTATAAATACCAAGACAAATCAATCCCAGAGATGGCACAACTTGCCGCACAACATCCGATTAAGTTTGGTGTAAATAAGCTATTTGAACAAATCGCCCACTATGACTCATTCGCTAATTCAAAGTTTTTGCGCACAAGAACAGCCCTTGAAGATTGGGAACGAGATAATGTTTACGGAGCGACATATCCAGACTGGTTGTCCCCGAAAAACTCTTTCATAGACCCAATGGTACAACGTTCTACACAACGAGACTGGTGGCATGGAGCATCTTCAATGTCTATTGTTGGGGCGATGTTTGGCTCTACAACCAGAGCTAAAGCAATGGGTGGGGTTGTGGGTGGCGCAACTGGGTTAGCCGCCTCGGCATATGGTAGCGCCTACGAAGCCATCACCGGAAGACGCTTTATTCCCAAGACCAGAAAGAAGGAACTGGCTTTAGAAGAACAAGTCGACATTTTGTCTTATATGCATTCTATGACTAATGCTAATAGGGCATATGAAGCAGGGGATTCCGCCGCGGCACAATACTTCTTAAGGGAATCTTCTCAAACGATGTATGGCGCAAACCTTAACGCCACACCAGAACAACTCGCCCAAGCAGTACCAAAGCGTAAACGTGAACACTTTGAAGCAATGATGTATGCGCCGGAAAGAGAAAGAGAACAAATCCTTTCTACAGCAGGCAGATTAGAAAGAAGACTACTGCAAGCTGCTTGGGGCCAAAAAGTAGAGAAGCTTCCTGACCTGCAAGAATACTTCCAAGGTAGAGAACTTCCGGACCCCGAATCAAGCTTCTGGTCTCCTTACACGGATATGGATACTATTAAGATAAAGATGGGCCAACATATGGGCTTGGATATGGCGCAGATGGGTTATTATCCGCAGCAACTCCAAGAAGCTAATCTCATTAACCCAGCCTATCCCCAAGTATTCAGTAAGGAATCCGGAAGAAGTGTTAGTTCCAAGCTTATGAGATTGCTCAGTTCTATGGGTGTGCCAGGAACCGTAAGCCAACAACCCACACCATTCTCTAATGGCGATTCGTTCCAACTAAGAGCAGGAACCTGAAGTGTTAGACGACCTGATTAACAACCCTAATTTCGGTAGACTATTTGCATCCAGTGGTGGGTTCCGCACTGCCGCAACCAAGCTTATTGGCGGCTTAAAGGGATTGGAAAATATATTCCCTACCTTGCAAATAGGCACTCAGGGTGAGGATAACGAAATCGTATATTCGCTGCTGAATAGGGAAGCGCCGATACCAAGACTCCCTGGCCAAACCAACACAGATTATTTAGCTTCAGCTTTTACAGAAGCTTTTAGCCCAATAAACAGACAACGTACAGCTTCAACTATGACTGGCCCCGCAGGCAACAGGCGTCTCAAGATGCTTGAAGACTTGTATGGTGTTAAGTTCAATATAATGTCATATAATATGGCAGGCAAACACGCCGCTGACCGCATAGAAGAACTGACTGGCCGTGGATTGGGTCTTACCATAGTAGATTCAAGCACTTCTACCATATTACAGATGGAAGAAAAAGGCGAAATGCAGGGGATGAAGAGGATATTGGAAGTCCTCGGCATTAACCCTAAAGCCGAAGGCGCGCCTTTCAAGCGCATTAAGGCATTCACCAACGAAACTGAAGCGGAGCTAATCTACGGTCCAAAGTCTGGGCGTAGAGTATCCTTCGTCGTTTATGATCCTGCTCAATATTTTAGAACCGACATGAACCTAATGGCTACCCTTGAGAATATGGGAGCCAAAGCAGAGAAGCTTAGCACTGGGACTAAGAAATATAAGACAGCTAAGCAATTCGTAGATGAAGCCTTAGACCAAATGGCTGATGGTACGATGTTGATGTCGCGATCCTCTTTTGACAGAGTAATGACTCAAATGGAAGAAGCCCAAAAAGTTATGCAGGATGGATTGGCTAATAGTAGACTCGTTACTGGCAGCCGAGAGTACTTGCAGAAGGCAAAAGAAATTAAAGATATCGGCGACAATATAAGGGAGATGAAGAGGGAGGCTGAAGAAGGAATCTCTTTTACGCTTAGAGCTTTCAATGGCGTTAAGTATGGAACCGATGAAGACTTCATATTCGGTAAAGCTGAAGCCACAGTAATCTCTGACGATGAGTTCTTCCGACTGAACAAAGTAATGAATCCTAATCTTAAAAAGAGCGAAGTAATACAGAAAATAGACTTTATGACTATGTCTGTGAATGAAAAGATTAAGGAGTTCACACCACCAACCAGTAGACCTGCGATGTCTTGGGCGACACTACAGCGAGTCGCCAAGCCTAAGACGGCAGTGTCTAACACTCTTACCACAGCTACATTCAGCGGACTAATCGACCCAGGCGGGTATCTTAACGCCAGTTTAAGAAACGCTATCGAAAAAGATATACAAGCAATTCAGCAAGGTCGCATCCCCGATGGCATAATGGAGATGATTGAACAGATTAGAACGACGCCCATACATGGTTTAGACCCGGCCGAAGCAGTCAAAATGAGAGAGGCACAGGCCTTCGGCAATAGGCTAAAGGTGTTTTTAGCTAATGGCGGCGACCTAACCAAAGACCCCTTTATTACAGAGCAACTTATTAAACAAGTAAAAGACCACTACTTCATCTCAGCTAAACAAGGCGGGACTTACACGATAGATGGTGTTGAAGCTCGTGCGTTGAGTGGTAGATTCCCGATGGAAGGCTCCTCACGGATGCACCTGGAATCGACAGGTTTCACTCGCCGCGAAACCCCTATGGGTGTAATACGAGTGGACCATAAGAGAGGTAAATATGGCATCTCGGGACGTGACACTAAAGCTGTCCGAGAAGCTATGGGCGGGTTCGACTTCGACGACGATTTCTATGGCTTCTATAGATATGACCATAAGACCAAAAGAATCCTGCAAGCTGTTTACCGCGACCCGAACCAAATGGGAGAATATTACATCTTCGATGCTGATATTACACATGACAAGAATATACCCTGGGCAGTAAGAGAAGAATATAGGCTTCACGAAGAGAAAATGAAGAAAATGGAGCAGCTGCAAAAGAATGGCAAGGCTACCCCAGAAGAAGTGAGACAGTGGGCAAAAGAAGTTAACCAACATAAAAAGGCTCTTGATGATTATTTCTCAGGTAGAGAAGTAGAGTTATTAGATAAAAAGGGCAGAGTTGGTATTTATCAACAAAACTTTATACGAGACTTAGATGTGGCAACGGTTGGCAAGAACGGATTGCCTACCCCCGCCGGTTCAAGATACAACGTAGAAGGAGGTTATAGCCAAAGTTCAATTACCAAGTCCATGAAGCAAATAACCAATCGTAAGACCTCTAAGATTGCTCAATCGGTAGCAGCAGAAAGAGAAGCTATGCGAACTGGTACGTGGACCGGTGGTGTATTCGAGTATATGTATGAAGGCTATAACGAATACTACGATAAATATTTCAAGATGCCAGAGATTACGAAGGCAGCGACAAGAGACTCTCGGGTATTCGATGCCAAGTTCGTTAGAGAGGCCTTGGAAAGCGCCCAGCAAGACGGCGGAGTACTTGGTCGGGCGATCAACCAGTATACTCTTATCGATGAATTTATTAGCTCACACTTAGATTATTTTCAAGAGAACCATGTAGACCAAAGAATGAGGTCTGAGTTAGACAGGATTTTGAAGAATAAGACTCTTACCAGAATCGACCGCGAAGCATTAATTGACGCCGTGGTTAAGGGTGAAGTTGGTTCCGAAGAAGTAGCTCGGATTGCTAAAGCTGGGCTTAGCAGCAACATGGAAGAGCTTGGCAGAATCATCCGAGAGTTAGATGATTTCGCCGCCGCCAACAACATCAATTTCAAAGCTGGAATAGACCCAACTACTTTCACTGAACGCTTACTCAGATACGACGAGGCTGGCAATCTAGTAGGAGACAAAGAACAAGCCGATGCATTAGCACGTGGCTATGGTGGTCAAGGATTCTTGCTGCCAGATACCGATATCAAAGCAAGACAAACTGAAAGGCAACGTCAGCAAAGAGCGACACTGGAATGGACTGAAGAGCTGGATGAAAATAGCAAAAGGATAACAAGGGCTAATCTGTCAGCTGATATCGGGGATGATTTTACCCCAGCTCAGTTAGAACGAGCTAGGATGTTAATTAACGACATCGAAACTGCTAACCAAATGCGTAAGACAGCTGATTGGGAAGGCGAACTTGCCAAGGCTTTAAAAACATCTGATAGCACCTTCTTAGATTCTATAGGTCGAGAAGGTATTCATGTGCGCACTATTGCTCAGTTAGACAACATGAAACGAGATGACATCTTGGCGATAGCCAGAGTGTTGTTGGATTCCGGCGGCAACCTTTCAATATTAAATCAAGCCAGCGAATTACCTGACACCACATTAACCGTAGAGAGTATATATAACAGAGCCCTTAATGAAGACTCTACATTCAATGCTATCGGCCGCATAACCAGCGATTTTCAGTTAGACGATTTCATTCAATACGACCCAGGCTCCCAAACCTACAGATACACAGATACCGCTAATGCAGTAATAGACACTAATCGCAGAAATGTCTTAATGCGTGAAGCTTGGGAACGAGCCCGTAGGGAAAGAACTGTATTCGCTGGAGCTGGTTTAATTGAAGAGGGCGGCTGGTCAATGGCTGAGGCTGATTTTATTCCATTTGGCGGTATGGATGACGATATTTTCGAAGGTATGGGCCGATTCGTATATAGTGAAGTCGGCCAAGAAGGCGTTCATGTACCACGACAATTAGGTGAACTTGCTCAGACCCTTAGAACTGCTGGAGACCAGGTAGCCGAAGACGTAATAAGCGCAGCGAGAGGACCCTATCGTACGAGGATGACTCGATTCGGTATGGCTCATATCACGGGTGAGACTCAATTAGCGAAGAACGTCCGCTCTGGCTTGATGGGGCTTGGACTTTTCGCAATAGCAGGAATAGCCCACCGTCTCATTAAGGGTGATAGAGATATTTCCGCGGCAAACCCATACCCACTTATTCCCCAAGATAGTAAATACGAATCTATATTAGCAAACCAAGGTGTTCAGACTAATATGGCCAGTGGTCTTGGTGGCTCCACAAGGTATATAATCACAGCAAATAACGTACCAGATGCCCGTGCGCTATCAGGCGCCATACAAGGGGTTTTACCCAATGGCAGCTCTACTATTTATAACAGCAACGCTTATCAATTAAGCAACGCAAACTCTAATTCCAGCAGCATTTTGGCACAAAGATTAGGTAGTTAATGTTAGGTTTTGCCAAGCTTGCGAGGAATATCGGCAACCAAACTACTGGCCCTGCAACGTCTAAAGCAGCCGCCATTTCTGTTGGCCGTAATACTCCGAATCGAGCAGTAAGACATACGGGTAATGGTTCTGCGGCAGGACTCAACGCCCAGACAACAGCTCGTATACATACTATGTCCGGGTATCCAACACAAGCTAATAAAGTGGTAAAGCCGCAACCGACACCGCTACCTATTTTACAAAGCGGAGAATTATTTAAAGTTAATAGAGGTAATTTAACCGTCAAAGACCATAGAAACCCGCTTCTTCGCAATAGAAGATAAGATGTTTTGCTTAATTAGAATTCTTCAACGTAGTTTCCACCGTGTGGACTTTACTATTAATCGTATGGAACAAATCCTAACGTACACTACAAGGTTGAGGTGCGAGGCTCCCGAGAAACTAATTGCTGTTCTCGAAGCCCAACGTCTTGCCTTCGATTATTGTAGTCAGGTTAGATTTGAAAAAGGAACTAAAAACTCCATAACAGAATTACACTCTTTAGTATACTATCCCTTTAGAGAATCTTATCCCGAAATTCCTGCTCAGGTGGTAATTCGTGCAGAACAAGAGTGTCTGTCTACTTATCGTTCCATCAAATCTAATAAACATAAGATAGATAAGCCGGTAGAAAAGAAAGCCTTGTCAATGAGATTAGATCATAATCTTTATACTTATAAAGGTGATGGAATATTTAAATTCTCTACTTTAGAGATTTATAAAACAATAACCGCAGAATTGGAACTATATCCAAGATTACAAGAGCTATTAGACACTTACAATTTTTGCGACCCAGAACTATTTGTCAAAGATGATGAAATATGGATTGCACTTTCATTTAAGATTCCCGTCCTTAAACCAAAAGAAGAACTTGCCATAGGCGTAGACCTGGGTATCAGAATGGCGGCGGTGACGTCAGAAGGTAAGTTTTATCAGGATAAAGAGTTTAACGCCAGAAAGAGAAAGCTTCGTTATCTCAAACGTGAGCTTCAATCTAAGATAGATTTAGACCGCAACGCCAAAGAAGCAAAGCGACACTTGAAGAAGTTGCGGCGGAAAGAAGCGGCGATGAATAGAAACCAGACTCATCATCTGGCTAACCGCATTCTTCAAGATACCGAAGCTGATGTAATAGTTCTTGAAGACCTTTCAGGTCTTAAGAAAAAGAAACATAAGAATCAAAACAAGAATAAGATATCTCAAGTTCCATTTTATATGTTGAGCCAGGTCATCTCGTATAAGGCACCTCTGTTGAGGAAAACTGTTACTATGGTTGACCCGTCTTTCACTTCTCAGACCGACCACCGAACCGGTGAGCGGGATGGAGAAAAAAGAGGAAGACGTTATTACGGTTCTGACGGCGTAATATTAGACGCAGACCATAACGCTGCAGTCAATATCGCCGCCAAAACCAAACACCCCATTTCGTACAACTTTGTACTTGATGGGCAGGCCGCTGTCAGTCGGCCGTGCGCCCAGAAGATCGGGCAAGCTAGTTCTCTAGTAGTTGACAGAAACCCGAGATACTTGGTATAATATAATCACCGATGAGCGCCGAGTCAGAAAA
>CAZGYC010000082.1:0-18292 GCA_964530015.1 uncultured Limnohabitans sp. | reverse complement strand
TACAAAACTTATCAACATGGGCATTTCCGCAAAAACCAAGCCCCGATCACAGGGACACCGCTTTCAAAACAATCTCTTCATTTCCGTTGAAAAAGCCGAAAACACCATTTCGGACTCCCAAAACAGGATGGGAATGAAAGGCGTGAAGCACCGTCCCGGCAGCGGGAAATTTTTAACCGCGAGACCGCGGCGGAGGAACGCAAAGAAATTTTTCACCACAGAGAACCCTGAGGAGAAAAAACAGGAGCTTTCAAGCCTTGTTCGGAACTCCTGTCCGGCTGACCCTGACAAACTTTTTTGAGGGCTCAGAGAGAAACACCTCGCTTTTTGCCTGTAGCAGAATCCACCAGAATCCACCTTGGTTCGATCCAAAACCGTGGGCAAGCCTGAGTTGCCCTCCATCGTATCCTTTTGACCAAAAAAGCTCCAAAAGCAGTTTCCCTCGCCCCGATCAGGTGCTTTCCTTGTAATAAACTCCATTGCGGTAGCCCCTAAACATCGAGCAAAGCATCCCCCAGCTTGAGTGCCAGAGGATCTCGGAAAGCGGGATCCCAACAACCGTAGCCCCCATATAAGTCTCATCCAGCATCCCGTACGTATCCCAAAAATGGGGAAACAGGAGCCGAAAAGTGATGTAATAAATCAGGATCGTGATCAACATCACCGCCCCTCCCGATAGCAGGGATAGTCCGATCAAATCCGGTCTTTGGATCCAGATGTAGATGGATAAAGCCAAGAATGTCAGGAAGGTGGTGTAACCAGAATGGATCTTCACGATAAAAGTGAAAACCGTGAGGCTGGCACAGCCGATCAGCCAGAGGTAGAAGAAGTCCCGGTTTTTGGCAGGAGTTTGATAGTCATAGTTTATTTCTCTTTTGGTGAAGGAGGAATGGATATATCCGCCTACTCCAAACATCGCGAAGCCGATGATAAAATCCTCGATCCCCACGATCCCGATTCCAAATAAGGTAGGCGGCCGCCAATAGTCGTAGAAATACCAAACCTCTGCCACAACACCCATCAATCCTCCGATCGCACATACCTTGACCATGCCGCTTTTCCACGGGTTTTTCACATAAACCACCAGCCAAGCCAGCATATACAGCAGCGAAAGGATCAGGTAAGCATACTTGTCTTCCAGCATTATTCGAAGAATTTTGTCCGAAAATAGCCAAAAACATCTCCGCTCAAAAAAACTCGAAAATGAAAAAAGATTAGTCCCTGAGCACCCGTGTTTTATTTTTAAGTTTGGCGGACAAAGTTTTCCCCCATGAAAAAATACCACTTCATCGCAATCGGTGGAGCAGTGATGCACAATCTGGCCCTCGCCCTGGTCCGAAAGGGCTACCAAGTCAGCGGTTCCGACGACGAGATCTACGAGCCTTCCCGCACCCGGCTGGAGAAGGCCGGAATCTTGCCTGCTGCCTACGGCTGGTTTCCCGGGAAAATTACCGCCGACCTGGATGGGATTATCCTGGGGATGCACGCCCGGATAGACAATCCCGAACTGCTCAGGGCCCAGGAATTGGGCGTACCGGTTTATTCATTCCCGGAATTCATCTACAACCAAAGCCAGGATAAAAAACGTGTGGTGATCGCCGGGTCGCATGGAAAAACCTCCAT
Organism: uncultured Limnohabitans sp.; assembly: GCA_964530015.1. Lineage (GTDB taxonomy): Bacteria > Bacteroidota > Bacteroidia > Cytophagales > Cyclobacteriaceae > Algoriphagus. The sequence continues at coordinate 16,669 of CAZGYC010000082.1, read as the reverse complement.
CACCTCCATGATTCTCCATGTGCTCCAGGACCAAAAGGTGGATTTTGACTACCTCGTCGGCGCGCAGATCGAAGGCTTTGACCTGATGGTAGGACTTTCGGATGCTCCCGTCATGGTGATCGAAGGGGATGAGTACCTGACCTCTCCCATCGACCGAACCCCGAAGTTTTTCCACTACCATCACGACATTGCACTGGTCAGCGGCATTGCTTGGGACCATTTCAATGTCTTCCCGGATTTTGAAGACTATAAGGCGCAGTTTGCCAAGCTGATGGATCAGACTCCCACAAATGGAGAGTTGCTCTATTGTGCGGTAGATCCCTTGGTTAAGGAAGCTGCGGAAAAGTCTTCGACCCCCGGTCAAAAAACTCCCTATCGAGCGCATCCTGCCGAAATCATCGACGGAAAGACCTTCCTCAAAACCGGCTCCGGCTTGCTGGAAATCGGGATTTTTGGCGATCACAACCTGCAAAACCTGCAAGGCGCCATGGAAATCTGCCGGGCTTTGGGAGTCTCGAAGGAACAGTTTTATCAATCAATCCCCGGCTTCAAGGGTGCGGCGAAACGCCAGGAAATCCTGGCTTCAAGCAAGAGCGGCACGCTCTTCAGGGACTTTGCCCATGCACCTTCCAAGCTGAAAGCGACTGTCAATGCGGTGAAAACCCAATTTCCGGATCGGAAACTCATCGCAGTCCAGGAGCTTCATACCTATTCTTCGCTGAGCCGGGACTTTCTTCCCAACTACGCCAACACGATGGACGAAGCCGACGTGGCCGTGATCTACCTAAATCCCCATGCCGTCGCGCTGAAAAAGCTGGAGCTCATGGACCAGGCCACACTTCGGGGGGGATTTAAAAGACCGGATTTGATGCTCTTTACCGAAAGTCGTGCGTTAAAGGAGTATCTTGACTCCCAAAATTACACCAATACAAACCTGCTTTTGATGAGTTCGGGAAACTATGACAACCTGGATCTCGAACCTTTAAAGGCGAAATTCAACTCAAATGAAGCTTAATCTAAGAAACCCCGTTGCATTTTTTGACCTGGAAGCGACCGGCACCAACGTAGGGACCGATCGGATCGTGGAAATCTCCATCGTAAAGCTCCACCCCGACCAGGGCAGGGAGATCTACACCAAGCGTGTGAATCCCGGCATTCCGATTCCCCTGGAAGCCTCTTTGATCCACGGGATCTACGACAAGGATGTGAAAAACGAACCTGCCTTCAAGGATATTGCCCGTGAGATCCATCAGTTCATCGGCACGGCCGACTTGGGCGGTTTCAATGTGCTCAAGTACGACATCCCGCTTTTGGTCGAGGAATTTCTGAGATCCGGGATCGACTTTGACCTGGAAAACAGGAACCTGCTCGATGCGCAGAAAATCTTTTTTCTCATGGAAAAAAGAAACCTGAGCTCCGCCTACAAGTTTTACTGCAACCGAACCCTGGAAAACGCCCACAGTGCCGAGGCCGACACGCTGGCTACCTTGGACGTGTTTCAGGCTCAGGTAGAGCGGTACCAAGGGGAAGAAATCGAAGACCTCCAGGGAAAAAAGGTGGGGATTTTTACCAACGACATGAGGAAAATCCACGAGATGGTCAATGAAAAGATGGTGGACTTGGCTGGCAGGTTTGTCTTCAACTCCCAGGGCCAGGAGATCTTCAACTTCGGAAAACACAAGGGCAAGACCATCGACCAAGCCCTGAAAGAGGAGCCCGGCTACTACGAATGGATGATGAAGGGGGACTTTCCCCTGGACACCAAGCGAAAGCTTACCCAGGTTAAATTGAGGGGGTTTGGAATGAAGTGAGCAGTTTTTCAATAGGCAGTGTTGCAGTGAACGGTAAACGGTAAGTGGTTAGTTGTCTACTGCGACTGCCCACTGCCCACTGGTCTACTGCTTATAATACTCCAGTGCCTTGGGCATATTCGAGTTTAGCCGCTCGATCCTGCGGGCCGGGCCGGGGTGGGTTGAGAGGAATTCCGGTGGGGAAGCACCGCCTGCCGCAGCCATCCTTTCCCAGAAAATGGGAGCCTGACGGGGATCGTATCCCGCCATGGCCATGAAGATCAAGCCCATCTCATCCGCTTCCAATTCGTGTTTCCTGGAGAAACTCAGCATTCCCAGCTCGCTGCCCATACCCACAGACTGAAGCAGAATCTGCTGGGTCATCGTCGGGTTTTGGCCCAAGGCAGTGGAAAAAGCCGTCATTCCCAGATTGATCATCATCCCGTTTGACATCCGCTCGCGGGCATGGGAGGCTACCGCGTGTGCAATCTCATGGCCCATGACCACGGCGATGCCTGTCTCGTCCTGGGCGACGGGCATGATGCCCGTGTAAAAAGCCACCTTGCCGCCGGGCATACACCAGGCATTCACCTGCTTGCTTTCCAGAAGGTTGAATTCCCAGGCAAAATCATCGACCAGGCTCTGGTATCCTTCCGAAATCAGGTAGGCTTCTACCGCGGCCGCCATCTTCTTCCCGACACGGACGACCTTTTGTCCGTCCGGAGTACTCGTGAGATTCTTGTCGGCGGCAATTGCCTTCTTGTATTCGTCATTTACCAAGGGCTGAATCTCGTCGTTGGAAACCACCGCCAGGGCGTTCCGACCGGTAAGGGGAACTTTGGCACAGGAATAGGCCAAAAGACCCATCGCAAAAATCACTGTTAGCTTCTTCATTGTTGCTTGTTTTGTAGGGTTCCGGGTTCAAAAACGATACCAAGGTTCCTCAGCCTGTTTAATTTTGGTATTTTGGGTCAAAATCCCAATCCATGGAACCCCAGCTCCCAGCCCGGACTCTTTCCCCCCCAGCGCTTGCCTATCAGCGAAAGATGACCCATCCCCTGTTTTTTTGGTTGGCGATGCTGGTCAAGTTGCCGTCTGCCGTCTTCTGGAGGCTGAGGATCAAGACACTGACAGCCGAACGGTGCGAAGTGACCATCCCCTACTTCTGGAGGTCCCAAAACCCGTTCAAATCCATCTACTTTGCCGCTTTGGCTGGCGCGGCGGAGTTGAGCACCGGGGCACTGGGGCAACTGGCCCTGGCGGGCAGGGGCTCTTTCAGTATGCTGGTGGTTGATTTTCGTGCCGAATATTCCAAAAAAGCCAACGCTAAGATTACCTTCTCCTGCGGTCAGGGAGCGGATTTGTTTGGCTTGGTCGAAAGCCTGAAAACCGGGGAAACGGGTCAACTGACGATGGTTTCTACAGGGACAAACCCCTCCGGGGAGACAGTGGCCCGATTTTTTGTCACCTGGTCCTTCAAGCGCAAGGCCTAGCGATCCAGGTAGGATTCGATCCGGATAAATTCCCTCAGACTGGCCGCCACGCGGTCTTTGGGCCAATCCAGAAACTCATGCTCCAGGTGAAAGGCATTGAAGCGGATGACCATCCCGTCCCACGCTTCGCGGTCCAGTCGGTAGGATTCCATCAGTTCTGTCCGGATCGACTCCGAGTCAATCACCTCCAAGTAGCCCTGTCTCCGCTTGATCCATTCGAGTCTTTCCTCGTATCTCCTCAACTCCCGGTTTCTTTTCGTAAGTGAACTCAGCACGCCATACACGGCAAAACCCGGAGTCAGGTCGGCATTTTGTGCAGCACCGGCACTTACTCCGGTACTCAGGCGTTTGACCAACTCCGGCTCGTCCTCTGCCAGGTATAGTTTCCCGTCTTTGAACCTGAACCGATAGGGTTCCGCCTCTACCTGAAAGGTCGGAAGCAGCCGTGCCTCATCCTGGATTTGGAGCAAAAGAAAACGGTCTTCACCGAGCACAAGCTGGTGGGTGATAAATCCAGGGAAACTGAGCCGAAGTGTGTCTCCCTCTTCCCCTTTCAGTGAAAAATATCCCCGGGAATTGGTCGTGGTCTGCCCCTTGCCCGCGATGGAAACGGTCACCCCTTCCAGATACTTTTTGTCAAAAGCATCCAGCACATTGCCCGAAAAGCCGGTTTGGCCATTCGCGCAAAAGACGGTGCTGAAGAAAACAACAAGGAAAACGGCGGCTTTCATTTCGGTCACAAATTACTGGATTGTGGCCCGGCATGAAAAAAGCATCCGTTAAAGTAACTTAAGGACCATCCGCTGCGGTGGTATTTGGTGTCCGTCGATTCCTGGGATTTGCGGTTTCCCAATCTGTTTTCTCCACAGGGCAAGAATGGTTTCATCGACCGCTTTGGCTATTTTCGCAGGATGAACTTCAGTCTGACCCGTATAGCCCCTACTCCCAGCGGGTTTCTGCACCTGGGAAATGCCCATTCCTTCCTGCTGACCAAGGCATTGGCCGAGAAGCACGGAGCCAAAATCCTCCTTCGCATCGATGACCTGGACCGGGAAAGATACCGGACAGGCTATGTCGAGGACATCTTCGAAACACTGGATTTTCTGGAAATCAAGATTGACCTGGGGCCAAAAAACCTCCGAGAGTTCGAAACCGAGTGGTCTCAAATCCACCGAATGGGAAAGTATGGGGAAGCTTTGAGCGGATTGAGGTCGGGAGGAAAGGTCTTTGCCTGTGACTGTTCAAGAAAAAAGATCCAACAGCTCGACTCGTCGGGTTACTATCTGGGCCAGTGCCTGGACAGGAGACTGTCTCTGGACAAACCGGAAGTTGCCTGGAGGATGAATACCATGGAGTCGGATTTTGTCCAATTCCGGGAATATCCGGATCAGAAAAAGACTGCGCTGATCCCGCAGGATTCGGCTTTTTACACCGTGAGAAAAAGAGACGGACTGCCGGCATATCACCTTGCCTCCGTGGTGGATGACCTCCACTTCGGCGTGGATTTGATCGTGAGGGGAAGTGATCTGTACAGTGCTACCTTGGCCCAAATCGACCTTTCGCGGGCTATCGGTGAGAATAATTTTGATTCCGTCACCTTCCACCACCATCCCCTGGTCAAAGGGCCCAAGCAGGAAAAGCTTTCCAAATCCGAGGGAGCCACCTCCATCCAGTATCTGAGAAAGGAAGGCAAGACGCTTACCGACCTTTTCGGGCTTCTCGGACAGATGACCGGATCCAAGGAACCGCTTACGGACTTCGGGACGTTTAAAGCTGCAGTGGGAATTTGATATTGAAGCTGTTTTCCGCCTAGGCCAAATCATCCATCCTATTCCGGATGCGTGACGTAGCGCTCAAAAAACTCTACAATCCTGCCTATCCGATCCATCCTCCGGTGGATATTCCCCGAGCGTGAGAGCTCGTGGCCTTCGTCTGGATACCGCACATATTCCACAGGCTTGCCCAGGATCTTCAGGCTTTTGTAGAGCAATTCGGACTGCCGCACGCCGGTTCTCAGATCCACGTCCCCGTGAAAGATCATCAGCGGCGTCTGGATGTTCTGCACATAGGTTTGGGGACTGTTGTATTCCAGGATTTCCTTCACGCCTTCTTCCCAGGGATAGCCGAAATAGTTTGGCACCAGCCTCCAAGCATTGCCCTCACCCATAAAGAAGGTCAACTCATAGACCCCGCGCTGCGTCAAGGCTGCTTTGAACCGATGGTCATGGCCCACGATCCACGCGGTCAGGTACCCGGCATAGGAACCTCCTGTCAGCACCAACTGGTCTTCGTCAATCCACCCGTACTGCTCCATTGCTTTGTCCAGAGCGGTGAGCACATCCTTGGCAGGTCCATCCCCCCAATCCCGGAAATTGCCTCGCTGGAAGTCTTTGCCATAGCCTCCACTACCCCGGGGATTGGCATAGACGATGCCGTAGCCTTTTCCGGCCAACACCTGAAACTCATGCCACATGCTGGATTCTCCAGGTCCCCACATCGCTGTCGGGCCTCCGTGCATCTCCAGAAGGGTCGGATATTCGATGCCGTTTTTAAGCCCAAAAGGAGGCATCACCCAATAGTCCACCTTAAAACCATCGTGCTCAAACTGATGCCCCTCCGGTTGGGAAATCCAGCGCTCTGCCAGCCAGGCCGTGTTGTATTGTGTCAGTGCTTTTTCACCTTTCCCAGCCAAATCAGCCAGATACAGTTCACTGGGATCAGACACCTTGGTCAGCGCATAGACCAGTTGGTTTCCATGGATGTCAAAACTGTTGACGCCTACCGGTCCGGAGATCACCTCGGTCGTATTGCCATTGGCGACCTCGCTTTTGTACAAAGTCACTCCACCCTGATTGGGGCCGGTGAAATAGACCGCCTTGCTGTCATCTGCCCACTTGGCTCCGCCGAGTCGGCGATCCAGCTTTTCGGTGAGCCACTTCAACCCAGTTCCATCCGGCTTGACCACCCCGATCAGACTCTGGTTAAAAGTCCGGTCTTCAGTATTTTGGCCGGAAACCAGGATCAGACTGCCATCGGGGGAGAATACTGCTTCGGAAAAACGGTAGTTTTCGACAGAAAGGAACACCGAGGCCGATTGATCCCCCAGGGTGATCTTGTAGATATCCGAGTCCAGCTCCCAAGACATATCCGGATGCGCTTCACTTTTCACGCTGCTGGCCAGGATATAGCTACCATCGGGTGACCAGGCCGCATTGCCAAAACTTTGGTATCCGGAAGTCAGCAGGGTGCTCTTCTTGGTCGCCAGGTCGATCACACCCAGATGCCGGAAACTGATGTCGGTGGACAGGCCTTTTTCTCCGAGAAAATTGAGTCGGTCGATGACCCGGGGATTGTTTTTGGAGGCATTCTTTGCCAGCCAAGCCCGAAGTTCGTCCACGCTTCCATCCATGTTGGGGGTTGTTTTTTCCTCAGCCTTCCCCTCCTTGATCGCCGCATAGTTGGGTTCATCCCCATAGCTGCGGCCGGGTCTTGGATTTGCCCAAGCCGGGTTTTCTTCCATTGCCCAGAGCGGGGTAGAAAAGGAAAAAAGAACCTTGCTGCCATCGGGTGACCAGACTGGCGAGGAAGCCCCGTTTTTTTCCGAAGTCAACACCTGTGCCTCCCCCCCATTCAGTGGCAAAATCCAGATTTGGGGCTTTCCTTCCCAAGTTTTGGTAAACGCGAGACTCTTGCCGTCAGGCGAGAGCGCAAAGCTGGACAGGTCGTAACTGGGGCTATTGAGCACCTGCTGCTGGGAAGGGTCCGAAAGGTTCAGGCGAATCACTTGGCTTTTGTAGTCAAACTCTCCGTCTTTTCCGGCTTCCATGTAGTTTTTGACAAAGATCACCTGCCCGTCAGGCGTGATTTCCGGATCGTTTACCGTTATGATTTTCGTCAAATCACTGAGTTGTACGGGCTTTTTTTCCTGGGCCAGCGCAAGGCCAAACCAAAGGAAAAATACGGGGAGCAGCGAATAGCTTCTGAATGTCATGGATTTGGATTGGGTTGAAAACCTAAATGTCAACTGAATCTAAGCCAAAGCGACGGATGTCAAAAACTTTTCGTGTTGGACAGGAAAAATCTTCCAGCACAGGGGCAGAATGCCAGATAAACGGAAAACAGTCGCGTTAGACCACAGGTGGAGAGCAAAATGGGCTTGGGCAAAAAAATTGGTCCAGATTCCGGCCTTTTGGGCAGAACCGGACCAATCTCCTTTTTGGCACTTGTGACTACTGATACCGGGCAGGTTGATTGGGTGCTGTCGAAGATTTCTCGATAAATATCCGGATGTCCTCGTTGGAAGTGGCCAGATCCTCGGCACGCAGGTACATCATGTGTCCTGAGCGGTAGCCTTTGAAGTCGATCCGGTCTTTCATCTTGCCGTTGGGGTCGATGTGCCAGGTGCTGTATTTGGCGTTGAAATAGTCCGTGCCACCGTCGAAATATCCGGACTGCACCATCAGATGCAGGTACGGATTCTGGCGCATGGCTGTCCCCAGATCGTATCCGGTGGTTTCATTGCTTCTTTCCCAAGGGTGAACCGGGCCAAACAGGTTGTAAGTCAGGTCCGTGTTGAACTTCAGGGTGTTTTTGGCATAGATCTGAAATGCCGGCGCAAAGGCGTGATTCCAACTGGTCAGGGCCGGATCAAAATCATAGCGATCCCCTGCCTCCATCCGGTCAAAGCCCTTGTATCGGCTGTCCAGCCGTCCGATGGTCATGCCGTCCCGCTCCCTGAGCAGCTCTTTCCAGAAAAAGCCCGTCGGCACCATGAGGTTGTACTGCAGGATAGCCGATTTGCCCAAGCCCGAATAGTAGGCCATTTTCGTGGCGATGGCATCCCGTTCGGCCTCGGTCAGCAGCCCTCCTTTGGCCATCGCGGGAAGGACCTCATTTAGGGCAAAAGGCTCCACGATTGCCAACAGTTCGTCCAGATCCTTGCTCTGGAGATCCGCCGGCAAAGCCTTGTGATACCAAGCCGTAGCGGCATAGTACGGCCAATAATTCGCCATCTTCACCGGGCCTTCCCGCTCGATGCCCATGTCAGTGGGCGACACCAGGATCACGCCGTTGAAGTACATCCAGTGCGCATTTTGTAACTGGGAAACCAATCCTGCCACCCGAGTCGTCCCATAACTTTCCCCAATCAGGTATTTTGGAGAAGCCCAGCGATTGGCCCGGGTCACGAAGGTGTTCACCCAGTCGGCCAGGTACTTGATATCCGCATTGATCCCAAAGAAAGTCGCTCGTGGGGTGTCTTCCTTGACCATGCGGGAATAGCCGGTATTCACCGGATCGATATAGACGATGTCCGCCACATCGAGGATGGAATGGGGATTGGTCTTGGTGCCATAGGGCTGGACCGGATAGCCTTCCTCATCGATATTCAGGATCACGGGGCCGGTATAGGCCAGGTGCATCCAGATAGACGCCGAACCCGGCCCCCCGTTGAAACTGATGACCAAGGGACGCTTGGCTTTGTCGGTCACATCGGTCCGTTCGTAAAACGTATAGAAAAGCGAGGCAATCGGCTCTCCCTTTTCATCCCACACCGGCTGGGTGCCTGCGGTGGCTTTGTAGGGAACCCGTTTGCCTTTGACGGTGACTTCGGCAGTAGTCTCGACTTTGGACTCCACCTCGATTTTTCGCTCCGTCTGCGCCCAGGCCAGCCCATGGCACAGGAGAAGCAACATGCCCAGATAAATTTTCTTCATAGCTTGATCTCTAAGTTTATTCAAAAAATAGCGAGTAAATCCGATTGCTGAAGCAGGTTTTTACAGGAGCGGGCATTCTCAACGCTTTTCTCCGTTGCTTGAGCCGACCAGCTTGGCAATCACCACCGCCGGGTAGAGCACCCCGGTCGTCGAAAGCATCACGGAGAGCATCTTGGACATGATGTTGACCGGCGTATAATCCCCAAAACCCAATGTGGTCAGTGAGACCATACTGAAATAGATATAGGCCGAAAAATCCTGGTCGACGCCCAGGAGTTCCTTGGCTGACACCTCGTTGGATACTCCGGATAGGGAAGATCCCATACTAATCTGGATGATCTCCAGGGCAAAGGCTCCGAGAATCGCCACCAACAAATAGACATTGATGGCACCGATGACCCGATAGAGGTTGATTTCATAGTCCCTAAACAGCAATCTGATGTTCAGAAATATAAAGACGATCATGTTGGCCAAACCCACCAGACGCTCAAGAAAATAGAATTCCAAGGGAAGCTCGCTGAACCTGAGAATCCTGAGGACAAGCTGTGTGAGAAAAAGCAGCGTGGTGAGGATCATCAACAATCTGTTGTCCGAGGCCCAGATGCCGGTGAAGAAAAGAAACATGAACGCCACATTGACAAAAAACATGTTCGCATATTCGTAGTCAATCAGGATGGGCAGGATAAAAACCGTAAATACCAGGACGATCAAAAGCACCACGAAACTGGCATCATTCAGCCAGTAGTCGGTGATCCGCTTGAGTACCTTTGATACGTGGGCTTTGGAAACAGGGCTGGTCTGCATGGGTTCAGGCCAATTCTAGGGTTCCTACCAAGACTTTGACCGCATTTCCGCTGATCAACACCCGGTCATCGTGTTTTTCAAGCAAAAGCTCCCCTCCTCTTTGGCTTGCCTGAAAGGCTTTGAATTGGGTCTTTCCGGTTTTTTGGTTCCAATAGTCCACCAACGCGCAATGCGCAAATCCGGTGACGGGATCTTCGGGAACTCCCACATTTGGCCCAAAGAATCGGCTGACCATGTCGTACTCCCCGGCTCCCTGTGCGGTGACAATAAATCCCAGTTCGCTGTTTTCGGCGATTTCGCCAAAGTCCGGAATGAACTCCCGCACGGCTTGTTCACTTTCCAGCTCAAAAATCCAGTTGTTTTTCAGTTGCGCCGCATGGAGGATTTTGTTTCCAAACAGCTCCGAGCTGAATCGCGGGTGCGTGTCGAAAAACGTCGGAATCAAGGGGAAATCCATGGTGAGCCGCCCTTCCCTATTTTTCACCCTCAGCTCCCCGCTTCGGGTCTGAAACCGGATCATGGCCAGATCAGCCGCCCATCCTGACTCGATCATCCAATAAGCCGACGCGAGGGTCGCATGTCCGCAAAGATCGATCTCCACAGTGGGCGTAAACCATCTCAGCGAAAAGACTCCGTGTTCCGGCGTACCCCTCACAAAGGCCGTTTCGCTGAGGTTCATCTCCATGGCAATGGACTGCATCTCTTGCTCCGTGAGCGTCGCATGGAGGAGACAGACTGCGGCAGGGTTGCCGGAAAAGGCCTTGCTTGTGAAGGCGTCAATAATCGCAATCGGTATATTCATAGATCAGTATCGTTCTTTGAGGATGTTCAGATGGTGGATAAAATGGCCGGGAATAATCCACAGCAAAGATCTTGGAGAAATCAGGTTGCCATTTGCGGTACCGATGTTGTCCAGCACATTTTCATTTAGCGTTCGTATCAAAGTACCCAGCGCAGTCCGCTCCGCCTCAAAATCCGCCAGGAGCAATTCGGTCGGTACTTTGTTGTATCCGGCATTGATCACGTAGGGATCCTGCTCGAAGCCCGGAAGGGGATTTTGGTCGCCACGGGAGAAACAAAGCGCGCGAAAAGTCATGATCCGGTCTGTGTCGGCGATATGCCCCAACACCTCCTTTGGTGTCCACTTTCCGGCTTCATAGGCTGTGGTAGCCCATCCTTCCTCTTTCGATTCAAACAATTCACGGATCTCCCGGACTTGATGGAGGATCAACTCCAGATAGTCTTGTTCGGAAACCTTGGAAATATAGGTGTGATAAAACGAGGGATAGGTCCCAGCTTGGGGAAGTGCGAAGCTGTTCATGTAAAAGTTGCTTGGGTTAAATGCGATTCGGATAAATTTAGGGCTAAGGTTAAAACCAAACTACTATGCGCAAAACTTTATTCACCCTTTTTCTGGGGCTCACGCTTGGGAACTCCCCCGCCCAAACCCTGGTCCACCGGAATCCGGAAATCGAAAAGCTGGTCACGGAGGTATCTTCCGATTCCCTCCGCAAATACATCCACGACCTGGCAGCCTTTGACACCAGGCATACCCTGAGCAGGGACGACAAAAACGGCATGCCTGCCGCCCAGCGCTACGTGCTGTCCAAGTTCAATGCCTTTGCGAAGGCCTCCGGCGGAAGGATGACGGCCGAGATCGGGAAATTTGTCACACCGGCAGACGGCCGCAGGATCACCGCCGACTCGGAAGTCGCCAATGTGATCGCCACGCTAAAAGGGACAAATCCCGCCGACGACCGGATTTTCATCGTCTCCGGACACCTGGATTCCAGAAACAAGGACGTGATGGATGCCGTGGGCGGAGCTCCCGGAGCGAACGACGACGGCAGCGGAGTCGCCGCGGTGATGGAGCTGGCCAGGGTGATGGCCAGGATGGAATTTTCGGCCACGATCCTTTTTGTTGCATTTACGGGCGAAGAACAGGGGCTGAAAGGAGCCACCTACCTGGCAGACAAAGCCAAATCCGAAGGCTGGAACATCGCCGGCGTACTCAACAACGACATCATCGGCAACAGCAATTCCTCCGAAACCCTGATCAGCGACAATACGAAGGTTCGGATTTTCTCCGAGACGATCCCCCTCGCAGAGACTGAGCAGGAAGCGGCTTCCCGCCGCTCCGTCGGTGCCGACAACGACAGCAAATCCCGCCAACTGGCCCGGTACATCAAGGAAGTCGGCGAACGCTACGTGGACCAGATGGAGGTCAAGCTGATCTATCGAAGCGACCGGTTTCTGCGGGGCGGTGACCAGACTCCCTTTCTGAGAAATGGCTTCACAGCCATCCGGGTGTCCGAGATGAACGAAAACTTCTACCATCAGCACGAGAATGTCCGCGTGGAAGACGGCATCCATTACGGTGATCTGCCGGAATTCATGGACTTTGAATACCTCAGAAAGGTGTCCGCCATAAACCTGGCCGCCGCCGCATCCCTCGCCAATTCGGCCGGAATGCCGGAAGAAGTCAAGATCAACGTGCAGGGATTGGGCAACAAATCCACCCTCCTCTGGAAAGCTCCGGCCATCGGCAAGGTGAAAGGCTACTACGTGCTGATGCGGGAGACTTCGGCTCCGATGTGGGAGAAAAAGTTTTTCACCACCGAGACCAGCCTGACCTTGCCCTATTCCAAGGACAACTATTTCTTCGCCGTACAGTCGGTCACCGAAGCCGGCGCCGAAAGCCTGGCCGTGTTCCCGCTTCCGGTCTCCAGGTAATCCCGCCTGGAATAAATTAAACCAATTCTAAATTCTTTTCTAAAAGGCTTTCTTTGGAATGGAATGAGCCCCGATTTGGTTAAGTTTAAGTAATAAATTTTATCAGCTATGAAATCGAGCCTGCCTACCGGCAGGTAGGCATGACTCAAGCCTCACACATTGGGAGGAATCTCGCACCTGCCTACCGGCAGGCAGGTGCGAGATTCCTCCCGATAGTTATCTGGATGACCTTTGAAAACCAAAATATAAACAGATGAAACAAAAGGAAATTGTAACGCTTCAGCGCTCCCTGCTCCCGGATACCGAAGCTTTGCTCAATAAACAGGTGGAAATGGAAGGCAAGTCCTCCGCATACTACCTCTCGATGGCCTCTTGGTGCCACATGATGGGCTACGCCAATGCCGCCAAATACCTCTACACCCACGCGGATGAAGAGCGGATGCACATGATGAAGATCTTCCAGTATGTGAACGAGGCAGGCGGACACGCCATCCAGCCGGAGATCACCGGGATCCGCCACAACTTCAACTCACTCCGCGAGGTATTCGAGCTGATCCTGGAGCATGAAATCAAGGTGACCAAATCCATCAACAGCATCGTGGACCATGCCTTTTCGGTAAAGGATTTCGCCACGTTCAGCTTTATGCAGTGGTACGTGACCGAGCAGCGGGAAGAGGAAACCATGTCCCGACGTGCGCTTGAACTCTTCGAAATCATCGGAGAAGCGGGTGTTGGTCTCTGGACCATCGACCAGGAGCTGGGCAAGCTCCATGCGGCGGCCGGCACCGGAGCTTAAACGGCTAAGTAACTACAGGCACAAGAAAGCCCCAAGACCTATCTGGTTTTGGGGCTTTTGTTTTGGGGATTTGGAGGGAATTACAATTCAACTCTTTAGCGCCAAAAAAAACTGAAATTCCGATTCCAGCGGGCGCCTCACCAATTTCAGGATGGGCTATAAAAGCATAATAGGAACCTAATTGGTAGGTATGTTTTCTATTCAATCGCCATTTGATGTTCGTCATAAAGTCCAATTAACAGGCTATTTCCGTCCCTGTCTATTTTCAGGCCTCCGTATTTTGCCTTCTCATACTTTTCCGCTTGACCCTCCTGAAAAAAGAAGGATTCTGCTCCGATGTTAACATTCCAGTCGTCAGAAGATGTGTACTTGATAAGGTACTCTCCCTCATTCAAAGGATTTATTTCCTTCTGCAACCTGATTTTGCCAGCTACACCACCGCTGTCAATGCGAACGACACAATACCCTCGTTTGGGAATGTCTTGCAAGTGAATATCTTCCGAGATTTTATACCGCAAAGCCATATAATCACCTTGCATTAAGGAACGAGGGTCAACCGGAGCAAGCTCCAACAAAGCAAATTGTCCACTTTCTAACAACTCTTCATTCTTAATTACAGAATGGTTAAAATATAGCAACAAAAGAACAAGGTTCAGAAGTACAATAATTCGTTTATACATTTTCATCCGCTGTCAATTTCTTATAGATAAATAAATAAAGTATGATAAAAAGTATACCCGTGGAAAACAAAAGTGCCGACTTGGTGAGCAAAGTAAAATTCAGATCGTAATAGAATTGCGAAATAAAGTAGACAAATGATATGACACCCAAAACCAATCCCATTTTGTAGTTTACCAAAAAACACAACAGTATAATGAGAATAGCACCAGATATGGCGGGAGACAATACTGTTGCCGATAAGGCAAGTATTAAAAAAGCATAAATACCGATTTTATTTCTGCTTTCGACTATGTGAAAAAAATTAACCAATGTAGAAACAATATAAAGTATTGTCAAAATTATAATGACAGAATACAACCAAATATAGTCAGGCGATTCAGGCAAAATATCTTTCTTTCCAAGAAACACCAATCCTGATATAAAGGAGAAAATCAATCCTATTCTGAGAGGATTATAAAGTTTGGATAAGGCTTTGCTGGTTGCTATTATTCTAGCTTCTTTTAGAAAAAGATAAGTCATAGTAATAGCTAGAACGGAAACATAAACATGAATAACGTCGTAGGCGTTGTTCGATACAATAATTATCAAAACACTTCCATTGATTATCAAAAAAGAAACAAAAGACAACATGTAGTTCTGGACAATACACAATGAACCCAATGCGATAAAAATAAAAAAATGCTTACAATGCTTTTATTTGCATTTAACTGTTCAAAACCTAGTCCTAGAAGTATAAAACCGATGATAAAGGAAGAAACGCTTCCTGTATCAATGATAATCCTATTGTATTCTTTGTTTATCCAAATCGAAGCCGCAATAAAAATCCCTCCAAACACCAATAGTGCAATATCGGAATTATATAATCCCGCTACCAAAAGAAATCCAAAAAATGCCAAACTTGCCAATATTCCCCCAAAAACTGATAGTATTTTTATTGGCAAAGAGTGATTACCGTCATCTTTTTGATAAGCGGCAACAATTGCTTCCTTATCAAGTTTCAAAGGCTTATCTTCTCTATTTTGGAAATAATCCAATACTGTTTCAATCTCGTCTTTACTTCTCATTTGCCCATTTCTTTTGAATTTCAATCAGGTTTTTGATGGTTAAAGTAACACTACCAACAATGAAAAGGCAAACCAATAAAAATATCTTTCCGTTCGATATTTCAATGAGTAAAGCCGATATAATAACAATAAGGCTAAAAGGTATCACAGAAAGATAAAAACTGCTTTTTGTTTTTAGTCCGTGCCAAATACCTAATGCAAAAATTATGGTGGCAATTAAAATCAATATCGAAAAAGTTGATTGATACTTGTCAAAAATCCCGATAACAATTCCGATAGTCGCATAGCTTGCAGAAGTTAAAGAAATTGTACTTAATAACCAGTTGGGCGCCTTTTTCTTGGCAAAAAGAATGGCGAAAATCAGTACAGTCGAATTGAGAATAAAAAGCATGGTGCAAATAAAAACCTCTGACCAATCTTTGGCAACTTGTTGTGAATAGAAAATGAATGTCGTATTGATTAAAACCAGATACACTAACCACAAAGGAGCAAAGTTTGAAACCAATACCCATAGTGTTACAAAAACAGTCCAACCTAAAAAGAAGTCGTAAGCATTGGCTCCGGTCTGGTAAATCTGTCCGAACACTGCGAATAAAATGCCCACCAAAACTGATGCTCCAGTGAGGATAATATTTCTGACGTTGCAGTTTATTTTGGGAAGAAGAACTAATATTGTTGTAGAAATTAGAACTCCTTCTGTTAGCCCGATTTTGGCAAATTTGTGCATGCCTGCCCAATTATAAGCAAAAAAGAAAATGATACCCGACACTGTAAATCCAACACCAAGACTGATAATAAACAGTTTAAAGAATTTCCGCCACGCCTCTTTGTTATTATAGACGCTTTCTTTCAAAACTCTGTCAATGGCTTGCACTGTCAAGTCGCTGTTTCGGCTAATGATATGGATGTCTTCTCGTTGAATATTTTTCATTCGTGGGTGTCTCTAAATTTTTCATAACATCCGTGTAACTCTATTCCCCCGAGTGTCTTGTATATCCGTTTTGGGGGCAGAAGCTTTTCCAAGAATGGAATAACCAAATTTCACTGAACCCGGATACAACTTCAAGAGTTACAACGCTTTGACTTTAGCACTCATCAAGGATGCATCTCGCCTCCCGGTTCATTTCCATAAAGATATCTGAATTCCTGAAAACGAAACGGTCTTTTTTGGCGAAAAAAAACATTTCGCCCCAGCGCTCAGACCAAGCAAAAGCCCAAAACCTATCTCGCCAGACTAATTTCTTATTTCCTTCCTCTTACTTCCTACTTTTTACTTCTTACCTCTTACTTCTTACCCCTTATCCCCTACTTCCGTCCTCCTGCCGCAGTCACTCCACCAATTTCACATTCCTGACCTCTTCTTCAGTGACCCTGAAAAACTCCTTGTGGACGTTGAATTCGGCTTCGTCACCCACGGGATGCTTGGCGGTATAGGTACCGTCCTCCTGCATCACATAGGAATTGACGTTGTCCAGCAGGTTGTAGGCCAGGATGTTCATCAATTGCTTTTCGAGCAGCGGTGCCTCAACTTTGAAGAGGGATTCCAGTCTTTTGTCGAAGCTCCTCACCATCATGTCCGCACTTCCCGAGTAGG
>CAZGYC010000081.1:0-18993 GCA_964530015.1 uncultured Limnohabitans sp. | reverse complement strand
GGTGCCTATGTTGTAGGACAGGATCCGGCCCTGCTCGTCCAGCTCCACCCCGGGGATCTGCTTCGTGCCCCGTGCTCTTGGGCCCACACCGCTAAGGAAGAGGAGGTTGCCCACGCGGCGTGCGTGCGGGTAGTGCCCAACGGGTTCCGGGGCCTTGTTGCTGGAAATGCCGGTCATGGTGCTTTGGTGAAGTGCTGCAAAGGTGCTTCAACACCCTCTGTGGTCCAAGGGAAGTGCCGGGGTACGGTGATGGACCGCCGCACCCCGACCACCATGCCGGTGGGATGGACCCGGGGTTCTCCTGCCCCGTGCCGGTATGGCCTGTGCAGCTGATCGCTGCTCTCCCTCCATGGTCCCCGCAGTGCGGGGCCGTTCGGGTGCGAAGGTCCGGGCGCTGGGCGTGGCGGGCATACCATGATCATAGTAGGCCGCAAGCTTATGGCGTTGCGGTGACGGTGGCCGGGCGCCTTCCGTACTGTCGGGCTCTTGGGTCGTTGTGCTGTGCGCCCACGGGCTGAATGATCGATTTATGGGAGCACTGTGTGGTGTAATGCCTTTTGCGATACATTTGCGCTCCCGTTCCACGGAACGGGGACATGTTGGGGGATTAGCTCAGCTGGCTAGAGCGCTTGCATGGCATGCAAGAGGTCATCGGTTCGACTCCGATATTCTCCACGAAAAAACGATGAAAGCCGCGCCTGTCGCGGCTTTCATCGTGGATGGGGAAATTGTCGTTCCTGGAACGCGACAAGGGCCGGAACCCCTTGTGGCACAACACGAACCGCGCATGTCTCGTTGCCATGCTGCGGCCGTGCTGGGCTATGTCCCGGCGGAGCCGCACTTTTCCCCTAAATCCACCTGGGTAGACCTATATGCCCTCCATCCCGATACCGGCCAGCTCAAGCGCAAGCGCTACAAATGCGATCGGATTAAAGGAGCTGCAGCCCGAAAGGCCTACGCCCGTGACCTTGCCACACGCCTGAACGTGAAGCTGCGCGGGGGATGGAATCCATGGCACAAAGAGGTAGGCGCTCGCTCCATGCATACCTTACAAGAGGTCTGTAAGGCTTTCCTCGGTCATCGCCTACCCTTGATAACCCATGGCGATACCTACACCTCCCAGGTCAACATCTTCCTGGCTTGGGCCAAAAGGAATGGCTTGGCCAATGCCCCCGTCGGTGAGTTCAACCGCAAACATGCCCATGCCTTCCTGGATAGCCGCATCGTGAATGCCACTACCTGGAACAATGCGCTACGCCACTGCAAGCTGTTGTGGACATGGCTGGTGGATAGGGACTATGTGACCCACGACCCTTTTCACGGTATCAAACGCCGGAGAAGGCCCGAGAAGCTGCGCACCATCATTGAGCCTGAACAACGATCGGCATGTCTGAGCTGGTTCCTTGCCCATGACCCACCCATGGCCCTGGTATGTATGTGGGTGTTTCACGTGCTGCTCCGCCCGGCCGACCTGCTGAGGCTGCGGGTGCGAGATGTAGACCTGCAAGCTCAGGTCGTGCAACTCGAAGGACCACGGACAAAAAGCCGCCGTATCCGCCGGGCCACGATCCCCGATGTGATGATGCCCTATCTCAAGGCCGCCAAGCTTGATGCTGCCCCACCGGGGTATTTGGTGGTGGATAAGGACCTAATGCCCGGCACCGTGCCACCTGCGGTGAATGGCATTCGGGTTCGGTGGGCCACCATGCGCAAGGCCTTGGGATGGGGAAAAGACAAGCAGCTATATAGCCTCCGCGATAGCGGGATTGTGCAGCTCATATCAGATGGGGTTGACCTGCACCACATCATGCAGCAGGCCGATCATGCCAGTATCGAAACCACACAATGGTACCTGCGGCACTATTTCCCCGCTGGCGTTGAAGCCGTGAAAACAAAAGCGACACCCTTCGGGCTGTGAGCTCACCAGCCGGATGTGCCGCTGTAGAACTGGACCACCACCTCAGCGCTTCCGCCACTGGAGGTGCGCAAAATGCATTGCGCAATGGATGCCGGGTTGTCCAACAGGGTCTTTTGGGCCAGAAGCATGGGCCCGGCCGCCACGTCACCGTTCAGGCGGAAGGCGAATGAGCCGCCGTTACCGTCCACCACCGCGGAGTATGCCCCAACTGGCACCGTGCATAAGTCCACCAAGCTCGTCGGGGAGGCCGGCAAAGTGATCGCTTGGCATCCGACCGGGCCAGTGATCGGTGTGTGCATGGCATTTGTTCCGGTCATCAGCGACATCGTATGATGGTGACCGTGGCGCCATAGAGCGTGATGGTGCCACCGAGGGCTGCGGCCGTCAGCTGGATGCGCCCACCGTTGGTATTTGTATAGACCAGCGCGGAGATGCTGAACGGCGTCACATCGAGATGGGCCCCCGTGGTGCCGTCCACCGTACCGGTTCCCGCATTGAAGTATTGCGGCTCTGTCGCCGGGCCAATGTTGGCGGTGCCCGTCATTACCGAGCCCGAGGGCACCGCAAGGCCGAACTGCGGTATATCCCCCCCGGCATTGGTCCTCATAGCGCCAGTGATGATCACCTGATAGGCACCGTTGGCGGCTACGTCTATGTCTGTGCCATCCACGGGTTCCTGGCCCCCACCGCCATTCGCCCAAGGCAGGCTCATGTCCAATGCCGCGCCGAATATTTGGCTGGTTGGCCCCCCTCCCAGAATGCTGTTTTCGGCGACGAGCGTATGCCCTCCGCTGATTACGTTGGGCTGCGCCACGGTGTCCCGTGTGGTGATGTGGATGAGGTTGGCGCTGCTCGCAATGGCGGCCCCCGATGCACTCAAGAGTATGCACTTATCGAGGCGCACGGTCAATGCTGTACCGTGAGATGTGGAACGCCAAATAGCGGCAGTATCCAAAGTGGGTGACCCAATGGTGCATCCGGTGGCTTCCAGGGTCGCACCGTACGATACCGCCGGGGTGAACATGCCGCCGGGGAAATTGCTATTCGAGGCACGGAGATGCATGTTCCCGGTAAGGATCACCAGGCCATGCACGGTGCCAGAAAAAAAGCACACGCAGGAGTTCGTTGGGTCCACTTTGTTCAGTGCCCCGGTAACTACGGTATTAACCCGCAGATTACTGGCAGATCCAACCAACAAGTCCCCTGTCACCTGTTGCACCCGTAACAACACATTACCAGTTATCCGCACTGGACCGGTAAGTAGAGCGGTATCCCCGATCACATTGCGCCCGGCGATTATCTCCGCGCTGGCATCGTAGGTGCCAGGGGTGCGCAGCACAATAGTATCGCCTGCTATCGATGCTGCCAGCGCTGCGGCGAAGCTGAGGAAAGGCCGCAGTGGGTTATAGGCCTGCCCGGTGGCGTCGTTACCCACCACGTTGTCCACAAACACACTGCGGCCGACCTGAGCGGTGCGATTGTCCCAAGCGCTGCCACTCCATTGCAGCACCGACATAGAGCTGCCCGGTGCGATGGATACGTTCGGTGTATCGCCTCCCGTGCTGGTGAGTGGCAGCGTAGCCGACACACTGGTGACACCGCCACCACCACCCCCACCACCTTCCATGGCGGTCGGTGCTGGAGGCATAGCGCCTACCGTTCCCATGCCGAATTGAACTACCAAGGTGGCATTGCCGATCAGCACTAAGCCGTTCAACATGCTCGGATTGCTCAACGGAAGGAAAGCTCCTTTCGAGAGCAAAAGGGCGGCCGCACCTGCGGTTTCGCCATTCATGCGGAACTGGATATCGCTGTCCGCTTGCAGCCATGCACAATTCGCGCCTGCCGGTACGGCTACCAGGTCGCGCAAGCTCATCGTCCCACTGAGGGCTGCTTGCTGGAATCCATCCTGATCGGCCGGAATGGGCGTGAAGCGGTCCATGGATTGGTTCATGCTACCGGTTCCTTCTTACTGGTTGTCGCAACTGCTCGATCTCCATAGCCTGCACACGGTGCAGGCTGTCGGCATACCACCATGCGGATGAAATGCGCCTGTCGATAGGCAACACCGCCTCGTGCACCTTGTTGGCCACGGCATTGTCGATGTGCGCTGTGATGGACAAATAGCTGCCCATCACGGTAACGGCGCTGGTGGCCAGTAGTTGCACGATCTGTTTGAGGTCTGTACTCATGGGCTAAGCGGCTAGCTTGTCGGCACTTTTAGTTTGATCGCAGCAGCTCATTGAGCATGTCGTAGCTGAATGCTTCAAGTTTGGCATCCATGCCGCCGGGCAAGGGCTTGTCGCCACGCATGGTGGTCATCAGCTTTTTCCGGGCGACCATGGCCAGCATCGCGGCGATGGCCAATCCGGCAAGAACCCCTATGCTGACCAATTGCCAAGGCTTCATGAATCACCAAGCGAAGCCGACGGTTCTCAAGATATCGTCGAAGCGTTTATCCTGCTCAGCCGTGGGTGGGCCGTGTTCCGCAAGGTTTCCTCCTTGGTAGTCGACATCGGTGTGCACCATACGAATGAGTGCGCCAAGGGATACGTTCTTCGCCTGGGCTTTGTCCTGGTCAGGGGGCCAGGGGAGGGCGAACTTGGAACGCAACTTCTTCATCCACCATCCTTTGTTCAGGACGGTGAGCAGCAATGCGCCGATCAACAGCACAATGGCCACGATGGGAATTGCCTTCTTCATCAGCCCTTGAGTTTCCGCCAAGCATAGACCAAGGCTGCAATGATCACGAGGGCTCCGATCACATAGGCGATCGTCCGTTGGGTCGTGGCCTTTGCTTTCGCGGCCTCCACGTGTGCCTGGGCAGCGATGTTCGCTGCTTCACCGGTGAGCCCGTTCTTGGTGGCATCCGCCAAGCCTTCGTTGTACTTGCGGATATCATCTTCCGCCCTCAGTATCTGAGCTTCCACCACGGTGATCTGGCTTTCGGTATCCGAGGCCAGGCGGTCGAAATTGGCCGCTTGCGTGGTGGCATCGGCCACCATGGCCAGGTCGTTTGGATCGCGGCGGTTCGGCTTGGTGTTGTCGTACTTCCGTTGCCATTCTGCCGCCCGGGCCCGTTGCTCCGATGCTCGGGTCCGATAGGTGGACAACTGATGCACGAGCTCATCACGCCGTGCGGTGAGCTGCTGGAGCAGGACCATGGGGGTTGTTGCTTCAGCCATTGGCGCGTCGTGTTGCGATGGCCAAGGCGAGCAGGCACCCAATGAAGGCTGCGCTGAAGGCCAGCGCGATTACGCGCCGGAGATCTCCCTTGTCCAGCTTGATGAAATAGGTCTGGGTTTCCTGCTGCTTTTCCATGGTCTACTCGTTGTTGGCAACCTCATCGGCGGCGGCACCCTGTTGGGTCGCAACGGCCGCATCGGCAAGGCGCTTGCTTGCCTCTTCACGGCGCTTGCGGGCCAACCATGCGGAGGCTTGCATGGCCAGGAACATGGCCAATGCCATGGTGAGGATGGAGATGATGGCGGCTTGTGCTGTTTTCATGATGTGCTCTTATCGTAGGTCATGGTCGTGGGAAACTCGGACGCGGTACTCTCGGGTTCGGGGACTTCGATGCGCGGCAGGGCCATCTTGGGGACCCCCACCTCGTTCAAACGGGCTATCAACCGGTGCTCGTCCTCGGTGTTGTAGGTCTCGTTGGAGAGATCTTCAAGTAGCGTGGTACCGTCCCGGAGCGACCTGTATTCATCGGTCAGGTAGATAAGGTCCGTGGCGTTGAGCGCCAAGGCTTGATTTACGGCGGCGGCCTGCTTTTCCCGGTCGTAGGCCCACCATCCTTTCGGTATCTCCGTGGCCAAGTCCTGCGCGATGCGCTTCACCCGGGCCACGTCCTGGGCATTCATGTTCTGGCCACTGGTATCGGCGCGGTTCTCCTTCTTCAGGTTCCTCCACCATGTTTTCGCGCTTCGGCTGAGCTTCCAGAGCACGATGGCGGCGACAATGGCCAGCACCAACCAGAATACCCAATGGCCCATCACCTTCTTGGCGGCGGCGGTAGCCCCACCCATTGCGGCTTTCGACACAGCGCTCATGCGTAGATGGTTTCAGGGTCAATAGGGTCGGCGCCAACGCTTGGCCGAACCGTGAAATGGAGATGTGCCGCCGTGCTGGTACCGGTGTTCCCCATGGTGGCGATCAGATCGCCACGCCGGACGGATTGGCCCTTGGTCACGAATACCTCATGGAGGTGGGCGTAACCGGTCACTTTCCCATCGGTATGCACGATGGTGAGCTGGTTTCCTCCTTTCGTGGTGGTTCCAACCCAATTGACCGTGCCATCCCAAGGGGCCACGATCTGGTCGCCCACCCGGCCCCGCACCGATGCTCCGATATCGATGCCATTGTGCGTTGTGCTGGCACCGGTAGTAGGCGCTACACGCTTACCGAACTTCGAAGTCACGCGGGTGCTTTGCGGTACTGGCCAGAGCCATTTGGAAGGATCGATCATGGGGATGATGGTTCGGCGGAAACGGTACGCGGTAATGGCCGCGACCACAAGGGGTATGATGATGGCGGCGGCGAACATCATGCGCTGTTTCATCGGCGGATCAGTGCAATGAGAACCAGTGCGAGGCAAGCCATGATCCCCAAGCTGATGAGCATATTGGTGCGCTTGGTCTTTTCGGTCTCGCTCGTCTGTAGCGCAAGGAGTTGGTTGTTGGAGGCCTGCGCGTTGGTCTGGTTGCCGCCGAAAATGTTGGCCCACCCGCCCATGAACCCCCCCAGCCCCAAGCTGTCACTGGCCAAATTGATGCTCGGGATCATCGGCTATTTGTGCTTCAGCAGGTAGAACAGCGCTGCGGCAAGGATGATCACGGCCAGCACGATCACGATGGTGGTGGTGCTGCTCGTCGACTTCGGTGGAGGCGGGGCCGCATCGGTGGTTGGCGTCTTGTAGAGGTTGAAATTGGTGAGCACACCGGCTCCCAATCCGAAGATGCCTTGAATGAGCCCGGAGGCCGCTTGCGTGTCCCAGAAGCTTGCGCTTCCGCCCCCCTCATCGGCGTAGCTCACCGCGCCCATTGGTCCATCGTTCCACGGTCCGGGTACCAAGCTCTTGCCGGCCGACCCGGTGAACCGACTTTCGGGGTCGGTGGCGTGCAGGTTGGCCTTGGAGATGTCGGCAACAATGGCCAGTTCAGCGGCATCACGCCCATCGGTCAAGATGGGAACGGTGAGTGCTTCACGGAAGTCATCCAGGCGGCCATCCCGCAGCAGCTCACTGAGCGTTTCGAAGATGTCATCCGGCGTGCTGATGATGAAACCCATGGCGCGAAGGCGATCCTCCACGGCTCCGGGGTTGTTCTCCACGATGTAGTTGACCACGAAGGCCGGGTTGCTGAGCAGCTGGTCGCGAAGTGTCTTCACCGTCATGGTAGTTCAGTTTCATGAATGGGACCGGGCAGGTTCACCCGCCCGGTCCCTTTCCGTTCATGCTCAGGCGGCGTTGGCGCCTACCAGCAGGGTGATGCTGGCCGTGGTGTTCGCTTTCACCGCTACGGTGAGCGCGGTGTATTCGTTGAAGGCCAACGGCTCGGCAACGAAGCGCAGGGTCTGCCTGGTGGCGATGAACTGCGTGTTCCGCAATTCGGCCGTCAGGTTGATGGGTTGCCGGAAGTACCGGTTGTCCTGGCCTGCGCTGTGCCACATGGGGATGTTGTCGAACTGCGTGGCATCACTCACGATGTAGTTGATGCCGTTCACGCTGATCGGGGAGGTGGCGAAGCTGTGCGTGATGGCCGCAACGGACCCACCACTGCCAAGTGAGGTGGCCTTCGACCAGGGCACACCGGGGTTGGCGGCTCCTTCCACCATGCCGAAGGGATCGCCGATCACGTAGGTGAGGGCACCGGCCGTGGCGTTCACCAGGTTAAAGGTGATACTGGTGAGGGGTGCATTCGTTCCCTGCGGGCCCGCCATGTTGGCGATAGCCCCACCATTGGTGATGGGAACTTGGTTCAACCGTACCACGGTGCTCACCGCGTTAACGTCACGGGCTTCCCTCACGGTAGCCGGTTGCTTGGAAAGGACCTGAAGTGTTGCCATGTGTTGCTTTTGTGGCGTTGAATGGGTGGCAATGTTGAGGCCCTTCGAACGCCCCGGCAACACAACGCCGAAAGGCGTAGACGCACATGAATTGCAAGGCGGCACGCCCGGTTCATGCGCTCCATGAACGACGAAACCCCGCGACGGCGGGGTTTTGAGCATGAAAGTTGGCGTTCAGTTCGTTGGTCAACACACACTACAGGAAGTTCTTCACGAACTCCGTGGCCGTGTACGCTTTGACGCCGACCATGCCCCTCTTGTTCCACTTCGCGGCCTCGGTGGTCACTATGATGCTGATGGGGTCTTTGTAGCGCTTTGCCGCGTGGTACTGCCAGCAGTCTTCAACGTCGTTCCAAAGACCACCGGCAAAACCATCCATGAACACACGCTTTTGCTGGGGTATGATGGTGACGCACTTCAGCAGCATTTCGCCCTTCGCCTTCACCTCACCCTTGTCAGATATGGCACTGTCCAGCACCAACATGGAGTACAGAAAGAGCGTCGGGGTCATCATGCCTTCGATTACCCCGTTTCCCGCAGCCTGCATCACCAATGCGCTTTCCTCATGTTCGGGCCTCTTGTTCCAAAGCCAGACATTGTTGGGGATGTTCGCGTCTATTAAAACCTTCATGTCCGTGCGTATTTGCGCAGAGCGTAGCCCGTCATGTCATCTCGTTCATAGTCCTCCTTCTTCAGCTTACCGATAAGCAGGCCCTTGTTCTCTGCTACCCATTTGGTACCAAGGCCGGGAGCAGGCTTAGCGGCGTCTTCGTAGTAGCTCAATAGAATCATGTCCAGTTCCTCGCTCATCGAGCGCGACCCGAGCTTGCTTCCCCGGCGCAGACGTGCTTTGGCTCGGTCGCTAACCCGCGCATGCACGGTGGCGCTCCGTTTCTTGGCCTTGGGCTTCATGCCAACGAAGATAATCCGTTCCATAACCATGGCTCACTTGCTTGCCTCCACGCCCATTTCCTGCATGATGCCCGCCAGCTTGTCGTAGATCCGCTGGTCAGGCTCTCCAGCCTCCCGCAGCGCCACCTTGCAGGCCGTGGCCAGGCGGTTGTGCGCGGCCATCACGGTGCCGCAGCTCGTGGCAGCGTGGTACCAGGCATACCCAAGCACCACGTACAGTTCGGGCACGGTGAGTTCGGCCGTGAGCTGGTGGGTGGGTCGGTCGCAGCCTGGCATCACTCACCGATGGTTTGTGGGGTGAAGAACTCATGATAGTACGGGTTGCCACCACTGTTGGCGATGCGGTTCACGCGGGCAATGGTGCGGTCCAGCTCGTCGATGTTCCGGATCTTCTCCCGGGCGGCATCGCCTGGTGGCAGGTCGGTGGCGAACACCACCAGTTTCGGCCCCCAGGTGATGAGCTGGCGGTTAATCTCGTCGAAACTGTGCACGATGCACACGATGTCGAGCATAAGGTGACCACGGCTCCGGAACATGGTGGCTACACCACTGGGCAACTCCGCGTTGCTCTTGATGTAGTTCTTCATGTCGTCCAGCACCAGCACACCATTGCGCATGCCACGGGTGGGGTGGTACACTGCGGCGAAGCGGCGTTGGTCCTCGGTGACATGCAACAGGCTCGGCCGGTTGAACGAGCGCATCTGCGGTGAAAGCACGACCAGCTGAGGCTTACCCTTCGGGTCCAGCTCGTCCGCTTCGTATTCCCCGCTTACGGCAAGGGAGGGCAGACCGGACCATGTTTCGCTGGCATCGGCCTTGTTCGCTGGTATCACCAGCGTGCGCGGATCGGCATCCGGGTGTTTCACGATGTTCTCCTGTACCCAGCGGCTTTTGCCGGAGCGCGGGCGGCCTACCACGATCAGGTAGAAGGGGTCGCGGTACTCAGTGTTCATTTTTTGGCAGGGTAGTAGAGGTTGCTGCGGGGCTGGCCGGTGGGTCGCCAGCCTTACGGCGCTGGGCGCTCACCGCCAGTCCAGCGCAGCGTTGCGAACAGTATTTGCGGCCGCTGCGCTGCACGGGGTTGCCGCATTGTGCACAAGGAGGTTTGGGGCCCTGCTTGCTCGCACGGGGCCGCGCGGTGCGGATGGGGTTCCCCTCGCGATCCAGCACGGTTACCGATGGCTCCATTGCCGGGGGCTTGTCGGCCCGGTTCGCCGCTTGGGAAGGGCGCTGTTGTTCAGCGCTCGACTTGGGCCCGGCCTTCTTCGCCTTGCGCAGGTCCATCGCCGCCATGTAGTTCAGTACGGCGGGGAAGGACAAGGCCATGATGAGCCCGGCCCACCAAGGCAGTTCGGGGTTGTCCATCTTGGCCAACCCCTTGCTGAGATGATGCACGGCTCGTGCTTTGATCTCGGTGGGAAGGAGGAATTGCGCGTAGGTCTTCAGGTCACCGGCCAACATGGCGAAGCCACCGGCTTGCATCGTGTTGTAGAACTCGATGAACTCCTTTGCACTCTCGGTATTGTCCGCAGCGCTACTGGTATTGTCGGCCTTTGGACCATCGCCGGTGGGCGGTGGGTCGCTTTTTGGTTCCGCTTGCGCTGGTTCTTGCTTCACGGCATCCTCATACACGCGCTTGGGTTTGGAACGCTGGTGGCGCAGGTAATCGGCGGCATCATCGCTGGGCTTCGGCCCAACGGATGCATTTTCGGTAAGGAGCTTCTGTTCCGAACCGTTCATGCGCCGATGAAGTGTGTGAGGTCCAGTTTTTCCAGTTCGGCCAATACATCTATGATGCCGCAGGGGTCCCCGGCTTCATTCAGGTCGTTGCGAAGGGCAATGGTGGCCATGACCGTCTGCGAACCATCATGCTTGGTGTGCATGAAGAGCCACGCGCCATGGGTTTCTGGGTCGCCACCGCCCGCCACCACCATGGCAGCAATGACCTTTGGGAGCAGCTCTATGAGCTGCGGCTTCAACATGGTGCTGAGGGCCGAATAGTCGCCGGTCATAGCTGCGGAGATCACCGCACCCATGTCTCCGATCCCTTTCATTTTTCCAAACATGGCAGCAGGTATTTCAGGAATCGTTCGTTCGTCTTATCCCACTCCTTCCGTGATGCGATCATGCCAGCATCTTCCAGGTTGCGCACCACGGTGCGTGTAGCGCTGTACTGTGCATTGCGCTCCCTGCCTGTGAGTTCAAAGCGCTCACATATGGAGCGGTTGAGGCTCCATAGTGTTACCGCTTCCCCTTTCGCTTGCTGTGCTCGGAGATGGTCCATCACCAGTACGGACAAGCCGGCACCCCGGCGCTTGTTATGCTCTTGTGCCCGGTTCATGCGCGACGAACCCACTGAGGATTGCCGCTTGCCATGAAAGCATGCTGGCGGTAGATGTATCCGGCGTTGTGCATGATGCCCACGCTGAGCGGTTCGCCCAACAAGCGCTGGGAGCGCTCTATGCCGTCGGCCATGGCTTTCCCTACCCCACGGCTCAGCGTTTCGTCGAAGGGGTGGTCCAAGAGGTAGGCCCGTTGGAACAGACCGGTGTGGTAGATGCCATTCGATACGGCACTGAGGCCGCTTTCCTCATCCACCAGGGTACAGCAAGTGGTCACACGTACCAGGTTGAGCGCTTGCTTCCGCATGTACAGGTATCCATCCACCATGCAGCTCACCAGGTCAGGTGTCAGGGCATCATCATCCCCGAGGAAGAGCACCAGGTCGGCTTTGCTCTGCTGCACGCATACGTTCCAGGCTGTTCCGATGCTCAGTTCCCGGGCCGTGTTGTCCAGGACCAATAGGCCAAGGTGCTCGTAGCTCTGCTCGTTCACGCTGTGCACGGCCTGTTCTACCCACGGGTGGTCATCTGCCCGCACCCGTACCATGCACACGTCCACCTGAAGCGGGGGCGTGTGCATGGGTTTGCTCAGGTCCGTGTAGGTCAAGCGCTCGGTCATGGATGGTAGCGCTTGCTTCAAGCGCTTTTTGCTTCCGAGCTATCCGCTTCACTGGTGGCCGCTTGCTTCTTCAGCGTGCCGACCAGGTCCGCAAGCATACTCTCAAACGGCGAAGGGCGCTCATCTTCGGACAAGTCCGGATATACCCGTTCCACGGTCAGGGTCACATCACCTTTGAAGGTGTAGGTCGTTTTCATGGTTGTGCTTTGCTTGGACTATCGGTGTTGGTGCGGGGGCTGGACTTGAACCAGCGGTCTCCTGGTTATGAGCCAGGCGAGCTACCAACTGCTCCACCCCGCAATGGAGCGCTCTACTTGGAGCGCTTCGCTTGCTTGGTAGTGCTCTTTACAACAGCAGGCGCTTTTACCGCTTTCTGCTTGGTCGGCTTTGCGCTTTCCTGCTTTGGCACTTTGACCGCTTCCAGCTTCTCACAGCGCTCTACCACGAAGCGCCTGAAGCGGGGGTACACGAACAGCCTACCGATGTATACCAGCGCACCTACCACGATGCGGATAAGGCCGGTGGCCGGGTCGGCAGCTTCAGGCTTGGCAAGCGCTACCGCTTCTTCCAATAGGTCTTGCGCTGCTTTTGGTTGGGTGGGGTGCTCAATATGGACTTGCATCGCTTGTTGCTTGTGCTTGCAAAGCACCAGCACTACTAAGCGCTATAGCGAAGCACCAAGCGGTACCGTTCCAACAGGAAGCCTACCGCTTGAACCGCTGGCCCTTGGCATGGTAGCGGAACCATGAAAACCCCGTTTTCCACGGCCCGGTCAAAATCTTGTCACGCCGTCACAAAGTGGGAAAATGGAGGTGTAATGTGCTGATATTCAGTTTGTGACAAGTGTGACGAAAGGGGGTGTGACGAGATCGTGACGAAAAATCTTGTCACACCTTGTCACAACGGCATCTTGTCACACTCGTCACAGCCCGTGGCTCTAAGGGAAAGTGCGTGACAAAACACTATTTGTGACAAGCTTTCAAGTCATGGAAAATAGATGGTTGTGCCCAACGGCTTTCCGGTGGGCTGGAAGCGCATTATTGGACGGCCAACGAAAAAGCCCCGCTTGTGTGCGGGGCTTCTTGCGGTAGTGCTTGTGCACTGTACTGCTAAGCACTCAGGGTGTGCCGTACTCCTCGGCCAGTGCTTCATCCACGGCTTGCCTGGGCAACTCGGGGTGCGTTTCCAGAATATACCGCTTCACGGCTTTGTGTTCTTCGGTCAAATGCTTGGTGAGATGGTCTAGCCAGCCTTGTTCCGTGGCGAAGTTCAACGGCCCTCTGTAGAGCACTTCAGCACGGTAACGATGGATGATCGTGTCGAGCACGCGGCGCACCTTCCACTGCCGTTCCAGTTGCCGGATGTAGCTCTGCAAGGCCCATATGAAGAGCCAAAGCATGAGCTTCACGAAAAGGTCGAACCATTCATGGCCTGTCATGGTGGGAGCGATCTGTTGCCCCATCAGGAGGGCACGTATATGGGTCCAGTATCCTTCGACCACCAGAGGGAGGCCCAGTAGGGTGACCCACCGGTTTCCCGCTATTCTGTGCATTGTGTTCAACATGCCCCGAATGTATCGGTGTCATGATCAAGCGCTCGTTACTAGAGCGCTTGTATGAAATCCATCCAAGCCAAGCTAGTGTAGCGCATATGGCAAGTATGCCGAATAGGGCGTTGAGCCCAATGTCAATGTGGTGCATGGTTCGCTTTGATGAATGCTTGTATATCACCGCTTGTGCTTGCTGCGAATGCCCACTGTAGTTCGCGGGTATCGCGGTGCACACGCACCGCGTAAGCGATGCGCGAAGTGCTGCACCAATAGGCTTGCCAGTTGCCCATCCAAGCCTCGTGGCGGTAAAGACGCTGCACCTGCCCGCGTTGCCAATCGGTATTGACCAAGGCCATGTCGAGCTGGTAATGGCGCAGGTAGGTGAGCAGTTTGCTGTGCAAGGCCATTAGAAGGGAAGAGGTTTGGGTTCGTGGGTCTCCGCGCTGGAGGGGGCAATCGGGACATCCTCATCGGCCAGGAACAGCCTGCGCGGTAGCACGAACGGGCGTTGGGGGTAGGTGCTTTTGACTTCGGCCATGGTGCGGCGCACCCCGTCGGCATCATGCAGGTCAAAGGGCCTCCAGTAGCTGTAGCGCGTGGTAACCTGTTGGCCACCTTCCGTGTACCGGAGAAGCCCCATGCCATCCACGAGCAGTTCGCCGATGTACTTCTCATCCACCCGGGTGCTTCCGGGGAAAACCTCCCGTTTGATGTCCTTCACCGTCATGAGGATCTCTTGCAGCTCAGGCTTGGCGTAGAACACATCGCGCACCCAGCTTTCGATGCTGCGCAGGGCGGTAGGCGTGCTGCTCTTGCGCACTTCCTCCAATGCGGCGGTGACCATTAGTGGTGGCCAGAACCAGCTACGGAACAGGCGTTCGGTGGCGAACTGGCGCTTGGCCAGGTATCCGAGGAACGCGGGTATCTCCTCTTCCATCTTGCCCAACAGGTCGGTATCCACGTCGGCATCCGGGAGTTTCGGAATCCGGCGTACCCAGAAGCGCACCTCATCATCATCGGTGCGGATGAACGTGCGGATGTTGTTGCTACCCAGCAGGAATTTGCCGAAGAACGATTGTGGCCGCTGGGTAACGCCTTTCTCGTTCACCATGATGCTACGGCTGGTGCTCAGGTGCTTCAGTTTTTCTACGCTTTCCTGCTTGCTGATTAGTGCTTCATCGATAATGGCGATGAGCTTGCTGGCGTAGTGCTTGTTGAAGTCTCCTTCCAGGTCTTTTGCCCCGATCTGGGTGGCATTGGCCCCGAACAGCAGGCCCAACCAATCGAAAAAGGTGGTTTTGCCCGTGCCGCGCTCCTTGCTCACCAGGCATAGGATGGGCAGCATTTGCACCGGCCTCTCATACAACAGCTTCAGATAGTCCAACCCCAAGTCCAGCTCATTCACCTGGATTATCGTTCCCGCCTGCTTCGGATGGGGGCAAGTCACCGTGCCGGTGCCGAATATGTGCCGCAGGAAGCGCAAGGTCCACGCCGGTTCATCGGCCTCCGTATCGGGTACATGTTCGAACGGGGCGTAGCTGTTCAGGCAGTTGTGCATCACATCCCGATAGGCGATGTGATCCGGGTAGTTCACGAAGCTGTCATACTTGGGGATGTGGGTGATGAAGTGGCCACCGTGGTCTTCGGTGATCTCGCCCTTTTTCCAAGGGTCCAAGCGTTCCTCCAGCTTGCCGTTGTGCGGGTTCGGCACCTTCACGTATTTGTAGTAGAACCCGCCCACGCGCACATACTTCCGGGCCACGCTTGGCACCTTCACCTCCAGCGTGTTGTCTTGTTCGTTCCATTGGTACTTGGTGCCGTCGTAGACGAATTCCCGCCCGTCAATATCCTCTTGGTGGGCTGCGTGGAAGGTTTCCGCACTCTTCAAGTGGAAGTAGTCCCGCAGCCGCGAGGGCCTGTCCAGATCCATCCGTTGGAAGTACCGGGGTGTTGAGCTGATGGCCGTGAGGTCATCCACCACGGCTTGTCGGGCTTGGAAGCGGATCTCCTCCTGTTTCTCCGGGGGCGGCAAGCTGATGGGGGAGTCTTTGGTAACGCGGTGGCCAGCCTCATGCACTTTCACCTCCGCATAGGCCAGCATCAGGTCATCCAGCCCCTTGGGGGCCTCCATCTTGGCCAGCAATGGAATGCTGGCGCTGTCCACGTGCATGTACCAGCTTCGGAAGCCGATGCTGCGGGCGTGGTCCTTCAGCAATTCGCCCATGTTGCGGGCGCTCGTGAAGAAGCTGTTGGGCCGCGTGTAGAGGTCCACGTTGGGTTGACCCGGCCATTTACCGGTAAGGTTGTGGCAGTCCCCATCGTGTAGGAAGATGACTTGTTGAGGCTTGCAGGCTTTCAACACGTGAAGCACTTCGGTATGCAAGGTGCCGGCCGCTTTCTCCTTCAGGTTGTGGATGCCTGGCAAGCCAATCATATACGCACCGTGCAGGCTTGCCGCATAGGCCTTTAGCACACCTTCGGTCATCACGATGGTATCCAGCTGGCACCCTTCGTTCACCGCATCGATCAGGTTAGGGCTGAACCATGGGCGTGTAGGGGCTCCGTAGGGGTGCTTGTACTTTTCCACGGCTCCATCGGCCCGGATATGCACGGTGCGCCATCGGATGACCTGGTAATCTTTCGCCCACTTGTTATCGCCACGTCTGTAGGTGCTCTTTTGCCCGGTGGGGCTGAAGTAGTTGATGAGCAGGTTACCCTCCGCGTCGGCCTCAAAAAGCGGGTAGCTGCGTTCCCGGTTATCGCCGGTGGCATGGGCCGGTAGGCGTACGGTGTTTTTCTCTTCGCTCCACCCGAGCGGTAGCAAGCGCTCGTGCAGGTAGGAGAGGTCAGCAGCCTTTGTTGGGGAATCGTTCGGGCTACTGTTGGTCATGGGTTGGCTTGGTAAAAAGCACGGGCAAAGCCCATGGGGGTGATGGAACGCCGGTGCTTCCGTGGTATGCCCGGATACATGGCGGCGGAATAGCGATCAATGGCGTGGTGGTTGCTGGGTACGCCTCTCAGGTACTTGCGAACAGGGGCCTTCACCAGGTATGGGCTGAAGTGACCGAACAACACGGTGGCCTTCGTATAGGGATCGCCGTAGTCCTTTGGTTGTATGGTGCAAATGCGCTGCCGGCCAATGCGCGGCACCAACTCGCCGATTCGGCCTTCTGGATTCTCGACCACCCACCACCTGGGCGCATGGTATTCGATCAGGTCCATGGTGCGTTCGGCCAGCTCAACACTGGCAGCGGTGCGCCCGTCTGCATCCTTCGCCGCCCATAGTTGGGCACCGGCGCGGCTGAAGTCGGTGCAAGGGATGGCAGCGAGTATTCCACGCACACTACCGCGCGGAATGCGCTTATAGTCGAAGGTGCGTAGATCGGTGACGGTCAGGATGTCCATTTGGATGACCGGGTAACCTGCTTCCTTGTATGGTCGGGACCAATTGCCCGACCAATCAAACAGTGAAAGGATTGTCCAAGGTTCCATCATGCGGCTTCCCTGGCTACGTGGTACACATCGGCCACACCGTGCAAGGGGGTGGCATAGCTGTGTTCAACCCGTTCATGCAGGATGCGGGCAATGGCTTCCGCTTGGGCATAGACCGCCTTTAGTGGTGGTGCCAGCTCGCACAAGGGGGCAAGCCGTGGCAGGTGTTCCATGAAGTAGCGGGTGATGCGGGTGGCCCGCTCATCATCACTTTCGGTGTACGGGGTGCGGAAATAGAGGTCGTGCAGGGCTTCGGCCTCCGTATAGGCTTCGTGCACATCGCCTTGGCGCAGCAGGATGGCATTGTATGCCGTGGCAACAAGATGGTCGAGTGTACGCCCGAGGGCCCACCACAACAGCGCATCGATCAGCGGGCGGCGCAAACGATCGGTAAGCGTGGCGGTGTGCTGAACATCGGTGAAGCGCACGGTGACGGAAATGGTGAATAGCTCACCTTCTGCGTATTCGCTGAAGTGTAACATGGTGCTGGTATTTGCCGCCGGGGGCCGTGCGTCCGGAACACGCACGGGGATGGGGTAGCGGCTTGGGTTTAGGAAGGCTATCGACGGGTTCAGAGCGCGTAGAGGACTTGCGCTTTCATGGTTGGGGCGTGTTGTTGGGCATGCGGCCGCGCCAGGTAATGGCGAGCTGCCAGCACACCAGCAGCAGGGTGATGCAGTGGTAGGGCGGCTCATCTTCCCCAAAGGGGAAATCCTCTTCCAAGCCTGGGGTCAGGTGGTAGTAAAGGCCGAACCCGCACATATACGGCGTAAAGAGGATCGTGGGCTTGCTCATGATCGGGTTGGGTGTTACAGGTCGCCATCGACCAAGGCACAGGCAAGCACGAACAGGGCTGCAATACCAAGGATGGCCAGGCAGAAGAGGGTTGATGTACTCATGGTCAAGCGCGTAGATCAACCGTCTGTAGGAGGTAGTACATGTCGTAGTCACAATCGTCGAGCTCTTCCAGGTACTGGCGCAGCTTGTCGGCCTCCACCAGGGTGAGTTGGTTACCCGGATCGCGCAAGGCACGCCAAAAGGTGGATTCGCTGATCTCCATGCGCCTGCACAGCTCAGCCCGCTGTTCAGGGCTCAACGCGCGTAGCCGGTAGGCCAAGCGGCTTTGCATTTTTGATAGTGTGGCGTCGGTTTTACTCATGCCCTGTCTAATTTGATAGGGCAAGGCTAATGTCCGACAAGGACAAACCTGCGTATTCCGCTAGTCTTTATTCACTAACCCTTGTTGAAAGGGTATGTCTAAGGCTGAGGAATTCGACAGTATGCTGGTCCAGTCAACGCGAGCTCGCATCATTCAGGTGCTGGAAGAGCGTGGCATGTCCATCCTTGAACTGGCTGAGGCCGCTGGTATAAGTGAGGGTGGCTTCTATAGTCGGTTTCGGGATGGATCGATCCAGTTGAAGGTGCTTGGGGCCTTCGCCAGGGCACTGCAGGTTCCGTTAGGGTATCTCCTGCCCGATGCTGAGCGAGGCGAGGTGATCAAGCATAAACCCACTGATCGCCCCTATGTGGAGGATCGCCTTGAACAGGTAGAACGCCGCGTGCGGCAGGTTGAACTTCAGTTGAAGAAGCGATAGGCCTCCGCCTTTTGGCAAAACATCATCAATGATCCTGGATCACTATGGGTGCGCCCACCAGAGCCGTTCGTCCCGCTGCTGTACCGGGACCAGAACGGGACAAAGTGAACGCTGTTTTTGGTAGGTAGCCCTTCTACAACCCGCGCCAATCCACACCCGGCCTATGCGCAAGCATGCACCCCCCCTATCCGATATTCTCCACGAAAGGCAAGAGGCCGTCCTGAACAGGGCGGCCTCTTCGTCATGTATGGTCGAGTGCAGCGGTCACAGGACCTCGGCCAGCTGACCGTACCACCCCGGTTGGGCTTGTATCCTACGGTCCTTCTTGCCCGGCTTGCGCTTCTGGTTGCGCTGCCTGCGGTCCAATACACGGGCCTTCACGGTATCGCTCCATTGGTATTCCAGGAAACGGATCACCTCATCGCGCAGTGCGGGGTCCTGCACGGGGAAGGCTGCCTCGATCCGGCGGTCCATGTTGCGCTCCATCCAGTCGGCGC
>CAZGYC010000080.1:0-19381 GCA_964530015.1 uncultured Limnohabitans sp. | reverse complement strand
CAAGGATTCCAAAATGAACTTTTGAGCCTTAATTACTTTTCGGAGTGGACTCAAAGTTGCTTCTGAAACTGTTGAAGGAATTGTACCGGGCATCGTCATCCCAGTTGTTCAGGAAAAAGGATAGCGGTTTGCTGTCATGCTCGGGACCCGCATCTGATTTGTCAATTTTCAGAATATAGCCGCCTGTGAGATTGGTAGAGCTAGCATTGAGGGATTTGATGTCCATGCGATTGGAATCCCGCTTGAGTTTTTCGCAGAAATAATACACTCCCAAATACTCTCCGTTGACTTCAATTTCCACAAACTGTCCCCTGCTGGCGTATTTGCCTATTTTTCGGGAAAGTTCATAGCCCACATGATTGAAGATGAGGCTTCTGTCCCAAATGTATTTGTCCTTGAGATTGACCACATGTCCGATCAGTCTCCAGTCTTCTTCGGCGGGCATCCCAAAAAACTCCACGTCCATTCCCTCCCCTGATTCGTCCACTGTTTCAAAATTGAAGCCTTTTTTGTCCGAAAGCCGAAAGGAAGTCTTCCCCCGATATTCCAAATCGATGTCCTGCTCCTGAATGAGTTTCTTCTTTTGATAAATTTTCATTTTGGCAGCAGTACCGGGCTCGTAAGGAATCTCCTTTCCCCCGGTATCAATCACCAAATAGGGGATTTCACTTTCCTGGGTATCGATCGCAAAAACCTGCCCGTCATCGCCTTTGGGAATCGGTTTTTCAACCGGTTCAGAACAACTGACAAAAAGCAGAAAGGAAAGTGTCCAATGAAAAAACAGGTTGGAACTAATGGCTGGTCGGCGGTGCATCGATTTTTTGTTTTCCCAAAAATACAGGAATCAATTCACCGAAATAGCCTGACCACCGATTGGCCGAAAAAAATAGCAGAAGGTATCCTCAATTTCAGATCATGGGAATCTCAAAAATCCCGTCTTCTAAAAACCCGCAGTGCGAAGAAATTTGGAAAAAGGAGCCAAACTGACAAGGTTCCACCCGCTATCAGCACTCCCATGTTACTGGAAAAGAACTTTTGGAAAAACGCTCCCGTGTACCCCATCAAAGCAGAAATATCCAACTGCATCAGCATCAATATCCTGCCCAAATCGACCGGGTTGAGCATGACCAGGGCAAGCGTGGCCTTTTCCAAAGGATAGTCCGCAAAACTGTAGATGATATACAGCACAAACCCGTCATAGACCAGGGAGAAATAGATCCACAGAGCCAGGCTGATGCCGATGGCCTTGGCCTTGTCGCGGGTCATCACACTCGCCAAAAAAGCGAACCCGGCAAACACCGCACTCAGGACAATCCCCACGGCCAAAAGCGTCACCAGGCTGCTGTCCGCCCCCCACAGCAGCATCGGAAGGCCAAACCCGAGCAGTAGGGACAAGCTCAGCATGAGCACCACGGCAAACAACTGACTGAGGAAAACCTGGGACCGCCTGACCGGCTGGGCCAGCATCAGCTCGATAAACTCCAGGTTGTTGTAAAAATGGGTCGTGGCAAAAACCGCCGAAATCAGCGGGACGATCATGAGCATGATATTCATCAGACTCAGGGAGACCTTGCCCAGATCATCCGAAACCTGGTAAATCGAAACCGCCACCAGTGCCAAAAACACGGTGTAAATGATCGCAAAGCGGGACTTGAGGATGTCGTAAAGGGCGTATTTGAGCAGCTTAAACATGGCTTGGTTCATTGGTGGATGCCTTTTTTTTCAAGATCCATTGCATCAGTTTGGCGATGGCCGGGGAAAACTTGTCCTCCGAGGTGATCTCCTTCAGGCTTGCGATGGAGTCGTTGAAAAACACCTCCCCTTCGAAGATATAAACCGCATGGTTGGTCAGCTCTTCCAGATCGCTCAGGATATGGGAGGTGATCAGGACGAGCTTGTCGGCGTCGCGTGCTTTCCTGATTTTCGACTTCAGAATCTCCACGGCAATCGGATCCAAGCCGGCTGTCGGCTCATCCAGGATCAGGATTTCGGGATTGAAAAGAAAGGCCAGGGCGGCACTTACCTTTTGCCGGGTTCCCCCAGACAGCGTTCCCATGGATTTGTCCCGGATTTTGTCCAGTTCAAAAGCCTCCACCAGATCCAAGTCATACTCCCGGATCTCCGGCCTCATGTCTTTCATCATGGAGAAAAGCTGCCCGATTTTCATGTTTTGGGGATATCTGCCGATCTGGGGCATGTAGCCGATGGTTTTGCGGTAGTCGTCCTTCCCCTTGATGGATTGGCCTTTGACCAGGATCTCCCCGCTGTCGGGCAACACCATGCCCAGGATGGACTTGATCAGGGTGGTCTTGCCGCTCCCGTTGGGGCCCATGATCGCATAGCTGTTTCCCTTTTCAAAACTGAGCCGGAAATCCTTCAGGACTTCCTGCTTGCCAAACTTCTTGGACAAGGCATTAACCGATATCATAGGGTCTCATTTTAGGGGATGGATCGATCATCTGGTCGGGGGTCATGGTGGGGAGGATTTTTTCCATACGGTCCAGCAGCGTCACCAGGAAGCTCCTCCACAGGATCACTGCCGCGGGGATTTTCTCCACGATCACACTGTACAGGTTGATGGGCCGATAGGGTACGTCCCCCACGTGGTCCTTGTCCAGATCATAGCCTTCGTACTTGTCCCAGTAGTTTTCGGTGATCGTATTGAGTACCACGGAGCCGTTGGAACTCATGTCAAAAGTGTTTTGCGCAAAATTGTTGGCTTTGAAGGTGTTCTGGTCGCAGCTCGCCATGAGCTTGAGCGCCCAGCCGTTTTCCCGGAAGGAATTTCCCGTAAACTTGATCCTGCTGCTCCCCTCCATGTAAATCCCCACGGTGTTTTTGAGGAAAATATTCCCGGTCACCTCGCTGTCGCTGATGTCCTTGAGCAGGATGCCATACGCGCCGGATCCCCAGTTTTCCTCAAACCGGTTTTCCTTCATGACCACATTTTTGGTGTACATCACCGCCACGCCTGCCCCGTTGTTTTTGAAGGTGTTTCTGATGTAGCTGTTGTCGTGGGAAAACATAAAGTGCAGCCCATAGCGCATGTTTTTCTGGACGAGGTTTTCCTTGGCCTGGCTGTTGGTCACAAACTCCAGATAGATCCCATCCCGGTGCCCCGATACTTCGTTGTTGCCGATAAACGAGTTTTTGCATTTCCAGAGGTGAATCCCGTTGCCGATCTCAAACTCGCGGACCGCATCGGAATGGATCCGGTTGCCCACGATGGTCAGCCCGGATGAATTGGAAAAATGAAGGCCGAAAAACGTATTCTCCAGGATATTGTCCCGGACCACACAGTTTTTGGAATCGAAAAATTTGATCGCCGCCGAATCGTCCATGTTGGACTTGCCCGTGTTGATGATCTTCAGTCCCTGGATGGTGACATGGTCCGCAGCGACGACCAGGACATTTCCCTCCATATTCCCGTCCAAAACCGGATAGTTTTCCCCCAGCAGCACGAGGGATTTGCGGATGACAATCCCCGACTGCCGGTACGTGCCGGATGCGATTCTCAGGGTGTCTCCCGGCAGTGCCCGGTCCACGGCCTCCTGTATGGACTGGCCCGGAGCAATGCGGACAACTCCCGAAAATGCTTCGCAAGGGACAGTGAGCCACAGAAGCAACATAAAGAAAACGGTGAGGCAACGATTCATAGTCCGGATACTCCTGTTTTGTTTTGTGATTGTCCGCTTTCTTGTCAGCAAGAAAAGGTTCCCGCTATAGAATTGGGGTTTAGTTCTGATTTGGGCTGCTTCGGTCTTCGGTTTTCCAGCCCATAATACCTCACTGGCATAAATTGCGGACAATCATATTTTATTTAAACTGGGTGGTCAATTCCCCCCAGGCAAGATATACGCCGCCGTTCTTTCCCTTGAATTCCTTCAGCTTGTCATAGTCGGGAAAGGCCGCGATCTGGCTTGCCATAGGCGTCTTAAACTGCTCCGATTTGAGATAAAAAGCAAAATTGGCATCCAAGAGTACACCCGGATTGAGGTAATCCGTCACCAAGACATGCTTGTAGGTTTCCGCTCCGTCTGAATCCATAAAGAGCATCATGCAGTTCACATCGTCAAAGACAAAGACCTTGCCTTTCTCGGTCACCAGTTCGGCTCCGAATTTGGGATCCATCAGGGTCATCTTGCAGTGGTGGCATCCGTCCTGACCGTAGGCAATAGGCCTTGGATCTGCGGAGCAGGAGGCCAAAAAGGCCAGGAGTGCGAGTATTGACAGCTTGTGTTTCATCTGTTTGGGGTTAAGGGGTTTATCGGATCAGGGTCGGTTTTTCCAACCGGTCCCTGACAATGGCCAAGATGAGCAATGCCACCCCGCCGATCAAGATCCAGCTTCCCGTGTCCGGGCCTGAATAGGCCAGGAAGTTCAAGAGTTCTTTGTACCCGATCAGGGGCGGCTGGTAGCTCATCCCTTCGACTTTGATGGCGGCTTTCGGATCCAGGTTGTGGCCATATTGGTAGCCCCACCGGTACATATCCCCCAACACCGCCAGACCAAAGAGCGCAAGCAGGCCAAAGAACGCATACAGGCTCCATCTTTTTCCGATCAGAAATGCGACCATGCCAAGGGCTATCAACCCCCCGATCACATAGACCAAAAAACCGAATTCAGGAAACATCTCGTCCCCGATATGCCTCATGCCGATGTAGTGGTTGACCCCGTTGATCTGGTCCACGTTGCCGCTCAGGTGGTCGATCCAGATCTTCATGTTGAGTCCCTCCGGATATTGCGGTGCCCAGAGACTGATCTGCCACAAAGGGGTAAAATAGGAGGGAATGATCAGCAAGGCAGCCAACAAAACCAGGATTCGGTTCGAAAACTTGAGCGATTTCATAAATCTTGGGATAAATACCGTCGGCCCGGAACCGAGCCGACGGCAGGATGGGGATGATTACTCAACGTCTCCGGTGGAGTACTTCAATGCGGTAGCCGCCCCTCTTGGGGACACCCTCAGATAGCCCTGCATCTCCTGGTGCAGTGCAGAGCAGAAGTCGGTGCAGTAGAACGGAAAGACCCCTGTGCGATCCGGAACCCACTTCAGGGTAGCGGTCTCTCCCGGCATGATCAGGAGTTCGGCGGTGTTGGCCCCTTTGATCGCAAATCCGTGGGGAACGTCCCAGTCTTGCTCCAGGTTGGTCACGTGGAAATATACCTCATCGCCCACATGAACCCCTTCGATGTTGTCAGGCCTGAAATTGGAGCGGATGGAAGTCATATAGACGTGGACTTCAGTCCCCTTTCGCTCTACCCGGGCATCGTTTATCCCCTTGAGGGCATAGGGGCTGTGGTTTTTCTCGATCGGATAAAACTTCACCTGCCGGTCTTTGATCAGGCTGGCAGGAAACGCCTCTGCATAGTGGGGCTCGCCGATGGTCGGGAAGTCCAGCAGAAGCTGCATCTTGTCCCCTGAGATATCATACAACTGGGCCGAGTGGGCCAATTCCGGTCCGGTAGGCAGATAGCGGTCTTTGGTGATCTTGTTGTATGCCACCAGGTATTTGCCGTGGGGCTTGCCGGTAGGTCCACCGGGGATGCTCAGGTGACCGACAGAATAATAGGTCGGCGCCCGATCCACCACTTCCAGGGTTTCGATGTTCCATTTTACAATCTCGGAGGACACGAACATGGAGGTGTAGGCGAAGCCTTTTCCGTCAAACTCCGTGTGCAAAGGACCCAATCCGGGCTTAACTACCTCCCCGTGAAGCACTGACTCATACTTCAAAACCGGCATGCCGTTGATGTTCCCCTCAAAATCCTTGGCTTCAATTGCCGCCAGCATCTTGGTAAAGGAGAACACGGGAATGATCGCCGCCAGCTTGCCACTGCCCACGATAAACTCCCCGGTCGGGTCGGTATCCGTTCCGTGGGGGGATTTGGGACAGGGGATAAAGTACACGATGTCTTTCAAAACCGCCGGATCGAGGGTCAGAACATCTTCCATCATGGTAGAGGTCGCAGAGTGGGTTTCTTCGTTCCACTTGTTGTGGACATACTTGGCTTTTTTCTTGGTTCCCTGGCCTGCTTTTACGTATTCCTCGGCTTTTTTCCAGTTGATCGCCATGATGAAGTCCTTGTCTTTCTGGGAAGCATTGACTTCCAAAAGCGTATGCGCCATCTCGGTGTTGTAGGTAGAAAAGAAGAACCAGCCGTGGGATTTGTTTTTCCCGGCACGGGCCAGGTCAAAGTTGAACGGAGGCGCCTCGATCTGGAAGGAAAGATTCATTTCCCCTGATTCGGGATTTACGGCGATGAAGGAGATGTACCCTTTGAAATTCTCCTTGTAGGAATCGATCGACACGTCGTTGTTGTCGCCCACGGGTACGGAAAACCTCGTCCCTGCCACCACATATTCGGTGTTTTGGGTGATGAACGGAGAAGAGTGGTTTCCGGCCGAATTGGGGATTTCGATGATTTCGACCGTCTTGAAGGTATTCAGGTCCACCCGGGCTATTCTCGGGGTATTGTTGGCATTGCCAAAGGCCCAGCGGGCATCGTGCTCCGCGTTGGTGGTGGAGATGGCGATGTGGTGCAGGTCATCCCAAGGCACAAAACCGTGCGAGGTGTTGAGCATCGGTTTGGATTCCTCGGAATAGCCCCATCCGTTTTCCGGGTTTACGGAGAAAACCGGAAGGATCTTCAAAACCCTGCCGGAAGGCAGGCCTACCACGGACATTTGCCCGTTGAAACCACCCGAAACGATGTTGTAAAACTCATCGTGGTTGCCGGGAGCCACATAGACTTTGGAGGCGGCATCACCCGTGATGGCGCTTTGTGCGCCTTTGGGCTTACATCCTGGGGCCAGTGCAAGGGCTGTCAGACCCATTGCCATCAGCCAGATTTTCTTTTTCATAATGTTTGATTATTAGTTTGGTTATTTGGTTGCGCCATCCCGTTCCCCGGCTTTTTCCTCGTCGTTTTTCCTCATGAATTCCAGGATCCCCCGGGCATCGGCCTGGGTGATGTTCTGGTTTGGCATTCGGGTGAGACACTCTTCGAGTAGTTTCTGTGCCGTCGGATCTTGGTCCAGCATGACATCCACGTTGGTGATCATGTTCATGATCCATTCAGGCCGACGCCGGTTGGTGACGCCCTGAAATCCGGGTCCGACCAGTCGCTTGTCGTTCAGTTGGTGGCAGGCCGTGCATTTCATATCGACAATCGCCTTTCCCGCATCGGCCAGGGAAGCGTCTATTCCACTGCCCAGATCGACGGACTTCGCCTCCCCGATTCCTTTGGGGTCGGAAGCGGCTTCGGTAGCCGGAGCCGGGGAAGTGGCATTGGAGGAGGCAGACTGATCTGTTCCCCCTCCACAGGCAGTCAGGAGAATCCCCAGGATTCCCACTGACCAAAGCAGGGATTTTTTCATAGTTTGGGGTTTGGTGTGTTGAATATTGATTTTTGGGTTTGGTATGTTTTGCAATGGAATTTTGCCGGCAAGAATCTGGGCCAATACCAGTCCCAAGCCTATCGGAAACAGGCAGGAAACCAGAAACAGGCACAGATGATAGTGTTCGAAAAATCCGAGTTGCCGCCAGATGAGTGTCCCCTGCCCAAAGAGCAAAAGCTCGGACATCACGAATCCGCCCATCAGCAGCACCCATCCTGATCGGGACAGGACCGTGTCTTCTACCCAATTCCGCTGCACTGCCAATCCCCCGATCCCCAGGGTCAGGATTCCCAAAAGAACCAAGTGCAGGAAGCCGATCACATACATCCGGATCGTGTAAGAAATGACCGCGATGGAAGGAAACACGAGGATCAATTGGAGCGTCGCCTTCAAAAACAGGGAGACCAATGCCGCCGCCAACAAGACCCTGGCAATGGGAATGGGTTTTGGCTTTCCCATGCCCCTGAGCATTGCCCGGATCAAAAAGGAATAGGCCAAAAACTGCAGGACTACCGCCAGACCGTTGACCTGAAACGCCCATCGGCTGGGTTCTGCCCAGGTCACGGCCAAGGCATAGGTCAGCACCAGGGAGACCGCGAGCAGCAGCTCCTGATACCAGGGCCAGTGAAACTGACGGCCCGATTTTTCGAGATGGAGGAAAATGAGGCCAAGCACTCCAAACACAAACCAGCCGTTTAACTGAAAGTGCAGAAACCACTGGATGCTCATAAAGGACAGCTCGTGCATCTTTCCCAATTGGGCATTGATCGGACCCAAGGCCCAAAGTCCCAAGGAAGAAACCACCAGAGACCCGAGCGAAAGGCGAAGGAGACGGATGCCGGGGGTGCTTTTCCCGGCTCTCAGCAGGGCATGCAGCCGGTAAACGAATCCGTAGGAAACCAACACCTGAATGCCGCAAAAGGCAATGCTGAGGGCTCCATATCCCTGGAAAGGAAACGATGCCAGCATTCCCAACACCGAGATGACCGCTCCCGCGAACAGCCAGCCAAACTTCCGGATTTCATTTTCCCCTTTGGCCAGGCTAAAAACCATCCCGCCACTGAGGACCAAAAACCCCCATCCCAGCATCGCGACATGGGAATGGGTGTGCAGGAGGTTTTTGTAGTCGAAATAGGGGACTTCCCAGATGTGGAAAGACCTCATCAGCAGCCCAAACAGGGAAGCGACAAAAAAGAACCCAAAGGCCCAGGCCAGCCAGACACTCCTGAATTTCAGGGGAGCGTCCGGGAGAAAAGTGGGCATTTTTGGGTTCAGGTCACTCATTGCTCAGGGGTTTGCTTTGGCAAAAACTTGCTTGGCTTTGGGAAACAACAGGTTGTTTTCCAGATGAATGTGCGTATGGAGGTCGTTTTCGAATTCTTCCAGCATCGAAAAGGCCACCCGGTACGTCTGGCAGGCATCTGCCGGAGCTGTATATCCACCGCTCAATTCCGCGATCTTTCGAAAACGTTCCCCTTCGGTATCATGCTCTTCTTCCATCATGGCAATGGGATTGTCTATGTGGCCAAAGTGCGGCGCAGAGAGCGGGAAGTCATTTTTCACGGCCTCTTCCATGGCTTTGATATAGGGGAACAGTATAAATTCCTCTTTTTTCATATGGACTGTCAATGCATCTGCTGCTCCGAAAAACAGGTTTTTAATTTCCT
Organism: uncultured Limnohabitans sp.; assembly: GCA_964530015.1. GTDB lineage: Bacteria > Bacteroidota > Bacteroidia > Cytophagales > Cyclobacteriaceae > Algoriphagus. The sequence continues at coordinate 10,312 of CAZGYC010000080.1, read as the reverse complement.
CCAGCTCCGGGTGACGCTCTCCGTGAACCCGGTTGATCTTGTCCAGGTAAAACTTGAGCGCCGGGATGGTGTCCTCCACATACTTGTGGTGAACCTTGACGATGTGGTCCACCAACTCGCCCATTCCCATCCCTCCGTATGCCGTGGAATCCTCCCCCTGAAATGCCAGAAGCAATTCTTCCGTCACTTTATCGGTGTCCAAGCCGCGCGTTTCGCAGGCCTCTGACAGCTTCACGCCTCCTTTGCAGCAAAAGTCAATGCCGAATTCGGTAAAGACCTTTGCGGTGCGGAAATTATCCGCCACAATCCTTCCTACTTTTTTCTCTGCTAACTGATTCATGGTCAATGTAATTAAAAAGAGTTTTTTATCCTCTATTGGTTTAAATTTTTTTTAGTACTTCAAATACGAAACTCCCTGCCGGATGCCATTGGCCATGTCCTCCAGCGTAGTCGTCATCATCATCCCCGTAAGATGATCCCGGATCGCCTTAAACTTGTGATGGACAGCGCAGGGGCGTTTTTCCGAACATTCCTGCAATCCCAATGCACAGCCCGTAAACACCGAATCCCCGTCTATCGCCTGCACCACCCGGTGGAGGGCCGCCTTCTTGCCGGATTCGGACATCTGAAATCCCCCGTTTGGCCCTTTGACAGAAACCAGCAGGTTTTCCCTGACCAGGGTTTGGAGGATTTTTGCCGTAAATGCCTCCGGGGAATTGATCGCATTGGCGATCTCCTTCAGTCCCATACGCTGCTCCCCCTCCGGCAGCGTGGCCAGGAAGATCATGGAGTTGATGGCGTATTTGCAGGCTTTGGAAAACATCCCTTGGCTGGTTTCTTCACCAAATGTACGGGAAGAATAATAAAAGACAAATATATCCTTTATTATTTTTTCATTCTCATTTTTCCTGAATCAGTAATGGGAGTTTTTATTTCAGATAAATTTGTCGTAATTGAAATTTGATCTATTTTTGCCGAAAGCAAATTCTAAAATGTTTTCAAAAGCCTGTGAATATGGAATCAAGGCCATGATCTATGTGGCCGTACAATCCCTCAATGGAAACCGTGTCAAAATCGGGGACATTGTGGAGAAGGTGGGATCTCCGGAAGCCTTCACTGCAAAAATCTTGGGAGACTTGGCAAAAAATGGAATCCTTGAATCACTTAAGGGACCCTATGGGGGATTTTACATCCATCCTGACAGGATGGAAAAAACCAAAGTTATCCAAATTGTATCTGCCATCGATGGTGACGGCATTTTCTCAGGTTGTGGATTGGGCTTGAGGGAATGCAATGCAAAGGAGCCCTGTCCGATGCATTCAAAATTTGCAAAAATAAGATCAGACCTAAAGAAAGTATTGGAGGCCACCTCGTTGCTGGATCTCGCCAATGGAATCAGTTCTGGCCAAACCATATTAACGAGATAAGGGCTTTTTTTTGATTCTATTTCCGATAAAAATGTCGAAAATGAAACCGGAAACACCCGCCCTTTTTTGAATTAAAATTCGACTAATACCAACGATCCATGAAACACCCCACTCTCCTGATCTCCGTGCTTTGTCTTCAAGTGACCGAAGTACAAGCCCAAACAGTAGCGAATCCAAACCTAGACCAATGGTGGTCCAGTCCCGGAATCATCGGCACGGCCTTGCTGATTGCGATAGTAGCTTTTGTAGCCATTCTCATCATAGGTTCACGGCTTTCCACACTGTTGCGATACCTTCAAAAAAGGGCTGAATCCCGAAGAAAGGAATCGCTAAAATCCGAATTGGTCAATTGGGAGGAAGATGATTTGGACTGGATCCTGGAAAAGCGTAAAGCCGCAAAAAAATACCAACTGACCGGTACCGAACTTGCGGGACAAGACTCTTCCAATGATGCCCGCGGATTGATTTACAAGGTCACACATGACCCTGAAAATCCCCTGGTGGATGAAAAGAAAAGGGAGACTCTTCACCTGGAAACACCAAGATCCCTAAAAAACACAATGATCTGGTACATGGGGGCAGCAGTGTTTTGGTTGGTCCTTGGAACCCTTGTCGGGCAATACGTCGGAATGAAATTTATCTGGCCAGAGATGGACCAGAGTCCATGGCTGTCGTTTGGCAGGCTCCGTCCAGTCCACACCAATACGGTTTTCTGGGGCTGGGCCTCCATGGCAATGATCGGCTTGGGGTATTTTGTGATTTCCCGCACCTCCAACACCGGTATTTTCAGTTACAGCCTTGCGAAAATTGCCTGGTGTCTCATGAATCTTGCCGTCGCGTTGGGAAATTTTCTTTTGATAATCGGCGTAAACAACGGAGGAGGGGAATACCGAGAATACATCTGGCCTGTGGCATTGCTCTTTGCCTCCGGGCTGATTTTGACCTTTGTCAATTACTACAAAACCGTTGCCTCCAGAAAAATCCCCGAAATATACATCTCCAACTGGTACCTTCTGGGAGGACTGATTTGGACCATCACGCTGGTGGTCATCGGGTACCTGCCGAGTTTCCAAGATGGGCTCGGTGAAACAGTGATACAGGGATACTACATGCACCAGGGAGTCGGGATGTGGTTTATGACGTTTACGCTGGGACTGATTTACTACTATCTTCCTACCTCGCTCAACAAACCCATCTATTCCTATTCCCTGGGAGTCCTCGCATTTTGGACACAAATGCTTTTTTATACCCTGATCGGTACCCACCATTTTGTGTTTAGTCCGCTGCCTTGGTGGTTGCAGACGGTTGCGATTGTGTTCAGTGCCGGCATGTTTATCCCCGTTGTGTCAGGCACGACCAATTTCCTGATGACCATGAAGGGCAGTTGGAGTGCGATTTCAAAAAGCTACATCCTGCCGTTTTTCCTGGTGGGAGTGGTCTTTTACTTTGTCGGCTCCACGCAGGGAAGTTTACAGGCCTTTCGCCTGACCAATTTCCTCTGGCATTTTACAGATTTCAATGTTGCGCACTCGCACATGACCATGTACGGGATCATCACTTTCATCCTCTGGGCGTGCATGTATGCAATTTTACCCAAAGTCACGGGAAAAGAGCCGTCTGCATTAGGTGTGGGGATCCACTTCTGGCTGGCTTTCGTGGGTCTTTTTGCCTACATGGTTTCACTGATGACGGGAGGCACACTTCGAGGCCTCAGTTGGATCGAGGGTGAATCCTTCATCAATTCCGTGGTCTTGATGCAGCCGTATTGGGTTTGGAGGGCAATTGGAGGCTCCTTGATGTTTGTCTCCCACCTGGTTTTTGCCTACAATTTTTATGAAATGGCAAGTAAAGACAACCCTGATTCCCACAAGATCCCCGCTCCTGTTTCATCCGCCCACGCTAATCGACCTGACCATGTTTGACTTTCATAAAAACCACAAACTGTTAGTTGCGACCGCTTTTCTGGGATTTGCGCTACTGAGTACAATCATTGCCGTCATTCCAGCCCTGCAAATGCAGGAGGTGAGGCCACTTCCCGGAATGGAAGAATTGAGTTCGGAGGAATTGAAAGGTCTCCGAGTCTATGTCTCCGAAAATTGCATGGCATGCCACACCCAGCAGGTCCGAAATATCGAAATGGACCAAGTTTGGGGACAACGGCCTTCATTGGCTTCCGACTATTACTATTCCAAGCAGCGGATGGATATCTGGAGACAATCCCCGTCTCTTTTGGGAAGTGAGCGGACAGGTCCCGATCTTACCGAGGTAGGCAGAAGACAACCCGGTCGGGAGTGGCACCTTCTCCACCTTTACAATCCGCGGATCGTGGTCAAAGAATCTGTGATGCCGGCCTATCCCTGGCTTTTTGAAGAAAAGTCACCGGCAATGGTTACGCAAAAAGATGTTTTGGTTCCTGTTTCCGCGAATTTGTTGAACAATCCGGATCACAAGCTGGTCGCCAAGCCGGAAGCTTTGGCTCTGGTAGCCTACCTCCAATCTCTGGTTCAGGCGGATTTGGGCCAAAGTCCCGGGCCTGATTTTATCCCATCCACGCGAAAGAGGAAAGGACAAAACTCCGGGGAAGAATCCCTCGGCCTCGATGGGTTACAGCTTTTTTCCGAAACCTGCGCTGCCTGCCATCAGCCCTCTGGGGAAGGTATTCCCGGGGCATTTCCTCCGCTTGCCGGAAGCCAAATCGTCAACAATCCCGATCCCAATATCCTGATCCAAATTATCCTATCGGGTTATGATGCCCGGCCCGAGTTTGGGGCTATGCCTGGGTTTGCCGACTTGCTCACCGACGAAGAAATTGCCGCCATCGCCAATCATGAGCGTAGCAATTGGGGAAACCAGGCCCCTGCCATTTCTCCGGAGCAGGTAAGTGAAATCCGGGAATTCATCCAAAACCAAAAACCCTAAAACCATGGAAAACCCAGAAAAGAACCCCCTATCCCTGATCACTGCATCACCGGCTGAGGGACGGCAATTAGCCGTCATTCTGGCCAGAAAGTCCATCGCCGCTATCCAACCGGATCCTGAAATCCGAAAGCAACTCCGACCCGATTACGCACAGGACACACTGCAACTTATCGCTTCTGCACAAGTCATTGCAATCGAATTTCAGACCATCGCCATGGCGAATAATTACTGGCAACCATGAAAACGTCCCTGATTTGCTTCTTGGTTTGCTTCGGGTCTATCCTATCGGCGGCCGCCTGCGAAGTCTGCCAAAGAAACCAACCCAAACTCCTCCAAGACATCAGCCACGGAACTGGACCACAGGCCCAAAGCGACTATTACATCATCGCAGGAGCGGTGATTTTGGTCTTCCTCACCCTGTTTTACAGCCTGAAATTCTTACTCAGACCCGGTGAACAAAATCCCGGACATATCAAAAACCTCATACTTAACCTACCTTCCCAACTATGAAAGACAATCGGAAAATCCGGGTATTTCTCGATGAGGATCCGGCGCCTTTTGCGGAATTCAGCCCGCCGGTGAAGTTTGTCTTGGACACCACCAAGATTCCCGACGGAAGCCATCAGCTCCGAATCGTAGCGAAGTCCACCACCGGTCAGGAAGGAATCAAAACCCTCCGTTTTGAGGTTCGAAATGGCCCTGCGATCTCAGTTGTCGGGATTCAGGAAGGGGATGTCCTCACAGACCAGGTGCCGGTCACCATCAATTCCTACGGGAGTGAACACAATGACTTCTTTCTGATCCGAGGCTCAGAAACACCCAAAGGGATTCCCGCTTGGGTTTGGGCGACACTGATCTCCTTTATAGGTTTTGCCCTGTTTTACTTTATCATGTTTTGGAACCCCGAACATTACAAATCCTTCTTCTGATGAAGCCGAGCCTGCCTCAGGCAGGTAGGTTGGGAACAGTCTATCTGCCTTTAAAAATCAAATTATAAACAGATGAAAAAACACGACATTGCTACGCTGGCCGATATCCAGAATCTGGTGGACCAGTTCTATGGAAAAATACGCCGGGATGGAAAATTAAAGGACATTTTTGATGGGATCATCCAAAATCGGTGGCCGGAGCATTTGGAAAAAATGTACCGGTTTTGGCAAACGGTACTCCTGGAAGAGCATACCTACTACGGAAGCCCTTTTTCCCCCCATGCACATCTACCGGTGGACAAATCCCACTTTGAACAATGGATAGCGCTCTTTGTTGATACCGTGGATGAGAATTTCTCCGGAGAAAAAGCCGACCGAGCCAAATGGCAGGGGCAACGAATGGCCGAAATGTTCCATATCAAAATTGACCACTACCGCAACTCCTCCGTCCGTCCCATTCTCTAGACCATTTTAGGACAAACTCAAAACGCCATGACTAAACACCTCCCACTCAAACGGCATCCCGCCCTTCATCATCTCAGCCATGACCATCATCATGGGCTTTTGCTGTGCTGGAAAATCAGACAGGGATTTAAACTTGGTGTCGGGCCTTCCCGGATCAGGGCTTACTGCGAATGGTTTTGGACCCATTACCTGAAAAATCACTTCGAGGAGGAAGAGACACAAATATTCTCCATTCTTCCTGCAGACCAGCCCCAGATCAAACAAGCCCTGAGCGAGCACAAAAGGCTGAAAAAACACTTCACCGACTGGGAAAATCCCGAAAAAAACCTGGGTCAAATCGAAGAGAAACTGGAACGGCATATCCGCTTCGAGGAGCGAGTCCTTTTCCCCCTCATCCAGGAAAAAGCATCAACTGAGCAACTAAAGGACATTTCCGAACAGGGTTTGGGGAAAAAATTTGTGGAAAACGACACCGATCCGTTTTGGATCATTGGTATATAAGCATCAACCCCTAACTATCGGTCCACCTCCCATAGATATCACCTCATAGGTCCAATGATAGGAGCTGTAGATGAATTTACCCCTACCCTCCAGACCATTCAGCTTTCCCTTAATCAGGAAACGGGTTCCCATGGGATATTCTCTTTTCTGTATATCCGCTTTCATACCAGTAGTTTAAAATTGCAAGATGCCTCGGCACTTCGACACGCTCAGTGACCGAGCTCGGCCACCCTTAACAAGATCCCATCGGACACCGAGCGACGGTTGGTGAGCCTGGTCACTGAGCACTTGTACTGAGCGTGTCGAAGTATGTCGAAGTGTGTCGAACCAAGTCGAGGTGCCAGCAAGAGTTAATTTGGCTACTGGCAAAGTAGCGCATATCCAAATTCTTTTTTTAATTCTTCAGGACAAGCAACGTGAAGGGAAGTATCAAACTCTGCCTGTCCTGGAACCGGTCGGATATGCCCCTTTCCATGAAGCTCGGAAGCACTTTTGGCAAGGCAACTTTCCACTTCAATCAGATGGTATTTTTGGCCTTTGATTGCCATAATCCATCACTTCGAAAGGTTTAACAATGTCGTATGGAATTACTTTTAATCCTTCAATCAATAGATCCCCATCCATTCCAAGGCCAATCTTTGGCCCAAACAACGGGGAGTATTATAGCTAACTCTGTTACATAAGAGACCTCCAAAAAACAGGGGTTTTGAGGAAATTTCACGGATTTGGGCTGCTCCGGTTACATGACCGTTACATAACATCAAACCCAAAAAGGAACATACTTTGCATATCTTTTGACTTGGTGCCTGGATCGTAATCCTTAACCAATCCTGATTCAATCGAATCACCAATTATCCTTGAGATCATGGAGTCTGTGACTGGGATTACGGGGAAAGCGGAAATGGAAATGTCACGTTCTCCAGACCGACTGCTCCAGCGCAAAGTCCGGCCTGTGGCTTTGTCCCAAACCGCCCAAAGTCCCCTTGTCCCCGCAAAAAAGCTGCAGGTAAAATGTGCCGTCAAACCCTTTTCCCCGGAGCCAGTTTTCCATTTCGTTCAGATCCTGATAGTCCAGCAGGTCCGAGTGGACCGTGGTCCGAACCTCAAATGGAACCGGGGAAGCGAGCAGGATTTCCAGCGATCTTTCGAAAGGCTTGAACAGGTGGGATCCGGTGACTTTCCAGAAATTGTCCGGCATTCCCTTGAAGTCGAGCGAGACAAAGTCCAGGAGGTTTTCCCGAACCAAAGCCTCCAAGACGTCGGGACGTGATCCGTTGGTGTCGATTTTCAGCTCAAACCCCATCCTTTTCACCTCCCTGGCAAAGGGGATGACCTGGCGATGGATGGTACACTCCCCACCGCTGAAGATCACCCCATCCAACAATCCCATCCGGGAGAGCAAAAACTCCCGCACCTGATCCCAGCTCAGCGTTCCTTTGCCGAGGACAATCTCGGGATTGTAGCAATACCCGCAGCGCATGTTGCACCCGGCAAACCAGAGGATGCAGGCCGTGCGGTCGGGGAAATCCAGCAAGGTAAAAGGGGAGATATTGAAGACTGGCCTCCCCTTTTCCAGGCTACTCGGAGAAGTGTTGGCGCTGCTTGTGTTCACCTTTTTTTCCGATGTTAAAGCTTTCGACCGGGCGATGGTATCCCATCACGCGGGTGTACACCAGGCACTTGGTGCGTTTTTCCTGATTTAATTCAAGGAGAGTCTGGGGTTCAAGGATTGTCTGCATAGTTGTAGGGATTTTGGTTTAGGTCATTCAAGAGGGCCTCGTCACATTTGGGGCAGTATTCATGTTCGCCGTTGAGGTATCCGTGGATCGGACAGATGCTGAATACCGGCGTGACGGTGATATAGGGCAGCCGGAAGTTGGAAAGGACTTTTTTGACCAATCGGCGGCAGGCCTCCGGTGAGGAGATTTTTTCGCGCATATAGAGGTGGAGCACCGTGCCTCCGGTGTACTTGCACTGCAGGTCGTCCTGCAGCATCAGGGCCTCAAAGGGATCGTCGGTATGGTCCACCGGAATCTGGGAACTGTTGGTATAGTAGATGTTTTCGCCCATCCCGGCCTGGATGATGTCGGGGAAGCGCTTTTTGTCCTCTTTGGCAAAACGGTAAGTCGTGCCTTCCGCCGGAGTGGCCTCCAGGTTGTAGAGATTTCCGGTTTCGCCCTGAAACTCCTTCATCCTGCCCCGGATGTGTTCGAGCAGTTCGGAGCTCAGGTTTTGGCCAAAAGTCCCGGTGATGTCTTCTTTTCCCCCCGTGAAATTCAGGATCATCTCATTGAGCCCATTGACTCCGATGGTGGAGAAGTGGTTTCGGAAATGCTTCAGATAGCGCTTGGTGTAGGGGTAGAGGCCTCGGTCGTACATTTGCTGGATAAATCCCCGCTTCTTCTCCAGGGTGGACTTGGAGAGCTGCATCAGGCCGTCCAGCCGCTTGAAGAGCCCGGCTTTGTTTCCGGCAAAAAGGTAGCCCAGCCTAGCCATATTGATCGTCACCACGCCGATGCTGCCGGTCATTTCCGCACTGCCAAAAAGCCCGTTTCCCCTTTTGAGGAGTTCGCGCAGGTCCAATTGGAGCCGGCAGCACATGGACCGGACGGCATTGGGCTTGTAGGCCAGGGGATTTTCGGTCTTTTGCCCGTTTTCGTCGAGGGTATATTGGCTGCCGATGAAGTTTTGGAAATAGGAAGAGCCGATTTTGGCGGTGTTTTCAAAAAGCAAGTCGGTGTTTTCCCCGTACCAGTCAAAATCCTCGGTGATGTTGACCGTGGGTATGGGGAACGTAAACGGCTGGCCGTTGGCATCCCCTTCGGTCATGATGGTATAGAAGGCCCGGTTGATCAGGTTCATTTCGGGCTGAAAATCCTTGTAAGTCAATGCTTCCAGTGCCCTTACCCCGCGCTTGTGGGCCTTCTCCAGGAGCAGATCCGAGTCCAGTCCCAGAAACAGATGCAGGTCGTTTCGGGTGGGCATCTGATCCTTGAGATCCTCGGGGACTACCCAGTCCAGCGTCACGTTGGTAAACGGCGACTGTCCCCAGCGTGCCGGAACGTTGAGGTTATAGACAAAGGAGCGGACCGCCTTTTCGATTTCCTTAAAGGAAAGCTGGTCTTTGAAAACATACGGAGCCAGATAGGTGTCAAAGGAGCTGAATGCCTGGGCACCGGCCCATTCACTCTGGAGGATCCCCAGGAAGTTGGCCATCTGGCCCAGGGCTTCCCGAAAATGCGCGGGTGGACGGCTTTCCACTCGGCCCCTCACCCCGTTGAACCCTTCGTTGAGCAGCCCCCTGAGGCTCCAGCCGGCACAGTATCCCGTCAGGCAATCCAGGTCATGGATATGGATATCCCCATTGCGGTGGGCATAGCCTTCTTCCCTGCTGTACACCCGGTCCAGCCAATAGTTGGCGATGATCTTGCCCGCCACGTTGTTGACCAGCCCGGCATTCGAATAGGAAGTGTTGGCATTGGCATTGATCCGCCAATCCGTCTGCCTGATGTATTCCTCGATGGTCTGCGTGCTGTCCACATAGGTGGTGTCCTCGTTTAGTCCGTCCACATGCTCCCGCTGGAGCTTGCGGGTATGCCGGTAGAGCATAAAGGACCGCATCACCTCAAAGTGGCCTGCGCGGTAGAGTTCCTGCTCGATCAGGTCCTGGATTTCCTCGACTGCCCAGGTCGTTTTGGCTTCCAGCTTCCGGATTACTTCTTCGAAAACTCCCGGTTCGTATTCCTTTTGGACACTTTGAAAGCCTTTTTTCAGGGCATCCTCGATTTTGAACGGGGCAAATGGAGCATAGGCTCCGTTGCGTTTGATCACGTATTGGTCCATGGACTGCTGGGCTTAGCGGTTAAATGATGGATCAATGTTACATAAAAAGACAAAATTGTCCTTTTTTATCAGGCTGATTTTGCTCACTCCTATCACTGATCTCCATCATCCTTTCCCAAGGCGGAAAACCCGCATGAACCAGTGCTTCGCAAGGGGCGACGGTTGTTTTGGACACGTCACTGCGAGTCTTAAATATTTCGGAAACATACAAAAAGGAGATGACGGGGT
>CAZGYC010000079.1:0-19828 GCA_964530015.1 uncultured Limnohabitans sp. | reverse complement strand
GGTCGGCGATCGCCTATCTTCGTGCCAATGGCGTGGAGCCTCCGGCATTTGTCGGCTTTTGAATCCCGACGGAGCAAACCAAAAAGCCAAGGCCGGCAAGGGCTTTGGCTTTTTGGTTTCCAGTACTTGATCGCTGCTTATTTGCCTTTGGCTCCGACCATCGTCCCCACGGTCTTGAAGATGATCTCCAAGTCGGTGAGGATGTTCACTTCCTCCAGATATCGTAGATCCAGAGACATCCGCTCCACCATCTGATCGACGTTTTCCGCATAGCCATAGTCAACCTGGCCGATAGACGTGATGCCGGGCTTGATGGCAAGCAATCTCCAATAGACCGGGGATCTCTCCGCGATCTGGCGGATGAAGAACGCCCGCTCCGGCCGGGGACCTACGATGGACATTTCGCCTTTCAGCACATTCCAAAACTGGGGCAACTCGTCCAAATGGGTTTTTCGCATGATTTTCCCCCATTGCGTCACTCTCGGATCGTCGTCGGAAGTCAACTGTGGCCCATTTGTTTCAGACTCCACGATCATGCTTCTAAACTTGTAGATGTAGAATGGAATCCCTTTTCTTCCGATCCTTTCCTGCTTGTAAAAGACCGGCCCCTCAGAAGTCAGCTTGGTGGTCAGCATGACGGTGAGGAAGACTGGAAGACCCAGAAGCATCACAACGCTGGAAAACGCAATGTCAAAGCTTCGCTTGACAAACCGGGTTGTAAACTCAAGCCCTTCAAAGATCACTTCCCGCACCGTGTCTTTGGAGACCCGGTACATCGCTATGAAAGTCGGGAGCGTAAATTCCCTTCCGTATTCTTGGAGCACATATTCCTGCTGTTGATTGGATTTCGACATTGCCAAAATAATTTTAACTGTGGTACTTGTTGACACTAAAAATTCAATTTGTGTACCACGAGTGGCGGAAGGAGGGATCCGGGGCGGGTTTTCCTGGATTGAAATGGCCTTCTGTCGGTTCTAAATGGGGAAAAGAAGGCCCAAACGGCCATTTTTGGCATTTATGCCAAAAAATCCAAAATATTCTTAAAGAGGGACCGTTGCGCGATATGCGGCAGCACCGCCGCTCACGACATTCCACACATTGTTTACTGTTGCTACAATAAATGCCTAATCTGTGGAAAATGGCCCGTCCTCTTTTCGCCAATGGGCCGAATGCATCGAAAGGGATGCCTTGGCGGCTTGCGGGAGGGATTGATGGAGCAGGCCCAGGCGGTAGCCAAGCCACTTGGCAAAAAGAGAGGCGAATGTTTTGGGCAAAAGAAGCGGATCGTGCCTCCAAACGTAGGACAGCTCGGATCGCAGGTAGCTGAAGCCCTCCTTGCCGGCTGTGCCGAATTTTTCGAATATCCAGGGATTGTCCCGGTGAAATACCCCGATGTCAAAATACCTCCTGAATTCTTCGGCTATTGAATAGTCGTGCGAGTGATAGACCTTGGCTTCTGCCAGATAGACCATCTCCCAACCCTTGAGAAGCATCTGTCCGGCAACGAGTACGTCCTCGCCCAGAATGGTGCCGGAGGGAAATCCCCCTGCATCAAAATACGCCTCCTTTCGGTAGGCGGCAAAGGAGTTGGAACAGGAAATGGTGCGGATTCCCAGCCTTTTGCGATCCCCGAAGGTGCGGACTTGGGATTTTGCAGGGTAGTTGAAAAGCCGGGAGTGCGATTCCAGCACTTTTGCATTGCGATGGGGAAGCTGCCTGCCATAGCACATCCCGATCCTGGGATAGGACTGGAATGCCAGGACCATCTTTTCCAGCGCATCCGGGTTTTCCAGGATGGCGTCCTGTGTCAGAAAGACAAAAATTTCTGCATCCGGATACGCCTTCACGGCCAAATGACGGGTTCCCCCGTGATCAAAGTCCCTCTTGTCCAGGGCAATCAAGTCATGCGGAATTCCCCGGAAATAGTCCAAAGTCCCGTCTGTGGAGCCCGAATCCATGAGCACCAGCCGGTGAATAGGATAGTGTTGCGCCTTGATCCCATCGACCACTTCACTGATTCTGGTGCCTGCATTAAGCGTGGGGATATAGAGGTTGACCTTCATTTGCTGGACTTTATGCGTTGTTAATCTTTTGCCACGTCTACTTGGGCATAGTCGGCCGTGCCGGTGACCAGTTTGTCATTGACGGTTGCTTTTCCTTTGCCTACAAATACCAAGGTGGGTTTCCCCTGTGTGCCGTGGTGTTCATTTCCCACTAGCCGGATTCTGTCCGGATAGTTGCTTTTTAAGGTAAGCTGCTCCTTTCCTCCGGGGATCGACTCGATCCGGTTGTCCTGAACCAGGAGATTTGGACTGCCTTCGTCCAAGATCACCGGGCCTACGGACCGGATTTGATTTCGGATCAGGCGGATGTTTTCGGCGGTTTTTTTGACCACAATCGCCGGTGCCCGCAGGCTTTCAATCCGGTTGTCCTCGATTAGCGCCTGACTTGCTCCAGCTAAGAATAGGACATTGGCCTCACTGCTGTTTTTCAGCTCATTTTCTTTCAGTACCAAATTCCCTTTCATGTTGACATTGATTCTGGCGTGCGAAAAAGAATTGGAAATCACTTCAAGCTGCTCTACCCGTATCCCATTGGGCAGGGACAGGGAGCCGATCTTGCTGTCTTTGATCAGGATGTGCCCGGCGTTGGTATTTGCCATCAAGTTGATGCTGCTGTACTGGCTTGACTCGATCCTGAGATCGGCGAGACCCATCGTGATCTCCACCTGGTTGTCAGCCCGGTTTTCTCTGCTCAGGATGGTGCCGCAGTCTTCGATATACAAGGCGGGACGATTGTTGCCGATGGCCTGATTGCGGTACAGGATGACTCCTGATACGTTGATCAAGGTGCCAAAGCCGGAGCCGTCGGGCGTGGCTTCTCCATCCACAAAGCCATTGCCGCAGCTCAGGTTGTAAGCGATCGAGGTGGCAATGTCCTTTGCCTTTTCCGGAGAACGGTTGTTGATATCGATCCCGTCGGCGGCATTCTGGTCCAGGACGTTGCCCGAAAAGTTGTAGTCACTTTCCTTTCCGCTGTTCCCAAATGCCACTTGGATGCCTGACATGCCGTTATGGTGGATGGTGTTGTTTATCACTTCGGCTTTGCGGCAGCCATGAATAAACACTCCGTTTTCTCCGTTTTTGAAGATCTCAGAGTCCCGGATCGAAATGGTGTTGCTGGAGAGAATCCGAATACCGGTGCCGGGCTGGTAGGAATGTGTCTCAGTACGGCTGCTTCCGAAATGAAATATCCTGGAAGACAAGATCTCCAAACCGCTGCACTGGAAAGCCAGGATGCCGGGATAGGCCCGCAGCTTGGTCGAGTCTCCTTCAAGTTCGGAATTGACGATCCGGATCTGCTGGCTGCGTTCGAGGTAGATCGCCTCATTTTTTGTTTTCCCCCGGATTGAGATGAAAATATCAGCCACCCGCTCACCCCTGAGGAGCGGATTGGGCGAGTTTTGCTTTTCGACGGAATAGTCTCCGGTCTTTGCATCGGGATGGTGTGCCAAGGTCCCCTCAGAGACCAAGTGAACCCCTGATCGGAGGTGGAGTGTCCGGATCAAAAAAAGCCCCTCGGGGATGAAAACCGTGTCCCCATGAGTCGATTGGTCCAGCACTTTTTGGATCGACGCCGTGTTGTCGCTCAGACCGTCGCCGACTGCACCAAAGTCAGTCACCGTCCGACGAACTCCGGGGTTGGAAGCCTCCGAAACAGAATTGCTCGGGGGATTTTGGAAGGGGCTCAGAAGCAGCAAAAGAACGGAAAGGAGCAGTTGCATGTGCGTCGTGGTTTATGCCAGGATAGTCTCCCAAGTCTGGGTTGCGGTTTTTTCCCAGGAAAAATCCCTTGCCCTGGTCAGGCCTTTTTCCACACAGGAGACATAGGCGGTTTTGTCATGGACCAGCAATTCGATTCCCTGCTGGATCGCCTTCACTTCATCCGGTGGCACGCACACCGCCGCTCCGCCGGCGATTTCGGGCAGAGAAGACCCGGAAGAGGTCAGGACCGGTGTGCCGGAGGCCATCGACTCCAGGACGGGAAGTCCGAAGCCCTCCATCTTGGACACAAACAGGGTGGCATGGGCACCTTTGTACACTGCGGGAAGCTCTTCTTCGGGGATCATCCCCAAAAACCTTACCCGCCCTTCGATGCCCAGTGAGCGGATATGTGTTTCGGTCACTGGGTCTGGGTATCCCGAAAGTGCGAACACAAAATCTCTCGGGATATCCGCCCCGGAGAAAGCCTCCAGCATGGCGGGGACGTTTTTGTAATTTCGCCGATTTCCTACGTAAAGCAGGTAGGGTCTGTCCAACTCGTATTCCCTTTCGTTTTGCAGGAAATTCTCGCCCACGCCGTTGTAGATCACCCGGATCAGATCTTTTGGGATTCCAAGCTTTTCTGTCAAAAGGGATTTGCTGTACTCGGACACGGTGATGATTTTTTTTGCCTTTTTGGCCAACGGAGCGATGATCCACCGATAGTATTCTTTGTGGAGCCGCGAGTAAAAAAACAAGTGCATCAGATCGTGTATCGTGAGCACAAAGGGCATGTCGGAAAACAGCGGAGGAAAGAAGGTCGGGGTGTAAAATGCCTCCGCCTCAAATTCCTTGATCTTCCGGGCCAAGTGATAGGGAGCCAAAAATCCGGCTGGTTTCTTTTCCTGCGGCAAGGGGATCGCTTCCACGAAATCCGGCTTTCGGGCCATGACCTCCCGGTAGAGTCGTCCTATGCCGGTATCTCCGTCCCAGTTGGAATCGAACAAAACTTTTCTCCGGGTCATAAAGCCTTGATTTTGGTTTGGTGAAAGTCAATCGCCTGCTGTGTACCAACCAGCCAGACCAAGACAAGATAGACGGCAACATCATTGTCGTATCCCGAATACAGGATCATCATGATGGCGAGGATTGGCAGGAAAAGCACCATCCATAGTCCCATCTGTCTGTTTTGCTGCAGGCAGGCCTGAAAAAACAAACCGACAAAGGCCAAAAAAGCCAGAAATCCAATCAGTCCAAATTCCACGTAAGTGGTCATCAGGGTATTGTGGATGTGGGGTTCGCCGCGGTAGAATCCGGCGTTTTCCCGAAGGAATCTCCCCGCCTCCAAAAATCCGCCTCCCCAGACGGAGAGATCAGAAAAGTGGGTGAAAAAAGCCTCCCAATAGACGAGTCTGATGCCCATGCCGTCGTTGGAAGAGGTGATCGAGTCAATACGGACGACCTGTGTGAGAAAAAAAGGAAGCGCAATGACCGTCGCCGCCAGGAGCACCATCCTCCATTTTCGCTCCAAGATCATCCAAACCAAAGCAAAGATGCCGATCAGCAAGGCGACCATCGGCGTCCTGGAAAGACTCAGAAATGCCACAAGAAAAACAAAGATGACACGAAGGATACTCAACTTTTCTTTTCTCAACACCGGAATGAAGACGAAGACAAACCCCAGAAGCGCGATCCTTGCGCCAAACATGTTTTTGTCATCCAATCCCCAGTAATACAGCCCCGGTCTGTATAGCGCACTTGCCTGTCCCGAGCTGTCCGATCCGAGAATCAGCCTGAAATCAAATGAGAGGTGGTAAACAAGAAGTTGAATGAGTGTAAGCAGGAGCAGGACACCCAACGTCCAGTCGAGAAAATAAGTCAAAGTGCCGTTATCACGCTTGCTCATCCAGTGGACCGAGCATACCAAGAAAAGCATGTTGATCAGGAGTTTGGCCGCATTGGAGATTTCCAGGGCTTGGCCACTGTAGCTCAGTCCGAAGATCACTAGCCCGTATGCAACGTAGATGGAGAGGGCGGCCGTCCATTTTTCGAAGGCAAAGGGCCGGGATTCCCAAAAAAAGAGAAAAGAGGACACTAGAAAAAAGAACGGATACACCTTCCAAGGAGCAAAAATACTGGTCAATGACAGCAAGAAAAGACCCTCACTCAGCGTGACGGATTTCCGGCTGAAATCGGATTGGGCTGGTATGCTTGGTATGGAAAAATGGCGCATATCAGGCAGGAGATTTACGGGCTTTGGCTTCCTCGACGACTTGACTGTATTCCGAGACCAAGCGGTTTTTGTCCAAGAAGTGCGAAACAGATTCCGGCGCGGCGGCGCTCAGACGATTGTAAAATGATGGGTTGTTGTAAAGGAGTTCGATGGCCTGGCCCAGCGAATCCGGCTGCTCAGGAGGGCAAATCAGCCCGTTTATTTCATGCTTGACACTTTCGCTCAGTCCGCCTTTGCCGGAAGTGACCACGGGCACGCCTTTGGCCAATGCTTCGATGGCGACCATCCCGAGCGGCTCTTCCCACAGACTGGGTACGACCAGCGCATCCACATGATCGAGGAAGTCGTTGGGCTCGACATAGCCTACGAATTCCACCTCATGATGTCTTGCCAGCGCCTTTAATTCCGCAACCGTGTTTTCCTCGCCTTTCCCTGCAATCTTTAACAAAGTGGGGATCTTCAAATGCCGAAATTGCCAGATCAGCCATTCGACGCCTTTCGCCTTGGAGATCGTCCCCAGATAGCCCAATACCAGGCTTTGTCCATGCTTCCTTACTCTGGGGGCAGGAGAGCCCGGATGGGTTCGGACATTGTAGATGACCTGTTTGTTTGCCTTGGAGAAATAGCCATAGGAAGTGAAGCGGTTCAGGATGCTGTGACTGATCCCAACCACGAACTTTACTTTTGAGGATGCTTTTGCATGATTGCTTCGAAGCAGCCGACAGCCCAAGCATTGCTTTTCGCAGGGGATCCCGCCCTTGTTCATGTTGCTGTTGGGGCAGAGCAGGTAAAAGTCGTGAAGCACCTGGATGAGGGGAGTCCCGGCAGCTTCCACCTCATCCCAGACGGCAATCGACCATCCGGCCAAGTTGTGACAGGAAACCACGTCGGGTTGCTCCTCTTTGAGGATTTCCCGGATAGTCTCACCCATCGCGGAATTTCGACGGTCTCGGATGTGCCAGCCCATCCGGGAAAGTTTGGAAGCTTGTGTCTCCTGATAGGGCCAATAAGCATTTTTCAGCGGTACGCGGATCACTTTGGTTCCGTTTACCCAGTCCGTGGAGGCTGTCTTTTCGGGATGAAGACTCGCAACTACCACCTCATGCCCGAGGCTTTGCATTCCTTCCACGATCAGTTGGAGGGAAAGCTCTGCGCCACCTTTGACCAAGGGGCTGTATAGGGAGTTGATGTAGAGTATCTTCATGTTGCAAGATCAGGCTAAAAGGTCCCGATACAGTGCACTAAGTCCCTGGATTGCAAGATCCGGGTCGTTTTCTGTCTTCACGTATTCCATCATCTTTTTTCCCATTTGCAAAAGAACAAGCGGATCGTGTTTTTTTAAGTCAAGCGCCTTTTGGATCGCGTCGCGGAGCTTCGATTCATGTTCGGATTGCGAGATGTAGGAATAGGCAAAAAGATCGGATTCCCCGGCAGTCAGTTCATCAATGGTGCCAATTCTCGGGCAGATCACCGTACGGGCGTAGGAGAAAGCCAAGATGACCGTTCCGGAATTGAGACTGCTCCGCAGGTCATAGGGCAAGACCAGCAGATCGGCATCCCCGATCAGATCCGGGATTTGGTGATCTTCCACAAAACCCAGACGGAGGTCTATCGAAGTTTCGGCGGATGCCAGACGCTGGAGTTCCAAAGCATAGGCGTCGGAAGCAGGCTTTCCGGCGATGGTCAGTTGAATGGCATGACCAAACTCCCTACATACCCGGATCAGAAGCTCCAGGTTTTTGTAGGGTTTTACAGCTCCCAAAAACAAGAGCTTCAGGGGCCCAGTCGGATTCTTGGGCAGTTCAAGTTTGGCCCCGTAGATCCCGACGAAATGAGGATGGGGGATCAGGAGGATTTTTGCCCGAAATTTTGGGTAAGCTGCCTTCAAGACCGCTTCGGTGGCGGCGCAGTGGATGACGACGGCATCGGCATTTTTCAAAAGCAGTTTCACCAAGACCCGGCTCAGCTTTCCGGATCCTTTCTCATGGGAAAGCCGGTTGTGCATCGTCCACACCAGTTTTTTTCCACTCGCTTTGATAGCCAGCAGGGCGACAATTTTCCGAAAAAAACTTTTCCACATCGCGCCTTTTGAACTCTCGTCCAGGTTTTCAAACCAGTTCAGGTGAACCAGCCGGATGGAGCGGAAGTGCGCGGGGCTTTTGAAGAGCTCGTCCAAAGGGCTCACCAAAAACCCCTTTTCCCCAATGCCCTCGACCAGGATGCGGATGTATTGGTTTTCGGAATTGCCCGGAGGATTGAAAATAATGGGGGTCGCTGCTTTCACCGGATTTGTTGTTTCAGAAAACTCTTGAAAAAAGCAATTGCGATATCCCGGCTGGACACACCGAATTTCCGTCGGTTTTCCCACCAATTTTTCGCCTTTTCCCACCTGCGGTCCTTCATGGAAAGCAGCATCGTATAGGCTTTTCGCTGTCGCATCAGTCGCTCAAAGTGCACCAACAGGTAATCCCTGGCGATTCGGTCGGTGTCATCAGCGGGTTCATTTTTCAGAAAGTCCCGCAGCCAGTCCGCATAGCCCAGATCAGCCTCCATCTTCACCAGATCGTTCCCGGTGGAGGTGATGGATTGGGCATTGCTTCGGTACTCGAAGACGGGACGGTTGGTATGGGCTATCCCATGATCACGGGACGCGATGAAGGCCGTGATGTCGTCCGAGCCCCAGGCCAGCGGAAGTTGGAAAAAACCTCCCTGCGCACGAAGGGCGGCTGTGCGGTAGACGTAGTCGGAGATGTAGTTGGAGCGGAGTTGCTCGAGGCGTTGCCAGACCGAATCGAAGACATGCTCGAAGGCCGGAAGAGCCGGAGTAAGACGGATCGTGTCTCCGTCGTCGTTGATGATCTTGCTTCGGCAGTGATAGACGTTTAGCCCGGGAAATTTTTCCACCAACCCGGAAAACTCGTGGAGATAGTTGGGATGAAGGCGGTCGTCATCCCCCATAATGAGGAGAAACTCCCCAACTGCCAGCGATAGGCACTTGTTCCAATTGCTGACCAGATGCTGGGCACCCACATTTTTTTCATTGGAAAAATACCGGATTCTCGGATCGGAAAATCTTGCCACGACCTCCCCGACCGGCTGCGGTGAGCAGTCGTTGAGAATGATCAGCTCAAAATCGCCGAAGGACTGAGCCAGGATACTTTCGATGCATTCCTGCAGAAAGCTGCTCTTGAATGCGGGGATGCAGACAGAAAATTTGACCATCGCTGACTTATTTGGCTTTTGGTGCAATACGCCGAAGATAGGTGCCCAGAATTTGTTTCTCCCCAGGCCTGATCAGAAACACTCCAAAAACGCCCAGGAAGATCAGGGAGAATACCGACGAATTCAGGATCATGCCGAGCAACTCCGTCTCTCCGGGCCAAAGCCAACCCTGCAGCCCATACGCTCCGCCAAAAGACAAAAGCCCTGCCAGCAAGGCGGGGAGGAAGGACGTGGAGAGGATCTTCCGGCTGCTCAAGCGAAGTACTTTCGGGGTGTAATACACATAAAAAAAGCCAATCTGGATCGACATGTACACCAGATAACCCAGGACCGCCGCGCCGACATTCATCGTAGGCGCAAGGATCACGGTGATGGGAAGGGATAGGATGCAGGAAATGGCCGAGGAGAAGATCAGTGCCTTTGTTTTGCCTGACGAAAGCACCAAGCTGGCAATCGGCGTATTGTGCATGTTGAGCAGGACGGTAAGCAGCCAGAGATTGAGCCAGGGAGCGAGGTAGAGGTAATCGGGCCCCATGTAGAGGCCGAGCAGATCATGGGAATTGAGGATCAGGATAAAGACCACAAAACATAAGAAAAGTGAGATGTAGCGGGTCGCTTCCAAGACCATCCGCTCGATCTTGTCCTGGTTTCCCTCCGCGTAGATCTTGGAGGCAGACGGCAACAAGACCTGCAGGAAGATGCTGCCAAACGAGATGACCAGCATCGCAATTGTCTGGATCACCCGGTAATCGGTCAGCACGTCGATGCTGGACGCATACCGTGCAAGGAGGATGGGCCGGAGCTCATTGGCCGTCAACTGGAAGATTCCCATCAGAAAGATCGCGGCGCTGTAGCCGATGATTTCTTTGAAGATTGCAGCATCCCACTTGGGAAGCAAAAGCTGGGAAAGCCGGAGTGGAAATACTTTCAGCCTCAGAACATTCAAAGGAATGGGCAAAAGTGTGGATAAAGTATAACCAAGGAAGTAAGCCGGAAGGGACCATTTGAAATAAACCGCGGCCAATGCCACCGCGAAATTGGCCAGGCTGCCGATCAGAAACACCCGGTTCACGTGTCCCAGCTCGTCTTTTGCGCTGAGCAATTGGACGATGACATTGGAGAGCCAATTCGGTATCGTGCTGGCTGCCAAGATCATCATCATCGTCTGATAGAGCGGAATTTGGTCCGGGGAAAGCTTGAAGAAATAGGCCCCGTTGAAAGCCATGAACAGGAAAACCAGCGTATTGACCAAGCCAATGGTTCCGTAAAATAGCATGCCGGATCGGGAGGCCCGGCTGATCGAATCCCAGTCACCTTTTGCTTCCCACTGGGATAGAAACCGGACTGAGCCGACGTTCATCCCGAGATCCATCAGGCGCAGATAGGCGTTGAGGGAAAAAGCCAAGGCAATCAGACCGTAGTCGCCCTTGCCATAATACCCGACCAGCAGCGGAATGGTGATGAATTTGGCCGCTGCGTCCAGAATTTTGGAAAGGATACCCCATACCGAACCGGAAAAAAGGCGCTTGGCTGCTGGCGATGGACTTTTCAAAGTCAGGGATGTTTGGTAAAATTTCTACTCCCGCCTTTCCAAAACCCGGCCAAAACCCAAAACGCTTTCGGGGTACTCTGACTTGGCGGTAGCTGTTGTCCTGAAAAAGACCGGGAGTTTTCAGGCTTGGCAAGGAATTTAGTGATCTTTTATGGATCAATCTTGCAGACCGCGCCTGGGTCTGCAAAACAAACCGCAAAATGCAATGCAGGACATACTCATCATCGGTGCCTTTGACAGATACAACTACGGGGATCTTCTTTTCCCCATCATCCTGGAAAAACAGCTCCAGACCTATGACCGTGATTTTCGGTTTCGGTTTTTCGGCCTGGTCGAAAGCGATCTGAGGGCCCAAGGCGGAATTCCCACCCGGGGCATTCAGGAGTTTTACCGCCAATGCTCGGATCCCAATCGTCCCGTCCACGTGATCGTAGCGGGAGGCGAAGCCCTGGGAGTGACCTGGAACTCGCTCTACGCGGCGCTCAGTCCGCTTTTTCAGAAGATCAACTACCGCCAAAAAAAGATCAACAAACTCATCGACCTCAATGCGGTCACCCGGATCCTGCTCAAGGGAAAAACCACCCTTCCGTTTCTTTTGGAAAAAGGGGATTTCCCCGGAATAAGATCGGTTCTGCTCAATTCCCTTGGAGGTTCCGGGCTGAACGAGGCGACCTTTGCGAGGTTTTCGGAGCTAAAACCCAAACTCCGCCAAGCCGACTACTTTGCTGTGCGGGACGAGGTGACGCTTCAAAACGTCCTGAAGGCGGGATTGCAGGCCAGGCTTTTTCCGGACTCGGCGATCCTGATGTCGGAGTTTTTTCTGCTCGAACATTTGAAAAACCGGGTCAGTCCCGGAGTGAAGTCCTATGCGGAAAAACACCGGGGAACGTATGCCTTTGTCCAGATCAACAAAAAAACCACCAGAGGCCATGAAAGGACGATAGCCAGTGAGCTGGACAGGGTGCATGGTGAGACGGATACCGAGCTATGTTTCTGTCCCATTGGCAAGGCACTGGACCATGATGACCACGAGGCACTGCATGGGCTGGGCAAGCTGGTGAAGGCTCCGTTTGTCTATTTTGATGCGGACACGATCTGGGATATCATGTATCTGATTGCCAATGCAAGATGCTACCTCGGCACAAGTCTCCACGGAGCGATCACGGCGATGAGCTATGCCGTCCCGCATGTGGGCCTGAAGGTGGAAAAGCTGAGCGCCTACCTCGGCACCTGGGGCCTGGAGGGAAACCGGGACGCGGTGGAGTTTTCAGGCTTGTTTGACCGCTTTGTTGTTGCGGTCGGAGTTTCAAAGGAGGAGCTGAAAAAAGCCAGGAACCTGCAGCTTTCCGAGATCCGAAAGGCCTTTGACCTGATGGCGCAGACGATCAAATCGAGAGGATAAGAACCCGGAGTGGGATGCCGACTTCCTTCCAATTCACTTTTTTGATAGGTTTTTCGTGAATGAATTCACTTAATTTATATGATTTATGTGAATTGAATATTTAGTCGATTAGCAAAAACAGCGGGACTTTCCGCTGCTTTTTCGTTTAGTTGACCCAATCCGATTTTTTTTCAAGAATACCGTCCCACTTCGAAGCCCTGGATTTCCAGCGAAGTGTCTTTTTGTTGATGTAGTTCCGCCAGGATCTTTCCCGTGGCCGGAGCCAGGGACACGCCCATCATGGAATGTCCGCTGCCCACGAGCACATTTTCGTAACCGGGAGCAAATCCGATATAGGGCATGCCGTCCGGAGAGCAGGGGCGGAGGCCTTTCCAGATCCTGCCTTCCTCGGGGAACTTGGCCTGAAAGTCGGGATAATAGCGGTTGATGGACTCAAAGATCCCCTTCACCCGATTCATGTTGATCGATTGGTTGGTTCCGGTGATTTCCATGGTTCCGCCAAACCGGATGTGGTCGCCATACGGGCTGACGGCCACTTTTTGCTCCGTTAAGATGGTTGCTTGTTTGATTTCCGGGGTGTTTTCCTGAAGAAAAGAATAGCCTTTTCCCCCCATCATCGGGAGTGAAAATCCCAGGAGTTGGGCCAGTTCGCCAGACCAGGAACCGCCGCAAAGCAGGATCTTGTCCGCTTCGATCTTCCCTTGGGCTGTGATCACGGCAGTGACTTTTGAGGCGGATTTTTCAAAGCAGGTAACTTCGGTGTCCGTATGGAATTTTACCCCCTTTTCCGCTAGGTGTTTTTTTAAAAAACCATACAAAGCCCCCGGATCCAGATGCGCATCACCGGGGAAAAGGACGGCACCCCGGGCTTTCAGTTCGAGGTTGGGCTCGATGGTTCGGATGTCTTCGGGACTCAGGATTTCCGCGTCGAGTCCGTGTTTTCTCGCCAAATGGGCAAATTCAACCTCCTCTTTTTCCACCGCTGTGGTCTGATAAGCCATCATCAGGCCTTTTTCCCGGAGGGCCAAAGCCGCCTCGGGATGCTCGGCTTTGAAATCCAGGTACAGGGATTTGCTCAGCAAGCTTAGATTTTTGAGGAAAGGAATTGCTTTTTTCACCTGAGCCTCATTGGCGGCCTTGAAAAAAAGCATACACCACCTCGCCAGCTTCATGTCCAATCTTGGATGGATGTAGAAGGGACTTTTGGAAGAAAACATCCAGGAAATGCCCTTGCTGATCATCCCCGGAGCGGCCAAGGGAATGATGTGGCTGGGCACGATCATGCCGGCATTGCCTGTGGAGCAATTTTCCGACAGGTCGGTCCGGTCGATGACGGTGACTTCGATGCCTTCTTTGTTGAGAAAGTAGGCCGAAAACAGCCCAACGATCCCGCCGCCGATGATAAGGGTTGGTTTCATAATAGAGTCAAGAACTTAGAGCCAAGAGCCTAGACGCTGGAGCCAGAATTCTTGATTCTTGGCTCTTGCGTCTTGTCTCTCAAATCACTTGAAATCCATGGACATACGGGTCGTCGTCGTCTAGGATGATGGTGTTGTATCCGTACACTTTGGCCCAGCCCTCGATGCTGGGAATGATGGCGGGTTTGCCGGCAATCTCCGTCACTTCTTCGATTCGGCCGATAAACTTGGAGCCGATGAAGCTTTCGTGGACGAATTCATCGCCGGGCTTGAGCCAGCCCTTGGCAAACCACTGCGCCATGCGGGCAGAGGTGCCGGTCCCGCAGGGTGAGCGGTCGATGGCCTTGTCTCCGTAGAAAACGGCGTTTCGAGCCGTACTCGTCGGATCGAGGGTTTTTCCAGTCCACAACACATGGGAAAGCCCGCGAATCTTCTCATGCTCTGGGTGGACAAACTCGTATTTCTCGTTCATCTTCTGACGCAGGTTTCGCGCCATGGAGATCAACTGTTCGGCTTTGAAATGCTCGATTCCGGGGAAGTTCTCCTGTGGATCCACAATGCAATAGAAATTGCCGCCATAGGCCACATCCACGGTCAGTTTCCCCAATTCATCGATTTCGA
The DNA here is from genome assembly GCA_964530015.1 of uncultured Limnohabitans sp. Taxonomy (GTDB): domain Bacteria; phylum Bacteroidota; class Bacteroidia; order Cytophagales; family Cyclobacteriaceae; genus Algoriphagus. Next base: position 5,619 of record CAZGYC010000079.1, on the reverse strand, counting down.
TCTCCAAACTTTCCGCCACCAAAAAACTCTTGACATTGGTCAGCTTGACGGACTTCACTTTTTTTCCTTCCTGCTTGTATTCGATCAGCACCAGTCCAGCAGGAGCTTCCATCCGGAGGAATCCCGGGGTTTTGGGATGGATCAGGCCCTCTTCGATGGCGATGGTGATCGTGCCGATCGTGCCGTGCCCGCACATCGGCAGGCAGCCCGAAGTCTCGATGAAGAGGACGGCGAAGTCATTTTCCGGATCGTGAGGCGGGAAAAGCATGGATCCCGACATCATGTCGTGACCCCTCGGCTCAAACATGAGTCCGGTCCGGATCCAGTCGAGGTTTTCGAGGAAGTACTGCCGCTTTTCCAGCATGTTGTCCCCTTTCAGAAAAGGAACCCCACCGGAAACGACCCTGACGGGATTGCCGCAGGTATGGGCGTCGATGCAGCTAAAGGTGTGACGGGAAGGCATGGGTTAATTCGATATTCGAAATTTGATATTCAATATTCGGTGGTCGAGCATGTCGAGACCAATTCGCAAATTTTAAACACTTTGTAAAAACAGATATTCATTGATTGGAAAATTGGGAAGATTGTAAAGTTGCGTCGCATCCCAAGCGTCGAAAGGGGAAGCAGCTCCAACTCTACTCATCTGCCCGTAAATCGTAAATCGTAAATCAAAAATCTATGATCTTACTTTGTATATTCCCCATTTACCATTCTCCAGATTCCCAGTGGATTGTCGTCCCGCAGGGCATCGGGAAGCAAATCCTGGGGCATGTCCTGAAAGGCAATCGGCCTTGCAAAACGCTTGATCGCATGGGCTCCGACAGAGGTGCTGTTGGCCGAGGTGGTGGATGGATAAGGGCCGCCGTGCTGCATCGCAAATCCAACTTCCACTCCCGTCGGAACGCCCCGGAAGAGCAGTCTGCCGCATTTTTCTTCGAGCAAATTGATCAGGAAAAGCTGGTTTTGAAGCTCCTCTGCCTCTGCCCAGACCGTGATGGTCAACTGGCCGTGGAGTTTTTTGGTGATTTCCAGGAGTTCGTCTTCATTTTGGTACACCACCATCATGGCAAATGCACCGAAGACCTCTTTCTGAAAAACCGGATCCTTGAGCCAATTGGAAGCCTTTATTTCAGCGAGCGCAGTACTGCCGTTGATCAGGTGCTTGGGATCGGCGACCTTGACCCATCGGAGTTCTTCCCTGGATTGGAAATATTGGATCGAGTCGTAGTAGGCTTGGGCGATTCCCGGATGCAGCATCGGAGCCGATGCAATCGCATTCAGTTCGGCTGAGATGGCATTTTCAAAGGCTTTGGCCTGAGTTTCAGGCACGAATATCAAGCCGGGATTGGTACAAAACTGGCCGACCCCCAAGGTGAGGGAAGCGATAAAGGCTTTGGCTAGGGCATCGTTTTCCTTTTCCAGCTTTTTCGGGAAGGTGAAGATTGGGTTTACCGAACCCATTTCTGCATAAACGGGAATTGGCTCTTCCCGCTGGTTGGCGAGGTCGAACAGGGCCTTTCCTCCCACGTGGGAGCCCGTGAAGGCCACCGCCTTTGTGATCGGATGCTGGACCAATGCCTGTCCCTCGGCGATACCGCCCTCGATATGGGTGAAAAGTGCAGAAGGCAATCCCGACTTCAGGATAGCTTCATGGATGCACTCGGATACTTTTCGGGATGTCTCAGGATGGGCAGGATGGGCCTTGTAGATGACCGGGCAGCCTGCGGCCAAAGCCGAGATGGTATCTCCTCCGGCGGTGGAAAATGCCAACGGAAAATTGCTCGCCCCGAAAACGACGACCGGACCAAGCGGGGTAAGGAACCTGCGGATATCAGCTTTTGGCAAGGGTTGACGATTTGGATCCGCCGGATCTAGGGTGGCTTCTACCCAAGACCCTTCTTTGACCATATTGGCAAAAAGGCGGATCTGTCCGGTCGTCCTTCCCAATTCCCCGTTGATCCGTCCTTCGGGAAGGTTGGATTCTTTTACCGCCAAAGGCACAATTTCGGAGCGATTGGATTCAAGTATTTCAGCCAAAGTATCCAAAAACGCCCCCTTTTCTTTTCCGGGGAGGTTTTTGTAAAACAGAAAGGCTTCTTGGGCGGCACTGAAGATTGGATCGAAGTTCATAGGAATTGGAAGATTGCAAAATTGGAAAATTTGAAAATTGGACCCAATGGGCAGTATTAGACAAGTCTTGTGTCTAATGTCTTGCTTCTTGAGTCTTGTTTACAATTTCGGTCTTTTTGCCAAGCCCTCCGTAATAATCTTCTCGATTCTTTCTCTTTCTTCCCCGACCAGGGTCAATCTTGGCGCACGCACATGCTCCGAACCGATGCCGCAGTGCTGCTCGGCCAGCTTGATGTACTGCACCAGTTTGGGATGGATGTCCAGCTCCAGGAGCGGCAAAAACCAGCGGTAGATCTCTCTTGCTTCCTCGATTTTGCCTTCCTGCACCAGATTGAAGATCGTGACGGTTTCCTTGGGAAAAGCGCAAACCAGACCGGCCACCCAGCCGGCTGCTCCCATCAGGAGTTCCTCCAGTGCCAGGGTGTCCACGCCACAAAGCAGCGCGTATCGGTCACCGAATCGGTTGATCATGCGCGTCACATTGGAGATGTCACGGGTAGATTCTTTGATGGCCTGGATGTTTGGACACTCCGCCAGCTCGGCAAACATGTCGATGGTCACCAAGGTCTTATAGTCCACCGGATTGTTGTAGATCATGATGGGAAGCGGAGTGGAGTCCGCGACGGTTTTGAAGTAGGTGACTACTTCCCGTGCATCCGCGGCGTAGCGCATGGGAGGCAGGATCATCAGTCCCGAGGCGCCCAGCTCTTCGGCTTTTTTTGCCCAGAAAAGCGCGTCTTGGGTCGCTCCTTCGGCGATGTTCAGGATCACCGGCACTTTGCCGTCGAGGTATTTGACCGTTTCGGCTGTGAGCGTGATTTTTTCTTCCTGGGACAAAACCGAGCTTTCGCCCAGCGTGCCGCCCAGGATGATTCCATGGACGCCGGATTCCAGTTGGAAATCCAGGTTTTTGAAAAACAAGTCCATGTCCAGACTGCCGTCGGCGTGGAACTTGGTAGTGACTGCGGGAAATACGCCTTTCCAGTTCATAGTTTGTCGAATTTGGCCACAGAAAACGCTGCGGATTTTTACAAAAGATTATTGGTGCAAAATTAAGCGGGCCACCTTTGGCAATCTTTCACTGGTTTAGTACTTTGTGGTACAATATTGACCATTTATATTATTTTTTGTTTTCATTCTGTTCAATTTGATATTGGTTCGGATTATGGCTAAGGTAATTTCCTTTCAGATCCCGAAATCCCAGCGGGAATTTGTCCGGTATCAGCAAGACCGCGGGAGGCATTTTTACGATAAGCTCCACCAGCATCCCCAGTTGCAGTTGACGGTTATTTTGGAGGGAAAAGGGCAGTTTCTCAGCGGGGACTATCTGGGTCGGTTTCAGGCTGGGGATGTGTTCTTTTTGGGGGAAAATGCCCCGCATGTCTTTCGCAGTGATCCGGAGTATTTTGCGGAAAACGCGGACTTGAAAACCGCCGGGGACACCATTTTCTTTGATTTTGCGGCTTTTGGAAAAGCGTTGGGAGACTTGGAGGAGCTGGAGTCGCTTCGGAAGTTTCGGGACTTCTCGGGCCTGTGCTTTCAGGTTTTAGGGGAAAGCAAAAGCCGGATTGCGGAGATTTTCGGAGTGTTTTCCACAAGCTCCGGCCTGAATCGTTTTCAGTTGGCGATTCAGCTTTTGGCAATCCTCGACCAATCCGGCGAAAATCTGATTCCGCTCAACCGCCCGGCTTTGATACGGGGACTTTCCGAACGGGACGGGAAGCGGATGGATCAGGTGATGCAGTTCATCTTTGAGGAAAGTGCCCGACCGATTACCCTTCAGGAGGTCGCTGACCGGGCCAATCTCAGCAAAGAGGCCTTTTGTCGTTTTTTCAAACTCCGAACTCGGAAGACTTTCACCCAATACCTCCAGCAAATCCGGATTTCCCAGGCCAAAAAACTGTTGCTGGAGTCGGAATCGGGTATCTCCGAAATTGCCTTCCAGGTGGGATTCGAAAACCTTTCGTACTTCAACAGGAGCTTTAAATCCCTTACGGGAAAGACCCCAAACTCCTGGCGCAAAATCGGCAAATTGCGTCATAGCGGGGAAAATATTCCCCGATAAAGGAAAGTCACCCTTGAATCCGAATGTTCCAGTCAGCTATTCAATATCCTGTAAAATAGGAAGTTAGAGTTTTTTTTTGCCTGTGTTTTGGGTAGCGGCACTTGCTTTGGAACTACTCCGGAAAACTAACGGACTATGAAACAACTGCTGCTGATCGGCGCATTTCTGCTGACGGGAATCGTGGTGAATGCCCAAACTACGAGAGCGCTCGAGGATATCAACAAGGACAATTCTTGGCTAAAGCTAGGTGTTGCTCTTGGTTTGCCTGTAGGAGACGTGGCGAACTTTTCCTCGTTTGCCCTGGGGCTCGATGCTGCGGGGCAGTTTATGCGGACCGATAACTTCGGCCTGGGCATCGCATCGGGCTACACACATTATTTCAAAAAGTCCGAGGTTGCGTCTGCCGATGACTTTGGGGTGATCCCGCTGGGCGTGATGCTCAGGTATTATCCCCAGCCAGAAGGTTTCTTTGCGGGCATTGACTTGGGCTATTCGTTCTTCACCGGGAATGGAATGAGTGAAAGCGGCGGTGCTTATTTCCGTCCTCAAGTCGGGTATCACAATTATAACTGGAACATCTTCGGATACTACAACCATATCCTGGGATCTGACCCGGGCATAGACGTCCAGACCGTAGGGATCGCTGTGACATACAACATTCGTTTTAGATAGACTTCAACCACTTTATTGCCATGAAAACGCTAATCGTAAAGTATTCCAAAGTTGCCATACTGGCGATTTTGGGCCTATTGATCTCACTGGAGATTTTTGCCCAAGACGGAGGCCTGGACATAGACATCGACATCGGCAGGTCCGAATGGTACGGGCAAACTTGGGTGTGGGTAGTTGGTGGAGCGGCATTTGTCCTGATCCTTGTGGCGTTGCTTCGAAGGAAAAGGTAGGAAATATCATTTCATTCGGGAAAATGCAAAAAGCCACTCCAGTCGAAGGGCTTTTTGCGTCTTATTGAAGAAAAGCCGAGATCTTTTTCCGGATGTTTTTCTGAACTCCCGCCCAGGTTTGGCCTTTTAGGCTGGTGGGATCTTCGTCTTCCTCCGCATCTGAAAAAAAAGCCATGACCTGTGGCACGGAGATCAGGAGATTCTGGGAGCTGTACTTTTTTTTGTGGGCCTGAACGAAATCCAACACGGAATAGTGATTCAGGAGCTCAGCTATATCCCAAAAATCCTTTTTCTTGGCCCTGCCCAACAGGGCTTGGATTTTCATCGCCATGATGTCCTGATCTGAGAAAAAGCGGATTCCCTCAAGGGTTTCCACTTGACCGATCAAAGGGTGGGGATGACGGACGATGTCTACTTTGACGTATCCGCCCGAGCAAACCCGTCTTTATTTAGTCTGATTTTCTGTTAGTGACAGTTTGTAATTTCTGGGCAGGAGCTCGTGTATTTTTTGGATGTTGGTGT
>CAZGYC010000078.1:0-20469 GCA_964530015.1 uncultured Limnohabitans sp. | reverse complement strand
GTACAGGAAGAACCGGTGTGAGGATCCCAGCGTGAACATCCTACCACTTGATCAGTTGCCGGATCAATGAAAGGTCCTGGATGCCTCGGATGGTCACCCCGTTGGGGAACACCACTTCGAGGCCGTGGGCCGGTACCGGGACGGTTACTTCGGCAAATCCGGAAACCTGATCCTGTGGGCCACTGTTGGCCTTTCGGTACCAATAGGAAAATGTGGGGAGCTTGATGTCCTCCCGCAGGCAGAACTCACGCTGGGTAAGACCGCTGGATTTGAAGGAAGCTACCGCCGCTTCCATTTCTTTTTGGCTTGCTCTTTTCATGGGTTTGTTTTTGCCACAAACCTACCGATCCGGATTTTCAGCCAAAAGATGTACTTAGCGGGGCGGATACGACAAAATCCCATGACACTATTTTAAGCAAACCGATTGTCGTGGCACCCAATACTTTTCTTATCCCAAGCTCCTTGGTGCGCTGAATGGAAACCAGCGTCACCAAACCGTAAAGGCCCAAACAACCAATGAAAATAGCAATCCCTGAAGCTACCTGGAATGCCAGATAAACCATATTTTCGATTTGATAATACCGCTCTAGGCTTTCATCAAGGAACTCGGCACTGAACACCCCATCGGGATACACTTCCTTCCAGGATTTTCCCACTGTTTGCAGGACATTGGCCAATGGCTCCCCATCTTCTTTTTGGGAAACAAGAATACTTGCCTGATCCAAAAATCCTGTCCCATAATAAAGAAATACACATGGGCTTATTCCCTCTTGGAGGGTATTGTTATGAAAGTCCTGGACTACTCCCAAGATAGGAGCCTCTCCTTCATTGATGATGATTTTTTGTCCTATTGCTTCCTCAGGATAAAGCCCCAATGAATGCAACAACGATTCATTGACCACAAAACCATTGAACATTTCTGTTCGATTGGACTCGCCAAGCCAAGTTCCCGCGACAAGATCCAACTTGTAAACATCCATGTATTCAGGATCCACCATTTTCATTTCCGTTTCCCTCCTCATTTCCAAAGGTTCATGGCCCAGTCGATACGTGGTGCCATACTGCCGGTCATAGGTAGTGGGCGCTCCCGAAGAAAAGCTCACCCTGTCCACTGCGGTTGATTGCAACAAGTTTTGCCGAAATACCTCCATCTTGTCGGGATTGCTTTCCGGAACAGGCAAGATGAGGACATTTTCTTTGTTATATCCCAACTCCTTGTTCCTGAAAAAATCCATTTGGAGCGCGACGATTACGGTGCCCGCAATCAGGAATTGGGCAATGCAAAACTGGAATACAATCAGGAGTTGTCGGGCAGAAAACCCGTTTTCCTTCGCAACGCCTAGCTTGTTTTTCAAAGCAAATACCGGCGCGTAGTTGGAAAGTACCAAGGCAGGATAAAATCCCGAGGCAATGGCAATCACGACAACCAACAATGCTCCCTTCAACAAAAAATCGAGATCAACCAAAAAATCAAACTGGACAAATGAGACCAATCTGTTTAGTTGGCCTATAACCAATTGTGACACCAAAATAGCCAATACAAAGCCCATGAGGACGATGAAAAAGGCCTCAGCCATAAACTGAAGCATTATTTGATTCCCATTACCCCCGAGTACTTTTCTCAATCCTACCTCCTTTGATCGTCTGAAAGATTGTGCGGTGGCCAGATTTATGAAGTTTATGCAGCCGATGAAAAGCAGGAAAACCGCAAGAACAACCAATCCATTGATGATTCCACGACTGAGCGTATAGCTTCCCGGACTGCTCCCGTAGAGCGTCTCCGTATGTATGTCCTTTAGGGGTTGCAGTACATACTCAATTCTCTGGTTCTCCTCTGGACTGAGGTATTTTTGCTGCATGGATACAAGCCTCCCCTCAAAATCAGCCGGGCTTTGATCATCGGGAAGTACAATGAACGTAGTACCCTGATAATTGCCGGACCAATTATTGGCCTGATACGCGTTGTGGATCCTGAAAAATTCAAAGGAAACCAGCAAGTCAAACGAAAGGCTGGTATTCCGGGGAGGATCTTGGACGATTCCGGTGATTGTCAAAATGTCTTTGTCATTGAGCAACAATTCTTTTCCCAAAATATCCCCTATGCTCTCAACAGTGCCTTTAAAGTATTTTTGCGCGGTCTTTTCAGTCAACACAACCGAATTGGGCAATTCAAAGGCTGTCTGGGGATTCCCACTTATCCATATCCCTTCCGAAGGAAAAGCCTTGCTGAAATCAAAAACCGACAGGTATTCCCGATCAACGAACAATATTTTATTCTCCTCAAACCTGAAATTGTTGTCATATGCATTTGAGACCATTCCGCTGACAGGCCCCTCGGTCTGGGTAATCCCAAGATCAGGAAACTCCTCCCTGATCGCTGATGCCAATGGATAGGCCGTAGTATTCCAATATTGGGTCCCTTCAGCGGTGTGGTTGTGCTGAACGATCCGGTAGGTGTCTGCCGCACGACTGTGAAATGCATCAAAATTCGTCTCGCTTCTAAGAATAGTATAGACCACGATGGCGCCCGATATTCCCAAAGCAATGCCCAACACGTTGATCACGGTGTTGATCCTATACTTCGATAGGTTTCTAAGGGCGCTTTTCAGGTAGTTTTTCCACATGGTTTGAAATTGGAAGATTGGAAAATTTTAAAGACTTGTCCGCCGTGGCGGATTGGAAAATTATAAGGTAGCAAAGTTGTATGCTTCGACAGGCTCAGCACAAGAGGTGGCAAGGTTGTAAGGTGTCACCCTGAGCTCGGTCATTGAGCTAGGTCACTGAGTCTATCGAAGTGTGTCGAAATGGAGTCGAAGGGTTGTCATGGTTCTAATGGTTGTCAGGTTGCCAAATTTCTGTTTGTTGGACGCTCTACTTGGTACTTGCTTCCCCCCTTCTTACTTCTTGGCTCTCGGTTCTTGGTTCTCGGTTCTTGGCTCTTGATACTAGCGTCTTGCTACTTGATCCTTACTTCTTGATAAGGCAAAGCCGAAAACCCAGGTTCTCCTTCGGCTATACCCTACTGTTTGACCTTTACTTCCACTTCCATGCCATTCCGAAATACCCAATCGGACCTTTAAAAGGACTTAAGCACAAATTTCAGAACACAAACCGGACGATTTTGTCCGCGGATGGACAATCCGGCCGTCGCATGACGAAGGTGAAAAAAGGCAAGAATCCCCTGCCGGGTGGATTGGCGGTTTTCCCGCAAAAGTGCAGGGAGCTATGGGTTACGAATGAAAAACAGACTGCCTGATGGCAAAATCAGTACTGAAAACAATCCCAAAACGCCTTGAGCCAAAAACAACACCAAACAGTAAGCCAAAAGCTTTTCCAAGTTACATACAAAAAAATGGCAAAAAGCCTCCAACGCAAACACGGCCAATCCCAAGGTAAACGCCAAAGGGCCCAGCAACCCCAAAGGAAGCCGAGCCCATCAATCTGCCAACGAGCCGATTAAACCAGCTTCATCCCCACGGGATCCCAGAGAATCGGTTTTTCCTGCGCGATGCTCAGGTTGCAGGCCAGGGAAGGTGCCGCCGCCCTCAATCCAAACTCGGCATCTTCCGGAATGGAAGATCCCGTCCGCACGCCGTTGAAAAACACGATCATGTGCTCCACCCGGTCATCGTATCCGGCAGGGGCTGCGAATTTTACCGGTTCGTTTTTCACAAAGCCCCCCTTGGCATCACCGTAGGTAGCGGCATACCACTTTTCGAACTCCTTCTTCTCAGCCGCCGAAAAGCTGGTATAGGAATCGTATCCTCCATATCCCGGGGCGGCACTTCTTTTCAAAGTGGAAACCGTGTAATCATTCCAGCCGACGGTAATCACCCCTTCGGTACCCACCAGCTTGAGCCCAAACTCGCCCTTGCCCTCGCCGTCGCAGAGATTCACGCGCGTGGTCACCTGAAACGAATCGTGCTGCTCGGTCTTCGGATAGGTCATCAGCGCATTGATGACATCGTAGGCATCCCGGCCGTCTTTCCAATACTTCAAATCTCCCGCGCTGAATATTTTATTTGGCCCTTTTGAATCCGTCAGAGTGTGTACAGTTGTCAGTAGATGGACAATCAAATCCCCGGCCGCTCCTGTTCCGTAATCGTTGTAATTTCTCCATCTGAAAAATCGCTTGGCGTCAAACGGGACTTTGGGCGCATGCCCGAGGAAGGCATCAAAGTCCACCGTCTCGGGACTTGCGTCTGTCGGCATCGAGTAGTTCCAGGCTCCCATGGCGTCCGTTCGGTCACAATAGGCCGATACAAAAGTCAAGTCCCCAATCGCCCCGGATTGGAAAACTTTCTTGGCTTCCAGTACGGCTACCGAACTCGCGCGCTGACTGCCCACCTGCAATACCTTCCCCGTTTCCCGCTGCGTATCGATGATCGCCTGGCCCTCTTCTATGCGCTGCACCATTGGTTTTTCGCAGTACACGTGTTTGCCTGCCTTCATGGCGTCCACTGCCATCCGCTGATGCCAGTGATCCGGGGTACAGACCAGCACCGCGTCGATGTCCGGCCTGGAGAGGATTTCCCGATAATCACGGGTGGTAAAGAGATCCTTTCCCCATTTCTCCCGGGCATACTGAAGCCTGCCCGTATAGAGGTCACATACGCCCGCCAGTTCCACGCCATCGATGGTCAAGGCCGCATCCGTATCATAATGGCCGATGATCCCCGCTCCGATCAGGCCGATCCTGACCTTGTCGTTTGCCTGGGACCGGATGCCTGATTTCAAAAAAATGCTCTTTGCCGATGCGGATGTTGCGATGCCCGAACCTACCGAAGCCAAGGCCAAGGTTCCTCCGGCTTTCTTCAGAAATTCCCTACGTTGGTTTTTCATAATCACTATGGGTTTTTGTTATATGTTATATGTTAGTTACTTGAATTGATGCTTTGCCGAACTGGAAAACCGGCAGGTCCACACGGTGAATGCTCCTTTGGATCACTTGAAAAAGGAGAACAACTTCCCCGGCGTGTCGAAGAATAGCTTCTGAAAGTATGTTTCCAGGCCTTTTGCCTTGAGAAAACCGGGGATCGTCTCGATCAGGTAAGCCAATCCCGGCTCCCCTCCATAGCTTTTCCAATAGGCGTTTTTCGCCATATCCATCCCCATCGTGATCTGGTCGGGAAACTCCGGAAGCAGGTTTTCGAGCAGGTCCAAGGTGTGGTTGGCCTCCCCGGCTTTCCAGCGAAATGCCGAATCATATTCCACCCGGACTCCTGTATCCAAGACTGCACGGTTGTAATCCACCGATTTTGCCCGATCCACGTGCGAGAGGACGACATGCTCCAGTTTTGCCCCGAGCTTCCCAAAGAGCCTCGCCTGCTCCAGTGCCTGTCTCCCGAAGTTGGTGTGGGTCAAAATGGGCGCACCCGTAGCCAAATGGGCATTCACTACCGCCCTGAAAATCTTCTCCTGATGTGCCGTAAAAGCGTCGTCACCAGTGGCCAGCTTGATCAAGCCCGCCTTATGGGGAGTCCGGTTTACTAGGGGGCCGGAATAATCAAATTGATCAATTCCTTCCATGATATCGGCGATAAACAAATCCGTCAACTGGTCCTCCGTATAGCTGTACCTCCAGTGCGTTTCGGGATAGTAAATCTCCAAATGAATGCCTGTCGGAGCGATGATGTTGACACCGCTTCTTCGGCTGACTTCTGCGAGTTTCAGGGGATTTCTCCCCGAGTTGGCGGGCATGGTGTCGACTACCGTTCTGCCTCCTTTGGAATAAAATGCAGTCAATTCCTCCGACACCTTCTCCACGTCGTTGAGCAGAAACTCAGGATGGGAAGCCGTCGCGTAACTGTCCTCAATGATGATGTGCTCGTGGGAATACGTCAGGCCCATATCGGCAGATTCGATGTCACCCAAGACCGTTCTAAAGAATGGATTTTCCATACGCTTAGTTGTTTGCCCAGCCCTTTCTGCTGGTATCCGCTACTTGGGAAGGGAATTCCAATACCGCCCCCACCTTGAGCAGATCAGTCTGTAATATGGCAATGGATATATTCTTTGCATCGCAATCCACGTCAAGCGACTGTACTGCCGCAAAACCGGCTGCCTGCCCCATGCTCATGGTCTGCGCCATCGATCGACAGGAGGCGTGGGCATCGTGGGTAGCCGAGAAACACCGGCCTACCACCCAGGTATTCATGCTTCGCTGTGGAATCAAGGTGCGGTAAGGCACCCCGTAGGTTCCTCCGTCAGGCACATATTGCCAGTAGGTCTCCGAATTGCCATCCGCTGACTTGCGATGGTCCTCTATAGGCGCTCCGCAAAGGAACACCTGGTCCTCAAATTGCCTGGATGACATGCAATCTTCCTTGGTGAGCCGGTATTCTCCAAACACCCTTCTGGTCTCCCGCACCCCGATCTGATGCGAAAGCCCAATAATCTTGGCGTCCTCATAGCCGGGCACCTCAGCCCTGAAAAACTCCTCAAATACAAAAGCCTGTCTTCTGCCTTCTATCTCTGCCCGGGTGATTCCCTCCGGATCCAAGGGATCAAAATCCACCACTTTCACTGCCACTGTGGAAATACATTTGGGTTGGCACATCTCATGCGCCGAGCCTTCTTTCCTTGGCAAAGGATGGGATCCGGAGGCATAAGCTTCTTCCATCTTGGCCTTGAGCATCTTTTTGCCACCAGCCGCTTCGTAGGCATCCAGGTCCACGTTCGACATCCGAAAGGTGGTCGTCATGCTCTGGGCGGGCTCATTTTCCCCCGCCTTTTCGTAGGGCAAACCCGCCCAATGGCAATAGTCTGCATCACCTGAGGCGTCAATAATCCGCTTGGCCGCTATGGTAAAAAATCCAATTCCTTTGTGAAAAAAGACGCATAGCGAGGTTTCTCCAGTCCTCTCCACACTCACCAGCGTGGTATGAAAAAACAACTCCACGCCATTTTTTACCAACAGTCGATCCCAGATTTCCTTCAGCTTTTCGGGGTTGTAGTTTACGCCGGTGCCAGCCCCATAAGTATTTGGCCGTAAGAAGATATCACCGCTCTGGTTCAAGTCATCTACCACCCAATCCGGAATCCCCCCGACGATTTTGCGCGGACTTTCCGAAGGAGTGAAAAAACCGTAAAAGGTATCCAGCATTTGCGTCGAAGTCCCGCCCGCAAAACCGTAGCGCTCCACCAAGGTCACTTTATACTTGCCTTGCGCTGCGGCAATAGCTGCAACCGATCCGGCACTGCCACTCCCGATCACGAGGATATCCGTCTGGTACTTTCTGGAAATAGAAGTTGAAAAGTCCATGGTCAGAAATTTTGGGGGCCGACGTTTTGGTAGAGCTTTGCCATGTTGTGGGCATGCTCGTCATACGCAGCTTCGAAAAGCTCGGCCGCGCGTGCATCGCCTATGATCTTGCCACTACTGAGTACCTTTGGGGTCTTTCCGTTTTGCTGGAGAATATTCGCCACCTCCGCTTTTACCGTATTGATCAGCAGCACGCCGCCCAAGGTGGATCCGGGGGCGACGGGCGTGTCCAAGCCCTCCACGTAGATCATGGCGTCCCCAAGCGGGGCGCCTGTGTCCAGGATATAGTCGGCAAAATCCGTCAATTTCTTTCCGTCAGCCCGTTTGGAAGTACTTCCTTCCAGGTGCAGGCTGCTCACCAAGGCCACTACTTTCACCTTCCGCTTTTGTAGTTCCTCAGCCATCTCGATGGGGACCACATTGCATCCGCTGGACGAAATGATCAAGGCAGTGTCCTCGGAAGTGATGTCAAAATTGCGAAGAATCCGGGAAGCAAAGCCCGGCACATTCTCCAGGAACATGGCCTGCCGCTGTCCGTTGCTTCCGACCACCAGGTTGTGGAAAGAGAGCGAAAGCTCCACGATCGGATTGAAACCGGGAAACGAGCCGTATCTCGGCCACATCTCCTCCACCATGATCCGGCTGTGCCCGGAGCCGAAGAGATGCACCATTCTTCCTTTTAGAATGGACTCCGCAAAGAGCTGGGCCACTTCCTGAATGACGGGTTCCTGAGCCTCAACGATATCGATAATCTCCCGGCCTTTTTGTAAGTATTCTCTGGTATAACTCATTTCTGACGTTGTTTATATTTTGTTCGGGCGAGAAAAGCTGCCCCTATCGCTCCTGCAAATCCCTGGTACTGTGCCGCTCTTACATCCAGGGGATATCCGTCTGGAGACCAATCGTATAGGGACAAAAAGTCCCGCAAAGGTTTAAATAGACTGTTTCCTGCTCCTGCGGTGATTCCGCCTCCGAGTACGATGATTTCCGGTGAAAACGCATTGGCCAACGAAGCCAGTGCCGTGGCCAGTTTCTGCACCGAAGAGAGCCACCAGTACGTGGCCAAGGAGTCGCCGCTTTCGTAGGCAGCGACCAATTCCCTGACGGAGTCAAATCTGCCATGCGTCCGCTCTCTGACGGAGAAATTACCGACCGCATATTCCAGACTGCCCACCATATTCGTCATGGTCGGGCTTCCCATGTGGTCCACAGTCGTATGGCCAAAATGGCCCGCCCGCTGCATCGCCCCCTGATAGAGTTCCCCATTGATGATCACTCCTCCACCGACTCCGGTGCCAAGGGTCAGCATGAGCATGTTTTTGATGTTTTGAGACTGAAAATGACCCTGATATTCGGCCAAACAGGCCGCGTGCGCATCGTTGAGCACATAGATTTCCCGATCCATCATCGCCGACCAATCCAGCCCTTCTATTCCGGCCAATCGTCCCGGCATGTGAAGGATTTGCCTGTTTCGCCCGTCCGCAAGTCCCGGTGCAGAGATGCCACAGCATAGCTTTCCTGTCTCGCCATGGGCCCATTGCGCTGTCTTTTCATGGATCAGGTGCACAATTTTTGGTTTCCAGAGGGCTGGCTGGGAAGCGGAATCCTCCGTGAGCAATTCTTGCTGCTCCAGCACGAGGCCTGCTTCGTCCATTACCACCATTTTGATGTGGGTTCCCCCTATGTCGATTCCCAGGTAGTTCATGCCCATGTCATTGATATTGCCCCTCACTGATCGCCCAGCCCCCGTCCACCGCCAGCACCTGACCGGTGATAAAATTAGAATCCGGTGCCAAAAACATCAGCACCGCATTGGTAATGTCCTCCGGTTTGCCGGGCCTTCCCCCATCCAAGGGCTGTTTTGACTTGAGAAAGTGCTGAATGTCATCATCCCCTATGGCGCGCTGGGCCATGGGAGTCTCAAAAAGACTGGGCGCAATCAAATTCACGCAAATATTATGGCTGGCATAGTAGGCCGCGATGGACTTGGTAAAGCCAATGGCCGCGGATTTGGCAGCAGCGTAGGCATGCGTCACAAAGTATCTTGGGGAGGGGGAAAAACCCAAAACCGAGCCCATGTTCAGGATCATTCCGGCTTTTTTCTGATCCAGAAAGTACGAGACCATCGCCTTGTTCGAGAGCATCAGCGAAGTCAGGTTGATCTCAAAAGTCTTGTTCCATCCCTCCAGGCTCAATTCATGGAGCGGCCCGTCTCCGAATTTTCTCCCACTTCCGCCCGCTACATGAAACAGCCCGGTGATCGAACCGAATGCCTCGTGTGCCATTTCAATGGCTTTGTCTATCGTAGCTGGATTAGTTGCGTCTCCGGCAAGCGCCAAGGCAGAAGGACCCAAGTGCAGCAAGGCTTCCCCGCAGCTCGCCTCGGATCTCCCAACCACCAGGACTTTTGCTCCCTGTGATTGGAGGGCCAATGCGGAGGAAAGTCCCATTCCTCCGGTTCCGCCCATGATGATGTATGTTGTGTTTCTAAAATCCATGGGCTTAGGCTTCAATGGTAAAATCATCCGTATTGCAATAGGCAAACGAGTACACAAAGAACCCTTCCCGGTTGGTGGTCAGCTTCCGGATGATCTCCAGCACGGGAGCTCCCACATTTAACTGAAGGGAATCTGCCAGCTCAAGACTGGCGGGAATTGCCCGGAACTTCTGCACGACCCCGGTCATCTCTATGTCATGGTTGACGATCAGCGTATCGAAGAGTGACTTGTTGACAAATTCTTCGATGCAGAAATTGGGCAGGTTCATGTTGGCCAAATACGTCTTTTCCATCATGATGGGCTTTTCCCCCGACATTCGCACCCGCTTGAGATAGAGGCATCCCGCGGCGCGCTCGGCATCGCTTAGCGGCCAGTAGAAGCTTTCTTCCCAATCAATCAATACAGGCCGCTGCAGGAAAAGCGTATCGATTTTTGACTCCCTGCCTTTCATGATTTCCGTGAAGCCTTTGATGGACAGCAGCTCGATGCTTTTCCGCTTCAGTTTGACGATGCTTCCCTTTCCCTTTTGCCGCTCGATCAGCCCTTCGGATTCCAGGTTGCTCAGGGCATTTCTCACCGTCATCCGCGCGATCCCATATTTTGAACACAGTTCATTTTCCGATGGCAAGAGATCCCCCACCTTGTATTTGCCTTCGATAATGGAGCGTCGCAGGTCCTTCTGTACCAGTCGATAGATTACTTTATCCGCCATCAATTCAATGATTTCTTTGTCAATTACCTGATTTGGTGACCCTTTGGGACAACTCGCCAGTCTCTTTGTTTTTCAGGATCAACTTGACATCCCCGTTGGGCAGCGTTTCCTCTTTTATCAGAAAATGCAAGGCGTCATAGGAAGTGTTTTCCCTGCCATAGCTTACCCCTTCATCCCCTCTCCAGTCCTCCAGCAGCACAGGCTCCCAAAGTTTGGTCGCGGCGGATTTGTAGGCCGCATCCAGGATCGCATTCACCACGTAGCCGTCATAGAATGTCTCCTGGGGGTTGCGGTTTTCCTCGATTGCGGAAAACATATCCGTAAACATATTGGGGTAGCCCAACTCATGCGCTTCGTCTCCCACCGGGAAGAGCCATCCCTTGTTCACTTCCGCTTTTTCGGCCACATAGCCCTCTCCGCCTCCCGTGGTAAAGGTCTCAAAGCCCGTACGCAAAAAGTTGTTGATCCAAATCGTGCCCTCTGATCCCATGACCTCATCCCTGAGATCCATGCCTCCCCGGAAGCACCAGCTCACCTCAAACTGGCTGATCGCCCCGTTGGCGTACTTGATCAATCCAATGCCGTGGTCTTCCGCAGCTATGGGATGCACTTGCGTATCCGCCCAGCACATGACTTCCAGGGGCTTGACCTGTTTGCCGATGTAGTTTCTGCCGATCTCGATGCAATGGCAGGCCAGATCGACCATCGCGCCCCCGCCGGATTTTTCCTTGTCCCAAAACCAGTCACTGTGCGGCCCCGGATGCGCCTCACGTGATTTGGTCCAAAGCACCCTGCCAATAGCGCCGGTCTTGACACTTTCCAGTGACTTCAGAAACTTGGGCGTGTAGCATAGATCTTCCAGGTATCCGGCAAAAATCCCCGCCTCTTCCACCAGATCAAGCATTCGTTTGGCCTCGGCTGCGGTACGGCCGAGCGGTTTGGTGCAGAGCACAGGCTTCTTTGCCGCTGCACATGCCTGCACAGCTTCTTCATGGAGGTGGTTTGGCAGGGAGATCATCACCACATCGATATCCGGATGGGAGATCGCTTCTTGCATATCATCTGTGAAATGGGCCAGTCCGAAATCCGAGGCGAATCGGGCCGCATTTTCCTTGTTCCGGGAATAGACCATCGTGATGCGGTCAATCCTTCGCTGTGCGTGAAGGGAGGTGGCATAAAAACGGGCAATAAAACCCGATCCTAACATGGCTATGTTCATTGGTTATGGGGGTTAATGTATCTGATTATATGCTATTCTGCCAGTTGACGAATCTTCCAGTAATTTTGGGCTGGAAGACCGATGACCGAAGACCGAAGAAAACAGAGATTTGACGTTTTCTTGGTCTCCAAACCTTTTGAAAAAGCTACTGGCAAGATTCCGTATATCCATACTAATGTTTTTTGGGAGTTACCAGCCAAAGGTTTTTCCGACGAATTGCCTGCTCAGTTTCCAGTCTTCCTTGAGTGGGTTTTGCGGGGTGAAATTAGAAGGAAAAGCAAGTTCAATGGCAGCCTGGCCGCTGAATCCCTGCTCTTTCAAAGCAGCGGCGATCCTGCCGAAATCCGTATCGCCCTGCCCGACATATTCTGTCCACTCCCCGTTATCGTATTGGTCCCGGATATGGAGATAGACGATCTGCTGACCGTAAGTAGTGATAAACTCCACCGGATCTACATCTCCCCTGATCAGCCAATTGAGGTCTGGCCCCAATTTGAGCTCGGGAACCCGCGCCAGTGTGCCTTTCAGGTCGTGAAGGCCATTTTCGATTTCATAGGTATGGTTGTGGAGATTGGCTTCGATACCATGATCCGCACAGATTCCAATCAGCACTTTCAGGATTTTTGCCTGGGCGTCCAGCTCTGCTTCGGTTTTGGGGCGACGTGCCTCACCTACAGATACTCCAAAAGTCTTTCCCCCGACCTCAGCCAATCGGGGAACCACTATTGCCAGATCATCGGCGATTTTCTGGAATTGGCCTGCGTCCCACATATTGAACCCTACGCCATAGGAAGATCCGGAAACGGGAATTTTATACTTTTTGGAGTACTCTTTTAACCTGGCCACCGCATCATCGTGCCGCAAAATCGACTCCATCAGTTCTATGCCGTCCAGTCCTGCGTAGCCCATATCCGAAAAAACCGTCTCCAAATCGGGATAAGCGTCCCAGTTGGGCGGGAACTTGCTGGCATAGACCCAGAGATGGCCGTTTACCTTGATTTTTGACTTTAGGTCAAATGGATTTGCGGAACTGAGAAACTGCGGCAAAAAAAACGAACCTGCTGTGGCAAGCAGGGATTTTTGGAGAAATGATCTCCTGTGAAGTGACACGGGATTCTTCATGGATTAGTCTGGGTTCTTGTCAGTTGATAGCACTAAAGTAAAAAATCCAACTTGTCTATACAAGTTGAGAGTGGACTATTTTTCAAAAAAGATTGGAATTATTTAAAGTTTACAAAAGGCCATACTCACAGGGAAATCGCCTTTGGGTCCTTTTCGGGCAGGGATACGGGAGCGATTCAGGCTTACCCATGGTTTTGGACCATTAAGAGACCAAAAGAAATTAAGAGGAGGACTCTTGAAGGGAAAAAGTCCCAAGAGCCTCGGGTAGGGACGCCCTTCAGGTTCTTCATTTCCTTCATGTTTCGAGGGTATGCAAGGAGGTTTTCAGCCTTCTTCAATGGAACTGAAGTGATTTACTTTAAAAGCGATTTCCCTGGCCATACTCATCGTAGCAGGGCGTTGACTGCTTATCAAGCAATTAATCTCTTTTTCAATCTCCGTCACGTTCTTTTTTTCCCAAGCCTGAATTGCCGGTGGCCTGGACTATCCAAGGCACCGGAACCGTCGTCAGTTACAATCAGGCATCCGTCTTCCAAATCCGAACTATTCCTGATGACCCGATGCTGCCACAAAGACCGCCGTTTGATCCCAACTCACCAATCACTACAAGCTATTGGA
The DNA here is from genome assembly GCA_964530015.1 of uncultured Limnohabitans sp. Taxonomy (GTDB): domain Bacteria; phylum Bacteroidota; class Bacteroidia; order Cytophagales; family Cyclobacteriaceae; genus Algoriphagus. The sequence continues at coordinate 7,036 of CAZGYC010000078.1, read as the reverse complement.
ATCAAAGAATATTTTCGCCTGCGACCGAATTCAATTGGCCGCCATTCCAGGAGAATACCCCAATTAACATTTTCCTTAACCTGTCTATACAAGTTTGTAAAAAGTTTCTATATTTATCCAAAGTGAGGTCAAAAAAATGAAGGTGGATTAGAAGTCAGCACACTTATTCCCTTAGGCAAGGCGCCTGAAATTGATCGAACAGATTGAACACTTTTAAATGGAACATATCCTGACAGATAGACCTAAAACCATTTTCTGACAATGATACATAGAAGAAATTTCATCAAGAGATCAGCGCTGGCATCTGTATTTATGGGCATGGGGCTCGATCTTTCGGCAGACCCACGTAAGCAACTCAATCTAAAGGTAGGTGCTTGCGATTGGTCAATCGGTCAAAGCAGTAATCCCAAAGGAATTGCCACTGCCAAACAAATAGGTTTGGATGGCCTGCAAGTGAACCTAGGCAGCATTGACAATAACTTACACCTAAGAGAGAAATCCGTTCAACAAGAATACCTGTCGCAATCGGGTGAATTAGGCCTACCCATTAGCAGTTTGGCTATAGGCGAACTCAATAATTACCCTTATAAATCTGATCCGGAAACTGAACAATGGGTTTCTGACAGCATCGATGTAGCTCAGGCGATGGGCCTGCCCGTAGTTTTGCTCGCCTTTTTCAATAAAAATGACCTCCGAAATGATTCAAAAGGAAAAAAAGAAGTAATCAGAAGATTGAAAAAAGTAGCACCCAAAGCAGAAAAAGCCGGTGTGATTTTGGGAATTGAATCCTACCTCTCCGCTGCCGAACACTTAGAAATCCTTGAAGCGGTAGGCTCCCCGGCAATTAAGATCTATTATGATTTTCGGAATTCTGCCGATGCAGGACACCCTATTTATGAAGAGATTCCTCTGCTTGCAAAGGAGCACATCTGCGAAATCCATATAAAAGAAAATGGGAAATTATTAGCTGAGGGGGATTTGAACTGGACTAAAATAGGAGAGCTTTTAGCCAAATCCGATTATCAAGGATCTGGCTGGATGCAAATCGAATGGTCAACTCCTGAAGGTGCCGATATTATAAAGGCATATCAAAGCAATCTCTCTTTCGTCAATACAAAAATTAAGCAGTATGAGCTTTAAGGTTAATTTTCTGATCCTTGTTTTTCTCTCCATCCTATTATCCTGCAAGACCGAAATTAAAGAAGAACCGCCACTCTATTCTTCTGATGATTTTGAAATAAGTCTATGGGCAGAATCTCCCATGTTTTTCAATCCGACGAATATGGACGTGGATGCAAAAGGCAGAATATGGGTAACGGAAGCAGTGAATTATAGAAATTACAACAATGATTCCGCCGCTTTCCTTCATCATGCCAAAGGCGATCGGGTCATGATTCTCGAAGATACTGACCAGGATGGAGTAGCAGATACTTCCAAGGTTTTCATTCAGGATTCTGATTTAGTCTCGCCTTTGGGTATTGCAGTGATAGGGAATAAGGTATTTGTATCCTGCGCTCCTCATTTGTTGGTTTACACGGACGAAGATGGGGACGACGTACCTGATAAAAAGGAGATCTTCCTGACCGGATTTGGAGGGCTGGACCACGATCACTCCTTGCATTCGGTCTTGGCAGGGCCTGACGGCAAACTCTATTTCAACACGGGAAATGCCGGGCCTCATCATGTCACCGATAAAAGTGGCTGGACCTTGCGTTCGGGAAGTCTTTACACAGGCGGATCTCCATATAACAATTCCAACAGCGGAAACCAACTCAGCGACGACGGGAAAGTATATGTGGGTGGATTGGCATTGAAAATCAATCCTGATGGAACTGGACTGGAAGTCTTAGCCCACAATTTCAGAAACAGTTACGAGGTCTATGTGGATTCACGTGGGGATCTCTGGCAAAATGACAATGACGATCAGGTCGTTGCCTGCCGCGTCTCTTGGATTCCAGAAGGTGGCAATGCGGGCTACTTTAGCGCCGATGGCAATAGAACCTGGCAAGCTGATCAGCGCCCAGGTCAAGATATTTTTAGCGCACACTGGCATCAGAATGATCCAGGAGTGATGCCTGCGGGAGATAAATCGGGAGCGGGATCACCTACGGGAATGTTACTTTATGAGGGAGATGAATTTGGAAGCGATTTTAGAGGTACTCTGATGAGCGCAGATGCAGGCCGAAATGCGATTTTCAGCTATCGGCCTCAGATTTCAAAATCCGGATACCATTTAGGCACCCGGGAGGTTCTATTTACCTCAGTAAAAGAGGATGATGAAGGCTACGTTTGGAATGATACTTCTTTTCAGCGCCAAAAGTCAAAATGGTTTCGTCCCAGTGACATGGTAACCGGGACCGATGGGGCTATGTACATCGCTGACTGGTACGACCCGGTGGTCGGCGGCCACCAAATGAAAGACACTGCCGCTTCGGGAAAAATCTACCGGATAGTCCCCAAAAACAAGACTTTGACAAACCCTAAACTTGACTATGAATCCGACAGGGGATTAATAGCCGTTTTGAAAAATCCTGCCGTGAATGTGCGGTTCAAGGCATTTGAAAAGTTGAAGGCCAAGGGAGAATCTGCGATACCTTTGATTGAGCCCTTATTGGTTGATGACAATCCTTTTGTGAGATCCAGAGCGATCTATCTTTTGGCCCAAGCCGGTGATCAAGGTTTGCAAAAAGCCATACAACTTCTTGACAGCGATGATGAACTGACCCGAATTGTTGCTTTTCGAGCCATTAAAGCTAGCCGGACGGGAGTGTTGCTTCCTGCCGAGAAACTCCTGACTGACCCATCGCCCTTTCTTCGAAGAGAATATGCTTCTTACTACCGGGATCTTCCTTGGGAGGAAAGAAAAGTGGCTTTTGAAGCGCTTCTTAAGAATTTTGACCCATCCGACCCTTGGTATGTGGAAGTTTTGGGTCAACTGGCTGAAGGAAATGAACAAGAGTCTTTTGACATTTCAAAAGAAGCATTTGGAATTTCAGCAGATGGGATTTGGCCAAAAGAACTTGAAGCTCTGGCATGGAGGATTCACAGTGAGGACGCTGTGCCTTTACTGGCAAAGCGTTTGGAAAATGAAGAATTGGATGGCACAAAACAAGAATACGTATTGACTTCTTTGGCTTTTATACCGGCGAAAAGTGCCGCCAAAGCAATGTATTCACTCAGTCAACACGCAGACTCAACACTCGCCGAAAGCGCCAAGTACTGGCTTTCGTTTCGACAGGGAAATGACTGGAAGGAATTTCTCGATTGGGCGAAAATTGGAGTGGATCCTGAGAAAACAAAGCATTCAACTGCGATGAAGTCCAAAAAAGCGCTTCTTCTAGAGGAGAAGATGGCACTCAATGACCGAAAAAATGAAGCAAAATCCATGGCTCTGGATCCAATTGGAGGGCAGATTCTGATAGATATGATTGCTGCAAACCAGTTGCCAAGCGATCTTCTTCCTACCGTGGAAAAAAACATCAAAGACAATCCTGATTTGGGAATTCGAGTGCAAGCAGGAAATTATTTCGGAAGCAAAAACAATGGAGAGAATTATTCTATTGATCATATCAAAAGCCTGTCTTCGGATCAAATCAAAGGAAAAGTTGCCTTTGAAAAGCAGTGTACCGCCTGCCACCAAATGAATGAAATTGGGAGAAATATCGGACCTGATTTATCCCAAATCAAAACCAAATACGACCAAACGACTTTGCTCGATGCCATCATCAATCCAAATGGAGGGATAGTATTCGGCTATGAGCCTTGGTTGATAAAAATGAAATCAGGAGAATCCTATTTTGGGTTTATTGAAGGGGAAACTAAAGAAAATCTTATTATCAAAGACCTGTCAGGCAAGCGTGCCACTGTCTCCGTTTTTGAGATACTGGAGAAAAAACAGGAGTCGAAATCCATCATGCCAGATCCGGCCAGCTTGGGAATGACACCCCAGGAACTCGCGGATATCTCAGCCTATCTTCTTGGGATGCCGTAAAATTTTGTCACATAAATCGGTACCAGTACATATAAATTACGATTCTTGCGGATTCCCCTTACATTTCTTTAATCAATAAAGCATCACCAACTGATTGCCATATAGCAGCAGATTTAATGGAAAAACACCACATCAATCCACGGGTACTGGCTAATTTCAGCTTTTTTGAAATAGTGGCCGTGATCGCCGGAATCTGGTTTTGATCCCAACAACTAGTATCGTGTCAAGCCTAAACCTACGGGTAATCCGGGGTGTCTTTTGGGGGATCCCCTAAAATTGTTCAGATCGGTCGCTGTCGCCCCGGGGTTCACACTGTTGACCTTAAAGTTCAGCTCTTTCAATTCATAGGACAGTGTGACCGTGAAGGCATTCAACAACGCCTTTGAAGCCACATAAGCGAAAGGTTTGACAGATAGACCTAATATCCGAGTTTGGCCAGTTGCTTTGCCACTTCAAAACCAATCCCCTTGTTTGCTCCCGTGATTACTGCCATTTCCATTTTTTGATCTGGTTGATTACCACGCAAATGTCAGGGGTATTTGATCTCCTGATGTAACCGAATCTGACTTTCTTGTCACCAAAAAGCAAAGCGTCCATTCACTTTTACTGCTGTGGTTCTGCAGGTGGTACATGGTACTTTTCTCTTGCTTCTTGGCTCTTGATTCTTGATACTTAGCTCTTGGTTCTTGTCGCTTGCTTGCTTCCTCTTGCCTCTCGGTTCTCGCTTCTTGATACTGGCGTCTAGCTACTTGATACTTACACTTTGACTCTTGCTTCTTGGCTCTTGTTTCTTGCCTCTCGGTTCTCGCTTCTTGATACGGGCGTCTTGCTACTTGATACTTTGATGCCCCCGCCCACTTCTCAGCGATCCACTATCCACTTTCCTATCAGCAAAAAAAATGGCCTTTTCGCACGCTGGAAGCAGATTTAGGATTTTGGGCTTGCGATTTCTCGGACAAAAACGTCCCCGAGCTCATTCGCTTTTCCAAAGAATTTTAAGCTTCCCTTCTTTCGGTTCTTTGAATGCATCACATTCGGCCAAAAACCGCTCCATGGAGTCGATGGTATCGCTGTGTAGCGTTGCGCTGAATTCATACCCCCTCAAGAGCATGCGGATATAGGCATCGGCTGCCCGTTGCCTGCTGAGCTTTTTTATGGCACCCAGGTAATCCTCCCGGTAAACGGTCGGGATGATGATCTTGGACAGGCCTTTCGACGACAATTCCGCATTCATCATTACCCTTGCAATCCTACCATTGCCGTCCAGGAACGGATGGACCTCACTTACCAGAAACATCATGTACGCTGCCCGTGCAAACGGATGCCGCAGCAGGCTATACCATTCAAACCCTTTCTTTAATGTGCCGGCCACCAGTCGCCAATCCACAAATTCCGTGCTTCCGGCACGGTTGTTCTTGTCTTTGAACTCTCCCGGTTTTTTGGAGGTGCGGGCGCGTAAAAGCACCGCATGTCTCCTTCGCAGTATTTCCAAAAATTCCCCAGGCGAGGCCGGACACAGCGACATCTCCTTTTTATCCGAAACAATATGGTATGTTCCAAGGATATCGTGCGCATCCTCGTTCCGTGCAGGAATAGGGGTTCCCGTTGCGATGATTTCCTTGGCCTCGCTGACGGCAAATTCCGTCCCTTCGATGTAATTCGAAAAATAACCCTCGAAAAAAGCAAATGTCCTGTAAGCCATTAAGGTCTTGCTATTGTCCGGGTGATCGGGAAAAACGGCTCCTGCCAGTTCGTCATATAAGGATTGGAAAAGATCGGCCCTCTCCGGGTCAAACGGCTCTCCCAAGGCCCTTGCTTTTCCGGCATCCGATTGGAGTTTTTGGGATTCACCGGTGGCCAACAGGCCGCTTATCATCCTGTCGAGTTTTTTGAACTCCTTGTCCATTTTCAGCATCGGGGCAAGTTCCCTGGCACGGTCACGAATTGCGTTCAGCGACTCTTCACCCCTGGCACGGACAATCAGCTCCAACCTTTCTTCCGCTTCTTTTTTTGACAAGGTTTTTGATTCCTCCCCTGTCTTTCTCTTTTCCTGCATGTTCTCCAGAAAGGCCCGCGCTTCCTGCGAGGCATACAGGTTTTCGAAGAATGGATTGTCCCCTTCGGTTTTGCCTGGGCCTTTGAGAAAATGGATGGTCAAGCCGGGCAACTGGACATTCCCGGTATAGGTATAGGTGGCGTAGATGTGTCCGGATGGTGTGGGCTTGAATTCAAGGGCGCTTCGATGGCTCAGCAGTGCCCCAGGGTACTGATGGGCAAGAATCCTGAACCAGTTTCGCCTGACGACGATTTCGGGACTTTCTTCCAGGTTGGACGTATAGATCCGAGGCGCAATCTTTTTGAGCAGTTGATGCCGCTCAAAGGATTTGATCCGCTTGGATTCCGCTTTGTCGGAAGATCCCAATACTATTTCCTGTAACCGTGTAGGTGGAATTTTTCCCATTAGCCAACTTCTTTTTCCTGAAATTGGAGAAAATTTCCTATTAATTCAGAGTTATTGGAGAAAATTTCTGATTACAATCCCCAAAGATGTCCGGAAAACCAAAATGGGTTTTCTGCTTCACAAGTTATTTGTCCCCTCATTTTATTCATCGCTCGTTGCCGTTGTCTGTGTCCCACGGACAACCTTTGTCTGGAGGATATGCTTTTGCATCAAACTCTCCACCAGGGCGATTTTAAGGCAGTTTTTCGCATGGTTTTGCTGATTGAAAGATTTTAAAATTGCAAAATTGGAAAATTGGGGTTGAAAAGTTGCAATGCTTTTCGAATCGGGAGGTGTCACCCTGAGCACTTGCGCTGAGCGAAGTCGAAGCGTTCTCGTGGTTCTAATGGTTGTCGGCTTGTCAAATTCCTGTTTGCCGGACTCCCTACTTGGTGCGTTGTACTTGGTACATGGTACTTTTTTCTTGCTTCTTGGCTCTTGGTTCTTTGATCTTGATACTGGCGTCTTGCTACTTGATTCTTCTATTCGCTTCTCACTCCGACCGCAGCGACTCCACCGGGTTCCCCAGCGCGGATTTGATGGAT
>CAZGYC010000077.1:0-21321 GCA_964530015.1 uncultured Limnohabitans sp. | reverse complement strand
TCCAGGGCTTTGTAGGAATTTTCGGAAAAATCCAAAGGAACGATGATCTTCATGACTGGTTGGTTTTGGGGAAATTTAGATTTTCCAATCCGGAAAAAACAGGACTAAAGTCATGATTTCTATTAAGTTATCTCATCCAATTTTATCCCAATGTTTCATTTTTGGCCAATTGTAACAATTGTCACCGCATTGGGCTGGGGTTTCGCCTTACTTTTGTGACGTAAAATTTGATTGGAGAGTATGGACATCCTAACCCTTATCGGCTTTGCGGCGGCGGTTTTGATCGGAGTCAGTTTGGGGCTGGTCGGAGGAGGGGGCTCCATTCTCACGGTGCCCGTTTTGGTCTATATCTTGGGAGTGGATCCGGTTTTGGCCACAGCCTATTCCCTCTTTGTAGTCGGCACCACTTCGCTGGTGGGTGCGGGGACTTTGATGGGAAAGGGACTAGTGGACTACAAAACCTCCGTCGTATTTGCCATTCCGTCATTTGTCGCGGTTTTCCTGACCCGGAAATTTCTGATGCCCTGGCTGCCGGATCCCCTGTTTTTCATCGGGGAGAGCCCTGTCTCCAAGAGTGTCGGGATCATGGTCTTTTTTGCTTTGGTGATGCTCGCGGCGTCGGTCTCGATGATCCGGAACAAAGAATGTGTGGATTGTGACAAAAATCCGGATGTCCGTCTCAATCTCCCCATGATCGCATTGGAAGGGTCTGTGGTGGGTGTGATTACCGGCATAGTCGGTGCGGGTGGCGGTTTTTTGATTATTCCCGCGTTGGTGTTGCTGGCAAGGCTGCCCATGAAAATGGCCGTCGGTACCTCGCTTTTGATCATAGCAGCCAAGTCATTGATCGGGTTTTTGGGGGATGTTGCCACGCAGGCGATTGATTGGAAGATGCTTTTGATTTTCACGGGACTGTCCGTTGCCGGGATATTCCTCGGCAACTCCCTGTCCAAGAAGATCGATGAAAAAGCGCTCAAAACCGGTTTTGGTTGGTTTGTATTCGTCATGGGAATCTACATCATCGGAATGGAACTGAGATCCTTGTAAACCAAGCCGAGATACGGGGCGAGAAATACACTCCTAACGGTAGGCGCTGATATAAAATCCCAGCCACAGGAGCAGTGGGACAAAATAGGCAATCAGCACCACCAGCGTGCTTTCCTCGATGGACCTTCTGCTGATCGCGTGAAAACCCAACACCCACAACGCGCCGTAAATCAGTTCAAACACATTCATCACAGACAGCGGGTAGTGGTATTTTTCCCCCACATTGCTCGGGCCGACGATCCAGAGCGCGGAAAACGGCTCGAAATTTTGGATATCGAAAAAGGTGACATTGCCGGATGGATTCATGTAAACCAGCAGGCGGAGCAGTTCCGGGAAAACAAACACCACTTCCGCCACCAGGGCAAACTTCCAGAGCTCCTTAAAATTGGCCTTGTAGCCGATCATCAGGCCGATGGACCAGAATAGAAAGGCGGTTACCGTGAATTTCCAAAGCAATGCAAAAGGCGTCCACAAGTAGTTGAGTGTGTTGAAGATATGGAAAAACATCAGCCCGCCCTGTTGGTCCAGGGTTTCGTAGTCGGGGATGGATTCCAATACCAGGGTGTTGGTCAAGTACCTGATTACCAAAAAAATGATGACGAGAAAAAAATAATACAACCGTTTGTCGAAATCAATCAGCCCATCCAGGCGTTGTGCAATCGGTGAAGCAGGTTTTGCCATATTCCATTGTTAAAGTAACCAAATCTAAATGTTTGTTTGGATTTCGCCTTAATTTTGCATCCCAAACGAAAACAAAGGAATGAGTAAGCGAATAAGGATTGTGGTAATGAGTCTGTCGATGATGGCTTTTGCGAGCGGGATCTACGCCCAGGCGGGAGATCCGGTGGTCGCTGACAATCCTTCCGGATACCTGCTGCTCGACAAAGGGCTGCAGTACCGCATCACCAAGGCGATCAACAGCATGTACAACTTTGATTTTCCGACGGCCGAGCACGATTTTACCGTGATCATGTACCAATATCCGGATCATCCGCTGCCTGACTTTTTGATGGCTTTGGGATACTGGTGGCGGATAGAGGTGGACGTGACCAACACCAAATACGACAACATCTTCATCCAATACCTGAGCCGGGCCAACGAAAAAGCCGAGCGGATGTTTGATGAGAATCCAAAAAACAAGGAGGCGGCGTTCTTTTTGGCCGCGGGGTATGGATTTCAGGGGAGATTGTACAGCGAGCGAAAGAGCTGGACCAAGGCTGCCTGGGCCGGAAAAAACGCCTTGAAGTACATGGACCTCAGCAGGGGAGAAGAGGAGTTTAACCCGGAATTGCTGTTGGGGGATGCGCTGTTCAACTATTTTTCGGTCTGGATCCCGGAAAATTACCCGCTCCTGAAGCCAGTGATGGCCCTTTTTCCCAAGGGAAACAAAGCGCTTGGCCTCCAGCAGTTGGAGACAGTCGCTTCTAATGCCTTCTACACCCGGGTGGAGGCCCAGTATTTTCTCTTCAGGCTCTATGCCTCGGAGGAAAAGCGTCCCTACGACGCCCTGATGATTTCGGAGTACCTGCATGGGAAATTCCCCAACAACCCTTATTTCCACCGCTCCTATGCCCGGCATCTGTACACGGTGGGTCGATGGACCGAGTCGGTGGACCAATCCTTTGGGATTTTGGAGAGGATCGATGCCAAGCAGTTCGGATACGAGTCCAACAGCGGGAGGTTTGCGGCCTTTTACATTGCGGAGTACTATTTCCGAATGGGTGACCAAGCCCTGGCCAAGCAGTATTACCTCAAGACGGTGGCCTATGGGGAGGAATCCGAATCACAGGAGAGCGGGTACTATCTGCACTCCCTGATCCAGTTGGGAAAAATGGAAACAGCGGCAAAGAACAAGGCCCAGGCGAGAAAATATTTTGACCTGGTCAAAAAATACGCGAAGCGAAAACACCCCGCCCACAAAGAAGCCAGAGATTTTATAAAAAAGAATAAACTTTAATCAAATCTCCCGCGTTCTACCAAATTATAACAGGAGATAATTTGAATTTTTTTGCGAGTGCAAACGGTTTTAGAAGGATTCTTTCTTCAAAGCCTGCAAAAGGTCAATAAAATTTCGATTTCCGTTCATCAAAAAGCGTTAAATCGATTTAAAACATTCATCAATTATATTAAATTTGCGCAACATAAAATTTTGCAAAAACGGAATATCATGGACAATAGCGTAAGAATCAAATTCGATAAAATAGACCGTAGGATCCTGGAAATCCTGCAGGCCAACGCAAAAATTACCAATGCCCAATTGTCAAAAGATATTGGCCTTTCCCCTGCACCCACCCTGGAGCGGGTCAAGAAATTGGAGCAGTCCGGAATCATCAAAAGCTATCATGCCAAACTGGATCCCGAAAGGATCGGACTGGGCGTGAGCACCTTTGTTTTGGTCAGCCTCATCGGCCACAACAAGGGAAACATCGATGCCTTCATGCGGGAGATCAACGAGATCCCCGAAATCATAGAGTGCCACCACATCACCGGCACGGGGGACTTTATCCTGAAGATCATCGCCAAGGATATTACCGCTTATCAAAAACTGATGCTGGAAAAAGTGTCGGAAATCAAGGAGGTGGATTCCATGCAATCCATGGTAATTCTCTCTACCTTTAAAGATTCAAAAGTGCTCCCTATTCCTGCTTAAGTGGGATTTTGATAGAAACCAAGGGCGGCTCAACCGCCCTTTTTTTTTGAAAAACCATGACTGAAAACCCCTGGACAACGCTTAAAATCACGCCCGTCTACGAAAACCCCTGGATCAGATTGGAGCACCATGACATCCTCAACCCTGCCGGACGGGAAGGGGTCTATGGCAAAGTCCATTTCAAAAATCGGGCGATGGCCATTATTCCCATCGACCAAGACGGGAACACTTGGCTGGTCGGCCAATATCGCTATACCTTGGAGGAATATTTCTGGGAGATTCCGATGGGCGGCGGGCCGGTCGGGAAGGACCTGCTCGATTCCGCAAAAAGGGAGCTCAGGGAGGAAACCGGGCTGAGTGCCGGGAAGTGGACGGAGCTCATGAAGATCCATACGTCCAATTCCGTAACCGATGAAACGGGGATCATCTACCTCGCCGAGGAATTGACGCAGGGGGAAACGGACTTTGAGGAGACGGAGGTCCTCCAGGTCAAAAAACTCCATTTTTCGGAAGTTCTGGAAATGGTAATGACCGGTGAAATCACCGACAGCATCAGCGTGGCAGGCATTCTCAAGGCTGCGAGGATTTTGGGATATTAGTGGAATGACGCTCAAAGACCACATCAACACGACTTTTCACCTGGCCTATCCGGTCATGCTGAGCCAGCTTGGCCAGGTGTCTGTGGGGGTGGCCGACAGCATGATGGTGGGCAGAATCGGGGCGTTGCCACTTGCTGCGGCTTCCCTGGCCAACGGCATCTTCTTTGTCGTCATGATGTTTGGGATTGGGGTTTCGATGGGAATCACGCCCTTGGTCTCCAGGGCAGATGGCAAGGGAAAGTCCGGTCGGATTTCACGGCTGTTCAGTCACGGCCTGTGGATCAACGTGCTCACGAGTGTGGCCTTGACTGCGATTGTCGTGGGATTGTCCCAGGGTTTGCATTTTCTCAACCAGCCGGAAGAGGTGGTGGTTTTGGCCGTTCCCTACCTCTTGATCATCACTGCCTCACTGTTGCCCCTGATGGTGTTCCAGACGTTTAAGCAGATGGCGGAAGGCCTGTCCCAAACCCGGCAGGCCATGTATATCACGATCTTTGCCAATTTGGTCAATGTCTTTCTGAACTGGGTTTTGATTTGGGGAAAATTCGGCTTTCCCCAGATGGGCCTGAACGGCGCCGGAATCGCCACCCTGATTTCCAGGGTTTTGATGATGGTGATGATGGGTGGATATATTTTGATGTCTCCCCGGTATAAGAAATACCAGTTCAGACTTTTATTGCCGGGGGCCAGTTTCCCGATGATCTCCAGGATCCTGAAGATCGGCATCCCGACGGGATTCCAGTTTATCTTCGAAGTATCGGCCTTCAGCACGGCGGCAATCATGATGGGATGGATCGGTGTGAATGCCCTGGCCGGACACCAGATTGCGCTGAACCTGGCTTCGATTTCCTACATGATGGCCACGGGTCTCGCGACTGCGGGAATGATCCGGGTGAGCAACCAGGTAGGGAAAGGGGACATGAAAGCCATGCGGAAAGCTGGTTTGGTAGTCTTTGGGATGGTCGTGGTCTTGATGTTTTCCAGTGCTTTGGCCTTCTTTGCCTTCAGGTATTTCCTTCCCACCCTATACATCGATGATCCCGAAGTGATCGCTTTGTCAGCTTCTCTGCTGGTTATCGCGGGACTGTTCCAGCTTTCCGACGGAGTTCAGGCAGTCGGCCTGGGCGTGCTCAGAGGCTTGGAAGATGTCAAAGTCCCGACCCTGGTGACCCTGATGGCCTATTGGGCACTGGGTCTGCCGCTGGGGTATTTTCTCGCGTTCCCTCTGGGGATGGGTGCGCATGGAATCTGGTATGGCTTGCTGATCGGACTGACCATCACCGCGGCAATGCTGCTTTACAGATTTCTGAGCCTGAGCAAAAAGCGGATGGCCGAGAAACCCGAGGCTTCCGGACTGACTTCAATTACGTAGGCGGAGCTTCGATTTTTCATTCGAAAAGCTATCTTGGATTCAAATCAAGCCTGAATCCCATGAAGCGTCTCTCTCTTTTCTTTGCTGTGGCAATGATCACAGTTTCGGCCTTTTCCCAACAGCCCGCGGTACTTTCCCAGCGGGAACAAGCCGAGGTGATCGATTCCTGGCTGGAAGACCGCATCCAGAATCTTTTGCCCAGTCTGATGACCGAAACAGGCATTGACATGTGGATCGTAATGTCCAGGGAGTATAATGAGGATCCGGTGATCCGAACACTTTTGCCTGCAACCTGGCATGCAGCAAGGAGAAGAACCATCTTGGTCATGTACCAGCCCACACCGAACGCTCCGGTCGAAACTTTTGCCATTGCCCGGTATGATGTGGGCAAATCCTTCAAAAGAGCCTGGAATCCGGAAACGCAGCCCGATCAGTGGAAGGCGTTGATGGACCTCGTCGCTTCCAAAAACCCAAAAAAGATAGGGCTCAACTACGCCAAAGACTACGGACATGCGGACGGGCTGACCCACTTTGACCACGAAGAATTCACCAAGAATCTGCCCGAATCCCAAAGGGGAAAAGTGACTTCCGCCCAAACCTTGGCCGTGCGATGGCTGGAGACCCGAACACGGGCGGAAATGGCGGCTTACAGGCACATCCAGGAATTGGCGCATTACATCGTCGCCGAAGGGCTTTCGGATCGGGTGATTACGCCTGGAGTCACCACCACGGAGGATGTGGTGTGGTTTTACCGGGAAAAGATCGCCGAAATGAAACTGGACACCTGGTTTCATCCGACCGTGGATATCCAGCGGCCTGATCCAGCTTCCGTGGAGGCCAGCCGTTCTTTTGCCGTCCGTCCCAATGAGCAGGTGATTATGCCGGGCGACCTGCTGCACATTGATTTCGGGATTTCCTACCTGAGACTGAATACGGACACCCAGGAGCTTGCCTATGTGCTAAAGGCGGGCGAGACCGAAGTTCCAAAATACCTTCAGGATGCTTTGACAGTCGGTAATCGCCTTCAGGATATCTTGACCTCCAACTTCATCACCGGACGAACGGGCAATGGGATTCTCCGGGAATCGAGAAAGCAGATGGAAGCCGAGGGAATTCGTGGAAGCATCTACACCCATCCCTTGGGATTTTATGGACATTCGGCGGGGCCGACCATCGGGATGTGGGACAATCAGGGGGACACACCCGGCGCGGGAGATTTTCCGCTCCATGCAAACACAGGCTATGCGATTGAATTGAATGCGATTGTTTTTGTCAAGGAATGGAACAAAGAGGTCCGGGTTATGCTGGAAGAAGGGGCATTTTTTGACGGGGAAAAAGTCACCTATTTCAACGGGCGGCAAAAAGCAATCTTGGCAATCCCCCGTGTGAGCAGTTACCTCGGCTATTGATCAGGAAACCGCTTTTGGATTTTGGGAAAAGGCCAAATCCGGGCGAAAGGAATGTGGTTCTTCTGGAGCAGAAATTGAAAGCCTTTTTCCTTCACACCCTCCCATGTAGTGAAAAAATCCACCACGAAAAAATCCACCACGAAAAAATCAGCCACAGAAAAAGGAATCTTTGGTTTCGAAACAGCAAGCGTCGGAGGAACCCCAACCGGAAGCTTCACCAATCGGCGTTTTTTGGATTGGCCACAGATGCACAGATTCTGCGTTCGGGAGCCGGAGGTCAGGCGGCTCTGCTGTTTCAAGGCCACAAATACTTTTCCGTATTTGTAAACGGGAAACACAAAGGAACAAAGGGCACGGGGGAGTTTGCTGTTGGAAGACAGATCCTTTGATTTCTATGTTTCTATGTGGTTTAAAAGCGGTTTTCCAGGCTATTGATGGGCCAGGTAGGTTTTTCGGTCTCTTTTGATGAAAACCAGGATCAAAAAGGCCAAGAAAGCCACCGCTCCGGAGCTGAGGAATACCAAGCGGAAGTTTTCCGGGTTGTTTGCAAAAAGCCATCCCGAGATCAGCGCCCCGGCTCCGATGCCGCTTTCCAGAAAGATATACATCGTGGCCAGGGCCCTTCCGCGGAATTGGTCCAGAGACCGGTCTACCACCCAGGCGGCCGTGGTAGGACTGTACATGCCCACTGCAGCCCCAAAAAGCACTCCCGAAAGGAGTAGGACTGTCTTGGTCTCCGCAAAGGCAACCGACACCATCGCCATCATCATGCAGATCACCGCAGCCCTCAAAACCACCACCCGGCCATACCTGTCAGAGGCTTTGCCTGCAATCAGCCGGATTCCCAGCGAAGAAATGGTGAATACCGCGAAAAACAGGCCTTTGTTTTTGATTCCGAGATGCGTTGAAAAATCGGGGATGATCGTCAAGACCACCCCAAAGGAGAAGACTGACAGAAACAGGATGATCGATGGCAGGAGGACACGTTTTTCGATGATTTCATGCCGGTTTAGCCGGAAAAGATCGATGGACAGGGGCTGTTTTTCCTTGAGGGTTTCCTTCAGCCTGAGCAGGATCAGGATGGAGAAAATGGCCGTGAACGCCGCGCAATAGAAGACCGTGTTGATCGACCAGATACTTGCAATCACCCCCCCGACTGCAGGACCGGCGGCCATTCCGAGTGAACCAAAAAGAGACTGGATCCCCATGGCTTCCCCTCTTTTATTGAAAGGAACAATATCAGCCACATAGGCGGATGCTCCGGTAGGCGTGAAACCCGCCGAAAACCCATGTGCAAACCGGAGAAACAGAAACCCCGAAACGAAGGTCAGAACCGGATAAAGCAATCCCACCACAAAGCAAACCGAAGCCCCGACCATCATCACGGGAATCCTCCCGATTTTGTCGGCCAGCTTGCCGCTGAAAGGCCTTGAAAGTCCTGCTGAGAGGGTGAAAAGCGCAATGATCAGTCCTTTGTAATCCTCCCCACCAAGCGAAGTCAGATAGGCAGGAAGCTCCGGTATGATCATGTTGAAAGAGGAGAAAAAAAGAAAGGAGCTCAGGCAGAGCAGAAAAAAGTCCAAGGTGAAAAATGAAGGTCTTAGGTGCATTCAACTGCTGGATATAATACAAAAGGCCGGAAAAACTTCCGGCCTTGGCAATCAATCTTTGTTGGCTTCTTCCTCGCTCTGGGCGAGCAGGAAGGCTTTCATAAACTCATTCAAACCTCCGTCCAAGACGCCCTGGGCATCGGAAGTCTCGTGCCCGGTCCGGTTGTCTTTCACCAGCTTGTAGGGGTGAAGGACATAGTTTCGGATCTGCGAGCCGAAGTCCACCCGGAGTTTGGAAGATTCGATCTTGGCGATCTCCGCGTTCCGTTTTTCGAGTTCCATCTGATAGAGTCGGGACTTCAGCATCTGCATGGCCTTTTCGCGGTTGGCAAGCTGGGAGCGCTCGATCTGGCAGACGACCACGATTCCGGTTGGCTTGTGGGTCAACTGGACTTTGGTTTCTACCTTGTTGACGTTTTGCCCGCCTGCACCACCTGAGCGGGATGTGTGAAGCTCTACGTCGGCTGGGTTGATGTCGATTTCGATCGAGTCATCCACTTCCGGATAGGCATAAACCGATGCAAAGGAAGTGTGCCTTCGTCCTCCCGAGTCAAAGGGGGAGATTCGGACCAAGCGGTGTACTCCGGTTTCGGACTTCAGAAATCCGTAGGCCAATGGGCCTTCAAATTCCAAAGTTGCCGATTTGATGCCTGCCACTTCGCCGGGCTGCACGTCCACTTCTTTTACCTTGAAGCCGTTTTTCTCTCCCCACATGATGTACATCCGCATCAGAATGGAAGCCCAGTCATTGCTTTCCGTTCCTCCCGCGCCGGGGTTGATTTCGAGAACCGCATTGAGCTGGTCCTCTTCGTTGGAAAGCATTTTTTTCAGCTCCAGTTCCTCTACGGCTTCTTTTGCCTTGAGGAATTCGGCTTTCAGCTCTTCTTCGGTGACCTCTTCGGCATTGTAAAATTCATACAGTACTTCCAAGTCCTGGATTTTTTGGTCCAAGTTTTCAAAGGAAGTGGTCCAGCCTTTTCGGGCCTGGATCTGTTTCATGGTTTTTTCGGCTTCTTCCGGATTGTTCCAGAAGTCTGCCTGGGCCGAAACGGCCTCAAAGTCTTGGATCTCTACTTTCTTCCGATCGTAGTCAAAGATACCTCCTCAAAGCCGATGTGCGGGCTTTCAAGTCTTTCAGTTGTTCTGAAGTCATCTGTCTAGGTGAAAATTTAGGCTGCAAAAGTCCGAAAAAATATCCGATTTTGCCAGCACATTTCGATTAATCCATTCGCATCAGGATGATTTGAATCCCATAGCCGCTGGAGTTTTTGAAGGTTTTGTACCGGACCGGAAGCAAGGCGAGGCCGGTTCCGATCAAGATTCCCGAGGTGATGGCCACTCCTTCATCGATCTCCAACTGACCCTGGTGGTAGATGCTGTTGCCGGCTTCCACGGCAAGCAAAATTCCTCCGGCGCCGAGAAAAAGTGCGGTGAGACTTCGCATGGTTCGATTTCGGGAATCTTTGTCTCGGATATCCACTTCCAAAATGTCGGAGGGACTCAGGATGTTTTCCGTCAGGTAGATGAAATCCTTGTCGAGGTTTACAATCTGGTCGGTGACGAAATACCCGAGTTTTTTGCTTTTGTAGGTGATTTCTTCTCCCGGATAGAAACGCATTTGGGATTTTTGGTTGCGTCCGTTTTTGAGGAGGATAAAATCCCGGGACTGCGCCTGCGCACCGATTGTCAAGGAAAGGAAAAGAACTGCGGCTAACGCTAATTTCATGGATGGAAAGTGACAAAAAACAGGATTTGCCTTCCTGTTCACTTTTAGATTTTTACAATCCAACCTCTTGAGTCGGGAATGTCGCCGTATTTGATGCCGTCCAGTTCATTCAGGACTTTGTGGGAAAAGGAATCCTTGGTCGTTTCAGGAAGGACATAGTCTTTCCCGTTCACGTTGATTTTTGCGATGTGGGCAATCGTCGCCGCCGTACCGGTTCCAAATGCCTCGCGGAGCGTGCCGTTTTCCAAGGCTTCCTGCAGTTCGGCGACCGTCAGGAATCGCTCTTCCAAGGGCTTGCCCCAGTCTTTGGCCAACCGTACCACCGAGTCTCTGGTGATTCCTTTTAGGATGGTGCCGGTATTTGTCGGCGCGGTGACCAAGGTTCCGTTGATGTCAAACATCACATTCATGGTGCCGCTTTCCTCGATCTTGCTGTGGGATTTTCCGTCGGTCCAGAGCAACTGGTCATAGCCGGCCCGCTGCGCCTGAAGCGCGGGAAAAAGTGAAGCCGCATAGTTTCCGGCGGTCTTGGCTGCGCCTGTTCCTCCCTCGGTAGCCCTGGTGAAATCCGTTTCCACCTTGACATTCACGGGCTTGCTGTAGTACGCTCCCACCGGGCAGGTGAAGATGATGAATTTATAGGTGTCGGATGGTTTGACCCCGATGTAGTTGTCGGTAGCAAACATGTAAGGGCGGATATACAGGCTCGCACCTTTACCGGACGGAACCCAGTTTCTGTCCAAATCCAGAAGCTGAAGCAATCCTTCCATAAAGATTTCCTCGGGGATCTCCGGCATGCACATTCTCAGGGCCGACTCGTTCATTCGGCGCGCGTTGGCGTCGCCTCTGAAGATCAGGATCTCGCCTTTCTCGTTTTTGTAGGCTTTCATCCCTTCGAAGATGGACTGCCCGTAATGGAGCGCCGCGTTGGCAGGATGGAGATCCAAGGCTCCATAGGGTTCGATTCGGAGATCTGTCCACTCGCCGTTTTTGTAATCCGCCACAAACATGTGGTCAGAAATGGTTTTGCCAAAGACAAGATTCGAAAAGTCGGTTTCGGCAATTTTGGAGTCTGTGGTCTTCTGAACCGGGATAGCAAGTGTGGTTT
This sequence comes from uncultured Limnohabitans sp., assembly GCA_964530015.1. Lineage (GTDB taxonomy): Bacteria > Bacteroidota > Bacteroidia > Cytophagales > Cyclobacteriaceae > Algoriphagus. The sequence goes on along the minus strand of CAZGYC010000077.1, from coordinate 9,800 downwards.
TCATACGCTTTCTATTTGGAGGCGAGTTGCCTGAGTTTTCTGTTTTGTCGCAAATCCCAGCGGGATCCGCTTTTCCGGATGCAATTTACAATCTTAGCCCCGCTTATTTCAATCTCGGACTCCAGGCCACTTCTTCTGCATGGAGCTCCTGGGCCATTTTTCTGCCCAAGACAAAGAGATAGTCCGAAAGCCGGTTCAGGTACTGGATGACCAATCCGGAGACCGGCTCTGTCGAGGCAAGCGCTACCGCAATCCTTTCTGCCCGTCTGCAGACCGTCCTGGCCACGTGGCAAAACGAAACCGACTGATGTCCTCCCGGAAGTATAAACGCGGTCAGCATCGGCAGTTGGGCTTCCATCAAATCCATCTCCTGCTCCAGCGAGGCGATATCTTCCGGTTGCAAATCCGGTTTTTTGACCTTGTCTTTTCCGGGAGCAGTAGCCAAGTCGGCACCGATGGTAAACAATCGATCCTGGATTTCCTTTAAAATCCCCGCTCTTTTTTTGTTGACTTCCTGATCTCGAAGCAAGCCCAAAAAAGAATTCAGCTCATCGATGGTGCCGTATGCATCTATCCTCAAGTCGGATTTTGGCACCCGCGTGCCGCCAAGAAGTGATGTGGTTCCCTGATCTCCCGTTTTGGTATAGATTTTCATTCGGCCTCTTTTCTTTCGGAGGTAAAAGTAAGAATCTATTTCAAATTACTTGGAGGAAATCAGGCGTGTACCGGAATGCCGCGGGTGGGGTTGGGGTTGATTTTGTCCGTTTCGACCAAACCATCCCGCAAACGGATCACGCGGTGTGCATAGTGCGCAATGTCATCTTCGTGCGTCACCATGATGATCGTGTTGCCTTTGGAATGCAGTTCATGAAACAGCTCCATGATGTCGTGGGAGGTCTTCGAATCCAGGTTGCCGGTGGGTTCATCGGCCAGGATGATGCTTGGATTGTTTACCAGTGCTCTGGCAATCGCCACACGCTGGCGCTGACCGCCCGAAAGTTCATTGGGACGGTGCTTGGTCCGGTCTCCGAGCCCCACATTTTCCAACGCTTTGAAGGCTTTTTCTTCCCGTTCTGATTTGCTAAAACCCGCATAGACTAGGGGAAGGGCTACATTGTCCAGGCAGGAGGCTCTTGGCAGGAGGTTGAAAGTCTGGAAGACGAAGCCGATTTCCCTGTTTCGGATGTCTGCCAGTTCATTTTCACTCATGTCGCTCACGTCCTTTCCGGCCAGGATATACGTGCCGGAAGTGGGGGAGTCGAGACAGCCGATGATGTTCATCAGGGTGGATTTGCCCGAGCCGGAAGGCCCCATAAAGGCCACATACTCCCCACGATCCACGGTAATGCTCACGGACTTGAGCGCTTGGATGATTTCGGAGCCCATTCTGTAGGTTTTGTTGATTTCGTGGGTTTCAATGACTCTGTTCATGGTGGAAAATTTTGCTTAAGATAGTGGTTTAGCTTTTAAAATTTGGAAGACCAATGCGTCAAAATACGTGAAAAAAGGTCAATAGTTTGTCCCCTGCAAGAATTCTATTTCATCCCAGGTCATCCAAGCACGCATCTGCTGGATTGCGTCCGTGGCGTAGTTGTCCAGTCCGATCCGTTTGGCGGCCTGGACTTTTCGGATCCAGAGCAGGGGATCTTTGCTGAATTCACTGGCCGTGTTGAGCAATTCGTATTGTTCCAAAGGATCCGGGAGACGATCGGCTGCGCTTAGGATCAAGGGTGTCCGGTAGGGATTTGCCGTAAGCTCTTCTCCCACTTGGAAAAATTCCGCATAGGCCAGCAAGGCCGCTTGATCTGACCAGGCTGGATTTTGGAGAAATCGGTTGAGTTTTTCTTCATTTTCCACCTTGCCTTTCAGGGAATTCCCAAGTTCGTTCAGTTGATATTTGGTCAGTCCGTGGGCTTTTCTTTCCAAAAGCAAGTAGGCCAAAGTGGCTTTCACCTCGCCGGATGAACTACCGGACCATTGGTCGAACAGTCTATCGGGGATCGCTTGGTTGAATCCGGCCAGCAAGCCGAGCAATTCGTTTTCGGAATCCGATTCGGGAACTTGGTATTTGGCTCTGAGTTCCGCTGACTTTTCCCCAAATCCTCCCAGATCCAGCAGGGTCAGGTGATAGGGACGAAATGCCCTGAACCCCTTCTCCTCGGCGGCAATGATGTCCTTGGATGCCTTTTCAAAATCCAGATTCCAGGCCAATATCCCGGCCGTCAGGTTGAGGTAATAGCCCGCGTCGCCCGGATTTCTGAAGGCCAGGCCGTTCAGGTTTTTCACCGATTCGGTGATTCTTCCAGCCGCCAAGCTTCGGATCGATGCGGTTTCCTGTACCTGCATCAGATATTCCAGCAGCTCCGGCCTTTTGCCGATGGAGTCGATCCATGCCAGATCCTCTGAGGTGTTTGACAGGTTTTTGTGGGAAAAGAGATTTCGGATTCCCGCATTCAAAATCATCGGGGAGTTTTCCCTTTCGAGTTCCTCCCGAAGGTTTCCCAATTCCCCGGGAGAACTCGGTTCGCCCAGCAGGTTTTTCCTCGCAAGTCGATTGATCTTGCTGACAAGATCATCTCCGGAATCGGTCTCAGGTTGGTCGTTCTGGAATTTGCCGCGCAAAGCAACCAGATTGGACGAAAGGACGGGATCTGAACTTTTGTTTTCATCCAATAGCCTGAGGGCATCGTCCGGTTTTTGGATCTTCACATAGAGCAGGGCCAGGTTATTGAGGAGATAGGGATTGCCGGGAAACCTCCTCAGTCCGTTTTCCAGGTAGAAAACCGCCTCAAAAGGCTTGTTTTCCCGGATCATCCGGGAGCTCAGCAACAGGATATTGTCCACTTGTGGGGCTTCGGAAAAGCTTTCATCCAGATGTTCCTTGGCGAGCGTGGGCTGGTTGAGTTCGAACAGGAGATGGGCTGTGGCACTTTTTGCTTTTTGGTTTTTGCGGAAAGCCGCCCAGGAATTTTCATAGAGGATGCTGGCTTCCAGCTTTTGCCCGGTTTGGTAGTAGTAGTCACCGAGGATATTGGTGGTCAGTGAATTGGCTTGGGCGGCCAGGATCACATCCATGTAGATGCTGATCACCAAAATCGAGATCATCCCGCCTATCCGAAGATGATAGTAGGGGAGGGAAAAGGGCTTGAACAGCACCTTTTCGACAGATTTCCCCGAATCCATGATGGAGAGGAAATTGCTGAAGATATACACCAGGAAAAACAGTGAAAACCCAAACTGCGAGTAGATGAGCAGATGCTTCAAAAACTCCCCAGCGGCTTGGTTTTCCGAGATTTCAAGCTTCCAGACCAGCCAAAACGTGACTGCAAATCCCAAGAGAAAGAGAGCTTTCAGGTAAGTCGGCTTGGCGGCGATTTCCGGTTCCTGCCGGAATTTCATGTCGGAGGAAATCCAACCCAAAACCCCGATGGGAAAGATCAAGAACAGGGGAGAAAAAGCGGGGAAAGGCAGATTCGCTTCCCCCTTCAGGTCGAGAAGCAGGAATATCAAAGTCAGGAGATACAAGGCCCCGATTGCCAGGATCTGCCAGGAGATCTTCATGCTGATGTTTTGGTTGGCTTTGGCCAAAAGCACATAGACGCCCGAGATCACCCCGTGGCCCTGCCAGAAGATCCAGGAAATGGACATGCCCAGACCGATGATCAAACTTTGCTCAGCAAGGTAGAGTTGGGGCTTGGCGATCGGGCTTAGCTGGATCAGGGCAAACAAGGCCGCCCCTGTGGCAAGCAAAACCACCAACCAACGCAGCCAATAGGCCGCGTTCGGCTTCCACACGTGGAAAAACACCAAGGGCAGGACAGTCCCTGAAATCAGGATGATCAGGGGAATGTTTGAGCTTGGGGATCCAATATTCAGACCGTTTGAATTGAAAAGCGTCAGCAACACGATCCAGGATGCGGCGGCGATCAGAAAAGGAACCTTTCGGAAGGTGCTGAACAATGCCAGTGCCGAGACCGAGACGAGGAACACGACTCCTCCAAACAGGTAGCTTTCAGTTAAAGTAAATCCGGGGGGAAGCGCGTGAAACTCCTGAAATACAAGGAAGTTGTCGATTTGGATAGGAAAGGACAGCGTGCCGAAATTCACCCAATCAAGCGGGATGGCGACCGTATCCAAAAAGGCCGCCGGAGCAATTCTGGGATAATGGGCAGAACCAAACAAGAGGGAATAAAGCGCAAAAAGCCCTCCCGACACTAAGAGCAGGAGGGCGGCTATTTTTGCGGTGAAATTTGAAAAGGAGGTGTACTTCAACATTATTATTCCAAAACCTTCGGTACCCGGAAGTAGTCAGCGTCTCGCTTGGGGGCATTTTTCAGCCCTGCTTCGTGGCTGAGGTGGCTCCCAGCCTTGTCTTCCCGCATGACATTAACCTCGGAAGACATGGTCGTCAGCGGCTCCACGCCGGTGGTGTCCAGCTCGTTGAGTTGCTCCACCCAGTCCAGGATCTGGGACATGTCTTGGGACATCTTTTCGGCGGAACTCTCGTCAAACTCCAGCCTCGCCAGGTGCGCGATCTTCTTGATTGAGTCTTTGTCTATCTTCATTTTTTGAAATTCTAAGATTGGATCACGGGATTGTCCGCATCCAGTTGCTTTTGGATGGTTTCAAAACATTTTTCCCTCAGGCTTTCATCCGAATCAAAGTCTTTGGGATCCAATGCCTCATGAAAGACCATCTTGGCGTTTCTCCTTTTTAGCAAAAACCGCCCGTCATCGGGCAAAATTAGGTGATTATAGGATAAGGTGACAGGGATAACGGGGATTTGTTTTTCCATCGCAAGCCGGAAAGCCCCGTTTTTAAAGGGGATCATCTTGGGTGCCTGCTTGGTGAAAATCCCGCCCTCGGGGAAAATGATGATCCCGCTTCCCTGATCCAGTGCGTCTCCGGCTCTGCGCATCGTTTCCGCCCGACTTTTTAAACGGTCTCGATCCACGGCGATATGGAGGTTTTTGAAATAGTAGCCGAAAAGGGGAGCCTTGCGGATGGAAGCTTTCCCGACAAAAAGTGCATCCCCGGGAACAAAGCCCATCATCGCCACATCCAGGTAACTGAAGTGGTTTGCCAGGAAGATGTAGGGTTTTCCGTTTTCGGGCTTTCCTTTGATTTCAATCTTCACGGGCAAAAAAATCAGGGAAAAATAGATCCTCGCCCAGTGACGGTTGATCTTTCTCCCGTATTTCTTCCATCCCGGCACCCAGATGCAGATCAGGATAAAGGGAAAGACAAACAGGAACGTGAGCACAAACGCAACCGCCGCGTACACCGAATAAACGCGTCGGAGAAGCCTACTCATGGTTGATCATGTGGTTGGCAACTTTGATAAAATAGCCTGCGATTAATTCTTTGGCATTTGGATCCGGGTCGAGCCTGTCCAAGGCAGAAAGCATGGCATTCAGCCAGTGGTCTCTCATGCCGGGGTCAATTTGCCAATCCAAATGCCGCAATCTCAGCCTTGGATGGCCTCTTTCCTCAGAGTAGGTCTGTGGCCCTCCAAATACCTGCAGCAGAAAAAGGAAGAGCCTTCGCTCAGCGGGCACCAGATCCTCTGGATAGAGTTTTCTCAGAGCGGGGTTTTGGTCGACTTCCTGATAAAAGTACCGGGTGAGCAGGCGGATTTGATCCTCGCCGATCAGTTCATAAATGGACTGAAATGGATTCATGCGGCAAACTTAGGGAAATCTTTCCGGTTCAGGCTTGCAGATTTTTGACTTTCAGGGAAGTTCCCTCGGTGGAGATGACGATGATTTTTTCACCCTGGTCGATAAACTCGCCCCGCGAGTAGGCATCATAGATTTCCCCCTCGATTTCCACTTTGCCGCTGGGACGCAGCCGGGAATGGACCACCCCGGTCTTGCCCAGGAGTGAACTGGCGTAGAAGCTGGAGGTATAGCCCTCACTGCGCTCCTGTGTGGTCGCCAGCGTGATGTGCCGGAAAGCCCCCCAGTCATTGACCTTGGGAGTGAGCCAGAAGACAAGCCCAACCGATGCCAAGGATGCCAGGATCACCGTCAGCAGTGCCCCAAATAGCTGTGAAGCCGGAACGAAATCAAAGTTGAAATCCTGGTTCGGAACCATCCCAAGGACCAAGCCCCCGATGATGAAGACGATCCCGAGGATTCCAAAAATCCCAAATCCGGGAATGACGAAAAGCTCCACCGCCAGGAGTATAATCCCGAGAAAGAAGACCAGGATTTCCCAGTTTTCGGCCAATCCGTTGAGGTAGTAGGGGATAAAATAGAGCAGGGTGGCGACAATCGCCGCGACGATCGGAAATCCGACTCCGGGGGTTTGGAGCTCAAAATAGATCCCCCCGACGATGATCAGGATCAATATGCCGCTGATGGCCGGGCTCAGGAAAAAGGAGATGATCTTGTCGATGAAGTCTTCTTCGTAGGCCAAAACTTCGGCATCCCCCAGATTTTGGGATTGAAGAATCGCTTCGATTGAATCGAATTGACCTTCGCAAAAACCATGTTTGATCGCTTCGGACACCGAAAACGTGATGACCGATCCTGCGGTCTTGATCCCCTCAATCTCGATTTTTTCGTCCACCATGCCTTCGGCGATCCTGGGATCCCGGCCGCTGGCTTCGGCCGTGCTTCTCATCATGGATCTCATGTAGGATTGATACTTGTCGGGAGCCGCCGCGCCGTCCGTGCCGCTCACTACCGTTGCGGCCCCGATACTGGCGCCGGGAGCCATGTAGATGCTGTCGCAGGCAACGGAAATCAGGGCTCCCGCCGAGGCAGCGTCTTTGTTGATGAAGACGTAAATCGGAATTTTGCTTTCCAGGATCATCGTCCGGATTTCATCGGCATCCGTGACCACTCCGCCGTAGGTGTCCATTTCGATGATGATCAGTTCAGCCTCGTTCTTTTTGGCTTCTTCCAATGCGAGCTGGACACGGCGGTTCATCGCCGGATCGATGTCTGAATCGATCTTGAACGTGAAGACTTTCGCGGGCTTTTCCTGTGCAGAAAGAGAAAAGCAGGTCATTCCGAAAAACAAAACCAAGAGAAGGCGAATTCGCATTTTTGTGGAGAATTAGGGGGAAAAGATACGTATCACCCAGTCAATACGCCAATTTTTTGTCCTGAGATTCCAAAGCCGGGTTTCCTGTTGATTTCATCGGGAAGAAATAAGGAGTGCAAAAGCCGCATCCATGTCATTTCTAGCATAATTCTTGCGAAACGGATAATGAAATTTTTGACCTGTTTCACTTCAATATCCCAGATTACGATGATTTCTCAGTCCAAATTCCCAAGTGCCCTTTTGCTGGTTTTTGTTCTAACGCTCTCTCATTTACAGGCTTCCAACCTTGTCGCGGGAGATTCCGTCGGAATCGAACGGGTAGGGGACAAGACCTTCATCTTGCACAAAGTAACTCCCCAGGAGACGCTTTTTGCGATATCCAGGAAGTATCAGGTTCCTGTGGGGGAGATCCAAAATGCCAATGAAGTCCTGAAGCAGGGACTGAAGATCGGCCAGACGATCCGGGTTCCCTACGTTGAAAAAAACAAGGTGCCGGAGGGGGCTGCGCTGCACAAAGTGAGTCCGGGGGAAACCTTGTTTTCCATCTCCAAAAAATACGGTGTATCTGTTGACTCCCTAAAGCAATGGAACAAGCTCCTGGGAAATGACCTGAGTGTGGGTCAGGCACTGATTGTGAAAGAAGCGGCATTGGCCGACAATTCCCAGATCACTGCCCCCGCCCCAAGCGTGGCGGCCACGACTACCGTTGCCGCTTCGACCGCGGTGACGCCTCCGGCAGGCGAGAATCAGCCGAAAGCCGAAACCAAAAAAACCGACAAAAAAGCGGAGCAACCTGTTTCCAAGCCACAGCCCGAGTCGATCCGGGCTTCGTCTTCGACAGCCACCGTTGCAAATACCCCCCCAATTGCGCCGGGAGAATGGATTTCACACACGGTAAACCAGGGAGAAACCCTGTTTTCGCTTTCAACACAGTACAATTCCAGTGTCGAGGATTTGATCAAGTGGAATGCGCTCACTTCGAACAACCTTCGCTCAGGACAGGTGATCAAGGTGGGGAGAGCACCCGAAGGTCCGTCCACCGTGCCGGTGATCGGCTCTCCGAAAGTCGCGGCTTCCACCGCCGAGATGACTGTGGAGCCTACTTCGGAAAACACTTCCGGTGGATTTAAAAACATCACGGAAACCGGCCAGGCGGAATTGATCGAGGGCACCGGCTCCCACAAAAAATACCTGGTTTTGCACAGATCTGCCCCTGTCGGAAGTATCATGCGGGTGAAAAACGAGGAGAATGACCTGACCATCTTTGCGCGAGTGGTAGGCACCCTTCCCGAAACAGGAGACAACTCCAAACTGGTGATCAAACTTTCCCAGGCAGCATTCGACCAATTGAAAGCCGTCAATCAGCGGTTTCCGGTAGAGGTTTTGTATTGATCAGACTGACAAGCCAAGGCTTAAAAAATCCCTTTCCTGCATCTGGAAAGGGATTTTTTCTGAAAGTCCCCGGAAAGATTCCCGCAGAAAAAGACACAGATTTCCGCAGATTTTTTATATCGGCTTTATCATTTTTATGCCCCTTTTTGAAGCCCCAATTCATGGATGTTTTTTGAAAGCCTTCTAGGGTTCACGTTCCGCTATCGGGATCGGATGTCGGATATGGGATTTCGGATTTTTTGTATTGGTCATCGGGCATGCTGCATTTTCCACCAAAAATCCCCTACCCCCTTTTTCCAAGATGCTTTTCCAAGTCTGGATTAGTAGTTAAAGAGGGAGTCGGCCGACGGCATCTCAGACCTCGATGTGGGGTTTCTGACTTCTTGTGTCCCACACCGGACATCGGTCACCCGACACCCCTCAAAACCACTTCTGATACAGGCGTCTTGAGCTTGGCATTGTAAGGGGGGCGGAGTACCTTTGTGGCTTGATCGTTCAGACATGAATAAAGTCCAGCTTTTCTTTCACCACGCCTTTAGGTTTGTCTGGAATGCGATTTTCATTATCTGCTATCCGATCTTGGCGAGTTTTGGGCTGGTTTTTATCGGATTGACGTTTGTGTTTTCCAAGCTTTCGCAGCTACTCACCCGGATCAGGCCCGAGGGCCACAAGGTGGTTTTTAAGGAATCAGAATGGGAAACCATGCCTTATACCAATGATTTGCTGGAGGCGAAGGTCTGCAAACAGATCATGTTTGGGCCATCTGGATTCAGGCTGAGAAGGAGGGACGGAGTGCCTTCAGTCTTGGAAGACCACGTGTTTGGCAACAAAGTCCGGGTGCTGGAAGAAGGCTATATCCTGGAAAAATGGAACACGCTGGAGTCGAAGGAAATGCCCGATTTCGACATCTGTTTGTATGACCCCGACGAAGATTCCCTCCGTTCCCTGACCAACATCAGGTGTTTTGACTGGCATGTTTCGGACAAAGTGGAAAATGAACTCTCTTTCAAATGGTTTGACGGGACTCAGGGCGGTGAAGTGAAAGTGGCACTCTGATGCAGCATCTCAAAGACTTTTTGGACGAAAAGGTTGAAAGGTATAACCAACCGGGATTTATCCCCAATGATCCGATTTCGATTCCCCATCGATTTGGCAAAAAACAGGACATCGAGATTTCGGGATTTTTTGCCTCCATCCTGGCTTGGGGCCAACGCAAAACCATCATCAACAAATGCCTGGAGCTTTTTGGGCTGATGGACAATTCCCCGCACGATTTCCTGTTGAACCACGGCGAAAATGACTTAAACCCTAACTCCGCCACTATTTTAGGTTGCCTATTTCGATTTTCTTGAAAA
>CAZGYC010000076.1:8052-21624 GCA_964530015.1 uncultured Limnohabitans sp. | reverse complement strand
AGCTTGCATAGATGCCGTAGGGACAAACCATAGAAGCTGCGCTTTTCACCTAGCGGCTTTGTGAAAAAATCTATTTTCTATGCCATTCTTTTTCCTATGTGGTTGAAACTTACCGGCGTCCGTGTGGAATTGCGAAGCCCTTCATTTCCTTAATCCTCTCCATGGTTTAAGGTTTTGCAAAAGCATTTTCACTTGCATTTAAGTAGAAAGGCGGTGATTTCTTAAAGGCGATTTCCCTGGATCATTCGCCTGTCAGACCACCATCTGTCACTGGACATGGGCCCTCCGACCGGGCTGGCAGAGAAAATCCCGGGACTGGCATCGTTGCGGATGATCGGGAAGCTTTGTTGACCCTTAAATTCTTTGGACTATGCCGGCACGTCTTGCCATTTGCCCACTACTTACTGCTCACCACTTACCACTTACACCGTTTTTTGCCTGCTGCCCTCCCAGCTCCGTTTGCCAAGTCCCGGTTCATGGCTGTTTTCTCCTGTTTCCGATCCAAACCCCCAAAATCACCCCGGCAATGCCCAGATAGTGCCCGATAAGCAGTACCTCACCGTCCAGCACACCCCACATGATCGCCACGATCGGAATGGTGTAGGTGACTAGGCTTGCAAAAAACGGACTGGCGCTTTTGACCATGATGTTGAACAAAACCAGTGCGATGGCTGTACCCACCATGCCCAAAACGGTGATGTACCCCAGCGCTTCCCAGGCCTGGGGATGGGTGACGAGCTTGTAGGAAAACTGGGTTCCGGCAAAGAGATAGATCAGGGAAAGCGGCAGGATCATCAGGAGCGAAATCGAGGAGATTTCAATGGACTTCAGCTTGGTAAAGCGGGTTTTGATGACGTGGAGGTTAAATGCATAGCAGATACAGGCTGCTATTACAAACAATGCGTAGGCATTGATGCCTGCCAGGGAATCCCAGCCCCCGCCGTCTTTGTAGGTGACCAGGATCGTCACGCCCACAAAGGCGACCACCAGCCCGATGGCATTCCTGCGGGTGATCTGGCTGTCAAAAAACAAGGCGCCTACCAGCACGACAAAAAGCGGGGTGAGGGCATTGAGCACACCGGTGAGCGAACTGCTCAGTTGGGTTTGCGCCATCGGGAAAAGAAAGGCGGGAATGAAACTCCCCAGCAGTCCGGCAATCAGCAGGTTTTTCACCTGCCTTTTGTTCAGGTTTTTGATCTTGGGGAGGGAAAGCGGCAATAGGATGGTCGCTGCTGCCACCATCCGATAGGCGCCCACTTCTCCGGGGCTGAAGACCTCCAAGCCGCGCTTGATCAGGATAAAGGAAGTTCCCCAAATCAGGGTCAAAATGATCAGCAAGGCCCAGTTTTTCAGGCTGTTTTCCGAGTGGGTAGTACTCATGAAATCGGGAAAAAGATTGATGCTGGCAAAGGAACCAATTCGGCCGCAAAAAAGGTCAAAAAAAAAGACCTCAGCGACAAAAATTCTGAGGTCTGGTCCGGTCAATATTGAAATTCATAGTCCGCATAGGCCTCGGCGACCTGGCCGAGTATTTCCCCGACCTGGGCGTAGGTATCTGCGGTGACCATCTCGGCGCGGAAGGTTTTGAAGTTTGGCATTCCGCGGAAGTAGTTCGTATAGTGTCGGCGCATTTCCAGGATGCCTTGCTTTTCGCCTTTCCACTCCACCGAAAAGTCGAGGTGTTTTTTTGCCACCGCGATTCTTTCGTGCAGATCGGGGCCTGGGAGTTTTTCTCCCGTGGCCATGAAATGCTTGATTTCATTGAAGATCCAAGGGTAGCCGATCGAGGCCCGGCCGATCATCATGCCGTCCACGTTGTACTTGGCACGATATTCCGCAGCTTTCTCCGGTGAGTCGATGTCGCCGTTTCCGAATACGGGGATGTGCAGCCTCGGATTGTCCTTGACCAGATTGAGATAGCTCCAGTCAGCTTCCCCTTTGTACATCTGCTGTCGGGTGCGGGCATGGATGGCGATGGCCTGGATTCCCACGTCCTGCAGGCGCTCGGCCACTTCCACAATGCGGATCGTATCATGGCTCCAGCCCAGGCGGGTCTTGACGGTAACGGGAATATTGACCCGCTTCACGATCTCGGCAGTCATGGAGACCATCTTGTCGATGTCCAGCAGGATGCCGGCACCGGCGCCTTTGCAGGCGACCTTGTGCACCGGGCAGCCGTAGTTGATGTCCAGGATATCCGGCCCCGCTGCCTCTGCAATGGCGGCAGCTTCCCGCATGGATTCGATTTCGTTGCCGAAGATCTGGATCCCAACCGGGCGCTCGTAGTCATAGACATCCAGCTTCTGGACACTTTTGGCAGCATCCCGAATCAGGCCTTCGGAGCTGATAAACTCGGTGTACATGAGGTCTGCCCCGTTTTGCTTGCAGACTGCGCGAAAGGGCGGATCGCTTACATCTTCCATCGGGGCGAGCAACAGGGGAAACTCCCCCAGCTCCAACTTTCCAATCTTAACCACTTCTCAATTCTAAATTTGGCGTAAATTTACCCCAAAATATGGAGATATACGAAACCGAATCCGAAATAGCCAAGCGAAAGAGCTGGCTGTTGTCCCTGACAGTCATTGTTTTAGTCACTTTTGGCACGTTGATTCTCCTGCAGGGATTCGCTTTGGCACTGATACCGACCCTGTTCAACATTACCCTCGAAGACTTTTTGGGCCTGATGGCGGGCGACTTTGACGTGCCAAACGGACGGATGGCGATGCTTTTTGTGCAGGGGATCGGTTCGGGAATGGGGTTTTGGGTGGCCTCCTGGATCATCACGAGCTATATTGACCGGGCTGAGCTCCATTGGCACACGCAGCAGTCAAGGTTCAATGCGAAAAGTTTTGGAACAGCCCTGGCAATCACACTCGGGGCGATGTTTTTCAATGGCCTGTTGGTTTATTGGAATGCTCAGCTTGACTTGCCGGAGTCCATGGCCGGACTGGAAAACTGGATGAAGGAGATGGAAACCCAACTGATGGAGGTCACGAAGTTTCTGACGGATTTCCAGACCATCCCGGAGTTTTTGATGGGGATTTTGGTCATCGGGGTTTTTGCGGGCATCGGAGAGGAAATGTTTTTCCGCGGCATGTTACAGCCCAAGCTGAAGCTTTACACCAATTCCGGGCATTGGGGAATCTGGCTCACCGCAATCATATTCTCGGCCATTCACGTGCAGTTCTACGGATTTCTGCCCCGGGTATTTCTGGGAGCCTTGTTTGGGTACCTGTATTACTACTCCGGAAGCCTGCTGTACCCCATCCTTGCCCACGTTTTCAATAATTCGCTGACCGTACTTGTGATTTACCTGGCCAATCAGGGGATCATTGATTTTGACTTGGAGTCCACCGATACCGTGTCTTATCCCGCTGCGGTCACTGGCCTGTTGGTTCTTATGGTTGGATTCTTTTACTTTAAAAAAATCAACCCCCCGAAAGATGCAGAACTGGATCAGGGTATTTGAGGATCAAAACCAGATTCGCGCCGAGATAGTGAAAGCCGTCCTGGAAGAAAACAACATTCCGGCGGTAGTGATGAACAAAAAGGAAACCGTCTACCACGTGTTTGGTACCTACGAGGTGCTGGTGATCCAAGGGGACGCACTGGCTGCAATGCAATTGATTCAAAATGAGATCACGTTTCAACATTAACAACTACAGCAACCTGGGCCAGCGGGCGATCACTGCGGCGGTCGGTGCGCTGATCGTGGTCTCGGCTGCCATCTACTCGGACTGGACCTATTTCATTGTTTTTGCGGCGATTTTGGGCTTTTCCCAGATGGAATTTTACAAGCTCACCGGCCTGGACGGGATGCTCCCCCTGAGAAGTTTCGGGACGTTTTTGGGCGTGATGATCTTCACGCTGACTTTCATGATCGAAAAGGAGCGTCTGCCCAACGAATACCTGTACCTGATTTTTCCGATCGTTTCCCTGACGTTTTTTATCAAGCTCTACAAAAAGACCGACAAGAAGCCTTTCACCGGAGTGGCCTATACCTATTTGGGGATTTTTTATGTGGCCTTGCCCTTTTCCCTGCTGAATCTGGCGGTTTTTTCGGTGGACAAAGTCTATCACTACGAAATCCTGATCGGATGCTTGCTGATCCTGTGGGCGAGTGACACCGGGGCGTATTTCGCAGGGACGAAGTTTGGGAAGACGAAACTCTTTGAGCGGGTGTCTCCCAAAAAGTCCTGGGAGGGGTTTCTCGGCGGGGCTTTTTCCGCGATTGCGGTGGCATTTATCCTTTCCCAATACTTCCGTGTCATCGAAGATTGGAAGTGGCTGGTGATCGCCGGAATCATCATTATTGCCGGAACCTACGGAGACCTGATTGAGTCGCTTTTCAAGCGTTCTATAGAGATCAAGGACTCTGGAAACCATCTGCCCGGACACGGGGGATTTATGGACCGTTTTGACGGATTGTTACTTTCAGCCCCCTTTATCACCGCTTTTTTGAAAATCTTTTAATACAAGATCGGGCGGTTTGAAAATCTAAGTAAGTTTGTGCAGCATTTCACAACCCAATTTAAGAACCCAAATATGGCTTACATTGAACCTGCTCCGATCAAGGATAAAGAGAATCCCCTGGAGTCAATGATGGAACGATTCAACATCGCTGCCGAGAAGCTCGGACTCTCCGATGAAGTGTACAACGTGTTGAAGAATCCCGCCAAACAAGTGATCGTCTCCCTGCCCATCACCATGGACAACGGCAAGATCCAGGTTTTCGAGGGGATTCGGGTGATTCACTCCAATATTCTGGGGCCTGCCAAAGGCGGAATCCGTTTCGCACCGGATGTGCATCTGGACGAAGTCCGTGCGTTGGCTGCCTGGATGACCTGGAAATGTGCCGTGGTGGACATCCCCTACGGAGGGGGAAAAGGCGGCGTGCGCTGCAATCCGCGAGAAATGTCAAAAGGCGAGATCGAGCGTCTGGTCCGAGCCTATACCATGGCGATGATCGATGTGTTTGGCCCCGACAAGGATATCCCCGCCCCGGATATGGGTACAGGCCCGAGAGAAATGGCCTGGCTGATGGACGAATACTCCAAAGCGCATGGCATGACCATTCCCGCTGTGGTCACCGGTAAGCCATTGGTGCTTGGCGGATCCCTGGGGAGAACCGAAGCGACAGGACGTGGTGTGATGGTTTCCACGCTGGCAGCGATGCAGAAGCTGAAAATCAACCCGTTCTCAGCCACCTGCGCCGTGCAGGGCTTTGGAAACGTGGGAAGCTGGGCAGCGCGGCTCATAGAGGAAAGAGGACTGAAAATCGTGGCGATTTCCGATCATACGGGAGCGTTTTACAATGCGGGCGGTATCAATATCCAGGAGGCCATCAAGCACAAGGACGCCAACAATGGTACTTTGGAAGGCTTCAAAGGCGGAGACCTGATGGGCAATCCCGGAGACCTGTTGACGATGGAAGTGGATGTGTTGGTGCCAGCCGCCATGGAAGATGTCATCACGGTAGCCAATGCGGACAAGATCAGGGCAAAACTGATCGTGGAGGGAGCAAACGGGCCGACTTCGGCCAGGGCAGATGCCATCATCAACGAAAAGGGAATCATGGCGGTGCCGGACATCCTGGCCAATGCCGGCGGGGTGACCGTTTCCTATTTCGAATGGGTACAAAACCGACTGGGATATAAATGGACGGCTGACCGGGTCAACCGCCGCTCCGACAGGATTATGAAGGATGCCTTTGACACCGTATATCAGGCTTCGGTGAAATACAACGTGCCGATGAGAATAGCCGCCTACATCGTGGCCATCGACAAAGTGGCCAAGACCTACAGCTTCCGCGGAGGCTTCTGAGGCTTGCTCAAGCTAAATGTTTTAAATTTGAGGCGTGGGGAGAAGTTCTCTACGCCTCTTGAATTTTAAGAAATGACAATTCACAAAATAGTACGAGTGTCATTTACCAGTGTTTAAAAACCCTTTGCAGTCATTTTTTAGCCGTTTTTTGATGTTTGCAATTTTCTCCAAAATGTTTGCAATCGAGAACACTGCATGAGGCAAATCCAGGGAAGAATCCGTGAAGGACTGGAAATGACGGCTAATCGCGGAAAAAAGCCCATTGGTAAACAGTGAGGATGCGTAAGACTTGGAGGTGGCATGTGAGAGGGGCAAAAGAGACTGACGTGGCAGAAGCTAGAGTGTGATTTTTTTTTATAAGTTGAGTTTGATTTTTATAAAGTATAGTAAAAGTACTACATTTGAATATGTCAAACGGTAAGCGTTGTGAAGAAACTCAAAGTCAAAGAAGTCCTCAGGCTTCTGGACAAAGACGGATGGGCTCTCCGGGAGCAGAACGGAAGCCACCGGCAGTTCAAACATCCGACTAAGAAGGGTCGGGTCACCGTAAACGGGAAGCCGTCTGATACACTGAGCCAAGAACTTCTCAACAGTATCTGGAAACAGGCGGGGTGGAAATAGACCCTCCTCTTCTCTTCAAATCGTAAATCAAAAACTTGTGCTGAGCGTCGTCGAAGCATCGTAAATCAAAATGGAAAAGTTAATCGTAGATATCACTTGGGATGATAATTTCGGAGCATATAGCGATATTCTTCCCGGCTGTGTGGCTACTGCCAAAAGCCTTGAAGGTGTAAAAGAAGCATATACTTCTGCCGTGGCTATGCACCTCCGGGGCATGGAAGAAGACGGGGATGAAATCCCCGCGATTCTTCAGAATGACTATAAGGTAGAATATCGGCTCAATACACAGGCGCTTCTCAAATCACTCGACGGAAAAATCTCCCGGGCGGCCATCGCACGCGCTTCGGGAATCAACGAGCGTCAGCTTGGCCACTACATCACCGGACGTGTGGTTCCGCGTCCGGACAACAGAAAAAAAGTAGTGGAAGGAATTCATCTGATTGCAAAGGATTTATTGGACGTCGTGTAGCTACCGTTTGACAGCATCAGTTGCATGACTGCCCCGATAATGTCCGGGGCTTTTTGTCCTTTCTCCATACTACTCATCTGTCATCTTCGGATCATGGGCCAAATGACGGTCTATGATGCGATCAATGCCAAAAAGAGTCAGCCGTTCCGTTTCGCCTTCATGTCCTGGCCGGGACCAAGCAGATCTGTGGGGTATCAAAGAAGTGCGCCTGGCACGGTTGAAAAACCGGACCAAAGAAGCTGGTATTTTGAATGGTGTAATTATCTGGGAAGATTTTACCTCTCGGGCTTTCGTGTCATTTTCCATAGTTGAAAACAAGAATCCATCTGGAAAAACCGCTTATCTCTCGATAAATGCCCGTAAATTGCGGGCTATTCAATTGGTGTTTGCAAGATCGCTGTTCAATGAAAATGAAGTTGTATTTAAATCATAATCAATTGATATTCAATATAATATATTATTTATGATGACAATTCACAAAGAAGGGAGGGGGCTGTTGTTTTGGATGATGCTCATCTTGGTGGCGGGCAATTACCTGCTGTATTACTACCTGCCCGAGCAGCGGTTGCTGATCAATCTCTCCGTATTGGCCAGCGTGGCGCTGTATCTGATTGTGTTGCAGTTTTTCAGAAATCCCATTTTCCCCCTTCCCGATGAAGAGGGAGTGGTTTTTGCCCCGGCAGACGGCAAAGTGGTCGTGATCGAGGAGGCCTTTGAGGATGAATACCTGAAGGAAAAACGCAGGCAGGTGTCCATCTTCATGTCCCCAATCAATGTCCATGTCAACCGCTCTCCGGTCAAAGGCCAGGTGGAATACTTCCAATACCATCCCGGAAAATACCTGGTCGCCTGGCATCCCAAGTCCAGCACCGAAAACGAGCGGACTTCGATGGTCATCCAGGATACCAAAGGCAACAAAATCATGGTTCGCCAGATCGCCGGAGCCTTGGCCCGCAGGATCAAATGGTATGTAAAACCTGGGTCTCAGCTTGAGCAGGGCGGTGAATTCGGCTTCATCAAGTTTGGATCGCGGGTGGATATGTACCTGCCGCTGGATGCCGAGATCCTCTGCACCATGGATCAGGTGACCAAAGGAGCCAGAACCCCGATTGCGCGATTGAAATAGAAAGTGGTCCTCAATGAAGCAAAACAGCCAGTTGGTTGGGCTGAAAAAGTTTGACATCAAAAGTAAAAGCCCGGATTTTCCCGGGCTTTTACTTTTTGGAGGCATCCCGAAGGGATTTCAGATACAAGCCTTCCACCCGCTCTCGTGCCCAGGGAGTTTTTCTTAGAAAAGTCAGACTGGACTTGATAGACGGATTATCGGTGAAGCACTTGATGGTGATTCGCTCTCCGAGTTCTTTCCAGCCATACGTGTCTACGAGATGGTTTAGGATCGTATCCAGTCGGAGACCGTGAAGCGGATTTTTGGGTTGAGATTCCAAGAGAAAGGTCGGTTGTGGAGGATAAAAGTAAATAGGATGGAAGTAAGTATCAAGACGCAGGATCAAAGAAGCCAGGACACTGTCGGACTGATCACTTTTTACTGCCTACTGAAGAGCCGGTTCGATGAGATCCCACAAGTTGCCATAGAGATCTTTGAAAACCGACACGGTCCCGTATGCTTCCAGCGCAGGTTCCCGTATAAACTCCACGCCCCTTTCGGTGTATTTCCCGTAATCCCGCCAGAAATCATCCGTGTAGAGAAAGAGAAAAACCCGGCCTCCTGCCTGACAGCCGATTTGGCTTTCCTGGGTTTCGTTTGCAGCCTTGGCCAACAGCAAATGGCAGGAAGACCCCGGTGGGGATACCCTGACCCAGCGCTTGGTTTCGCTCATTTCGGTATCTTCCAAAAGTTCAAAATCGAGGACTTGGGTATAGTATTTTATTGCTTCATTATAGTCTCTGACTAAGAGTGTGAGCTGTCCGAGTTGCTGCTTCATTTTTATTGGTATGCTTTGGTTTGTAGAATCATTACAGCCCTTCGGGCGGCCAGGCTTATAAAATTCCGTAGAGTCTATACCAATCCAGCTATTGGGAAGAGGGGTGTGACATCATTTTAATCGAGGGAATTTAGAAGCGATTTCCGAATTTATCGCAAAGTTCTCCGGAATTGCTAAATCTTAGGCAGATGGGGGAATTTGATTTTTCAATCCATGCTTTGGAACAAATGAAGATCAGGGGGGATTTCCGAAGTCGAGATTGGCGAGGTCTTACAAAATCCCCATCAGGTACTCAGGCAAAGCGAAATCGAGGATATCCACATTTATCAGTCGATTTTCGAAAACCCAAATGGAGAAACCTTTCTCGGGTTTTTGTTAACGTCCTAAAATCCCCCAAATTGGTTGTGACCGTTTACCAAACAAGCAAGGTAAATAAATGTTGGAAAGATGAAGGTGATATATAAAAAAGGGATAGATGTTCTTTTGATCCAAATTTCGGAAGGCAAGGTGGTAGAAAGCGAAGAGTCAAAACCCGGGATTATCCTGGATTATGATGAAAACGGAAATGTTCTTCGGATAGAAATCCTAAACGCTTCAAAGCATTCTGACTCTCCTTACAAGGTGGATTATGAATTGATCGCCTGATTTTTTCATGTAAAAAACGAAGGCGTTCTTTCATTATTTGTTGAAAGCCTTTAGTTTGCGTCCCAACCCTTTTCCAATGTATAAGTTTACTGCAAAATCCCTTTTTATCCCGGTAATTTCCCTTTCGATGCTGGCCTGTGGAGGCCAGGGGGAGACCAAAGAAGCCGTGTGGGCCCTGGTGCCTTCCGGAGAGCTGATTTCCCTGCCGCTGGACGACCAGACACCCAATGTCAGCGTGGGTTTGGAATATTTTCAGGCCGGTCAGCCCCTGCTGTTCAATGCCAACTGGAATACCAATTCCCTCCAAATCTATGATCTGGAAGCCCAGGCTCTGAAAAAGGAACTGGTCTTTGACCGGGAGGGGGATCAAGGCGCCGCTCTGGGGCATTTTCACGTCCATCGCTTGGACAGCATCTTTGTTTTTCCGGAGATGAGCCGCTTTGTTATTCTGACCGATACTTCGGGCAAAGTCAAAAACCGGATCCGGTTTACCCTTCCGGATCAGTATCCGATGATCTTTCCGCACAACAGCTACTATGTCTCGCCTCCTGTGGTTCGGGGAAAAGAGCTGATCGTCAGGGTGAGATCTGGGCGAAGGGCCAGTGAAATAAGCCAAGAAGACCTCAACGACAAGAAACTGTTGGCCGCAATCAACCTGGAAGACGGCTCCACCCGGCTCTTGCCTTTTGGTTTTCCGCAGGATTACCTGGCAACCGGACAAAAGCAGCTTGAGTTCAGTGCAGTGCGTGTCGGGGATCAGACTGCGGTGTCGTTTATGGGAGACCATCGGGTGTATTTCAGCGGGTCGGCAGACGCGCCTTTGCAAGCCAAACCCGCAAAAAGCCAATACCTGGACGAAACCATGCCTTCTTTTGGCAAGGATGTGGACGGCAGAGGATTTAACGAATATGCCTTTGCCAAGTCGCGGTACGAGTCGCTGGTCTATGACCCCTATCGCCAGGTCTATTACCGCTTTGCTTATCCAACTGTCCCGGTAGAGTCGGATGACCAACTGAGGGCACTCCGGACCAGTCCAGGGGATTTTGTTGTGATGGTCTTGAGCGAGGAGCTGGAGGTATTGACCGAGCGGAAATTTGAAGCAGGAAGCTATCTCCCCAGCAATTTCTTTGTGGGGGAAAAGGGGCTTTATCTTTCAATCAACCATCCCGACAATCCGGCAAACAAAGAAGACGAATTTGCCTTTGAGTTAATTCAGCTAAAAAAGTAAAGGGAAAAGGCTGGCCCAAACGGGCCAGCCTTTCTTAGTCATGCATTGGTCAAGGTTCGTCGGATCGTGTCCAGATTGGAGCGGATCTCGTCGATGCTGTCCCATTCCCGGCCTTCTTCCCCATGCTCGATGCCCACATAGCCCCTGAACCCATGGGCCACGACGATCTTCATCATGCGCTCGTAGTCCAGGGGATGCTCCTTGCCGTAGTCATCCCAGACTTTCGGTTTTAGGCTCACTCCTTTGGCATATTTCATCAGTTCATCCACGCCCCGGTAAGAGTCGTAGCTGAAGATTTTGTCCCCCTCTTTGGTCAGTTGGAAGTTGCCGAAGTCAGGCAAAGTCCCTGCCCGCTTGTGTGAGGTTTGCTTGATCAGTTGTGCCAGCCATTTTCCGTTGCTGGAGAAGCCCCCGTGGTTTTCGACGATCACATCGATGTCAAAGCCGTCGGCAAACTCGCAGATCCGGCGGAGCGTGGAGCTGCATACGTCGATGGCTTCCTGCTCTTTTTTGGAGTCCGTGCTGTAGGGCACCGCCGTATAGGCATTGACGCGGATGGCATGGCAGCCCAGGAATTTGGCAGCTTCGACCCATTTTTTGTGGTTTTCGACGGTTTGTTGCCTCTCCTCAGGTGTAGCGGCGCCAAGTTGGCCCTCTCCGTCGATCATGATCAGGACGGAGGTCACTCCCTCTCCGTCTGCGCGGGTTTTCATTTCCCCCAGATAGGCCTTGTCGGTGGCCTTGTCCTTGAAAAACTGGTTGACATACTCCACCGCGTCGATTTGGTGTTTTTTTGCCTCGATGGCAAAGTCCAGATGGTCCATTTTCTTGGCGAAAAGCGGACGCTGCAGGGACCACTCCGCCAGGGAGATTTTGTAAAGATCCTCTCTTTTTTCCCCAAAGGAGAAATGGGGCAACCCAAAGCCCAGGGCTGCTGTGGCCAGGCCGGTGGTTTTGATAAAGTTTCGTCTGTTTGTCATGGGTAATGGAAGTTAATGGTTGAAAGTGATTGGTTATTATGCTGAACAGGGTTTTGAATTTAATGATTTGTTAAATCTCCCACCCCGCCCGATAGGTTCTGCTGAGGTATTGGTTGGCTGACTCGTCATTGGTGATTTTGAGAAGATTTGCGTCAAAATCCACCCGCTTGCCAGACCGCAAGGCCACGGCTCCCAGGTTGATCGTATCGGTGATGCACTGGGCCCGGACAAAGCTCCCGGGAGTCTGCCTGCCCTCCAGCATGGCATCCACCCATTGGTCGGTATTCCGGTCTGCCTGCCGGGAATCGACCCGCTCGGCATCTCTGCCCTGCATCATCGTGCTTTCGGGCAAAAGCACCGGAAATTCCCCCCGGAATCCCCCGAGGATTTTTCCCTTCGTGCCTACCAGCAGCAGCCCTTCCTCCGGAGTGTCTTTTCCATCCAGTTCCAGTTCTTCGGGGGCAAAAGGCTTGATGCCGCCGTCGTACCAAAACAGCTCAAATGCGGGCATCTTTTCCTGTTTTGGGAATTTCCACTTGATCGTGCAGGAGGCCGGGAAGGCCACGTCATTTTTGACCCACTCATACACTTGGTCGGTTTCCTCCCTTGTCGTCGTACCAAAGGCCGTGGCCGAGACCGGACTTTCGGTAATTCCCAGCGTTTCAAAAAGCGGAAAAAGGCTGTAATGTCCCATGTCGGCTACTGATCCGCCACCGAAATCGTACCAGCCCCGGAAGACGTTGTGCGTGTAGTTTTTGTGATAGGGCATATCCGGCACCGGACCGAGCCAGAGCTCCCAGTTAAAGCCATCCGGGATCGGCATGGCCGATTCGGGGCGTTTGGTCCATTGCTGCCAAACCGGACGGTAGGACCAGTTGTGGATTTCCTTCAATTCGCCGATCAGTCCTTCGTCCATCCAGGCTTTGATCTGCCGGTATTCGGGCCGCTGCGACCAGGCCAGCAGGTGGGTGACCACCCCGGATTCTTTGGCTTTTTGGATCACTTTCCTTCCTTCCAGCAGCCGGTTGGAGATGGGCTTGTGCGTCACCACGTGGATTTGTTGGTTCATGGCAGCAAGCGCAATCGAGGCGTGCGTATGGTCGGGAGTCATGATTTTGACGGCATCGATGCCTCTTTCTTTGGCAAAAAGCTCCCGGAAATCCTCGTAGCTGCTGCAACCCGTGTACTTGCCCGAAGGCTTGTTTTTGGCGTAGTATTTTTCCACATAGTCCTGGCCGGTATCCCGGCCTCCAGGAATGCCGGGCTTGCCCTCCCACCAGGTGCTGTCTCCCAAAACCTCCCGGATGCCATTCCGGATCCCGTTGGCCGACCAGTCGATGTAGTCTGTGGAAAACTTATTGGAATCGCAGACGGACACCACCCGGACTTTTGGGTTTTTCAACAGGCTGCCCATTTCCCTCAGTCCTTGGGTTCCGCAGCCGATGTTGGCCACGGCCAATTGATCGGAAGGCGGGATATGGCCCGTACCCGCAATGACATGGGAGGGAACGATGGAAATGGTCGCCGCAATCGCAGCGGCGGAGCCGATGAATTCTCTTCGCTTGATTTTCTCCAAAGAGGGCATGTTGGTGGCTTTTGACTAAATCGGAATTTAGTCAGGATGGAGGAGTAAAACAATCTTTGTTATTTTAAGGAATTCCTTTTCAAATTTTCATGCAAAGTGGATTTGCTATTCTTTCCTTTTGAGCCAACCTAATCCGAAAATGAACTATTCTGTCCTGCTCTTTTCGTTGTTAGTCTTTTTTTCCTGTCGGAAAAAAGAAGAACCCGTCCAAAAAACCGACTATCCCCAGCGGCCCAATATCGTCTGGATCGTCTGCGAAGACATGTCGCCCGAGCATC
>CAZGYC010000076.1:0-7952 GCA_964530015.1 uncultured Limnohabitans sp. | reverse complement strand
CCCCAGCGGCCCAATATCGTCTGGATCGTCTGCGAAGACATGTCGCCCGAGCATCTGGAGAGCTATGGCGGCACCGGGGGGAAGACACCCCATCTGAACGCCCTGGCTGCTGAATCTCTTCAATACATGAATGCCTTTTCCACAGCAGGTGTCTGCTCTCCCAGCCGGGCGGCCCTGATCACCGGAGCCTATCAAACGGCAATCGGTGCCATGCACATGCGTACGCTGGCTCCCTCGGCTGCTGCGGGAGATGCCTATCCTCCGGGATTCAAGGGGTACTCCACGCTTTTGCCCGAAGGGATGTACCCCTATCCGGTTTATCTGCGCCAGGCTGGATACTATGTCACCAACAATTCCAAGGAGGATTACCAGTTTAGAAGCCCGGCAGGGATGTGGGACGACAGCAGCGCCAAGGCCCACTGGAGAAACCGGACGGATCCCGGCCAGCCTTTCTTCTCCATCTTCAACTTCACCACGACCCACGAGTCCCAGGTTTGGATGAGGGAAAATGAAGACCTCCTGGTCCATCCGGACTCCGTCACCGTTCCGCCGGTGTATCCCGACGACTCAGTTTCCCGCAGGACTTTGGCCCGTTTTATCACCAACGTGATGCGGATGGATCGGCAGGTAGGAGAGGTGATCGCCCAGCTCAAAGAAGACGGTTTGTACGAAAACACCGTCATCTTTTTCTATTCGGACCACGGGGATGGGATGCCGTATTTCAAAAGGGAACTCTACGACCGGGGACTCAAAGTGCCGCTCCTGATCAAGGCGCCCTTTCTCAAACCCGGTACAAAGACGGACGAGCTGGTCAGCTTTGTGGATTTTGGGCCGACCTTGCTGTCTCTGGCCGGCATCCCGATCCCGGAGACGATGCAGGGGCAGGCCTTTCTCGGAGAGCAAAAATCCGAACCCCGGAAATACATCTTTGCCGGACGGGACCGGATGGATTCCGAATACGACCGGGTGAGGGCAGTCTCTGACGGCAGGTACAAGTACATCCGAAACTACCTACCCGAGAAACCCAACTACCAGCACATCCGCTACCGTCTTCAAAATCCCCTGATGGGCCATCTCTTGGAGCTGCACGAAAAGGGCCTTTTGGACAAAAACCAGGATCGCTGGTTTGCGCTCTCCAAACCCCTGGAAGAACTCTACGATACCCAGTCTGACCCCTGGGAGTTTGTGAATCTGGCGGAGGATGAACGCTATGCGGACAAGCTGGCCGAGCTTCGTCAGGTGCATGAAGACTGGTTGCTGACCTACGGAGACCTCGGTGCGCTCAACGAGATAGAGATGGTAAAAACCTGGTGGGACGGACAGAACAGCCCGCCGTTGACCGCCGTTCCGGAGGCAAAGTTTCAGGATGGAAAAGTGAGTCTCAGCTCAGCCACAGGCAGTGCCGTCATTGCCTATCGGAAGTCCAAAAGCGAGGGCTGGAAGCTCTATTCCCGGGCCTTTGATGCCCAAGTGGGAGATTCGCTTTATGTGAACGCACACCGGATAGGATATGAACCGAGTGAAACCAGCCTGGTGATTCAGGAATAACGTATTTTCAATCAACTGGAATTAGCCCAAATCCATTTACCGGGAGTAATAGATTTGGGGTTTTCCACTTTCAGAATAGCCATGATAAAAAGAACAGGATTTTTATTTGCCTTAGTGCTCAGTCTGGTCCAGCTTGGATTGGCCCAGGACAACATGCTCTGCCAGGGAGCCTATTGGACAGAGGACGAAGCCAATGTCCAGATGAAACGCTGGGCCTCGGAATGGAATACGCGGGAGGATTGGGAAAAAAGAAGCCAAGTCATCCGCGACGGCCTGATCCAGGGAATGAAGCTGGACCAGATGCCGAAGCGGGACACGCCATTCAATGCCCTCATCCACAGCACCAGGGAGATGGACGGATACATCGTGGAAAACATCGCGATTGAAAGTTTTCCGGGGTTTTACATCACGGGCAATCTTTACAGGCCTTTGTCCACGGAGCCGTTTCAAAAAAGCCCCGGAATTCTCAGCGTCCATGGGCATGGGAATGAGCCCCGATTTGGGGAAAGCGTCCAAAAACGCAGTGCCGCCTTTGCCCGCATGGGTGCGGTGGTTTTTGCCTACGACATGGTCGGCTATGGAGACTCCAAGCAGGTGGATCATCAAATCCCCATCGCCCTCACCATCCAAACCTACAATTCCCAGCGGGTGATCGACTATCTCGTGTCCCGGCCGGACGTGGATCCCGAGCGGATCGGCGTGACTGGGGAGTCCGGAGGCGGCACCCAGACGATCATGATCACGGCTTTGGATGAGCGGATCAAGGTTTCCGTACCCGTGGTGATGGTCTCGGCTTATTTCTTCGGAGGCTGCACCTGCGAAAGCGGAATGCCGGTACACAAAAGTGCCCATCACCAGACCAGCAACGTGGAGATCGCCGCCTTGGCGGTGCCAAGGCCGATGCTGCTGGTGTCGGATGGAGGAGACTGGACCAAAAACACCCCCAGGATTGAGATGCCTTATGTGCAGAAGGTTTATGGACTCTATGATGCCGAAAGCAAGATCGACAATGTTCACCTGCCTGCTGAGCGACACGACTTTGGACCAAACAAGCGCTATCCTGTTTACAACTTTCTGGCAAATTATCTCGGACTGAGTGCCGGAAAGATCCTGGTCAAAAACCAGTTTGACGAAGGGTTTGTCACGCTTTTGCCGAAAGAGGACTTGATGGTTTTTGGTGAGAAGAACCAGACTCCCGCCAATGCGCTCCGGGGAGACGAGGCGGTGATGGATTTTCTCAATCTCAGACCCTAAGCAAAAGTCCAACATCCCCCTTTCCATTCCCTCCATGAAATCGAGCCTGCCTGAGGCAGACAGGCATATCGCGGACGGCACACACTGGAATGCCCCGGCTATCGGAGTACCATGCGAAACAGGCTATCCCGTATCCTTCGTCACGGGACAGGTTGTGACCAATGAAAAACAACTATAAACACATGAAATTCCTTCCCGCGCTGCTGCTGTCCGCCGGCCTGATAACAGCTACCCCGCTTCTTGCCCAAAAGGCAAATGTGGTCACCTTTGGCCTCTGCACGGATGTCCACATCCCCACCATGCACGATTCGGAATACCGGATGAGTACCTTCATTGAGGCGATGAAGAAAGAGAAGCCCGACTTCATCATCGAATTGGGGGATTTCAGCATCCCCAAACCCGAATACCAAAAAGCCTACGACATCTGGAATTCCTTTCCCGGAGACAAATACCATGTGATCGGCAACCATGAGATGGACGGAGGAACTTCCCATGACAAGGCTTTGGAGTATCGTGAGATGAGTTCGGGCTACTATTCCTTCGACAAGAATGGCTTTCACTTCGTCGTCCTCGATGGCAATGACAAGACCGACCCGAGCAAAAAAGGCTATCAGCAGCTTATCGGCCCGGAGCAATTGGCTTGGCTCAGGCAGGATTTGGAAAATGCCCAATTCCCGGTGATTCTGTTTTCCCACCAGGGACTGTCCATCTACCAAACCCACCAGGAAACCTACGGCGTGGAAAACTACGGGGAAGTCCAGGCTTTGCTGCAAGAGCACAACCGGCTCCACCCCGACCGCAAAGTGATCGCTTCTTTCAATGGCCATACCCATGTGGACTATGCCGAAAACATCGGCGGCATCTGGTACATTTCCACCACTTCCATGGCCTATCACTGGTTGGGCGAAGACTTTGAACACATCCGCTACAGCACCGAAGTGGACAAGAACTACCGCTGGATTAAATATACGGCACCATTCAAGGAGCCGCTTTTCACCACCGTCACGATCTCTTCCAAGGGAACCATCAAGATTGCAGGCAAAAAAACCGAATGGGTAGGCCCTTCTCCTTTTGAGTTGGGTTTCCCGGAAAATCTGAAGTCCTTTGTCCATCCCCAAATCACCAAGCGGAAGCTGAAGTTTGAGCTGGAATAGATTCTATTTGTTCTTGCGTTTTGATACAGTCTCAGTTTATTCAGCTTCAGATCCTTGAAAATTTATATGGATATACGGAATCTTGTCAGTAATTGAAAATTACAAGATGGCCTCGACTTGGTTCGATAGGCTCACCAACCGTCGCTCGGCCACCGGAGCTTTGGATTTTTAGGGATGGGGGGGAATGCGGCGAAGCCGCATCCCCCCCATCCCAAACAAGATCCCATCGGACACCGAGCGAAGTCGAGGTGCCATCAAGAGTTAATTTGGCCACTGGCAAAGTAGCGGATATACATAAAAAATTATTAAAAACATCAAGAGTCCAATTTTTGCAGATCAAATTAAAACCCGCAGGAATAGCCCGTTACGGTGATTTTTAGGTTCCAATTAAGGGACTGCTCCCTTTGGCCTTTCAGTTTTCGTCAATCCTAATCTCTGTGAAATGAATCCTCGACTTCAATCCATAGCCCTCTGGGCAATCCTCACCCTTTTCTTTACTGCGGCATTTCTTACTTTATTTTCCTGCAAAAAGGAATCCTCCGAGGTGGCAGAACCTGTCTCCGGCCAGTCCATATCAGACGAAGCCTTTACCCAAGAAGTACATGAGGCTTTTTTCATCAGTAGCCAACCCGACGACAATGAAGTCCGGGACATCAAGGTCGATCAACACAACCAAGTCTGGGTGGCCACTGCCGGAGGGATATTCCGGAAGCCAGAAGGCGGAAAAGAGTGGATTTCAGTCATCGAAGGGACAGAAAGAGGGCCTTCTTTTGCCGTGGAGCAGGATGGGGCTGGATCGCTTTGGCTGGGGACATGGGATGGACTTCACGAAGTCAATGGCAAGGATGCCATCAAAATTACGGGGGTTGAGGGGCCGATCTCAGAGATTACATCGGCCGGAGAGGAGGTTTATGCCTTGGGCCCACGGGGTATCTGGAAAAAGAAGGGCTCGGCTTGGGAAAAGCTGTCTCTGCCGATTGCCAGATCGGTCCGGGATGCGCTGACCGATGGAAAAGGCAATCTCTGGGTGGCCACCGATGCGGGGCTTTATCATTGCCAGGGCGAATCGTCCACGTTATTCCAGAATACCGATGAGCTGGTCAGTTGCTACGCCAAAGCGGTTTCCTTTGGCCCGGAGGAGCAGCTTTGGGTGGGAGTGATGGGCGGAGTCTCGGTGCGGGCAGACCAAAAACTCAAATACAACCTGACCGCCAAGGAGGGTATTCCCTCAATTCACGTCCGTTCGGTCTCCAAATCTCCCGAGGGAGTGATGTGGGTAGGCACAGAAGTCGGTGTCGTGCGGTATTTTCAGGACGGCAGCCGGTCTCTGTTGTTTAGCCGTCGCTGGCTGACTGACGATGAGGTCAATCAGGTAGCCTTTGACCGGGAAGGAAATGCATGGGTTGCCACCCAAAACGGGGTCAGCCATATCCGGAAATTCCCCATGAGTCTTGCTGAAAAGCAAGCCCACTTCTATGCCGAATTGATGAGAAAGTATATCCGTGATCCCTGGATCTGCGGAGTGCTGCGCTTGGAAGTACCGGGGGACACTTCCACTTGGAAAAACTCCGACGACGACAACGACGGGGAATATACCGGAGGATATCTGGCGATGGAAAGCTTCCGCTATGCCGTCACCAAGGATGAAGATGCCCTGATCAAAGCGAGAAAGGCCTTTGGGTTTTTGAGACTGCTCTATGAAGTCACCGGGACAGACGGCCTTTTTGCACGTACCATCGTGCCTACCGACTGGACTCATGTCCACGATCCCAACCGAACCTACACGGATCGCGAACTGGCGGAAGCCCTCGTCAAAGATCCCCGATACAAACCTGTGGAACAGCGATGGAGACTCTCTGCCGACAAAAAATGGCTCTGGAAAGGCGACACCAGCAGCGACGAGATGACCGGGCATTTCATGGCCTACTTTTATTTCTATGAGTTTGCAGCCACAGAGGAAGACAAAAAGGAAATTCGGGATCATGTCTCCAAACTGATGGATGCGGTGATCCGCAACAACTATAACCTGGTCGATGTCGATGGCAAACCTACCCGCTGGGCGATCTGGTCTCCCGACCAGCTCAACCGGGATCCGGATTGGGCTTCGGAAAAAGCCATCAATTCCTTTGAGATGCTTGCGTTTTTGAAATTCGCAGCCACCATCACCGGAGATGAAAAATATGAAATGGAGTACCGAAGGCTGATCGACGAGGAGGACTACCTGAAAAATGCCTCCGAGCTCAACCGTAAGAATCCGGCCTGGAAGATCTACTTTGACCTGACCATGGAGGGTTATCTTTTCCCGATTCTCCTGGGATATGAACAAGATCCGAAGATCAAAAAGGTCTATCGGGAGCTGGCGGATGAATGGATCGGCGGCCAGACCGAAGGCGAGAACCTGATCAACAACCTGAGCTATTCACTCGCTACAGGCAAAAAAGTCAATGTGGCCCAAACGGTTTCCTTCCTGAGAGAAACGCCTCTGGATCTGATGGATTGGCCGATCGACCACACCAAAAGAGAAGACGTATCCGTCGTTCGGAGCCCGATTTTGGAGGATTTACAAGTTTCCCAATTGCCACCTCCGGCTATCCGTGCCACGGTCCGCTGGGACAAAAATCCCTGGGCGGCGGTGCAGGGTGATCTCATGCAGGTCCGTGAGCCGGTGTTTTGGCTTTGGCCGTACTGGATGGCGAGGTATCTGGAGATGATCGGGGAGTAGATCTTGGCCCTATCCAAAGATCTGTGATCCGGTTACCCCAAATCAGGGATTGCATCAGTTTTCAAGACTGCTCCCGGAAACATGGAACCCAACAATCAACTCACCTCAAAATCTTCAATTTTTGATGTTAACTGAGATTCTGACCTTTCTGTTAAGGTCTAAAAATCAACTTGACATTAAAATCAGAATATTTTAATGTCAAATACTGAAACAGACCTTGCGTTTAAGGTCAGTTTTGCTACCTTACATTAAAATTAAGATATTTTAATGCCAGATCAGCGTTACCGAATCAATCCAGACCGCACCGTTCCCTGGAATAATCTTCCCAGATTGCCCATCGACTCCACCTTCTACAGGGATTTGGAGGTATTTGAGGGCTTGGGAAAGGCCAAAGCTGCCTTGGGAAAACTTCAGGGTCGGAGCATCGCCATTCCCAATCAGGGGATTTTGGTCAATACGATCAGTTTGCAGGAGGCAAAGGCCTCCAGCGAAATCGAGCATATTTTCACCACAGACGATGAACTGTACAAGGCTTTCAGCGATGAAACTTCCCAGATCAAAGGCCCCGCAAAGGAGGTCTTGCACTACCGGGAGTCCATTTGGTCCGGACATGCGTACCTGGATCGGCACCGGAAGTTTGATTTGGAGTATTTTGAATTGGTCTATCGCACGACGACCCAATACACGGATGGTTTGCGCAAGCCATTTGCCCAGACCTATATCCGGCAGGGAGGCTCTGGCCCCAATGCCGGAAAGCCGATCTACACGCCTCCGAGAGGGGAAGGGGTTTTGGAAGAGTTGATGGGGAATTTGATCCAGTTTGTCAATGACACCCAGCCACCGGAGATCGACCCGCTGATCAAAGTCGCCATCGCACACCTGCAGTTTGAGGCAATCCACCCTTTTCGGGATGGAAACGGGCGTACGGGCAGGATTTTCAACATCCACTATCTGGTCCAGAGTGGACTGCTGGATCTGCCCATTCTATACCTGAGCAAATACATCCTGCAACACAAGGAAGACTACTATGCCCACCTGGCAGGAGTGACACAGCGGGCAGCATGGAAGGAGTGGTTTTTGTTCCTTTTTCGCGGGATCGAACAAACCTCCCTGGATACTTTCCAAAAGATCACGGACATCCTGAATGCCAAAGATGCGATTCTGCATGTCCTGGAAAAAGAAACCAGCATCGCCCGTCCCGAGTCCATCCTGGAAGCCATTTTCACCCAACCTTTTACCAAAGTCAAGCATTTGGTGGACAAAAGACTTTATGC
>CAZGYC010000075.1:20252-21894 GCA_964530015.1 uncultured Limnohabitans sp. | reverse complement strand
TGGCGGTGTCCATGGCATGTGTGGCTACCACGCCGCAAACCGGGTGATCAAAGATTTATTCAATTAAAACTAAAATGACAACAGAAGAAAGCAAGCAAGCAAAACAGTGGTCAATGAACGAGGATTGGTCCGCGGTGGCGGCAGGGGCGGGAGTCATCGCCGTGGTTTTGCTGTTTTTTGTGTTTCCCAACCCCAAATACAACTGGGGAAATGCGGAGGAACTTTTGACGATCGTCTCCGATCTGAACAACCTTTCCAGCTTAGTCTTCCAACTGTGCCTGGTCCTGGTCATTTCCGCCCTGGCGGCACTGCTGGTCGGCAAGCGACTTGTGCCCTTTATCAGTGTGTTTTTGGTGGTCTTTGTCCTGACCCAGCTCGCGCTGGTACTGGCGGGAAGCGGCGTGGCCAGGCAGCTCAACCTGGAAGCGGTGATCTTCAGCCTGGGTTTTGGTCTGTTGATCGGCAACCTGGTCCAACTTCCGGAGTGGTTCAAAAAGAACCTCACGACGGAGCTTTTTGTCAAGATCGGCCTGGTATTGCTGGGCGCCAGCGTCATTTTCGGGGATATCCTGAAAGCCGGGGGACTGGGGCTCATCCAGGCTTTGGTGGTCGTTCTTTCGGTTTGGTACTTTGCTTTTTGGGTGTGCAAAAAGCTGAACGTGGATGAAGAGCTCCGGATGATGATCTCGTCGGCAGTTTCCATTTGCGGGGTTTCGGCCGCGATTGCCACTTCGGGTGCGATCCAAGGGGACTCCAAAAAGCTGTCCTATGTGATTTCGATGGTATTGATCACCGCCATTCCGATGATGCTGCTGATGCCCTTGGCCGCAGAGTGGATGGGCCTGTCGCAGGAAGTGACCGGAGCCTGGCTGGGGGGAAGCATTGATACGTCCGGAGCGGTGGTGGCCAGTGGATCCCTGGTGGGGGAGCGGGCGCTGGAAATCAGCACCATCGTCAAATTTTCCCAAAACGTGCTGCTGGGAATCGCCGCATTCGCCATTTCTGTTTATTGGACCTATACCCAGACCCCAAAAGGGGAGCATTATCAAAAACCGACCTTGGGAGTGATCTGGGAGCGGTTTCCCAAGTTTGTGTTGGGCTTCTTGGGCGCATCCCTGCTGTTTTCGTTTTTCATCCCTGCGGAAACGTACAATGAGGTAAAAGGAAGCCTGAAGAGCTTTCAAAACCTATGGTTTGCGCTGGCTTTTACCTCGATCGGACTGGAGACCAACTTCAAGGACCTGATGCGGGAAAGCAACCAAAAGCCGCTTTACGCTTTTCTGATCGCACAGGGATTCAATGTGGTGGTCACGCTGGGGATTGCCTATTTCCTGTTTTCATAAACGGTGAGGTAGCCGAACCAAAATCCATAAACCACATAGGTACAATAGCTTGCATAGATGTGGTGCGAACCATTCATAGAAGATGGATTTTTCCTATGTATGGCCACGATGGGGGTGAGTTGCGAAGCCCTTCATTTCCTTAGTTCCCTTCATGGTTTAAGGTTTTACAAAAGTATTTTGACTTTTATTCAATAGAAATTGACTCTGACTTTTCCGGACAGGCCTGCCTTTGTCGGCGGACAGGCACTCACGGCGGCGGCGGACAATCCATAGAGGCTGCGCTTTTCCACATAGTGGCT
>CAZGYC010000075.1:0-20152 GCA_964530015.1 uncultured Limnohabitans sp. | reverse complement strand
CTTGCATAGATGTAGTGACACTCACGGCGGCGGCGGACAATCCATAGAGGCTGCGCTTTTCCACATAGTGGCTATGCGAAAAAATCCATTTTCTATGTCATTCTTTTTCCTATGAATCTATGTGGTTGAAAATTACTGGCGTCGGGCAATCGTTCAAGCCCCACGTTGAAAGGCATAAGATTAGGCTAGGCTCGAAGTGGCCTGTAACACAGGCCACGGCGGCGGAAAATCTACAAACCACATAGGTACATAGCTTGCATAGATGTAGTGACACTCACGGCGGCGGCGGACAATCCATAGAGGCTGCGTTTTTCCACAAAGTGGCTATGTGAAAAAATCCATTTTCTATGTCCTTTTTTCCTATGTATCTATGTGGTTGAAAATTACGGGCGTCGGGCAATCGTTCATGCCCCACGTTGAAAGGCATAAGATTAGGCTAGTCTTATAAGTGGCCTGTGAGGACACAGGCCACGGCGGTGGTAAGTTGCGAAGCCCTTCATTTCCTTAGTTCCCTTCCTGATTCAAGGTTTTACTTCTAAGAAGCCTGAATGATCATATCGTAGTCAGCGACCACACGATTTTTGGAGGTGATCCGCAGCTTATGGGTATTGAATACCTGAGAATAGGAATCCACACTTTTGGTAAGAAAGACACTGCTTCCAATCACGCTGTTTTTGCCTATGACGGTGTTTCCTCCCAAAATAGTGGTCCGTGCATAAATGGTGACATTGTCCTCTACCGTAGGATGCCTTTTGGTATTGGACAGGCCTTTTTCCACATGGAGGGCACCCAGCGTAACCCCCTGATAGATGGTCACATTTTTGCCGATAATGCTCGTGCCGCCTATGACTATCCCCGTACCATGATCGATGA
Organism: uncultured Limnohabitans sp.; assembly: GCA_964530015.1. Classification (GTDB taxonomy): domain Bacteria; phylum Bacteroidota; class Bacteroidia; order Cytophagales; family Cyclobacteriaceae; genus Algoriphagus. Next base: position 19,279 of record CAZGYC010000075.1, on the reverse strand, counting down.
TGAACGGCACGCCGATTTCGGTTTGGGGATGGATGTCGCATCCGGTATTTGCATGGGCATGCTCACTCAGTATCCGGGGCAAAATAGGAATCCCCAGCTTATGGAGCCTATTGGCGATCCGATAGACACTCGTGGCAAAGAATCCAGGATAGGACACAATCACCTCGTGAATACTGGTAGCTGCGGGGTCACTGTTGAAGGTGGCCCGGGCATCTTCCCTCAAATCCAGGTAGATCCCATCCAAGGAATCGTAAAACTGGTCCACGATCTGTTCAATGTTGAATTTGCCTCTGTCCAGATACTGGAGAAGGATCCGTTCCAGATCAATTTGGCTTTTTTTCAAAACCCCTTCATACAATTGCCCCGGGGGCAACGTAGAATGGGGGAACAAATAATCCAAGAGTTCACGTAGCCAGTGTACTGCGTCATTGGGAAGGGGAGTGGGTTCCCATTCTTCCTGATGGTTTGCCTGCAGGAATTTTATAAAATTCTCGTTGATTTCATTTCTCATAAGCTGCTGTCAGGACTTATATCCGGTAAATAACTTCCCCCTTTTTTGATCTGCCAAGCGATGGAGCGTATCAACCAACCTATCGACTTCTGAGCAGGAATTGTAAAATGCCAATGAAGGCCTGACGGTGGACTCCAGCCCAAACCGTCTCAAAATAGGCTGGGCACAATGATGTCCGGTACGGACCGCAATCCCTTCTTTGTTGAGGATTTGTCCCACTTCATCGTTGGTATAGCCCTGAAGGGTAAATGACAGGACGCTGGCCTTGTCGCGGGCTGTGCCGATAATCTTCAAACCGGGAATTGACCCGAACAGCGAGGTAGCATAGTGCAGCAATTGGTGCTCATACCTACCGATGGCTTCGATTCCCAGCTTGCTGACATAATCCAGTGCGGCTCCCAGCCCCACTGCATCGGCAATATTTCCCGTGCCTGCCTCAAATCGGCCAGGAGCATCATGGTAGAGGGTTTTTTCGAAGGTGACATCCTTGATCATATTACCGCCGCCTTGCCAGGGGGCGGTTTGGTTTAGGATTTCCTCTTTCCCATAGATTACCCCGATGCCTGTGGGACCAAAGACCTTATGACCCGAGAAAACGAAGAAGTCTGGATCCAGGTATTGGAGATCCACTCTCAGGTGTGAAATAGACTGGGCTCCGTCCAACAAAACCTTTGCCCCCTGGGCATGCGCCATGTCGATGATTTGCTTGGCGGGAGTGACGGTTCCCAGCGCATTGGACACGTGGGTGAAGGAGACCAGTTTGGTCTTGGGGTTTAGCAATTTGCCATACTCATCAATCAAAATCTGCCCGTCGTCATCGACGGGAATCACCCGAATGACAAGCCCTTTTTTCTCGGCCAACTGTTGCCAGGGAACAATGTTGGCGTGGTGCTCCAAGTGTGACAGGATGATTTCGTCCCCCTGCTGCAACTGCTGGTCGCCCCAACTTTTCGCCACCAAATTGATCGCCTCGGTGGTGCCTCGCACGAAGATGATCTCGTTGACACTGGCGGCATTGATGAAGCGTTTGACTTTTTCCCTGGCTCCCTCATAGGCATCGGTTGACCTCGCTGCCAACTCATGTGCGGCACGATGGACGTTGGAGTTTTCATATTCATAGAAATGCCGGATCCGGTCGATCACCTGTTTGGGTTTTTGGGTAGTGGCGGCATTGTCAAACCAGACCAAGGATCTCCCGTTGATTTTTTGGTTCAAAATCGGGAAATCTTTTTTGACTAAGTTCAGATCAAAATCCGGCTTGGCATATCCATGTCCGCCACTGGTGAATCCACCCCTGTTAAATGGGTTAAATTCCGGTTGAATTGGATTGAAAAGCAGCTTATCGGGATTTCGAAAGTAGAATGCCGACTCCGAAGGAACCGCTTGGAAGGGAATTGCGCCGGAAGTATGGGAAGTCGCTTTTTCAAATTCCTGCTTTGGAATTCCCAGTCCATAGATGAACGTAGTCGGGTTGTCCTGAAAGGCTGGGGAAATCCCCTGATGGGAAGTCGGCTGCGTTCTTTCACCCCCTTTTTCTTTTCCGATTCCCGAAACAGACTTCGGGATTTTGCCATCGTAAAAGTGGGGATCCGGATGACTGGTTTGGGGATCCGAGATATTAAAAGCGTACGGTTCACTTAGGGAGGCTTTCGGATTGAGGGCTTTTCGGGCTGAGCCCGGACTGTGATGGTAATCCCCATTTCCAAAAGGGTCAATTGGCTCCCTGACGAACCCTGGTGTATTTCCGGTTTCCAGAGCAGCATATTCCGCCTTTTTGTCCTGAAATTGCTTCTCGGTTTCCTCATTCAGTGCCAATTCCTGAGTGGGAACTGCTTCACCCGGGATGACCCTGAACAACGCGTTTGCCAATGTTTCAAGTTGTTTGGGATCAAAAGGATTGGATTTTGGAAATTCCATAGCGAGGCCTTGTTTTTACTGATTGGGCAATTTATAGGAACTTGTAATCGTGATAGTTGGTAAGGGATACCTCATCCAATACTGCAATCGAATCATCGACCAAAATGGCCAAGGAGCAGTACAGTGACACCAAATAACTGGCGATCGCCTTATCGTTGATTCCCATGAAACGCACCGAAAGGCCTGGGGTCTGTTCGCCCGGAAGGTTGGGCTGATACAAGCCCACCACACCCTGTCTCGTTTCGCCGGTCCGGACCAGCAGGATTTTCGATTTTCCGTTTTTGACCGGGATTTTGTCGCTTGGGATGAGTGGAATGCCCCGCCAGGTCAAAAACTGTGAGCCAAATAAGGATACCGTCGGAGGCGGAACTCCCCTTCGGGTACATTCCCTTCCGAATGCCGCAATAGCCAATGGATGCAAGAGGAAAAAACCGGGCTCCTTCCAGACTTTGGTGATCAGTTCATCCAGATCATCCGGAGTAGGTGCCCCGGTGCGGGTCTTGATGATTTGTGACTTGTGCACGTTGGTCAGCAATCCATACTCCGCGTTGTTGATCAGCTCACTTTCCTGACGCTCTTTTATTGCTTCAATGGTCAATCGGAGTTGTTCACTGATTTGGTTGTAAGGCTGGCTGTAGAGATCTGAGACCCGGGTGTGGATATCCACGGTGGTATTCACGGCACTGAGGTTGTATTCTCTGGGATTCTCCACATAGTCCACGTAGGTATGGGGGAGGATCCGCTCATCCCTGCCCGAGCAATCCACCTCGACAGTAGAGGAGTCTTTTACTTTATTGAGCCGGTAAACTCCCGATTCTACAGGCACCCAATCCAGTAAATGGGTAAGCCATCTGGGTGTGATAGATACCATCTGAGGGACGGTTCGTGTTGCTACCGCCAGTTGCCTTGCCGCTACATCGCCAAGTGCTGTTTGTTTTTTTTGCTGATCAGCCATAGTTAGAAAGATTTTGAATTAGTGAAAGTGGTTCTTCGGTACCATTTCCTTTTTGGGAGAAAGAGTTTGAGTAAAAAGATGTCCAAACATAAATAATTCTGTTTTAAAACCTATTAACCCGATAGGAAAAGAATAAAAAAATAATTGCGTTTATTAAAACTGAAAGGTGATTTGAAATGCCCTGGCCGAATGTTTTTCAGGAGTTCATTCCCATTCAGTTTCTATTTTCCTATAAAAAAGATAGGAATACAGTAATAAGAGGCACTGGCTAAGGCCTCTTTTTTTGGGTTTGGATAAAAGTTTGGAAAATGGTTATTTTCAAGTCTTATTTACCACCTATGCTATCCAAAAGGGCCAAATACGCGATTAAGACGATTCTTTTCCTCCAAGATCACCCGGAACTGGTACCGGTCTCCGCCAAGTTGATATCAGAGCGTGAACATATTCCCTACAAATTTTTGGAAAACATCTTGAGGGATCTGAAAACGCACCACCTCGTCAAGAGCGTAAGAGGCGCGGAGGGAGGCTACACCTTGGCCAAAGATCCCGGGGAAATCAGTATCGCCCAGATCATGCGGGTGGTGGACGGGCCAATTGCCCTGATTCCTTGTATCTCTGAGCGTTTTTATGAGGCGTGCGCCGAGTGTGAAGATGAAAAAACCTGCCGCATCCGCAAACTGTTTGCCGAAGTGAGGGCTGAGATGGTTCCAATCCTGGAGCGTCCGATCACGACACTTGCCTCGGAGATCAAGGAAAAATAAGCTTCTGAACGACCTTCCAGGTTTCAAAAACCCGGAAGATCTCAAAAAAGAAACCGAGCCAGTTGCTGACCCGGTTTTTTGTGTTTAGGCAAGTGCCTTTCGGCAGAATTCCACGCATTTTTGGACTTCCTTGACCGCGTCAGATCCCTCCGGAACCGCGTATTCCAGCTCGATGGTAGCAGGAAACTTGTATTTGTTTTTCTGCATCAGCTTCAGCATCTCTCCGATGGGGGTATCGCCCTTCCCCCATTCCAGGTTGCCCTTTCCATTGGCAGGAGTCTGGCGGTCTTTGGTGTGCATGCTGTAGATGCGGGCGTGTTGTTTTTCGATCAAAGCGAGCAGGTCGGTGTGGCCGGCAGCGATGTAGTGCCCGGCATCCAGGTTCAGTCCGTTGGCGGGACTTTGGGCAAGCGCGGTATCCCAGAAGGTAAACGTCTCCTGCTCGTGGCCGTGATAGCCGACGTTCATCTTGTTTTGTTCGCCCAATTTGCCCAATCTGAGCGTTTGCGCATCGTTGGAGGGATGCTCCAGGGTGACGTGGCTTGCCCCCAAGGCCTTGGCTGCTTTCATGCCATAGGCAACTTCGAGGTCTGTGTTGTTGGCTCCGAAGGCATTTGGTTTGAAGGCATAGATCGACACTCCGGCATCTTTGTACATCTTTCGGACTTGCTCGAATTTCTTCATGTCGGCATTGGCTCTCCAGTCGGCCACCACCTTGGTGTAGGCATCAGACTGGGCGCGGAGATCGGCCAATTCCTTGGTTTCGTCCTCCGTGAGGGTTTCTCCACGTCTTTGTTTTCCGCCAAGTTGGTATGCCTTCGTTCGGTCGAAAGTCGGGGTTGGCATTCCCGCAAAGCTCTCGGCGGGATCGCCCATCAGCTCAATCGCGCTCAGTCCGCTGTCCACGACATATTTCAGCGTGGCCTCGGCACTTTGGTCGGGCAAGGACCTGAAGGAGTAGGTAATGCAGCCGATGTTCACTCCGTTGATTTGGGAATCCGGTTTGTTGAATGATTTGATCAGGGCTGGGGCACCCTGAAGCCAGGACGGCGCCACTGCGAGTCCGGCGATGCCCAGTGCGGATCTTTGGAGAAATTCTCTTCTGTTTTTCATGGGGTTAAATCGGGTTTGAAAGAGTGTTGACTCAAATTAGGTTTTTTAATCGGGATTCTCCCTGATTTTGAATCAAGGCCGTTTCCCGTGTTTTGTTTGGTAGAAATCGGCTTTGAACGAGAAAGGAAACCTTTTGAAGGGGCATTTCTTCATCCGTTGACAAAATCCCGCATGGATGGGTTTGAGGGGAGTTTCTGATGGTTTTTTGAGTAACATTGGAAAAGCAAGCAAAATCAAAAGCCATGAGACCACACGTTTTTGGAAAATTCAGCCTTCAGGTCTTTTTGATGGTATGGCTGATTGGGAGTGTACACGCCCAACAAAGCTCCCTGCTATGGAAGGTAAGCGGAAATGGGCTGGAAAAAGAATCCTACCTTTTTGGCACGATCCATCTGATATGCAAGGAAGATTTTCGAATGGACCAAAGGATTCTGGATGCTTTTGGCAACAGTGAAAAACTGGTGATGGAATTGGACATGGGTGATCCCGAGCTCCAAGCCAAAATGCAGCAAATCTCCATGAATCCCGGAATGAAAAACATCCAGTCGGAATTGGATTCCGCCGACGCGGCGTTTTTGGATGGCTTTTTTGTCGAAAATTTCGGAGTGGGTTTAGCCCAGTTGGGCGTTTTGAAGCCTGTGGTTTTGAGTTCCATGGCATTGATGAAATCCATTCCCTGCCAGGAGATTGAGAGCTATGAGTTGTTTTTGACGGCGCAAGCCACTGAAAGTAAAAAACCAATCATCGGACTGGAAACACCTGAATTTCAGATCGGTGTTTTTGACCAGATTCCCCAAGAAACCCAGATCCAAGAATTGGTCAAGATGCTGAAGGAAGATGCTGGGCCCCCGGATTTTCAGAAAATGACCGAGACTTATCTCAGCGAGGATGTGGACGGGATTTATGAAGTGATGAATTCGGAAGGCATGATGAAGGACTATAGGGAATTGGTTTTGGACAGCCGAAACAGGGCCTGGGTTGCGAAGCTCAACGAATCAATGAAGGACCAAAGTCTCTTTGTGGCCGTAGGCGCGGGACATTTGGCGGGGGAAAACGGCCTGATCCCCCTTCTGCGAAAAGCGGGATATGCCGTCGAACCAGTCGCCAAACCCTAAAACTGCCCGGGTAATCGAAGTTTAAATCGTATAAGCAGTGAGTGGAAAGAAGAAAACTGTTCAAGAAACTACTTACCACTCACTACTTACCGCTTACCAACTTGCTATTCACCAAACACTAAAAGCCAACGGCAGTATCATCGCCCCGAGGATCGGCTCCGCCTTCCAGCTTTCCGTCGGGCAAGACCAGGATCGCATCGACCTTTCCGATAATGGGGCTATTATTCTCGTTGATAAGATAACCTCTGGATTTGAGCGTCTGAATCAGGATTGAATCAAAAGAAAGGGGTTCGAAATTGACCAAATCGGGCAGCCATTGGTGGTGAAAGCGCGGGGATTCCACGGCTTCCTGCATCCCCATGCCAAATTCGGATACGTTCAGGATCGTCTGAAGCACCGAGGTGATGATGGTCGATCCTCCGGGAGTTCCCACGACCATCCAGAGTTTATCATCCTTTTCCACAAGGGTCGGGGTCATCGAACTGAGCATGCGCTTGCCCGGAGCAATGCTGTTGGCCTCAGCCCCGATCAGTCCAAACATATTCGGAGCTCCCGGTTTGGCACTGAAGTCATCCATCTCATTGTTCATGAAAAAGCCAAGTTCGTCCACGAATACCTTGGAACCATAGCCTCCGTTGAGGGTGGTGGTGACTGAGACCGCGTTGCCTTCCGCATCTACAATGGAGTAGTGGGTAGTTTCCATGCTTTCCGCAAATTCTAAACTTCCCTGGGCGATCTCCTCCGATTTGGTTGCTTTTTCAAAACTGAATGACTCCATCCTTGACTTGAGGTATTCCTTGTCAAGCAATTGATCCACAGGGATTTTTACAAAATCAGGATCGCCCAGATAATAGTTGCGATCCGCATAGGCCCTTCGCTCGGCTTCCACCAAAACCTGGATGTATTCTGGTGAATGGTGCCCCAGTTCCTTCAGCTTGTAGGGTTCCACCATCTTCAGGATTTGTGCCAGGGTCATCCCTCCGGAGCTCGGCGGGGCCATGGAGATCACCTTCAGATCCCGGTAGGGAAAAACCAAAGGCGCTCTCCATTTCGCTTCGTAAGCTGCCAGATCCTCTTCGGTGATGATTCCGCCGATTTCCTGCATATGCTTTGCCAGGATCTTGGCGGTCTCTCCCCTGTAAAATTCATCCCGGCCATTTTTTGCGATTCGTTCCAAAGTCGCAGCCAAAACCGGAATTTTGAGCGTGTCTCCTGCCTGGATGTCCCGGTCAAAAAACGTCCCGGGACCGTTTGTTTCTACAAACTGCGCTCTTGCCCGCTGCAATCGTTCCGCTTGCCGAGGCGTGACCACAAATCCGTTTTTGGCCAAGTCGATGACCGGTTGAAGGATCTCGGCTGGGCTCAGCTTTCCAAACTTTGCCTGGGCTTCAAAGATTCCTGCGATGGTTCCCGGGACACCGGAGGCCAAGGCACCTTTGGTACTGAGGTTGGAGAGAAACGCTCCATTTTCGTCCAGGTACATGTCCTTGGAGGCAGCAAGGGGAGCCTTTTCCCGGTAATCTATCGAGCCCACGGATCCGTCGGCCATCCGATAGACCATAAATCCCCCTCCTCCGAGATTGCCCGCAAAAGGAAAGGTCACTGCCAATGCCATCTCTGTGGCCATCATGGCATCAAAGGCGTTTCCCCCTTTTTGGAGGATCTCGATCCCGATCTTGGAAGCTTCCTCACGGGCCGAGACCACCATGGCCTGCTCGGCTATCAGTCCCCGTTTTGTCAAGGGTTTTGATCCCTTGTTCCCGCAGGAAAAAAGGGTCAAAACGCAGATCGCCAACGAAAGGGGAAATGCTGTTTTCATAGGCTTTTGTCGAGAAGCGTGGCATCGAACAGTTTCAAAATCCGCTTGTATTCATCCGTCCAACTGCTCGGCTCCACAAACCCGTGGTCTTCGACCGGATAGACCGCCATTTCCCAGTTGTCTTTGCCAAGCTCGATCAGGCGCTGGGAAAGTCGCACCACGTCCTGAAAATGGACATTGACGTCCACCATCCCATGGGCAATCAGAAGATTTCCTTTCAGCCCTTCGGCAAAATAGATCGGGGAGGAGCGACGGTAGGCGATCGGGTCTTCTTCCGGGGTGTTTAGGATATTGGCGGTATAGCCGTGATTGTAATGTGCCCAGTCAGTCACTGAGCGAAGTGCCGCGCCGGAAGTGAAGACATCTCCGTGATTGAACAAGGCCATCAAGGTGATGAAACCTCCGTAACTGCCACCGTAGATTCCGATTTTGCCGGTTTCCACGCCGTGCTCAGCCAAGAGAAATTTGGCGCCATCGACCTGATCAGAGAGATCTTTGCCGCCCATGTGACGGTAGATGCCCGTTCTCCAGTCGCGGCCATAGCCAGCCGATGCACGATAGTCTATGTCCAAAACCGTGTATCCGAGGTCGGTCAACAGGTTGTGAAACATGTACTCACGGAAGTAGCTGCTCCACCATTTGTGGACGTTTTGGAGGTATCCGGCGCCGTGGACGAAGATGACAGCGGCTCCGTTTTTCTTGGAGGCTTCCGGGAGATACAATCGTGCCGGCACTTGCGCTCCGTCTTGCGCGGTGAACCGTATGATCTGTGGATCCCGCCAGTTATATGCTTTGAATTCGGCGCTTTGACCGGAGGTTAATTTCTCTGCGACAGCTCCGACTTTGTTGTTTTGGATATAAAGTTCCGCCGGCACATTGCTGTAGGAGTAGATGATGGCGAGTTTTTTCTCGTCCGGGGACAGCACCGCTGCGTTGTTTCCGGTCATGGAGGTGAGTTTTTCCATAGCCCCTCCCATGACAGGCATCCTGTAGAAGTGCCTTTCTCCGGGATCCACCTCGGAAGTAGTCAGGTACCAGGACTTTTTGTCTTTGGACAGAAAGGGATCAAAGACTTCAAACTGGCCCGAAGTGAGGGCCTTTTTCTCACCATTGGCCACATTCAAAAGGTACAGATGAGAATAGCCCGTTTCCTCTGACTGGAAATAGATGTGCTGATTGTCCGGCAGCCAGCCCAATACCCCGCCACCAAATCCACCGCCTACTCCCGGTCCACCCACCCAGGCCTCGTCACGCTGACGGTCCAGGGTTTTGAGTTCTCCGGTTTCCAGATTCACTTCGGTGATCCACCGGTCCTTGTTGTCAAACGCCCTGACCTGGATGATGGCCCGCTTGCCGTCCGGGGAAAAGACCGGACTGGAAAGTGTCACCGCCCGTTCTTTTTCTTCCCAGGTTTTCTCTGGATAGTCTTTTACATAATCCGGCAAATCTTTGATTCCGGGCAGGTTTGCCGTTGCTATGAAGTAAACGGTATCCCTGGTGAGGTCGTAGATGCCGATTTCCACTTTGCTCGGGCTGTTTCCCACTTTGGATCTTGCGTTCAGGTTTTCGGTGTATCCGGACGCATCGACGTAGTTGGGAACGGCGGTGTTTTTGTTGGTCGCGGGTGTAAAAACCGAAAAAGTGGCAAATCTCTCATCCGGGGAAAGTTGGAGGTTCGTGAGGTTTTTACCCTGGGTGTAATAGGTGAATCCCTCTGGATTTTCCCGGATGGATTCCCGATAGGCCCTGGATTTTTCCTGGGCTTCTTTTCTCTGCTTTACCACTCCGAGCAGCTCCAGGTTTTCCGCTTCCAGAAAACCCGTATTGCTTTCCGAGGCCTTGCCTCCGTTGCCGGGTTTCGAACCATTGGAGATATTTGTGGCTTTGCTGACGCTTTTTGAAGTCCGGTCAAATACATGGATGTTTCCGCCCGAATTGAAGGCAATCCGGTTTTCGTTTGCCAGGAAACGAAGATTGGTCACCGGCTCAAACCATTCCAGAAGTGTCGCAGTGCTCTTTTTCTTCTGATCTTCCAAAAGGATCAGGTTGTCCTTTCGATAGATTCTCAGGCTTTGGTCTGCGTTGAAATCGGACTGTGGCTTTGACAGTGCCTTTTCTTCCGCCCAATGTACTTTTGAAATCTGCGAAGGATTGCCCAGATCAATCTTGTAAAGCGAATCGACCGGATCGTTTTCAAGATTGTATTTGAAGAAAATCAGCCTGCTGTCCCCACTCCAGTAGGGAGCGGAAGGAAACGTGCCCATCCATTTGGGGTCACGCATGATGTAATCGACTGTGAGGGTGGATTGCGCCGATGCTTCTGCCAGTAGGAAAAAAAGAATCGGCAGAAGAAGGAATTTTCTCTGCATGGGAAAGTGTAACGGGTTTCTGGTTTTCAGTTGATTGTCGAGACGAACTTGTTCAACTCGACTTCGATGACCTTGATTTGCTCCTGGAGGGAGTCGTTGAGCGGGGCGGAAGTTTCCAGATTGGCCTCGATTTCCTCAAGCGTCTTCCTGGTTTTGATCGCTCCGATGTAGCTCATGCTTGGCTTGGCTTTGTGGCACCTTTTTTTGATGGTCGCAAAATCCCCGCTTTCGTACAATGAACCCAGTTCCTTCAAATCCCGGATATTGGTATCCAAGATTATCCGGATCATTTCCCGGATCATATCCGGATCATCGTCGCCAAAATACTGATAAATGGATTGCTCACTGATGAGTTGGTACATGTGCGGAAAAAGGAGGGTGTAAACTGACAAAAATCGAGGTTTGGTGCCTGTAAGTTAAAATAAAAAACATTTTTCAAAAAGCCTCATTTCCTTTTCATGAGTTTTAAATTTGGGGCGTCAATACAGGCAAATCGCCCCATCGTCCCCGAACATGAGCAAGAACAAGAAAATCTTCCTGACCCTTTTTGCCATCTTCATGCTGATCATGCTTTGGATCGGCTATGACATTTCCAGGAGGACCACGTTTCCGGGCTCCAAAGGAAACCTGAAAGAGCGGATCTCTTCGGAGGAAGGAACCGAGAAGAAATGACCCGGGAGTTTTCGGGGACAAAAAAACAAACCATGGAACATCTGATGACCAGGCAACTCGACCTGATATTGAAAGAAGGTGGAGCTGGATACGACTGGCAAACCGAACTGGAACTGAATCCGAAATTTTTGGATGCAAAGGGAAAAGCCTGGCTCGGCGGGATATTCGATGAGTTGGGAGGGAAGGGGAGTTTTCCTTTGCTGGAAAAGCTCAAGTTCGATTTCAGGTTGGGGAGAAACCTAGTCTGCTGGGACGACGAGCTGCATTTCAACCGCTATCGGCTCGGCACATTCCGCTCGGAAATGTATTCGGAATGGACCTTTGCGTTTTCGGAAAGCCACAAAAGGCTCTGCCGGACTTTTGAAAAGGAATGCCTCAAGGCCGGAATGCAGCCGCGGGTTTGGAACGGGCCGCCCGTGGCCAAAACGGTCTTTGGCGAAGCGTCGGAATCCGGTGATTTGAGTGGAAACGGACCAATAGGCTGGAAGCTTCTGGCCTACAACGACGCCCAATACGACCTCCAGACCAGGCTTCACGGCTACAAGCTGATCCGGCTTTCTCCTTACGAAACCCTGATGACCGGAGGATCCCTGAAGCGCCTCGATCAGCTTTTGGTCAATCCCAAGGAAGAGCAGCGTGCCATGCTGTTTGGCTGGCTGATGCGGAAACTTGGATAAAATCCGGAGTTCGGATATGTTTTCCGTTTCCCAGGATCCGGTCCTTCACTCAGGAAAACAGCCCAAACATCTCCCGCTCGACCTTTTCCACGATAAACGAAAAATCCTCGGGCCTTTCGACAAAGTCCAGGTCATTGACATCCACGATCAGCAGCTTTCCCTCCCGGTAGCCTGCAATCCACTCCTCGTAGTGTGAGTTCAGGTTTTTGAGGTAGTCGATCCGCATGGCAGTTTCGTAGGAGCGGCCTCGTTTTTCGATTTGTCCGACCAGTTTTGGAATATCCGCTTTCAGGTAAATCAGCAAATCGGGCGCCTTCACATGGGTGATCATCGAATCAAACAGGCTTCTGTAGTTCCAATAATCCCGCTCGGTCATGAGTTTGCTTTTGTAGAGATTCGCCGCAAAGATGTAGGCATCCTCGTAGATTGTCCGGTCCTGAATGGTAGAAACGGGGCTTTGCTGGATTTTTTGGACTTGATTGAAGCGGGAATTGAGAAAATACACCTGAAGGTGAAAGGCCCAGCGCTTCATGTCCTCATAGAAGTCAGGCAAGTAGGGGTTTTGGTCCACGGATTCAAACTCCGCCTTCCAGCCATAATGTTTGGCCAGCTTCTCCGTGAGCGTGGTTTTCCCGCTGCCGATGTTTCCGGATACTGCTAAATGCATGGTTTGGGTGCTTGTGGTTACTGTTTGGAAAACCTGGGTGAAACGACCAAATCCTTGTTTCCGGGCGTGTAGCGATAGAATCCTTCTCCGGTTTTGACGCCTTTGAAGCCCGCCTCGACCATGTTCACCAAAAGGGGACAGGGGGCGTATTTCGGATTGCCAAAACCGTCCTGAAGTACCCTCAAGATCGACAGGCAAACGTCCAGCCCTATAAAATCCGCCAGTTGGAGCGGCCCCATGGGATGCGCCATGCCGAGTTTCATCACGGTGTCGATCTCCCGTATCCCTGCCACACCTTCGTAAAGGCTATAAATCGCCTCGTTGATCATGGGCATCAGGATTCTGTTGGCGACAAAACCCGGGTAATCATTGACCTCCACAGGATCTTTGCCCAGATCTTTTGAAAGCGACATGATCGCAGTCGTCACTTGATCAGAGGTAGCATAGCCCCGGATCACTTCCACCAGCCGCATCACCGGTACTGGATTCATAAAGTGCATCCCGACCACCCGGTCCGGGCGCCGGGTCACCGCGGCGATTTTGGTGATGGAAATGGAAGAAGTATTGGTTGCCAGAATGGCCTTTTCGGGGGAAAACCGATCCAACTGACGGAAAATATCCAGCTTCAGCCCCAGGTTTTCGGTGGCCGCTTCGACCGCCAAATCAGCGCTTTTCACTCCTTCTTCCAGACTGGTAAAAGTGGAGATCCTGGCCAGGGAAGCATCTTTTTCCCCCTGCGAAATGGTTCCTTTGGCTACTTGCCGATCCATGTTTTTGGAGATTGTTGCCAGGGCTTTCTCCAAAAATTCAGACGTGATATCGACCAGAGCCACTTCAAATCCGTGTTGGGCAAAGACATGCGCGATGCCGTTTCCCATAGTGCCTGAACCGATGACGGAGATTGATTTCATGTGTTTATAATTTTCTTTCAAAGGCCACGTGGAATCTCGCATAGCTGATAATCATCCCTCTGTGTGTCGCTTGAGTCATGCTCGATTTCATAAATCTGTGATTGGGGATGAAAAGTGTGATGATTTGGGTTGAATGGGGCGAAATTGCCATTTTTGATGCTGCCAAAACTAAGCCTAAGCCGCTCCAATTCCAATTTTAAACCGACGCTTTCCCGACTTTGGTTGACTGAAAAAAGAGAAGGCCCCGAAACGATTAATCCCTACCTTTGAACTATGAAAGAACTTGGCCTGATCAGCAACTTGTCTATTAACCGCTTCACCGATTTTGGGGCTTACCTTGCCCTGAGCGACGGAGGTGAAGTCCTTTTGCCGAAAGGCTATCTGAAAGGGGAGGAGAGAGAAGGGGACATGGTGGAGGTTTTTGTGTACACCGACAGTGAAGACCGGCCCGTGGCGGTCACGCAGCAGCCCAAAGCGCTATTGGATGATTTTGCCGTTTTGGAAGCCAAGGAAGTGACCAAATTCGGCGCGTTTATGGATTGGGGGCTTCCCAAGGATCTTTTTGTCCCCAATGCGGAGATGGCCAAGCCCATGACCCCCGGTGAAAAATACCTGGTCAGGGTATGTGCCGACTTTCGGTCCAACCGTCTGATTGGGGTCTCCAAATACCGCGAGTTTATCTATCCAGCCCCAAAAGACTACGAGCCGGGCAATGAGGTGGAAGGGCTGATCTTTGAAAAGACGGAACTTGGCTACAAAGTCCTGTTGGAGGACCGATACGAAGGCCTGATCTACGCCAATGAGGTTTTCCAGCCTTTGGAGATCGGTTCGTTCAGGAAGCTTTGGGTGAAAAAACGCCGTGACGACGGCAGGATCGATCTGCAGATTTTGCCGACAGGCAGGGTCAAGTATGACGAGGGATCGGAGAAAATATTGGCCATATTGGAAGAAAAGGGTTTTTTGCCACTCCACGACAAATCCGATCCGGGGGAAATCCAAGCCGTGTTGGGCATGTCCAAGAAGCACTTCAAGCAGTGCATCGGACAGCTCTACAAAGCCCGGCAAATCGCCATCGGACCGGAAGGAATATCCCGCAGCGTCGATTAGTCAAGCTTGAGGATATCGGTGGGAGTCCTGCAGAGAATCGCCCTGTTTTTGAAGATGGCAATGGGGCTTGCGATCAGGTGGGGAAATTTCACCAGGATATTCAGCCAACCTTCGTCATCCCAGTCTTTGCCAGCAATTTGGTTTTGATAGTCGGGATGGGACCTGTTCAGAAGATCTTTGGGCCGAAGTCCAAGCATGCGAAGAATCTGGTTCCATTGTGTGGCGGTAATGGGCTCATTGATGACATCGATCTCGTTGACAAACTTGGTCAGCGATTTGGCATAAGCCTTGGTCTGCTTGTCGATGGGTTGGGTCGAACTGTGATAGAAATACAGTTCAGAAGGATGGACTCTCATGGCGCTTGGGTTTAGTGTACAATAAGATAGTGAAATATTCTAAATATTTGAAATTCAATATTTTGGAGGATTGAAGATTGACCTTGAAAAATTTTCCAGAGAAAGCAAGTCCGATTTTCCGGCTAACAAGAAGCTCAGGGAAAAACTCGGGAAAACCAAGCCAAAGGACCTGGATGCAAGCTTTCACCAGTTGCACGGACAGGTCTTTGCGGAGATTGATTGCCTAAACTGTGCCAACTGCTGCAAGACAACCAGCCCGATTTTTATACAGACGGACATCGATCGGCTTTCGAAAACTTTCCGGATGAAAAGCAGTGAGTTTATCGACGAATACCTGCTCCGGGATTCGGACGGAGACTACGTTCTCCGATCTGCGCCCTGTCCTTTTCTGGGAGCTGACAACAGGTGTCTGGTCTATGAAGACCGGCCCAAAGCCTGCCGTGAATATCCGCACACCGACCGGAAAAACATCCTTGGGATTTTGGACCTTTCCCTGAAGAATACCTTGGTCTGTCCGGCGGTTCTCAAAATTTTTTGTCAGATCGGCAAGGAATATAGGAAGTGAAGCTTTTCTTTTGCTTTTTTGGCAATCAAACCTATAAATAACACTATGAGCAAGCAGGATTCTCTTTTCCTGGGAGTGGACGTGGGAGGCACTCACCTGAAAATCGGACTGGTAGACAAGGAAGGCAACATGCTGGACTTCCAAAAAGAAGACACAACCCGGTACAGAGACCATCCTGAAGGATTTGGAAAGTGCTTCATCGAAGGACTTGGGAAATACCTCAAAAAATACCCGGATGTGGACAAAGTGGGGATCGGCCTTCCGGGAATGATCACCAAAGACCGAACCACTCCCCTCGAAATTCCCGCCATTCCCGATCTAAACGGCTTTCCGCTGATGGCTGGCCTGCTGGAAAAATACCCCAACCATGAGTTTTACATGGAAAACGACGCGGCGGCGGCAGCCATTGGGGAGTTTTACTACGGCAAGGGGGAAATTGCCGAGAACTTTCTGTTTATCACCATGGGTACCGGCATCGGCAGCGCGCTGGTTTTCGACGGACAGGTCTTCAAAGGATCCCGTGGAAATGCCCTCGAAATGGGACACATGCTTTCCCGTGGAAATGCCGGATTGGAAACGCTGATCGGAAGAAACGGAATCCTCCGAATCATGGAAAACCTGATCTCGGCCTATCCCGAAAAGGCCGGAGAACTGGTGGGGAAAGAGCTTGGAACACACCTGCTGGTCGATACGGCCAAGACCGGAAATGAGGTTTCGCTGATGGTGTTCAAGGAGGTCGCCGAAATCCTGAGTGAGGCAATCGTTTCCACTGTCAGAATATTGGACGTGACCGACGTGTATTTTGGAGGCGGCATCTCTGCCGGTTTGGAGTTTATGATGCCGACCATCGACTACAATACCAGAAAATACCTCACGCCGTACTATGTAAACGATCTCCGCCTGAAAAAGGCGACCCTGGAAAACAACGCCGGCACCCTGGGAGCCGCGGCCCTTTGCTTTATGGGTTCAGGGTTGTGACCGTGACTTCTGATACTTTGCTGATCGCATTCATCCGAAAAAGAACCCTCAGGGGTTCTTTTTCGCTTTCCACCCCCTGACAATCATCGCTGGCTTCGACAAAATAGAAGAAGAAGCTCTGGCTTTTGTCCACCAGTTCGACCCGGTCTGGTCTGCCAAAAGTCTTGATCAAAGCCTGGTTGTCCGCTCCCAAAAAGTTGTTTTTCACGGCCTTGAAAGCCTCAAGCTCCTTCAGCCTGAGTCCCTTGCAGCCGTCCCGGTCAGATTTCCAGTTTTCCAGGTTCACATCGCCTGCATCTATCGCTCCGCTGCATGAGATGAGCCCGCCCATTGCGAGCAGTAGGAAAAAGAAAAGGGTCTTTTGCATGGTGATTCCGATTAGACAGCAAAGATGGGTTCAAAATTCGGTGCTTTTGCAAAACGCCGAAGAGGAATAAAATTCCGCTGCCTTGGATTTTGGAACCCCGCTGAATTTCATGGGGTTGAAAATTCCCCGAAAGTACCTGTCACAATTATCCGCGTCAGGAACAGTTCCGGATCTCTTTTGGTTAGTCCAAATCGGTTATATTAGCACGTTCAATCACTCGATCGCATGTATTACAGGTTTGGAAAAGTATTCTACTTCACCGGTGTTTTATTTTTCGTGTTCTTTCTATTGTACTTCTATTCCGCACTTGCCGAGACGGTTGGCCTAAGCATCGAAGAAGACGGGACAATCATCAGAAATGTGGAAAAAGGGACGTTTTTCTATGGAATGGTCGCCGCTTTCCTGATTCTGAATGCCATTACGCTCTTCACTCCAAAGTCACTGGAGACCAAGACCAACAAGAAGATGCACCGGATTTTTCCGATAGGAGACCCGTTTCGGGATTATATCCTGACCTGGTTTTACTCTTTCGGGGGAATCATCAACTTCAGCTTGGCGCTGGTGGTGTTTTTTGTGCATTCGATCAACAATCAGGAGGTCATTGCCACCCGCCAGTTCAACTTTTTCTTTTATCTGATGCCTGCGTTGCTGGCCCTGTGGGTCATCGGGTTGGTTGTCCTGCTGGTGGGGAAATTCAAACAAATCCAAAAAGAAGCGTAATCGAGTACTATGGCAGAACCGGTCAAATACACAGAAGACAGCATCAGGTCCCTGGATTGGAGAGAGCATATCCGCCTCCGTCCCGGGATGTACATCGGCAAGTTGGGTGACGGCAGTGCACAGGACGACGGAATCTATGTGCTCGTCAAGGAAATCCTGGACAATTCCATCGATGAACACATGATGGGCTACGGCCGAAACATCGAGGTCAAAATCTCCGAACACAAAGTGGAAGTCCGGGACTTTGGCCGTGGGATTCCCCTGGGAAAAGTCATCGACTGTGTTTCCAAGATCAACACCGGCGGCAAATATGATTCGGGGGCTTTTCAAAAGTCCGTGGGCCTCAATGGGGTCGGTACCAAAGCGGTGAATGCGCTTTCTGACTTTTTCAAAGTCCAGTCTTTCCGGGAAGGGGAGAGCAAGATGGCCGAGTTTGAGAAGGGTGTTTTGACCAACGATGCACCGGTCGCAAAGACCTCGGAACGGAACGGAACCAGGACCACTTTTTCTCCCGATGCATCCATCTTCAAGAATTACCACTTTATCCCCGAGTACCTCGAAAACCAGATCTGGAACTATGCCTACCTGAATGCCGGATTGACGATCAACTTCAACGGAAAGAAGTTTTTTTCCGACCGAGGCCTGTATGACCTCCTCTCCAACAAGGTTGACGAGGAGAGCATCCGCTATCCGATCATCCACATCAAGGGCAATGACATCGAGGTGGCGATCACGCACTCGGGGTCTTATGGCGAGGAGTATTATTCCTTTGTCAACGGGCAGTACACGACCCAGGGAGGGACTCACTTGGCGGCCTTCCGGGAAGCGATCGTGAAGACCATCCGGGAGTTTTATAAGAAAGATTTTGACGCATCTGATGTGAGACAATCGGTCGTCGCAGCGATTGCCGTGCGGGTCCAGGAGCCGGTTTTTGAGTCACAGACCAAGACCAAACTGGGATCGCAGAGTGTGGGGCCGGATGGGCCGACGCTGCGGACTTTTGTCAATGACTTCATCAAAACCGAACTGGACAATTACCTGCACAAAAATCCGGGGGTCGCTGATGCGCTTCTGAAGCGGATTTTGCAATCGGAGCGGGAAAGAAAGGAAATATCGGGGATCAAAAAACTGGCGAACGAGCGTGCCAAAAAAGCGAATCTCCACAACAAAAAGCTGAGGGATTGCCGGGTTCACTACGATGACTCCAAAGGTGACGAGGAGGTGAAAAACAACACGATGCTCTTTATCACCGAGGGGGATTCGGCTTCGGGATCCATTACCAAATCGAGGGATGTGCAGACCCAGGCGGTATTTTCGCTCCGTGGCAAGCCACTCAACTGTTTCGGCATGACCAAAAAGGTGGTGTATGAAAATGAGGAATTCAACTTGCTCCAGCACGCCCTGAACATCGAGGATGGAGTGGAAAATCTGAGGTTCAGAAAGATCGTCATTGCCACCGATGCGGATGTGGACGGGATGCATATCCGGCTCCTGATCATGACTTATTTCCTTCAGTTTTTTCCCGATTTGGTGAAAAACGGCCACCTGTACATTCTCGAAACCCCCTTGTTTCGCGTCAGAAACAAGAAGGAGACGATCTATTGCTACACAGACGAAGAGCGCCAGCGTGCCATCCACAAACTGGGCAGCAAGCCGGAAATCACCCGTTTTAAGGGGCTGGGAGAGATTTCTCCGGAGG
>CAZGYC010000074.1:0-21914 GCA_964530015.1 uncultured Limnohabitans sp. | reverse complement strand
CTTTTCCCTACTTTTGCGGCATGAATTACCTTTCGGTTGAGAATCTCAGCAAGGCTTTCGGAGAACGCAAGCTTTTTTCAAATATATCCTTTGGCATCTCCCAAGGACAAAAAATTGCGCTCGTCGGCATCAACGGCGCCGGCAAGTCCACGCTGATGAAGATCATCATGGGCCAGGAAATCCCCGACACGGGACAGGTGGGGACCAACCAGTCCGTGAAGATTGCCTACGTCCACCAAAACCCGGTTTTCGAGGCCAACCTGAGCATTTACCAGACCATCTTCGACCAGAGCAATTCAGAAGTTTTGCGAGTCATCGAGGATTATCACAAGGCGATGCTGGAAGCGGAGCGGGGCATCGACAACTCCGACAAAATGTCCAAGTTGTTTGAAAAAATGGATGCACTCCGGGCTTGGGATTTTGAATATCAGGTGAAAGAAGTGCTGGGAAAACTCGGACTTCATGATACCGAATTGCCGGTCGGAAATTTATCCGGTGGGCAGCGCAAGCGAGTCGCCTTGGCGAAAGCCATCCTGGAAAAACCCGACTTGCTCCTGCTCGACGAACCGACCAACCACCTCGATCTGGAGACCATCGAGTGGCTGGAAGATTACCTGGCAAAAGCCAATCTTGCCCTGTTTATGGTCACTCACGACCGCTATTTTTTGGAGAAAGTCACCAACGAAATCCTTGAACTCGATGGGGGAAAAATCCACCGATATCAAGGCAACTACGGCTATTTTCTGGACAAAAAAGCCGAACGGATGCAGATCGAGGACATCGAGATTGAGAAAGCAAAAAGCCTCTACAAAAAAGAACTCGACTGGATCCGCCGCCAGCCCAAAGCCCGCGGGACCAAAGCCAAATACCGGGTGGATGCTTTCGAAGAGACCAAGGAAAAGGCATTTACCAAACGGGAAGAGCGGGATATTGAATTGACTGTTTCGACCCAGCGACTGGGAAATAAAATCCTCGAAATCGACAAAATCAGCAAGTCATTTGACGAAAAGACCCTGGTCAAAGACTTTTCCTACATCTTCAAAAAGAAAGACCGGATTGGCATCGTCGGGCCAAACGGGGCCGGGAAGACGACTTTTCTCAAGATGATCACCGGGCTGCTGGATCCGGATGCCGGAAAAGTCACTGCCGGACAAACCACCGCTTTTGGGTATTATCGCCAGGAGGAGGACCGCTTTGACGAAGAAAAACGCCTGATCGACGTGGTCAAGGAAATTGCCGAAGTCGTGGTGCTGGACAAGGGCCAGACGATCACGGTCAGCCAGTTTTTGACCCAGTTTGGATTTCCGCCCAAGCAGCAGTTCACGCCGATCGGCAAGATGAGCGGGGGTGAGCGAAGAAGGCTTCAGCTTCTGATGGTGCTGATCAAGAATCCCAACTTCCTGATCTTGGACGAACCAACCAATGACTTGGATCTCATGACGCTGAATATCCTGGAGGAGTTTTTGGATTCGTTTCCCGGCTGTCTGATCATCGTATCGCATGATAGATACTTTATGGATCGACTCGTGGAGCACTTGTTTGTGTTTGAGGGCGAAGGGCAGATCCGCGATTTCCCGGGGAACTATACGGATTTCAGGGAATGGGAAAAGGAGAGCCAAGAGCCAAGAGGCAAGAACCAAGATTCAAGTATCAAGTCTCAAGACGCTGGTATCAAGACTCAAGAAGTCAGAAGCGAGAAACAAGACAGCCCAACGAAAGCGAAAGCCAGCTACAAGCAAAAGCAGGAATTCAAAAAGGTGAATGATACCATTGCCAAGCTGGAGGCTGAAAAAGCCAACTTGACGGAACAAATCTCTGCCGGTACTTCCGATGTCAACCAACTGCTGGCCTGGTCCAGTCGACTTCAGGCAATCGACGGAGAATTGGAAGAGCTGGAACTGGCTTGGCTGGAACTGAGTGAATTGGAGGGGATAGCGGAGTAAGACAGGCCACAAAGCCGTCCAAAACACGAAGAAGTTACCACAGAGGAGAGGCTGGTTTTTGCAAAAGACGTCTGCCTCTATCGCACCAAGAGCTTTTTTGAAAGCACGCCGTTTTTCCCCCGAAACTGGATCACCAGAAGGCCTTTTGGAAGGCCATCGAGATGGATCTCGGCTTGGCCGACTGCAACGGGAAGCTCCATCACCGGTTGTCCCATCGGGTTGAAAACAAGAATGCTTGACCAGGTATCCAACCCAGGCGAAGAAATCGTCAACGCTCCCTGACTCGGGTTGGGATAGATTTTCAGGTTTCCATCGTCAAAGGGCTCCAATGCGGTGATGATATTCACATTCACTGCCAAAATCCGCTTTGTGCTGAAACCACAGCCGTTTTGGGCTTCTACGGCGAGTTCAAAATCCCCTTCTTTTTCCCAGATCACCACGATCTCTCCGCTTCCCTGGCCGGACACAATCCTCCCGCCTCCGCCGGAAACGCTCCAACGGTAATTCAGCCCTCCGACGGCCTCAATTTCGTAAACCTGCTCTCCAAGGCCGATTCTGGACTCTCCGTCGATCCCCAGGGGTGACTCCGGAGCCGAATCCACGGCGATGGCTTTCTGGATGGATTCTGCCCGTCCGCAGTAATTTTCCTGGGTCACGGTGATCTGCTGTTCACCGCCTTGATTCCAGGTGATTTCTACCTCGTTTGTTCCTTGCCCGTTCTTGACTTCCCCGCCCGTTACGGCCCAGTGGTAGCTGACCCCCTCGATATTGGGCAAGGAGTAGGTATGGGAATTTCCCCGGCAAACGGCCCCCTCGCCCATGATCGCAGGACTTGTCGGCGGGATGGTTGCCACGTTGACTTCGAGGGCGGAGGTTTCACCGCTGCCGCAGAAATTTGACCTACTGACCAGGACGGCGTTTCTGCCGGAGTCGGTCCATTTTACCTGGATCTGGCTGGTGCCTTGTCCGGATAGGATTTCTCCCCCATCCACCCTCCAGACCATCTCGGAATCGGCTTGGGGGATTTCGACAACCGAATAAGTCGTTGTGACCAAACAGGATTGGGAATCTCCCGCTATTGGGCCCAAGCTGCCCGTTGGCGGGATGCAGGTGAATGAAAGGATGGTGCCGTCTTCCCCCGCAAAATAGGCCCTTTGATCGGTGCCTGCACTCACGGCATTCAGATCCCGGATGGTTCCGGTCGCCAGCGTTGCCCAAGTCGCGCCACCGTCAGCCGTTACCAGGGCCAGCCCGTCTTCGCCTGCGATGAAGCCATAGCTTTCGCCAAAGAAATCTACCGACTTGAGGTTTTTGTCGGTGCCGGATTCGATCCTTTTCCAAGTCCTGGCCTTGTCTTCGGTCTTGAGGATGATGCCTCCGTTGCCGACGACGACCGCCCTGGTGGTGTCGATCTTGGCGAGCGCATTCAGGTTTTCTTCGGTCACTTTGGGGATGGTCTCCCAGACAGTTCCTCCAAAACTCCAACTGATCTGGCCCCTGTCCCCGATGGCAAATCCATAACCAAAGTCAAAAAAAGTAAGGTCTTTGAGGTTTTCTGTGGTATTGGATACCACCGCTTGGTCCCAGGTCACTCCCGAGTCGGATGATCTGGAGATGTAGCCCTGGGACCCTGTGAGATAAACCACAGACGGGGCAAAAAGGTAAAACCCCGTGATCGTTCGGTTTGCCGGAGTGAATACCGGAACCCAGGCTGTGCCGGAATTTGCCGTGCGGTAGATCTTGCCGCCTTCCGATCCGGTGTAGCCAAAGGAGGTGTTCCAAAAATCCAGGGTATGGATGAGGACAGGTTCAGGTATGGAGCGGTTGATCAAGGTGGTGGCACCATTGCTGGTTACAAACAGCCCTCCGTTTTCTCCCGCAATGAATCCGGTGTTTTGATTTTTGAAGTCCGCACTGGTAAAGTTGTTTCGTATCCCTGCCAATCTTTGCGACCAGCTCCCCCCCGCATTTGTGGAATTGACCAGGTATCCGTCCTGACCGGTTACGGAGGTGAGATTGCTGGAGGGTCTAAATGCGATCCCTTTGAGATTTCTTGTATTGGTGGCGCCAAGGCTGGGTCTGGTAAACGTGGTGCCCGAGTTGGCGGTCCGGACGACGGTAGCCAAATCTCCGACGGCCACCACAATCCTCACATCCACTGGACTGAGGGCGACCTTTCGTAGCGTATGGGTCGTGCCGGGATCCAACACCGACCAGGTGTTTCCTCCATCGGTCGTTTTGACAAAGAGTCCGTCTTCCCCTACGGCATAGCCAATCAACTCATTTGAAAAGGCGATTCCGTAGAGGGAGTTGCTTTGTGCCAGGCCCGTGAGGGCCCAGGAGCTTCCCTGGTCTTGGGATTTTAGAATAGTTCCGCCATCGGCGGCGATGAATCCCGTATTTTCATTTACAAAATGGATGTCATTCAGGCTGAGGGATGTTCCGCTTGGGACTTTCTTCCAGGTTTTGCCGCCGTCGGCTGAGCTGATGATCTCCCCTTTTTCGCCTACGGCGGTCAATTGGGAAGCGGTGGATATGGCGATGCCCAGCAGGTCGTTTTGGGTTCCGGATTCCTGTTTTGCCCAGCTCGTTCCCGAGTCGGCTGTCAGGAAAACGGACCCGTTTTCGCCTACTGCCACGCCGTTGTCCGCATCCAGGAAGACGACGTCGTAAAACCGTACGTCGAACTCTTGCAAGACTTCCTCCCAGGTCGTGCCTCCGTCACGGGTGCGTGCCATCAGTTTTTCCCCCACGATGATTCCCTGCTGGCCGTTGATCCAATAGGCTGATTCAAGATCGAGCCCCCAGCTCTGCATACGGGCAAGCGTCTGGCAGATTGACTCGGAGGAGCACAGAAAGAGGAAAAAGATTACGGGTAGAAGTCTTTTCATGCTTTATGAAAACAGAGTCTGCGTAAGTTTGGGAAAACACTTGGAGACGATGACAAAACCAGGCACAGAGTTAAGATAATATGACTATTCGGAATGTTACACGTAACGAAATAAAATTCGGAAATGGCTTCCCCTCTCCCCTAAGACCCTGTCATTCCGGAGGCCGAGCGACTTGTGGTGAGCCTGTCGAACCAAGGCGAGGCCATATTGTCGATACGTGCATCTATGCGGATACACATAGTTAAGATAATCAATTGCATTCACCCGAAATCTTAACCGGCGTGATAAATTTAGGGTTTAATTGATTCTGCCATGAAAAAAATGATGCTTTCTGTTTTTGCTTCGATCATGATGATCGCCTGTGGGCCCCGGGAACGGATATCAAGGGAGACTTTTGAACAGGTAAACGAAGCCATGGAGGTAAAACGCCTGACCGAAGTCGAAATTCTGGGGGAAGCCATGGCCTGGGGGGATTCGATCACCACCGAAGCCCAGGCCCAGTTGATTTCCAGCCTTCAAAAGGCAATTGCCGAGAATGGGCCCGTCGGTGCGTTGGAATTCTGTAATGTCGAAGCTTTGCCGATTCTTGCGGAAGTGAGCATGAAGCATCAGGCAGCCATCCGCCGGGTCTCCAACCGAAACAGGAATCCGTCAAATCTCCCCGATGAAGACGAAGCCCCGCTCTTGGACGCCTATGAATATACGGCTGAAAACGGGGGGAAAAGCGAGCCCAGTATCCAGAAGATCGAAGGAGGGACGGTCTTCCTCTACACCAAGCCGATTGTCGTTCCCGGAGGGTTTTGTCTTGGCTGCCATGGGGAGCCGGGAAAAGACATCGCCGAGAGCACCCTGAAAAAGCTTGCCGAGCTCTACCCGCAGGACAAGGCACAAAATCACCAAGTCGGTGATCTGCGGGGAATGTGGTCGGTCCGAATTCCCAAGAGGGAAGTGGTAAAAAGACTCTGACAAACCACTGGCTGTGAGCGGGTTTGATTTTCCGGTTTTCTTGGGGGATTTTTGGGATCAAGCGCTTGGGATTGTGGCAAAACCGGAAGTCCCATGGAGTTTGGGAGGACTTGGTTGGGGCATATTCCTTGATTATTGGCGAATATTAGCTGGGCCGTTTGTATAAACAGCATAATACAGTCAGTTTTTGGCAGCAAACAGTTAGAGATATGGGCAAAAAATGGGTGACATTGTGGTTTAATTTTCATTAACCCAAATCTGCCTATGAAAATCTCTACTCATGTCAGGCTTTTCTGCCTGACATTCACGATGTGCCTGCTGTTTTTAGGCACTGCACAGGCCCAGACCAGGGAGGTGTCTGGCGTAGTCAAGTCCGGTGAGGACAATCTTCCGCTGCCCGGGGTGTCCATCCTTCTGAAAGGAACCACCACCGGTACAGTTACCGACGTGGATGGCATATTCCGGATTTCCGTCCCTTCTGACGAATCCGTGCTGCTCTTCTCCTTTATCGGTTTCCAAACCCAAGAATTGCTCGTGGGGGCAAAAACTGAGTTTGACATCACCTTGGCTCCCGACTTGAAATCGCTTCAGGAAGTGATTGTCGTGGGCTATGGCGAGCAGAAGAAGGAGACCATCACCGGTGCGGTGGCTACCGTAAAAGGCGGCGAACTGGCCAAGTCTCCCTCCGTCAACCTCTCCAACTCCATCGCCGGACGTATGCCGGGTGTGGTTGCGGTGAACCGAAGCGGTGAACCGGGCTATGACGGATCTGCGATCCGTATCCGGGGATCCAACACGCTGGGGAACAACGATGCCCTGATCGTAATCGACGGCATCCCTGCCCGTGCGGGAGGGATTGACCGATTGAATCCAAACGACATCGAAAGCATCTCGGTACTGAAGGATGCCTCCGCGGCGATCTATGGGTCACGGGCTGCAAACGGCGTAATCCTCGTTACCACCAAGAGAGGCAAGAGCGGTGTTCCTGAGTTGACCTTCCAGGTCAACCAAGGCTGGGCTCAGCCTACCGTTGTCCCGGATCTGGCCAATGCTGCCCAGTATGCCGGAATGCTCAACGACCTGGACATCTATGCATTGCCGGTGTCTGAATGGGGCGCTGCCAACCAGGCCTACAAGCAAAACGGGGAATACCTCCGTCCAAACGGACAGCTCAGAAATGCGCCCTACACGCCGGAGGAGATCGAGCTGTATAGAAATGGTTCCGATCCTTGGTTCTATCCAAACACGGACTGGTATGATGCCACGCTGAAGGAATGGTCTCCCCAGACCCGGATCAACGCGCAATTGGTCGGAGGTACCGATAACATCAAATACATGACCTCGATCGGATTTCAGGATCAGGATGCCTATTACAAAAACGCCGCGACCGGCTTCAAGCAGTATGATATCCGCTTGAACCTGGATGCCACGATCAACAAGTACATCAAAGTGGGCGTGGGTATCCTGGGACGTGAGGAACGGCGATTCTTCCCCACTCGCGGTGCGGGAGCGATCTTCCGTATGCAGATGCGGGGCAAGCCCAACGAGCCGGCTTATTGGCCAAACGGACTTCCGGGACCGGATATCGAAAACGGTGAAAACCCGGTCGTGATCACCACCAACGCCACAGGCTATGACCGCGACACCCGGGACTATTTCCAAACCAACGGTACCCTGGAGATCAAGATCCCCGGAGTGGAAGGGCTGAAAATAACCGGTACCGCGGCTGTGGATAAGACCATGCGTTTTGTCAAACGATGGGAGACGCCTTGGACCTTGTATCAGTTGGGTTCCGGCTTTGAAGACGATGGAGTCACTCCGGTATTGGTGCCGTCCAAGCGGGGGCCTGCAGAGCCCAGATTGACCGAAGGGAATGAGAACACGCTGAATATCCTCTTGGGAACCGTGGCCTCCTATGACAAAGTAATCGCCGACAAGCACACGATCAATTTGCTGGCCGGTTTTAACAAGGAGACCGTCCAAAGCAACAACTTCAACGCGTTCAGAAGGTATTACATTTCCTCCGCAATCGACCAGATGTTTGCCGGGGGTGACCTGGAGAAAAACAACGGGGGCGGAGGCTATGAAAGAGCCCGTCTGAACTACTTCGGCCGGGTTTCCTACAACTACAAGGAGAAATACCTTGCCGAGTTCCTGTGGAGATATGACGGCTCCTACATCTTCCCCGAGGATACCCGTTGGGGCTTCTTCCCGGGCATCATGTTGGGTTGGGTCGTTTCCGACGAAGGCTTTTGGCAGAACACGATCGGCAAAACCTTTGATTTCTTCAAAATCAGAGGCTCTTGGGGCCAGCTCGGAAATGACCAGATCTATTTCGAGGGCGCTCTTCAGGAGTATCAGTTCCTTTCTACTTATGGATTTAGCTCCTACATCGTCGACGGCTCAGAGGTCAAGACACTGTTCGAAACCCGGGTTCCAAATAGCCGGATCACCTGGGAAGTCGCCAACAACACCAACTTGGGTTTTGAAGGCCAGTTCCTTCAGGGCAAGATCTTCTTCGAGTTTGATGTGTTCTATAACAAACGAACCAACATCCTCTGGAGAAAAAATGCTTCCGTACCCCAAAGTACGGGTCTGATCCTCCCTGCGGAAAACATCGGGGAAGTGGAAAACAAAGGGTATGACTTCAATGTGGGATACCGGGGCAACTTGGGAGATATGACCTTCTCCGTTGCCGTAAACGGCGGCTATGCCAAAAACAACATCCTCTTCTGGGATGAGGCTCCCGGAGCTCCCGAATGGCAGATGTCCACGGGAAGGCCGATGAATACCTTCTTGGTGTACCAATACGACGGGGTGTTTGCCACCCAGGAAGACATCAACTCCGAAACCCTGGACTATACGGCAATCACCAACAACCTCCGTCCCGGTGACATGAAGTACAGGGACTTCAACGGAGATGGCAAGATCAATCCGGAAGACCGCGTGAGAATGGACAACAACGACATTCCAACGTTCCAAGGCGGTATCAACCTGAACATGGCATGGAAGAATTTTGACCTGGCAGTCCTCTTCCAGGGGGCGTCCGGTGCAAGGGCGTTTGTAAGTGCCGGCGAATCCGGAAACATCGGTAACTACCTGCTGGATATCTACGAAAACAGATGGACCATCGACAATCCAAGCAGTGTACACCCAAGGATCGCCAACAGAAGTGATCAGTACTACTCCAGTAATAATACCTACTGGTTTAGAAGCTCCGACTACATCCGTTTGAAAAACTTTGAATTGGGCTACAACCTGCCGGCTCACCTGACCGAGAAGGTCGGGGTGAGGCTTCTTAGACTGTATGTGAACGGAATCAACCTGTTCACCTGGGACAAGCTGAAGGTGTATGATCCGGAAACAGCCAACAGTACCGGACAATACTATCCCCAGGCCAGAATCATCAGTGCCGGTCTCAATGTCACTTTCTAACATTTGTGAATCATGAAAAGAATCAATAAATATTTTGCTGTTCTGTTCGCTGCATGCTTCACATTCACCGCATGTAACGACGACTTCCTAAACACCAAGCCCTTGGGCGAAGTGGATGAGACCAGTGTTTGGACAGACATCGCTTTGGCCGAAGCGTTCGTGGTGGGGATCTACCAAGGACTCGGAAACGGAGGCTTTGACGAGCAGATGCTCGCTTCCCTGACCGATGAAGCCATGTTTACGCACCCGGGTCGGGGAATAAATACCATTACCGAAGCACGATCAAACGATGCTGATATCGGT
Source organism: uncultured Limnohabitans sp. (assembly GCA_964530015.1). Lineage (GTDB taxonomy): Bacteria > Bacteroidota > Bacteroidia > Cytophagales > Cyclobacteriaceae > Algoriphagus. The sequence goes on along the minus strand of CAZGYC010000074.1, from coordinate 12,376 downwards.
TGGGTAAACGGTACGCTTAGCTGGAACAACATGTATCTCCGTATCCGCGCGACGAACATCGCGATCCAGAAGCTGACGGATGAAAATTTTCCGCATACAGGAGCCAGCACAGACCGGCTGATCGGCGAGGCCAAGTTTATGAGAGCCTATTACTCCCATCAGTTGCTTCGCTACTACGGAGGTTTCCCGATTGTGGATTTCGCCTACACCTTGGATGCCGAAACCTTCCTTGCTCCGCGAAACACCTTCGAAGAATGCGTCAACTTCATTGTGAAGGACTTGGACGAGGCTGCTGATTTGCTTACCGGCAAATCGCCTATCCGGGGCAGGGCAACCAAGACTTCGGCTTTGGCTTTGAAGTCCCGTGTGCTCCTCTATGCCGCAAGTGATCTGCATGATGGGCCTACTGCTGCGGCTAAATCCCCTGATTTGGCAGGATTTTCCAATCTTGCGCTCTTGGCTTATCCATCCGGCAACAGAACGGAAAGATGGCAGAAAGCCCAAGCGGCGGCTAAGGCAGTGTTGGAGGCCCACACCGGAAACCAAATGGGACTTTCCGGTCCCGTGGACCACGAAACCGGCATCCAGAACTACATCAACAACTCCATGGCCAGAAACGGCGGGGAGGCCGAGATCCTTTTGGGCAGATATTTCATCAACCTGAAGCAGGAAAACGGTGGTCGTCAGGGCCTTTTCAACGGGCCGAACGGGTACAACAACTGGGCTGGTAACACCCCTGTTCAAACCTTGATCGACGACTACGAGATGATGGACGGGACCAAGTTTTCTTGGGACAATCCTGCCCATGCCGCAAATCCCTATGTCAACAGAGACGCACGATTCTATGCTTCTGTCCTGTATGATGGGTCGCAATGGAAGCCAAGATCCTCGGCCAACCAGCCAAGGGATCCACTGGGTCAGATTCAGACCGGTACCTATGAGATCACAGGGGGTACAGGTACCCACCCCGGTTTGGATACCCGAAACAGCCCAATCGAAGACTGGAACGGTACCTACACCGGCTACTACTTCCGCAAGTTTATCGATGCCAACCCGGCCATCGTGGATCAGAATACCTGGCAGCAAGTTCCTTGGCCGGTGTTGAGATACACCGAGGCAGTCTTGAACTACGTGGAGGCATCCCTTGAACTGGGCCAGGAGGATGAAGCCAAGGCTTGGCTGAACCAAATCAGATTCCGCGTGGGCCAACCGGCCGTCACGGAGACCGGGGAAGCCTTGAGAGAGCGCTACAGAAACGAACGCAGGATTGAGATGGCCTACGAAGAGCAACGGTATCATGATGTACGTCGCTGGATGATTGCTCCTCAGGCATTTGGCAGACAAGCCAATGGGATCAATATCACGGCTACGTTTAAGCCCGGCAAGACACTGGATCTCTACCGATACGATCCGGAGATCTACAACTACGTGTACAAAGTGATCGACATGGATCCGGGTAAGGAAAACCGCAAATGGTTGGACAAGATGTACTACCTGCCTATCCATCGAGACGAAATGAACCGAAATTCAGATCTGGTTCAAAATCCGGGATATTAAAATCCTGACTAACTTGTCTGAGCTATCCCAATTGGGGTAGCTCAGATTTTATTCCTATGAAGCTATTTCGATTACCCCTTTGCCTGATTGGTGCGTGCTGGCTTTTTTTTTCATGCGACAAAGCCGCACGACAAAGCACCGTTGAAACCGCTGCTGCCCTGGATCCTGTTTTTCGGCTCCTTTCGGCTGATTCCACGGGCGTGACTTTTTCCAATCCCATAGAGGAAGACCTCAACCTCAACGTGCTGATGTATGAATACCTCTACAATGGCGGAGGAGTGGCTGTAGGCGATCTCAACCAGGATGGGCTTGACGACATTTATTTTTCGGCCAATGTGGGCCAAAACCAGCTTTACCTGAATGAAGGCAAGTTGAAATTCAAAGATATTACCCAGGCATCCGGGGCCACAGGCCGTCCGGGACCCTGGAAAACCGGCGTCGTCCTCGTCGATATCAATGGCGATGGCAAGCTGGACATTTACCTCTGCCATTCCGGTGCGCTGATGCCCGAAAAGCGCAAAAACGAGCTTTTTGTAAATCAGGGCAACGATGCCAACGGAATTCCCCAGTTTCGGGAAATGGCGGAAGAATACGGCATTGCATCCGAAGCCACGACCACTTCGGCGGCATTTTTTGACTTTGATTTGGACGGGGATCTGGACCTCTTTCTTTTGAACCACAATACCAAATCCATCCAAAACCATGACCCAGCCCTTACCAGAAGCCTTTCGAAAGTAAAGCACGAGGCGGGTTCCCAGCTTTTCGAAAACCGCAACGGGAAGTTTACCGAAGTCACCGAAGCGGCAGGAATCGCAAGCTCCAGCCTCTCCTATGGGCTGGGAGTCTCGGTAGCGGACATCAACGGCGACGGCTGGCCGGATATCTACATCGGCAACGACTATTCCATGCCGGACTACCTCTACATCAACCAGAAAAACGGCAAGTTCAAAGACGAAATCCAGTCCATGCTGGACCATCTGTCCCACTTCTCGATGGGCAACGACATCGCCGACATCAACAACGACGGCTTGCTGGATATCTTTACCCTGGATATGCTTCCCGAGGACAATCTCCGGCAAAAGCTGTTGCTTTCTCCGGACAATTTCGAGTTGTTCCAGTTGAACCTGGACCGGGGGTTTCATTACCAATACATGCGCAATATGCTGCATGTGAACGCCGGGGACGGCACGTTTCAGGAAGTCGGGCAGATTTCCGGCATTTCCAACACGGACTGGAGCTGGGCGGCGCTTTTTGCCGATCTGGATCTGGACGGTTGGAAGGATCTTTTTGTCACCAACGGATACCTCAGAGACTACAACAACCAGGATTTTTTGAAATACATGGACAACTACGTCAAGACCGCCGGGGGGCAACTGAAGCGGGAGGATCTGCTCAACCTGGTGAAGTCCATGAGCTCTTCCAACCTGCGGAACTATACCTATCGCAATCGGGGAGACCTGAGCTTTGAAAATGTCAGCACCAGTTGGGGCTTGGCCGAAAACGGCAACAGCAACGGGGCTGCCTACGCCGATCTCGACAATGACGGCGATCTGGACCTGGTAGTCAACAACATCAACGCTCCGGCGTTCATCTATGAAAATCTTGCGGTGCAAAAAGCCAAGGGCAATTTCCTCAGGGTCGAACTGAAAGGCGAGGGACAGAATACCCTGGGCCAGGGAGCTTTGGTGAAGGTTTTTTCCCAAGGGAAGATGCAGGTTCAGGAGCAAAATCTTTACCGGGGTTTTCAGTCCTCTGTTTCCCCGGTTTTGGTCTTTGGCTTGGGACAAAGCCCGAAAGCCGATTCAGTCTTTGTGAATTGGCCCGGCGGGAAAGTCACCCGAATGCTGGACCAGGCAGCAAACCAAACCCTGGTTGCCTCACAGGCAGAGGCGGGCAAAAGGCCAATTGCCAAACCCGCGAAAGTGGAGGCTTTGTTGGGCCAGGCAGGCAAGATTTCCCTTCCAAAATCCAAGGAGGTAAACGACTTCAAGCGACAGCCGCTTTTGAGCTTTGAAATCTCCGGAAACGGCAAGGCCCTGGTTCTTGGGGACTTCAACGGAGACGGTAATCCCGACCTGTTCCTTGGAGGAGGTGCGGGCATCAGTGGGAGATTGTATTTCGGCCAAGGCAAGGCAAATTTTGGAAAGCTCGATTCCACTGCATTTGTTGCTGCCTCCCAAGCAGAGGATTCAGACGCCGTGAGCTTTGATGCCAACGGAGACGGGTTCCCCGACCTGTTGGTAGCGAGCGGAGGAATGCACCAATTCAATCTGGGTGATGAAGCACTGAAGGCCCGCTTGTACCTGAATGATGGCAAGGGAAAGTTTTCGCTTTCTGCCAATTCGCTTCCCGATGAAGCATTTCCGATCGGTTCTTTGCTGGTCGCTGACTTCAACGGGGACGGTATTTCGGACCTGTTCGTCGGGGGGAGGGTCATTCCCGGACAGTATCCGACCTCTCCGGGAGCCCGGATTTGGATTGGGGACGGCCAGGGGAATTTTACAGACCAAACAGCCACCCTGGCTCCCGGTTTCCTGAGTTTGGGCATGGTCACGGATTCCGCTTTGGCGGATTTGGATGGCGATGGTCAGGAGGAATTGGTTGTGGTAGGGGATGCGATGCCGGTTTCGGTTTTTGCAAAGTCCGCAAACTCCTGGCAGGATGTGACCTCGGAGTATTTTGAAACCCCACAGGTGGGGTTTTGGTCTGATCTGCTGGTCGGGGATTGGGACCGGGACGGCAAGCCGGAGCTTTTCATCGGGAATCACGGAAGAAACTCCCAGCTTTTTGCCAGCGACAGCCAGCCCTTGGAATTGCTCTACAAGGATTTTGACGCCAACGGATCCACCGATGCGATCCTGAGCTACTACATTCAGGGCGAGAAATATCCCTCTTCAAGCCGTGATGAGATCCTCGGCCAGGTGCTTTTTCTGAAGAAAAGATACCTGGATTTCAAAAGCTTCTCGGAGGTGAAGATGGACGGGCTGTTTACTCCCGATGAGCGAAAGGACGCCCGCACCATAGCCGTCAACAATCTGGAAACCAGCTATTTTTCCCTGGGACAAAACGGCAAGTTTCAGCGGAAGCAACTGCCTGTCCAGGCGCAATTCTCACCGGTATTTGCTGCCGCATCGGCAGATTTGAATGGGGATGGCCATCTGGATATCGTCTTTGGGGGAAATCTTTTTGACACCAAATTGAAGTTTGGGCGCTATGACGCCAACCACGGCTCGGTTTTCCTCGGGGACGGAAAGGGCGGGTTCCAGTTCCTTACTCCCGCACAGTCCGGCCTTTCGGTCAAAGGAGAGATCAGAAAAATTCAGGTGTTGGGAAACACGGTTCTTTTCTATGTCAAAGACGATGGGATTCACCGGTATGGCTACCATTTATCAAAAGATTAACCCCAATCGCATCTGTATATCGTAATTTAATCCCCCAATTGCCCTTAACAAAACAATGAAGAAGTACCTAGCGGCATCCGGCCTTGTTCTCATGAGTTTTCAGCTCAATGAACGTGATGTGTTCGAAGCCTATACCCAAAAAATCCCCGGCACAGAAGTGACCTTTGACCTGGCGCCGATTCCGGCTGGAACCTTCCGGATGGGTTCAAATGACCCGAAATTTCCGGATCAAAGCCCGGTCCATGAAGTGAAGGTCGATGCCTTTTGGATGGGGATTCACGAGGTGACCTGGGATGCGTTTGAGCTTTTCCTCGACAAGCAGTATGAGCAGTCCATGACCGAGGGAGGCGTGCCCGAGCGGGTGGACGGCCTGACGAGGCCAAGTTTGCCCTATTTGGACATGACTTTTGGAATGGGAAAAGAGGGGAAGCCCGCCGTGGGAATGACCCAGTATGGCGCGCTCCAGTATTGCCACTGGCTGTATCTGAAAACAGGCATCTTCTATCGAATCCCCACGGAGGCAGAATGGGAGTATGCAGCCCGCGCTGGCTCCAGCGACCGCTTCTTCTTCGGAAATGAGGAAGCCCAGCTCGCCGACTATGCCTGGACAGCGGCCAACAGCCAGGGAGGCACCCATCCGGTTGGCCAGAAAAAAGCGAACCCCTGGGGACTGTATGACATCTATGGAAACGTGCAGGAGTGGACGATCGACTTGTATGAGGCGGATTTCTACGGCAGGTCAGGCAAGGACAATCCCGTCAATCCTGCCGGCAAACTTTATCCCCACGTAGTCCGGGGGGGAAGTTTCAAGACACCCGAAGATGCGATCGGGTCGGCAGCCCGAAGCACTTCCGATCCGTCTTGGAAGCGAATCGACCCACAGATTCCAAAGAGTCAGTGGTGGTTTCCCGAAGCTCCTTTTATCGGTCTGAGACTGGTCAGGCCGCTCCATCCGCCTTCGCCGGAAGAGATCAAAGCCTACTATGAGCAGGCCGCTATTGCCGATTATTGAACCTAAAAATGACCATATCCATGAAAAATCCGAATTCGAGAAGAGACTTTCTCAAAACCTCCGCACTGGTGACGGGAGGGATGATGGCACCTTCCTTTTTGGTGCCCGGAGCCTATGCCGCTCCCGCAAATGAACTGAAACTGGCAGTGATCGGCTGCGGTGGCCGGGGTACCGGGGCGGTCTTCCAAGCCTTCGAGACCGGCCATCCGATCAAATTGGTAGCGATGGCAGATGCTTTTCAGGATCGCTTGGATGGCAGCTACAAGGCTATTTTTGACAAGTATGGCAAAGACAAGGTGGACGTGCCTGTAGAAAAGAGGTTTGTCGGATTCGACGGATACAAAAAAGCCATGGAAGAGGCCGATGTGGTGATTCTGGCGGCACCTCCGGGCTTCCGGCCCTCCCACTTTGAGGAAGCCGTGAATCAGGGCAAGCAGATTTTTGCCGAAAAGCCGATGGCAACGGACGCAGCGGGTATCCGCAAAGTCTTGGCCGCCGCCGAAGTGGCCAAGGCCAAAAAACTGAACGTGGTGGTTGGCCTTCAGCGCCACTACCAAAACAATTACATCGAGGTCATGAAGCGTGTCCACAACGGAGATTTGGGCGAAATCGTCGGCGGCCAGGTGTATTGGAATGACGGGGGTGTCTGGGTGCGTGAGCGCAAGCCCGAGCAAACCGAGATGGAATACCAAATGAGAAACTGGTACTACTTCAACTGGCTGTGCGGTGACCACATCGTAGAGCAGCACGTCCATAACATCGACATTGCCAACTGGGCCAAAAACTCCTATCCGGTGAAAGCTGAAGGGACAGGAGGCCGCGCCATCAGGACAGGCAAAGACCACGGCGAAATCTTTGACCACCATGTGCTGACCTTTACCTATGCGGATGGGTCTGTGATCCACTCCGAATGCCGCCACTTCCCGGGAGCTGCCAACCGGGTGGATGAAACCTTCCAGGGAACCAAAGGGAAAGTATTCCTGAGTGCAGGCAACCATGGTGTCATGACCGATTGGAAAGGAAATGCGCTCTACACCCACGACAGGGAAAACCAGCCGAACCCCTACCAGGTCGAGCACGACGAACTTTGGGCTGCTTTGGTCAAAGGGGAATACAAGTTTGCCGATGCCGAAAACGCCGCCAAGTCCACCTTGACCGCGATCATGGGCCGATATGCAACCTATTCGGGCAAAGTCCTGACTTGGGACGAAGCGTTGAACGGTTCCATTGATCTCTTCCCGGATACGCTTTCCTGGGATGCGATGCCAAAGATCCTTCCGGGGCCCGACGGCTACTATCCACATGCCATTCCAGGCAAATCCAAAGTCGTATAAGCCATGCAGCGAAGAGGATTTATCAAGCGAATGGGTCTGGGAAGTGCCCTTTTGGGCACGACAGGAGCGATGGGCCTGCCTGCTTTTGCAGGCGAAAAAACGGCAGCACCCGCCTTTAAGATGGACTTTGCGCCGCACTTCGGCATGTTCAAAAACTCCGCTCCCGGAGGTTTTGTCGATGAGCTGAAATTCATGGCCGATCAGGGATTTCGTTCGCTGGAAGACAACGGGATGCTGAGAAGATCGGTCGCCGACCAAGAACTGATCGGCAAGACCCTGAACGACCTGGGAATGCGGATGGGGGTTTTTGTGATCGATGGAGGGGACAACTGGAAAGTTTCCCTGACTACGGGCAAGCAGGAGTTTTTGGACGTGTTTCTCAAAACCTGCCGGGAATCCGTGGAAGTCGCCAAGCGCGTGGGCGCCAAGTGGGCGACCGTGGTTCCGGGCTATTTCGAAAGAAACCTCCCGATGGGCGTGCAGACCGGCAATGTGATCGAAGCCCTGAAAAGAGGGGCGGAGATCCTCGAACCGGCCGGCTTGACGATGGTTTTGGAGCCGCTGAGCGACAATCCGGATCTGTTTCTCCGCCACGCCGACCAGACCTACATGATCTGCAAGGCTGTGGGCAGCCCGAGCTGCAAGATCCTCTACGACATCTACCACATGCAGCGCAACGAAGGCAACCTCATTGCGACCATGGAAAAGACCTGGAGCGAGATTGCTTACGTCCAGATCGGGGACAACCCCGGCCGCAAGGAACCCGGCACGGGAGAAATCCACTACGGGAATGTGTTCAAGTACATCCATTCCAAAGGTTTCACCGGAGTGATGGGCATGGAGCACGGCAATGCCTTACCGGGTGTTGACGGGGAAAAAGCGCTGATTGAGGCCTATCGAAAAGTTGACATTGTATGAAACGTGCAGCTCTTTTGCTTTTGGGGATCGCGTGGGCATTTCTGGCCCACGCCCAAAAACTCCAGTGGAAAGAGTTGGATACACCTGTGAAAGCCTCCCTAAGGGGGCTTTCACCCGTTTCGGGTCAAATCTGTTGGGCAAGCGGAAGTGGGGGGACTTGGCTGAAAACCACGGACGGAGGATTGACTTGGCAGCATGGGGTCATCGCGGGCTTGGACACGGTTGACTTTCGCTCCATTCATGCCTTTGACGCAAATACCGCTGTGGCGGCTTCCGCAGGCCAGCCTGCGGTGATCTACCGAACGGAGGACGGAGGGCAATCCTGGAGCAAGGTTCACCAGGAAGGCGATCAGGCGTTCTTTGACGGAATTGGCTTTTCCGGTAAAAAGAACGGCTATGTGATCGGAGACCCCGTCATGGGGAAATGGATGATCCTGGAGACCAAGGACGGAGGCAAAACCTGGAAATCCCTGGAAAATTTGCCGGACGCCGAGACTGGCGAAGCGGCCTTTGCCGCCAGCGCATCTTCCTTGGTGGTCATCAAAGGCGGCTTGATCTTCGGCACAGGCGGCTCGGTTTCAAATCTGCACTATTACCGGTTTTCCAGACAGGCATGGAACCAGGTGATCTCGCCGATGCTTCAGGGCGAGGCCTCCCAGGGGATTTTTGCGGTCGCATGGACCGGAGACGGACTGATTGCGGTCGGAGGTGACTATACCAAGCTGGAGCAGCGGGAGAAAAACGCCTTTGTCTATCGGCGCGGTATTTTTGAATTCCCGGCAGCGGCGCCAATGGGTTATCGATCAGGGGTGGTTTTTTGGAAAAAAGGCAATCTTGCCGTGGCTGTAGGGCCATCCGGCTCGGATTGTTCCTACGATGGGGGAACGACCTGGGAGAACTTTTCCGCTGTCGGCTACCATGCGGTGAAGGTTTCCGAAGACCAAAAAGCCGTTTGGGCAAGTGGAAGCGATGGGCGGATCGGAATCCTGCATCCTTGACCAAAGGGCCGGCTTTTTTTGGTTCAAAGGCAGTGGATTAGCCCCTTCATTTTTTGAAAATGTCAATTTTTGGCTGATTTGCCCTTTTTATCCAGCGGGGCGGTAGTATATTTAAGCAGGGAATCCCCCTGGAATTCTATCTTACTCCTCACGAATTTAGACCCATGTTTGAAATTATCCCCTCCATTTGGATTATTGAAGGTAAGTGCGTCCGGCTCAAAAGAGGCGATTTTGCGACTGAGGAGGTGATTTCAACCAATCCTTTGGAAATCGCCCAGGCATTTGAAGGGATCGGCATCCGCAGGCTTCACTTGGTGGACCTTGATGGTGCCAGGCGCGGTGAGCCCAAAAACTATCATATCCTGGAGGCCATTGCCGGATATACTGAGCTCAAGGTTGATTTTACCGGGGGAGTTTCCACGGATGGGGATGTGATCAGTTGCTTTGAGTTTGGAGCCAAGACTGTCACCATTGCATCGGCGGCGGCCAATTTTCCCGAGCGCTTTAGCCAGTTTATCCTCTCCTATGGAAGGGAAAAAATAAACCTTGCGGCCGATACCAGCCCGGAAGACCACAAAATCAAGATCCGCGGCTGGCTGAAAAAAACCGAGATTGACCTATTCGACCACATCGAATTTTTCTACGAGCGTGGGCTGAAATACCTCAAATGCTCTGACGTGACCCGTGATGGCGTGATGCAGGGGCCAAATTTTGACCTCTACACGGAGATTTTGGAGAAATTTCCTTCGATCCATCTGGCAGCCTCAGGCGGAGTGCGGGGAGTGGATGACTTCAAAAAACTCCGGGATCTTGGCCTGAAAGGCGTGGTTTTTGGCAGGGCCTATTATGAAGGGAAAATCAGCCTGAATGAGCTCGAAAAATTCGTCTCGGAATCCTAAAACGAAAAAAGAGGCTTTCGGGCCTCTTTTTCATATCGGAAGGTTGGATCAATCCGCTTTGAATTTGTCCACGATATACAGGAAGATGTTGAAAGACAAGGTGGACGGGGACTCGTTCTTTTTGACCTCTTTGTCCACACCGCCGGCGGGCAGATCCCTTTTTGCCACGGGGAAAGCGGTGGTTTTGACAGTGGTGCTCGGTTTGGGGGTGTGGATCGGAGACGGGACATTGTCCTGAAGTGAGGCGTTGTCTTCCAAGACTACCCGATCATTGGCCTTGGAGTGGATTTCTCCCCCTTTTTCTCCCTCAGACTGCGCAGAAGCATCTACTGCAATCAAGGCCAATCCCAAAATCGCAATGCTGAGCAAGGCTGGTTTTTTGAAATGAAATCCCGGGAATTTCAGCATGGCTTGGTTTCGGATAGTTAGTACTTTAACTCGGGAACAGGTAAAATGTTCCTAAAATTAGAAAAAAAAACCACTATGCAAACGATTGGCATTGAAGAATTCACCAAAATAGACTTGAGGGTAGGGACAGTTGTTCAGGCAGAAGTTTTTGGCAAAGCCCGCAAACCGGCATACAAAATTTGGATTGACCTCGGGCCCGAACTGGGGATCAAAAAATCCTCCGCCCAGGTGACGTGCTTTTATCAGCCCGGGGAGCTCGTCGGCATGCAGGTGCTGTGCGTCTGCAATTTTCAGCCCAGGCAAATCGCGGATTTTATGTCCGAAGTCTTGGTGACGGGCTTTTCCGCCGGGAATGGGGGAATCGTCTTGGCAACCCCGGAGAGGAAGGTGCCCAATGGCCAGAAGCTCCACTAAGGAACGATGATCTTCAGGCCGTCCGGTTCGATGGTGGTCTTGTAAACTGCCAAATCGCCGCAAAACCCCGAGCGGACGCTCCCCGTGGACAGGTCAAAGCGGTATTCGTGCAGCGGGCAGATGATTTCCCCAAGCCCGTTGACGCTGCCTTGGACCAGGGGCGCACCGCGGTGCGGACAAAACGCCTGGAAGACAAAGATCCTTTCGCCGATCCTCACTCCCGCAAGCTGGTTTTCCCCAAGTTGGATTTTTTTGACCAGTCGTTCGGGGAACAGGCCGAAGACTTGTTCCCTGCTGGTGCCAAGGCTGTATTCCTTCATCCCGTGCAAATTTGAAATGCAAAATAACCAGCTAACCCAGAGTGCTTTGCTTTTTTGCGGATTACTGACCAAATTCCCCAAACCTACAACAAACCCAATCAAACCATGAAAAAATATCTGCTTTTGCCCCTTCTTTTTTTGGCTGGCTGGGTAAGCGGCCAAAGTCTCAACGGAGCCTGGAAACTGGTGAACCAAAACGGTAAACCGGTCAGTGACCAGGAGTACATCAAGATCTATCAGGACGATTACTTTGCCTTTGGGGTGAAAAATGTCGCCGACAATGCCTTTATCGGTGCAGGCGGGGGACCCTACAAATTTGCCGACGGCAAGTATTCGGAAACTTTGGATTTTTTTACGCTGAACCCGCTTCAGGTAGGGACGACCACTCCCTTCAAAGCCGAATTGAGCGGAAGCAAACTTACCCTGTCTGCGAATACAAATGACGGGATGCTGGTCGAGACTTGGGAAAGGGTCTCTGAAGCCAAGGACGAGCTCACCGGCAACTGGGTGATCACGGGGAGGAAACGGGATGACCAGATCTCGAGATCCACTCCCGGAGCCCGTCGGACGATCAAGATTTTGAGTGGAGGCCGGTTCCAGTGGGTGGCGTTCAACTCCGAGACCAAAGAGTTTTCCGGCACCGGAGGCGGGACTTATACGGCCGTCAACGGAAAATATACCGAGAACATCACGTTCTTTTCACGGGACAACAGCCGCGTAGGCGCAAGCCTTGGATTTGACTTTCAGGTCATCGATGGTGAATGGCACCACAGCGGGCTCAGCTCAACGGGCGCTCCCATCTACGAGATTTGGACCCGCTATGCGATCGGCTACAAGCCGGCGAACTAGCGTAGAAGAATCAAGAGCCAAGATTTGAGTATCAAGTAGCTTGGTATCAAGACGCTAGTCTCTCTGTCATGCGGAGTAGGGAAAATTTAGAATTTACAAAAGAGAAATGACGGGTAAACAGGATAGAATATTTCTGGGTGAAATGCCGTAGGCATGATTCATTGACTAGCCAGCCATTTTAATGGCTGGAATTTAAGGGCAGAAGGGTTAAAAAAATGCCGTAGGCATGGCCGATAATCAAAACCAGCTTCCAACGATGAGATTGC
>CAZGYC010000073.1:9662-23143 GCA_964530015.1 uncultured Limnohabitans sp. | reverse complement strand
GAAAAGGTCGGAGAAAAGGTCGGAGAAAAGGTCGGAGAAAAGGTCGGAGAAAAACTTACCGAAACCCAGAAAGCAATTCTTGGGGCGATAGCCGCCGATCCAAAAGTTTCGGCAAAAGAACTGGCGGCGATGGTGGGCATTTCGGACAGGAAGATAGAGGAAAACATATCAAAACTAAAAGTAAAAGGGCTGCTGCAGAGAATCGGGGCGGCGAGAGGCGGGTACTGGAAAATCCTGAAGCGATAGTCGTTCAAGGTTCATCTGTTAAATGTTCAACGTTCATTCGTTCAACGTTAAACGTTCCATTCCTGCCCCAAACGCTTAACGCCCCAAACGCTTAACATTTTAACGTCTTTAACGCTTAACGCCTTTAACGCTTTTAACCCTTTAACAATTAACGCTTAGCTTTTTAAATGCTCAAACCAATCCAAGACAGTAAAATCGCCATCATCGGCCTCGGCTACGTGGGTCTCCCTTTGGCGGCCGCTTTTGCGGAAAAATTCAAAACCGTCGGCTACGACATCGATCCCAAGCGGGTCGACGAACTCCAAAAGGGCCACGACCGAACTTTGGAAGTAGAAGATTCACACCTCCAGTCTGTTCTTGTCAAAACATCGCTTGAACTGGAGGAGAAAAGCAGAGGCCTGCTGGTCACCGATGCAGTAGGGCCGATTTCCTCCGCCAATATCTACATCGTCACCGTTCCAACGCCCACCGACAAGCACAACAGACCCGTGCTGACTCCCATGCTGAAGGCCTCCGAAGCCATCGGAAAGGTCCTGAAAAAAGGGGATGTGGTCATTTACGAATCCACCGTCTATCCAGGTGTGACCGAGGAGGAATGTGTGCCCGTCCTGGAAAAAATCTCCGGGCTGAAGTTCAATGCCGATTTCTTCGCAGGGTACTCTCCCGAGCGGATCAACCCGGGAGATAAAGAACATACCGTCACCAAGATCCTAAAAGTCACCTCCGGCAGTACGCCCGAAGTGGCCGAATACGTGGACCAACTCTACCAAGCCGTCATCACCGCCGGTACGCACAAGGCTTCCTGCATCAAAGTAGCCGAAGCCGCCAAGGTGATCGAAAATTCCCAGCGGGATATCAACATCGCCTTTGTGAATGAGCTGAGCAAGATCTTCAACCTGCTTGGGATCGACACCCAGGAAGTCCTGGAAGCGGCCGGAACAAAGTGGAACTTCCTTCCCTTCCGTCCGGGACTGGTAGGAGGGCACTGTATTGGCGTTGATCCTTTCTACCTTGCCCAAAAGGCCCAGGAAGTAGGCTATCATCCCGAGATTATCCTCGCGGGTCGCCGTCTCAATGATTCCATGGGTAAGCACGTAGCTACCGAGACCATCAAACACATGATGCGTAAAGACCTAAAAGTCATCGACTCCAAAGTGCTGATCTTGGGTTTCACCTTCAAGGAAGACTGCCCAGATGTTCGTAACACTCGCGTGATCGATATCTACAATGAGTTGATGTCATTCGATATGGATGTCTGCGTGTATGATCCCTGGGCGGATCCCGCGGAGGTAAAGCATGAATATGGCATCGAGGTGATCAATGGAGGGGAGAAGCCCGATCTTGCGGATTATTCGGCAGTTATTCTAGCTGTTGCCCATAAAGAATTCAAATCCTGGCCGATTCAAGCTTCCGACGAGTGCGTGGTGTTTGATGTGAAGAGTGTGTTGGACAAGGAAAAGGTGGATGCGAGACTGTAATAGGCTGTTTTTTTCTCATTAGAAAAGCCTAATTAGAATCTAATTAGTGCACCAAGAAAAAAATGAAAATCCAATATTACGATTATCTTAAATAGATTATTGAGAAGTAAGCGGATATGTCACTAAAAAAGCAAACACTTTCTGGAATTCTATGGACATTTACTGACACCTTTATTTTAAGAGGGCTATCTTTTTTTGCATCCATCATTCTAGCCAGACTCTTAGGGCCTACAGAATTTGGGTTGATTGGGATGATTAGTGTGTTTATCGCTATTGGAATTTCTCTAGTCGATAGCGGCCTTTCGGCATCCATCATACGTACTCCAAATGCGGACGATAAGGATTTTTCTACCGTTTTCTATCTTAACTTGATGATGAGTGTAGCAGTATATGCGCTACTTTTCTTTGCCTCTCCATGGATATCTGATTTTTACGGTCAACAGATCTTAACACCTATTATACGTCTTTACTGTATCAGTTTCGTGATTTCAGCATTTTCCGCTATCCAAACAGCCCTGCTGAATAAACAGATGCAGTTCAGAAAACTGATGCTTTGCAACGTACCTGGAACTCTTATAGGTGTAACGGTAGGTATTTTTTTGGGATTTTCAGGATATGGTGTATGGAGCATTGTTTGGATGTACTTATCCACTCAGCTTGCACAGTCACTCATGTTATGGTTTTATTCTCAATGGAAACCTTCATTGACATTTTCCAATGAAAAATTGAAATACCATTATGGATTTGGTTATAAATTGATGTTGTCTGGATTGTTAAATATAATGTATAAAAATGTATATAAGGTGATTATTGGGAAATTTTATTCTGTTCAATCGCTCGGTTACTATGAGAGGGCGTATTCATTTAATGATCTTCCGGTTACTACGTTAACATCAGTAATCAGCAAAGTCTCCTACCCATTGTTATCAAAGATCCAAGGTGAGAAAGAGCGGGTAGCAACAGTTTATCGCCAACTAATCCAATTTTCTTTTTTTGTGATCGCACCGATGATGTTAGGAGCTGCTGCTTTGGCAAGACCTTTATTTTTGCTATTGCTTGGAGAAAAATGGCTGCCAGCGGTACCTTTTTTTCAGATATTGTGTTTTTCTGGTATGTTTTATCCAATTCATGCATTTAATATAAATGTGTTGAAAGTTTATGGAAGGAGTGATCTGTTTCTGAAGTTAGAAGTAGTGAAAAAGATAGTCATTACCATTAGCATTTTGATTGGTTTCCAATTTGGTATTTACGGACTAGTTTGGAGTAGCGTATTTACTTCTATCATTGCTTTGTTAATTAATTCTCACTATAGTAGTAGAATGATTCATTATACTACTTGGCAACAAGTACAGGATATAATAGGAACTTTAATTAAAACTGGTATGATGAGCTTGATAATGTGGCAAGCCATTGACGTATTGAATGACTATTCCCTTTATTGGCAGATTGTTGTTCCTGCTTTACTAGGTATGTTGGTTTATGTTTTTACCAATTTAGTCTTGAAATCACCACATCTTGCTTTTGCTTTTAATTTGATCAAAAAACGAAACTTATGATCCCGATAACTAAACCATTCCTTCCTCCTCAGGAAGAATATGAAAAGTACCTTTCAGGTATTTGGAAGCGCCAATGGGTGACCAATATGGGACCTTTGGCCAGTGAATTGGAAATGAGGCTTAAGGAGTACCTTAAGGTAAAGCACCTTTTGTTTGTCTCCAATGGAACGGTGGCACTACAGATGGCAATCAAGGCACTGGATCTTAAGGGGGAAATTATTACTACCCCTTTTTCTTTTATTGCCACTACGAGCAGTATCGTGTGGGAAGGTTGCAGGCCAGTATTTGTGGACATAGATAGTAAATCACTCAACATCGACCCGTCTAAAATTAAAGCTGCCATTACAGAAAGGACTTCTGCCATTCTTGCAACTCATGTTTATGGAAATCCATGTGATGTCGAAGCCATCGACGAAATCGCTAAAAAATACAAGATTAAAGTTATTTATGATGCCGCACACGCCTTTGGGGTAGAGATCAACGGAAGGTCAGTGTTCGAATTTGGTGATATCTCCACATGTAGCTTGCATGCTACCAAGCTTTATCATTCGGGAGAGGGTGGATTGATAATTACTAGAGACCCTAACCTGCTAAAGAAACTATCTTATATAAGAAATTTTGGTTTTAATGGTCCAGAGGCTTTTGCTGAATTGGGTATCAATGGTAAGAATTCAGAACTGCATGCCGCTATGGGATTGGCCAATTTGAATTATATCAATACTATCCATCAAACTAGAAAGAAACTAACAGAAAGATACGATTATATGCTCACTAACCTAAAAGCATATAAACCTGAACGGCATAAAGATGCAACCTTAAATTATGCCTACTACCCATTAATCTTTGATAAACAGGAGCAAATGTTTCGGAGTATACAAAAGCTTCATGGTAATGAAATATTTACCCGTAGGTATTTTTACCCCTCATTGGCTAACACTTTGCCATATTTGGAACCGAAGAATCTTGAAGTTACTGATGATATTTCCAGTAGGATTCTCTGCCTGCCATTCTACTATGATTTGACCGTCGAAGAAGTAGATCTTATCGCTAGACTTTTATTAAGGACTCAAAACAATTAGCAATGCCCAAAAAAATTAATATTCTGGTATTTCCTTGTGGCTCTGAAATAGGTTTGGAAATCCATCGATCTCTTAGATATTCAAACCACATAAATTTAGTTGGTGCCAATAGTGTAAATGATCATGGGAGATTTGTGTATAAGAACTATATAGGAGGGATTCCATTTTACGATGATGAAAATTTTGTCCATTATTTAAAAAATATTATAGCTGCACACCAAATAGATGCGATATATCCCGCAATGGACACCGTTATTTCTCGCTTATCATTAGCGGAAGAAGAGCTGGGTTGCAAGGTAATCGGATCTCCTTTTGATACAAACGAGATATGCCTTTCCAAGAGAAAAACCTACCGACTGCTTGATGGTATCATAAACGTTCCTAAAATCTTTGAAAATATTTCAAATGTTAAGGAGTATCCAGTATTCATGAAGCCAAACGTAGGATATGGTGCCCGGGGGGCTAAATTGATTAATAATTTTGAACAAGGGAAAGAGCACTTGGCCGCCTATCCAACGTGTTTAATATTGGAAAACCTTCCTGGTCAAGAATACACTGTTGACTGTTTTACTGATCGAAATCGGAATCTATTGTTCTCCAGATCTCGTATAAGGCGAAGAATCAGTAATGGTATTAGCGTTAATACCTTGCCTGTAGAATCAAACTTAGATAAATTTGAACAAATTGCTTTGCGTATAAACGATAAAATCCACTTTCAGGGAGCATGGTTTTTTCAAGTAAAGGAAAATGAACAAGGAGAACTGACTTTGTTGGAAGTCGCTGCTAGACTGGGAGGATCCTCTTCATTATTCAGAAACCTTGGAGTCAATTTTGCTCTTTTAAGTGTCTTTGATGCTTTTGGATGCGATATCAACGTATTTCATAATGAGTATAAGATTGAGCTTGACAGAGCATTAGACAGTAAATACAAATTGTCTATTGATTTCGATAAAGCTTACATTGACTTTGATGATTGTCTCTTACTTGGTGAAAAAGTAAATACAGCTCTAGTGTCATTACTTTACCAGTTTTTGAATGAAGGAAAAATGCTGATACTTATTACCAAACATGAGCGGGATATCCACCAAACTCTCGCTCAATACAGGCTACTAAATATTTTTCACAATATCATTCATCTTAACCAAAGCCAATCTAAATATCAATTTATGGACAAAGTGGGAGCAATATTTATTGATGACTCTTTTTCCGAACGCTATCAGGTACATAAACATTTAGGTATACCAGTCTTTGCTCCTGATAATATTGAATGTTTGCTTAACTAATTAAATTACTAAAAAAATAAAAATATGAGAATTTTGCATTCCTATTGTTTAAACTTCAATATCGGAGATTATGCCTTGGGCATAGGCGTCAAAAATTTATTGAGAAAGTATCTTGATGTAGAATTAATAGGTGAGACTAACTTACAAGGTAGGGAGTTTAACGAATACTATATTAATGAAGTTGTTAACAAGCGCTACGATCTTCTTGTGATAGGAGGTGGAGGCATTATTCATGGTGCACACTGGCCCAATGGTTGGTTTTGGCTAATTGATAAAGACCTTATTGAGCGGATTAAGATCCCATTTATTATATATGGTGTTGGTTACAACTATTGGATAGAAGAAGGGGGAATCCCACAAAGAGGCATTGACCATTTAAATGAAACCATAAAACATGCTGCTTATTTTTCAGTTCGAAATGATGGTAGTGCAAAGAGAATACTTGATCAAACTGGAATAGTTGCTCCGGTTATCCCTGATCCAGGATTTCACGTAGATATTGATACGGAATACAAGAAGTTTGTTGAGGAGCCTTATGTAGTTGTCCAGATTGCTAATGACAAGCCTGAGAAACGTTTTGGTAGTATTGAAAAGCAAAGAAAGTTTGTGGGCGAAATGAAAGAAATCACTGAGAACTTGACTAAAAAGTACAAGGTAATTTATGCGCCTCATGTCCCAGATGATGTAGCTATTTGTAAGGACATCGTAAATGAAATAGCAAACGCCGAAGTTTGGGATTTTGGACGGTTCGCCTTTGACCACTCAGATGAAGCAGTTGGTTTTTATAAGTATGCAGAATTTGCTATCGCAATGAGAGGGCATGGACAAATCGTTCCAATTTGCTTTAATACGCCAGTTATTGCCTTAGAAAACCATCCTAAACATAGGGGATTAATGGAGGAATTGGGATTATTAGAATATAGTATTAAAGTAGATGCTCAAGATTTTAAGGATGTTCTACAATCTAAGATAACAATGCTTGAAAAGAATAGGTCAAGTTTGGTGGAATTGTATAAAAAAATAAATTTAAGCCTAAGTAGAGCGTCTGAAGCCGCTTTCAGCGAGATAGCAGATAGGGTAAGACTATGGAACAGCCACTAGTAAGTATCTGCTGCATTACATTCAATCATGCACGATATCTACACCAATGCCTTCAAGGTTTTCTGTCACAGAAAACTATATTTAAATATGAAATTTTAATTCATGATGACGCTTCTACTGATAATACTGATGAAATAATCAGGGAATACGAACGTCAATATCCTGATATTATAAAGCCAATCTATCAAATTGAAAATCAATATTCTAAGGGATGCGCTGGAAGAATTAATGCATTATATAATTTCCCAAGAGCGAAAGGGAAATATATAGCAATGTGTGAAGGGGATGATTATTGGATTGATCCATTGAAATTGCAAAAGCAGGTAGAATTTTTGGAAAGTAATCCAGAATGTAGTTTGTGTTTTACGGGTTGTGAAATTTATAAATCAAACGGAGAAAGAAAGACTATATCATATAGTATTTCAAATTTGATTGACGCCAATGAGTATCTAGAAAAATCTTACTTTATGGCTACTGCATCATTGATGTATAGATTTGAATTAGTTAATATGCCATCTGAAGAGTGGATGTTACGATCATTTGCAGGAGATTTTATTTTAAGATACAAGGCATTGATTATAGGTAAGATTGGATATGTAGATTTGATATCTGTTGTATATAACAAAGGTGTTGAGGGATCTTGGAGTAATAGAAATCTTTCAAGAAAAACAATATTGAAAGAGTTTAAAGACAATCTAAGTGGATTGTATTATTTAGGGAGGAATGTGGACATTTTGAAAAGTAATACGGATGCTAAAATACAATTTTTGAAGAAAGAGGCGTTTTTGAAATTTCAGATTTCTAAACCACTTTTATCTATTCTTTTGAATTATATAATTTCATGGAAATACTTTTCAATTAGAAGACTGTTGATTGCAATGAAAAACCAATTAAAGAAATAATGTTTATACTGTTTTCAATTGTAACTATTTCGCTTCTTCTTGTTAATTATTTTTTAAAGAAAAATAATATTTTTTGTTTGTCAAACTTATTGTTATTGGTTTTTTCTTTAATTTTTGTAATTTCGCCAATTGTTATTGGAGGAAATGGAATAGTTTTTAACGATAAACTTTTGTTTTTTTTATTAATAGGATACTTGGTAATGTTTGTCATGTTGCAGCAAACTAATTCCGTTTCAAATTTTAGGTATTTTATAAATTTTAAAAATTTAAGATTTGATATTATTTTGAATATTTATATCGCAACATTTCTAGGTTTAGTAATGTTTCACTTTTTTACTGGAGCATATTTTAGTGTTTTAAGCAGTAATAGAGGTGCTGAACGATTGGAGTCATATTATGAGGATAACTTTGATTTGCTCAAAACTTTGAAAAGTTATTTTAAGGTTTTTTTCTTAATTCTATTAGCATACTTTCCTAAGACAAGAATAAACAATTTGAAAGTACTCCTTGTTTTTGTATTATTTGCGATTGAAGTTGTAGCTAATTCTCAACATAGAACCCCGGTAATAACTCCCATTTTGTTGGCTGTAATTTATTTTCATTTCTATTTAAAGAAGATTAGCGTGATTTATTTTATAGTAATTTCTTTTGGAGTTATCTTGTTTATGTCTATGGCGGCTTATATAAGGGTTGGGGAGTTTTATGAGAAAGAATCCATATCATTAAATAGTCAAATAGCTCATGGATTAAGAGGGTTAAATACTTCAGAGAATTTCAATGATTTGTATGAATTTTTTGATAGTAGAGGTTTAGAGCTTGAATATGGCTATCAACTTTATCTTGAAATATTAACTCCAGTTCCTAGGATGATTTGGAAAGACAAGCCAAATGTTAGTTTTAGTTCTAGGATGACGGAAGTAATGTATGGTAAAATTTCATCATCAGTTTGGGTACGAACTTTTACTGTTTGGGCTGAAGGGTTTGTTCAATTTGGATATTTTGGAATTATTCTTTATTCCTTTTTGTTAGTTTTTATGTTGAAAAATACTTTTTTATTTTTATCAAAATTTTTTGGCTTCGAATTTGTACTTATAAACTTTATGTTAAGCTTACCATTCTATGTTAGAACTGATTTTTTCGCTGTTTATGCTAGAATTTTAGACATCTTTGTGGTTCTAATGTTTTTGATTATTTTTTTCAAGATAAAAAAGGGCTTTGTGTACCAAGATAATGGGATTTGTAATTCTATTATTAAATAGATTTATGCTTTGTAAATTATGAAAATTTTATTTGTGTTACCTGTTGCGAGCCAGCCTAGGTTTGCAAAAAGGATAAGAAAACATATACAAGAGGGATATACAGTTATTGTGGCTTCTTTTGAGAGGGATTACTTTAATTTGAATACCCTGCCTAGTGATATTAGGTATTTGTCATTGGGGTCAGTTTCTCATGGCAATTATTTGAAGAGATTTCCCAAATTAATTTTGGCCTTATTTAGACTGTTTACTATAGTTAGATCTGTTGATAAGGTTTATTTTTTTGCTCCGGATATGTTTGTATTGTTTAGTGTTTTTGGAAACACAAATAATTTCTATTATGAGATTGGAGATATTAGAAATATTGACAACAAGATTATTGGTTCTATTTTTGATAAAGTCTACAAGTATTCATTAATAAGATCTTGTGGGATTGTTGTGACATCTGAGTATTTCAAAAAATATTTTATTGATAAATATGCAATAGAACCTAACAAGATTGGTGTGGTTGAAAACAAGCTTGATTATAGTGATTTCAATTTGCCAGTTTTAAGCAAGAAGAAAATCACTGATAATTTTACAATTGGAATTATTGGGTTTTTCAGATATGAAAACATATTTAAATTTTTAGTAGAATTTGAAAAAAAAGAGCCAAACTTTAAGATTGCTTTATTTGGTGATGGTCCATTGCTGCCTGAAATTTTGAATTATGTGATCAAAAATCCAAGAATCCAATATTTTGGTCAATTTAAGTACCCTGATGATCTGCCTTCAATTTATGATAAAGTTGATCTTTCTTTTACTATGTATGACTCAAATGATTTGAATGTTAGACTAGCTTTGCCAAATAAATTGTATGAATCAATATATTTTAGAGTTCCAATTGTTGTTTCTGAAGGAACTTATTTATCAAAAAAGGTTTCTGAATATAACGTAGGCTTTTCTTGGGAACAAAATGATATGATAGGCTTAATTGAATATTTGTCATCTAAAGTATTTTTAGATAACTATGAGGTTTGGCAAAATAGTTTTGATAGTGTTGAAATAAGTGAAATTCTAGGGTAGGGGGTTTTTAAGTTAATGAAATGTGCTTTTTTTGAAGTAATGTTTGCTTTCCTATTTAATATAATTTATTTTTTGTAGTTTGGAGACCTTTGATTTTGTTTAAATCAATTACTAAAGTTCAGGCTGTTTTATGTTATTTGTTTAATTTGTTAAATTTCGATAATTGTTCACTCGTATGTGTGATGTTTATAGGTATGGTTTTGTTTGTTTGACATCTGTTTATTTTTGAGGATATAGGTTTTTGATGAAGTTAATTCTAATGCCTGTTTCCTTTAAATTTTGTTCAACAAAGCTTACGAATTCTGTCGGGGAAATTGAATTTTATTATAAACGTAACAAACTAGTCTTGTTAGAAAGTAAATGTATTAAAAACTGGTATTAGCATTTTGTCAAGTAATTGCTTAAGAGATGGAGCGAATAGTCATGATGGAAGTTAAGTCCGAAGTTTTAATTTTGGTATGCAACCTACAGTAAATGCTGTTTTTGACAGATTTGGCCAAGCTCTTCCCTTGGGCTATTGCAATGTCGGAAAAGTCATTGTTGTCGGATAGGGTGTGGAAGAGTTCTTTTGTCAGTGATTTGATTTCGTCCTGTAGTAATTGGCCTTTACTTTTTTCAAGCAAATTTGCCGATAGTCATTCATTAAGATTTTGTTTTCTGATTATACGTTGATTCTGCCAGTTGACAAATCTTATATTGATTTTGGAGCTACCTGCGGCAGGCTGACAGGCAGGAAGACCAAATATTTTGACAAGCTCAGTACAGGTGACCGAAAAGAACATAGATTTGGTATTGTCTTGGTCTCCAAACCATTCGAAAAAGCTAGTGGCAAGATATCGTATTTTCATATTGCTTACAGGGATTTTGCATTGAAAGATGGTCTTTTGCCTCTCCACTTGGCTAAAGGAAGAATTGCTGAACAGTTTTCAGTACTGGTTGAACTGGCAGAGATCAATGTAACTTTGTATAGGGAGCTGTTCGTTTCAATTTTATCCGAAACTCCCAAAGTGGAAAAGTTAATAGCCTCCTCTTTTTTGGATGAAACGACCAAAAGAAGCTGTCTGCAATCCTATCAAAACAGATTAAGACAATTGACAAAAATGAATGATTGATATCTGCAATCCTTTCTTTGTCATTTGGAAATTAGGTCTGATAGTCGAAATTGGCCAACTCCCGCTCTCAAAATGTCGGGACAAAGGGCAAGAGGGAGGTGGACTCAGGCCTGTTTTCTTAAGAAATACCCGACCTGCCATTTTGCCAAGAATCATTGAATAATTACTTAAGTATTAATGAAACAAATCATACAAGATCTTAAAGACGGAAATACCATCCTTGAAGAAGTACCGGCACCATTGGTCAAGCCTGGTCAAGTACTAATTCAAACCACAAGGAGCCTTGTGTCTTTGGGAACGGAACGCATGTTGGTGGAATTTGGAAAGGCTAATTTTTTACAAAAGGCCAGACAACAGCCCGATAAGGTCAAGGAGGTAATCAATAAAGTTAAAACAGACGGGTTGCAGCCGACAGTCAATGCGGTATTTAATAAACTGGGGCAACCGCTTCCTTTGGGTTATTGTAATGTAGGCAAAGTGATAGCGGTAGGTAGAGGAGTTGAAGACTTTTCGGTCGGTGATCGGGTAGCTTCTAATGGAAACCATGCGGAATATGTGTCTGTCCCAAAGAATCTGGTTGCAAAGATCCCTGACAATGTCTCAGATGAAGAAGCGGTGTTTACAGTCATCGGTGCTATCGGACTGCAGGGAATAAGGCTTGCTAATCCTACCTTCGGTGAGACTGTCGTCGTGGTCGGGTTAGGTCTGATCGGTTTGATTACCGCGCAGTTGCTGAACGCAAATGGCTGTCAGGTCATTGGCTTTGATTTTGATTCGGCGAAAGTGTCATTGGCTAAGTCTTTTGGAATAGATGCCGTAAATCCGGCGGAAGGAACTGACCAAGTAGCGTATGTAAATAATGCTACTGATGCAGTGGGTGCTGATGCGGTCATTATCACTGCATCCAACAAGAGCAATGAAATTATCTCCCAATCGGCAAAGATGTCCCGTAAAAGGGGACGCATCATCTTGGTGGGGGTGATAGGTCTGGATATTTCCAGAGCGGACTTTTTTGAAAAGGAATTGACATTTCAGGTCTCTTGCTCTTACGGTCCGGGGAGATATGATGAGTCCTACGAACAAAAGGGCCAGGACTATCCGTTGGGCTATGTGAGATGGACTGAAAAAAGAAATTTTGAGGCGATTCTTCAAGCAATTTCCGCTAAATCCGTTCAAGTAGAGCCATTGATTACCGAGAGGGTTCCGTTGGCTAATTACAACCAGATATACGGCGATATGTCGGCAAGCAAATCTATCGCCTCTATCTTAGTATATCCTGACAAAACTGGAGAGCCTCTACGTTCTGTTGCCATTGCTTCCAATAAGTTTACTGCGGGCAAAGGCACGGTAGGAATCATAGGAGCTGGGAACTTCACCTCGGCGATGATCTTGCCCTGCCTGAAGAAAACACCTGCCAATCTGAAGTTTATTTCTAGTTCCGGTGGACTTTCAGGAACTACCCTGGCTAAGAAATTTGGTGTGGCTCAATCTACCACTGATAATCAACTGATCTTGGCTGATCCGGAAGTAGATCTGGTGATGGTGACCACCCGCCATAACGCACATGCTCGGATGGTGATAGATGCTCTGAAGGCTAAAAAACACGCATTTGTAGAAAAGCCGCTGGCTTTGACACCGGAGGAATTGAAGGATGTAGTAGATGCTTATGTTGAATCCGGAAAAACAGTATCTGTAGGGTTTAACCGTAGGTTTGCGCCATTGGCTCTACAGATGAAAAGAGCTTTGGGTTCAGGAAACACACCCATGAATATCATCGCTACGATGAATGCGGGTTTTATTCCTGCGAGTGTTTGGGTGCATGACATGGAAGTGGGAGGGGGAAGGATTATCGGGGAAGCCTGTCATTTTATTGACCTGATCACCTACTTGGCCGGATCCAAAGTGAAGGCTGTTTGTATGACTTCTATGGGGGTAAATCCGGAGGAAAGCACGGATAATGCGACTATCCTCCTGCGATATGAGAATGGAACCAACGGAGTGATCAATTATTTCGCCAACGGTTCGAAAGCCTATTCAAAAGAGCGGGTGGAAGTGTACCACCAGGAGCGTACCCTGATCATGGATAACTGGAGAAAATTGAAAGGATTTGGATTTAGGAATTTTGGTTCTGCGTCATCTAAACAGGATAAAGGCCATCAGAATCAGTTTAATCTTTTGATCGAATCTGTCCAAAAAGGGGGAAATCCAATTATTCCAATGGATGAATTGGTGAATACCACAAAGGCTAGCTTTGCTGCGATCGAAAGCCTAAAAACCGGGGCATGGGTTAATATTGATTAATTTTTTCACGCAGCGGTCGCAGCGTTTGTTCGCGGCGACCGCTGCGGGAAATAAACAGATTTCACGCAGAGATCGCAAAAGAATAGCGTTGCGTGCGCTGCG
>CAZGYC010000073.1:7131-9562 GCA_964530015.1 uncultured Limnohabitans sp. | reverse complement strand
ATTGATTAATTTTTTCACGCAGCGGTCGCGGCGTTTGTTCGCGGCGACCGCTGCGGGAAATGAATAGATTTCACGCAGAGATCGCAAAAGAATAGCGTTGCGTGCGCTGCGAGAAATCAAAAAGATTAACGCGGCGGTCGCTGCGTGAAGAGTTAAAACCTTTGCGCTCGTTGCGGGAAAAAGAATCAAAATCCTCAAAACCGGGGCATGGGTTAATATTGATTAATTTTTTCACGCAGCGGTCGCGGCGTTTGTTCGCGGCGACCGCTGCGGGAAATGAATAGATTTCACGCAGAGATCGCAAAAGAATAGCGTTGCGTGCGCTGCGAGAAATCAAAAAGATTAACGCGGCGGTCGCTGCGTGAAGAGTTAAAACCTTTGCGCTCGTTGCGGGAAAAAGAATCAAAATCCCCCAGCGCTCGTTAAGTGAAACACCAAAAATCCATTTTTATGACTGAGAACGAGATCGCTACCATTATTTTGGATAAGTCTTTTGAGATTCACCGAACCCTAGGCCCCGGACTTTTGGAATCCGTGTATGAACGAACACTTGAGTACGAAATACGGCAGGCTGGTTTGATTGTTGATACACAGTTGCCAGTGCCCCTTGTGTACAAAGAAATCAAATTCGAAGCAGGGTTCAGACTAGATCTCTTAGTCGAAAACAAAGTCATCGTCGAAGTCAAAGCCATCGAAACACTCGCCCCGGTTCACTTCGCGCAAACACTCACCTACCTCAAGCTCTCCGGCCACAAACTGGGACTTCTCCTAAACTTCAATACCAAGTTGCTCAAAGACGGGATACATCGTCTTGCAAATGGGCTATGAAAAAAAGTTCTCTCGGCGTTCGCCGCGATTTTTGCTGCGTACGCTGCGAGAAAGTGGAAAAACTACGTACGCTGCGAGAGATAAAATATCTTGGTGCCTGCTGTGAGAAAACTCTGCGCTCGTTGCGTGAAACCTCTGAAATACCAACATTTATCATTGATTTTCCGTCAGATAATCCCTAGTATTCATTTTTAAAATATGCTCTGTCATGCAAGATCCTGATCAGTCTAGCCCACCAAACCAAGCAGCGGCTTTAAACCAACTCATTAATCTCGCCTTGGAGTCCGATTCCATTCCCAAGATCTATTGTAATGGTTTCACCAATGCGGTCGGGAATTCAGATGTGATGGTAGTGCTTCAGCAAAATGGAAAGCCTGCAGGAGTTGTAAACATGTCATTTACCATAGCCAAAACCCTCAGCCAATCGTTGAAAGAGATCATCGACTCGATCGAAGAGAAGTCCAATCAGTCTATTATGACCACACATGAAGTGGAAAAATTCCTAAAACCATGATTTCAAAAGAAACAGTTTTGTATTCAGGTTACAAAGCGGAAAAGTCAAAGCTTGCCGACAATCTAATGGTTACGATCAGGAAAATCAGATCCTTTGGAGAATTGGAAAAAGGATGGCATTACGGAGAAGGACACGGCGCAAATCCTGAAACCGTTAAGTTAGCCGAAAAGATCGCCCAACGTCTTCATTTGGAATTGTTTTGCAAAATAGATGCTTTCCCCGGCATTTGGGGGGAAATTCAGGTAACTGGTTATCTCCAGGATTATTTTATTGAAATTAATATCCTGCCAGACTCATCCATTGAGTTTTTGGTTGAAGATCGAGAACAAAATGTGGTTTTGGAATTCGAGGGATTAAATTTTGAAAGACTTTTTACTAAAATCAATCTTTTCAAGGGTCAATTCCTATGGAAATCGTTCGTGTACTTTCCCCAAACCATTTCGACAAAAATTTATCCAGATTTTCCAGCCTTGCCTTCAGGAATTCTTCTGGTCGAAGAGGAGGAATCTCCGTATTTGACCAGGACTGCGCCAGGCAAAATTCAGGAGACTCATGCAGCCATATTGATACCCATTACCAAAAAATCAGCTATCAGCCCCCGATATTTTGGAAATTCAGTTCAGACCAACTACCAAATCATCCCAGGCTAGAGTTGGATGACTCCAATGGTGACCCTTGTCATTACAATATTTTTGGATTGACCGATAAAGAGGCGAAAAGATTTTTTCAAAGTGGGGAAAATGGCGAGTATTTCATTTGTAAAGGAATTTCAGAAGAAAATGTCTCCAAAGATCACTTACAGGAATTGATTTTGAAGGGCTTTTTCGATTGAACAACATCTTTGAAGGGTTCACGCAATGATCGCAACGATTAACGCGGCGCACGCTGCGTAATATTAAAATATTTGCGCCCCCTGCGAGAAATAGAAAACCTCAGCGCCCTAAGCCCAATTTATTTACGGCCATTGCGAAAAACATAAAATCTTTGCGCCCGCTGCGAAAGAACGTTGCGCTCGCCGCGAGAAATAGAAAACTTCAGCGCCCTAAGCCCAATTTATTTACGGCCATTGCGAAAAACATAAAATCTTTG
>CAZGYC010000073.1:0-7031 GCA_964530015.1 uncultured Limnohabitans sp. | reverse complement strand
GCCCGCTGCGAAAGAACGTTGCGCTCGCCGCGAGAAATAGAAAACTTCAGCGCCCGTTGCGGGAAATATAATAAAATGCTCTCCAAACTGAATACACTTTTTCACACCCTGTCCCACCTAAAGCCCATTCAGGCCATATATCAGGTAAAAAACAGACTTTCCAAAGTTGGTCCGCTTTCTTCGTTTCAAATACCAATTCCCCAAACTCACAAACTTGATTTTTTTGAAACTCCAGCAATCAATCAATTCCTTAAAGTTGAATCCGGCAAACTCCATTTTGAATTTTTAAACCTTACTCGAACTTATCCCAAATCCTCGATTGACTGGAACGACCAAACTCACGGCAAGCTCTGGAACTACAACCTTCAATACCTTGATTTTTTAAAACAAGAGAATTTGTCCCTTGAGATTAAAATCCAGCTCGTAAAAGATATTTATCATTGGCTCTGGACAGGAAAGCTCCCTATTGAACCGTATCCAGCCTCACTGAGGATCATGAATATGGTCCGGTTCCTGAATGCCAATTCAACGGAACGGATCTATTCGGAAGAACTTGAAAAATATCTTCTTGCAGAAATAAACTACCTGTCCCAAAATTTGGAATATCACCTATTGGCCAATCATCTGCTGGAAAATGCCTTCGCATTTTGGATGGGGGCCTTGTATTTTCAAAAGCAAGAGTGGATTGACAAGGCAGGAAGATTGCTTAAGGAGCAATTGGACGAACAAATCCTGCCGGATGGGGGGCACTACGAATTGGCGCCCATGTATCACCAGATCATTCTATTTAGAGTCCTTGAGGCATATTTTTTGACCCCCCAAACCTCTCCTCTAAAGTCTTTCCTGAAAGAAAAGGCAGAATCTATGTTAGGTTGGCTTGATCAAATGACTTTCAGGAATGGTTCTTTGCCCCATTTCAATGACACCACCGAGGGAATCGCCTATTCCCCTGCACAGCTTCTCGATATGGGAAAATCTATTGGGCTTTCTCCAAAAGAAGCCAAATTGAAGGAGTCTGGTTTCAGGATACTGCAATCGGGAGATTTGAAGCTGATGGCAGATATCGAAGGGATCAAACCAAGCTACCAACCCGGTCATGCACATGCGGACACTTTTTCATTTGTACTTCATGATGGAAACACTCCGGTGGTTGTAGACCCGGGAATTTCCACCTATAATATAAGTCCAAGACGGGACTGGGAACGATCTACCTTAGCCCACAATACCATTACCATTGATAGGAGGAATTCATCTCAAGTCTGGGCTGGTTTTCGGGTTGGCAAACGGGCAAAGGTGAAATTGGTAAGTGATACTGAATATTTGGTCTCCGCACAGCACGATGGATTTGGTCCCCAAATCCATCAAAGGACTTTTAAATTGTCCGACGCCGGATTTCAGATCCTCGATGAGATAATCGGCCTCCAGTCCAATTCACAGGTGGAAGCTCGATTTTACCTGCATCCTGAACTAAATCCCCGGCTGGTTAATTCCGGCAAAATCTTACTGAGGGCAGGGCTTTGGTTGGTGGCCGATAGGGCTGCCGACATTCAAATCGGGGCTTATGAATTTGCCTTGGGGTATAATATGCTTGTTCCTTCGAAACTTGTAAAAATCAAATTTTCGGGAAACACGCTTTCAACATCGATTACTTGTCAAGCATGAGAATCCTTTTCATAACAGATAACTTTCCCCCTGAGATAAATGCTCCCGCAAACCGGACTTTTGAACACTGCAAAGAGTGGGTTGAGCTGGGAGCGGAGGTCACTGTAATTACCTGCTTTCCAAACTTCCCCAAAGGAAAAGTTTTTGGAGGGTATACCAATACCTGGAGGAAGGAAGAAACAATGGAGGGAATTCGGGTGATTCGGGTATGGTCTTACATTACCGCAAACGAGGGGACATCCAGACGGATATTGGATTACATCAGTTTTGGGATAAGTTCCTTCTTGCATGGATTATTTGTGAAATCCGATATCGTCATTGGTACTTCGCCGCAGTTTTTTGCAGCCATGTCGGCTTGGCAAATTGGACTTTTTACACGCAGAAAATGGATCATGGAGGTTAGGGACCTTTGGCCGGAGTCCATCATCGCGGTGGGGGCAATGAAAAACAAAAGACTGATCGCTTTTTTGGAATGGGTTGAAATGCTGATGTATAGGTCTGCGGATAGGATAATTGTAGTGACGGATACGTTCAAGGAGAAGATTTCCTCAAGAGGCATTGATTCTGGTAAAATTGACGTATTTAAAAATGGAGTGGATCTGGCCAAATATTATCCAGGTCCCAAGCCTTTGGCTTTGGAGGAAAAATTGGGCCTAAAGGGAAAATTTGTCTTTGCCTATATCGGTACCCATGGACTTGCACATGGCTTGGATTTTATCCTCGATCAGGCTAGGGAAATGCAAAATGAACATCCGGGAATCCATTTTTTGTTCTTGGGTGATGGTGCCAGAAAAAATGATTTGGTCAATTATGCAGGAGAACATCAAATTGATAATGTCACTTTTTTAAGTTCGGTACCGAAAGAAGAGATTTTGGATTACTTGAATTTGATGGATATTGCCTTGGTAAATCTCAAAAAGTCGGATACGTTTCTCACAGTGATCCCTTCCAAAATATTTGAAGCTGCTGCTGTTGAAAAGCCCATTTTGTTGGGATTGGAAGGAGAAACAAAAAATATAATTGAAACTTACGGTGCTGGGTTGTGTTTTGAACCGGAAAATCCGGATGATTTTAAAGCCAAGGTCCTTGAGTTTTTTGATAAGAGATCCGAATTGGAACACTTTAAAATAGGCAGCAGGAAATTGGCTGCTGATTTTGAGAGGAAGCGAATTGCAAAATCACTGTTGAGTTTGATCAAGGAATGTTAAAGCTATGTGTTCTGGTCTTTTTGTTGATTTTCCCTTTGGCCATCATGGCCCAAAGTTGGGGCCCGGGATTTTGGCAAACGGAAATTTCCCGGAGGAATCAGTTGCTCGATAGCCTGGAACACCCCGTCAGCATGAATTTACGGCCGATTTATCTGGGTCAAGAAGATTCTTTGGGCTTTAAAATTGATGAAGACTATATTCCAAAGAGTTTGGAGATTTCCATTTCCCCTGTATTTTTTAACACCAAGCTACTCACTGACAGGCCCTATGGTTGGGGGGATTACGGCATGATCCCAAATCCTGGTTTTCAAATCTATTTTTCTGGTGGGTTAGAGGTGAAGTACAAATTTATCAATCTGACCTTTAGGCCTGAATTGGTCATAGCTCAAAACAAAGGTTTTTATACTGGACTCGATGAAATGTCAAATTCGGAAATTCGAGACAAATTTTTTTTCTGGAATTGGGGTGATTTTCCGGAGCGCTTTGGCGATAGCTGGGTAGCCAATCCCTGGTGGGGACAGTCCAAACTTACTTTTCAATACGGAGCGTTTGAAATAGGTGCTTCAACCCAAAATATTTGGTGGGGACCGGGACAATTCAACGCGCTGACTTTTTCCAATAATGCTCAGGGCTTTCCGCATCTGACTTTGAACACAACCAAACCTGCGAAGACATTCATTGGGAATTTTGAGGGACAGGTTATCATGGGGCGATTGGAAAATTCCGGGCTAGCTCCTTCGCAGGATCAGGCCTTGAATGAGTTATATTTTAAGCCGTTTACGGGAGATTGGAGATACCTCAATGCCATCACAGTGTCCTGGAATCCAAAATGGGTTCGGGGTTTCTTTTTTGGCTTTTCCCGTACATTCCAACAATATGATGCGAATCGGGGGAATGAGTTTCTGGATTGGTTTCCGATCTTTGAGGGCTTTCAGAAAAAGAACTTTTTTAAAAATGGTAACACGGTCGATTTTGACGCAAATGGCAGAGACCAGACGATCACTTTCTTCGGACGTCTAGTCGTGCCAAAGAGTAAATCCGAATTGTATTTTGAATTTGGCAGGAGGGATCATGCGTACAATTGGAGGGAGTACATCCTTAATCCTGAGCATGCAAGAGCGTTTATCCTTGGATTTAATCAATTGTTTGAAGTGCCCGATTGGGGCAAGACCATCCAGGTCCGTTCGGAAATTACGCACCAACAAGAATCGGTAAACCGCCATATTAGATACGGCGGGATTTCCGGAGGAATAAAGGGAGGCCTTACCTGGCATACCCACAATCCGGCAAGAGGCTTTGTCAACTACGGACAGCCTCTCGGCGTGGGAATAGGCGTTGGTTCCAACGTTCAAACCATGGAAGTTGCGCTGGTTGATGGCCTTGACAAAATTGGTCTTTCCTTCGAGCGCTTAGCGAACAATCAGGATTTCTACTACAAGGCATTGCTTCAGTTCACCGAGCGCAAACCCTGGGTTGACCTTTCCCTGGGTTTCTTATACGACAAGGAATTCGGTAACCTCCTGCTCAGCTCCAAGCTCCAGCTCATCCACGCCCGCAACTACCAGTGGCAGCTCGACCCGGCCAGTACCCCGGAGTTTCCGAAAGGGGAGAACCTGACCAGTATGTTGGCGCAGGTAAGCTTGATCTATTTTTGGAATAAGTAGCCTCCCGTCCTCGCGGGGCTTCCCGTCATTGGTGGGGAGCAGTCTTTACTTTGTCGTTGGGTTCGGATTCATTCGCGACCGAAGCGATCTTGGAATAGAGCGGCAGGCAGACCTTCCAGTCCCGTACATGCGGGACTGGAAGGTCTTTTTGTTTTACTCCGCCCCGGTCTGTGCCCGCACAGACCGAAACTCTACCAACCGGATCTTTCACTTGCTTCACAATTCGGAATGCCCAGTTATCGGCATACGGAAGTGGGACATCGGCCATGGAAAGTAGGGGAGGTCTTGCGTTGAATGTTAAGGGTTTATTCGCTAGCCGCACCCCTTCAACGCTTAATATGGAACAGGACTGAATGTTAAAATCACACGAAAAAACAATAGCTTTGGATACCTTCGATCCCGAGGGATCTTCCGGAAAGAGGGGCCGGGATGTCGGGATTGGGGGCCAAGATTTGCGGACTCTGCACGATTTGTTTAGATTTGACAAATGGGCAATAGAAAGCTAAAAAAAGCACCCCTGAAGGAAGTAATTTTTGAACTAAGATGGGAAGGGGCTGCAGACCTGTCCGGCGTTCAGATTGACAAGGGTTTTGATTTGGCCCAAGGGAAATTTGCCGCAAAACAGGAAAGGGAGTTTCCCGTATATAGAAAACTGGTTCCGGAAAACCTGCCTTTTAGGATATTTGGATCTCCTGTCAACCAGTTTTGGAAAAGCGAGCTCGAATGGCCGGTAGTCCAGCATGGGCAAGGCATACTGGCGATCAACGACGTGGAGGCAAGTTATGAATGGGAGGGGGGATTTTTTCCACTCGTCACATCCACCTTGGAGCGCCTGATGGAGAGTTACGGTACCCCCATGAAATTCAACAGGATCAAGCTTCATTACATCGATGCCTGGGACATCGACGAGGGACATCCGATTGATTTTATGAGGAACAACCTCCAAACCGATATTTTGACGGATTATCACCCTCCTGGGAAGCTACGGAATTATACGGTCCAACAGGGATTTGACCTGGAAGAAGGGTCTGTCCTCAGCCTGTCCATATCAAGCGGGACCAACAACCAAAGCAAAAAGAACTCCGTGGTCTGGAATACCGTTGTCGAGAAAGTGGGGAGAATCGAAAAGGGAGACGTCATTCCATGGCTCGTCTTTGCGCACAAGCACACCTCCGAAATGTTTAAGAATATGTTGACCCCTGAATTTTATGCAAGCCTTGATCGCTAGTTACTCGACTCCGGCGGAGATCCAAAGCTATCCGTATATGTCGGCGACAGTCAGGACTATTCAATCCGAACAGTTCAAAAGCCCAAGCCTCTTCCTGTTGACAGAAGATCGGTATCATGAAGAAGTCAGACTGAACACTCGGGTTTTGGGCCTGCTTGCGGAATTTTCGGAATTGGACAACAACTGGGATGAGGACGGCGCATTGGCACCGGATCCTGGGGCACTGGATCGGACGGCATTCATTGCGCAGGTATTGGAAAATATCGGACAGCCTATATACAACGCCGCGCCGGGTCCAAACGGGGAAATTCTGCTTGACTTAAGGGATACCGCAAGTGGGAAATCCGTTGAGTTGATCTTTTTCCCCCAGCGGACGGTGGCTGTCTTTTTTCCCGCAAAGGCACTTCCCTTCCAAAAGGACTTCCGATCCGAAAATTACCTTCCCGGTGTTTTGGAATGGTTGAAATCAACTGAAATGGGCGAATGAAAAAGGGAGACCTGATACCTTCGGAAGAATGGCTGTACAGAAGGGGATATCCCGAAAAAAGATATTGTAATCCTGACGGCACCCCCACTTCCAGGGTCTTCAAACTCAGGGAAAAAGATGAAGGCAAACTGTCCGTTGACCTCAAATCGAAAACCAACCCAGAAAGGGCCATCGGCGATCCAGGCAAATTTTTTCTGTTTGAACTGAAGAACGAAACTGTCAAAGAAACTGGTTTGGAAACAGTCTATGACCCATTGGAAGACGGAAGCAACGATGCCCATTCCCTTATCGTTGGGATGAGTCTGGAGGATGAAACCGCACCGGGATATCTTGCTCGGAATAGCAAGAGAGTGTTTGTATAAGTCAATTCACGCTTCCCAAAACGTAGGCATTCACCTGTCCAACGCTCCCGCCACGGTCTGGATCTGTGTCTCCACCCAGGTCTGTGTCCACACAGACCGGAATATCTATCGCCAAAGTGGCCTGTGGACACGGGGCACGGGAGCTGTCATCATCGCCCCGGTCAGTCTCCACCAGGCGGAACACCTAACCTCCCCAAAAAGACTACTGTTGAAACCCATGAACAAATACCTGTTCGCCTTTGCATTCTCTTTGCTTTGCCTCATTCAGGAGACTTGCGCCCAGGAGTTTCCGGTGGGTTTTGCGGCTATTTCCGAGGCAAGTCGCAGGGAGCAACTGACCGACACGGCGTTTTCGGATAGGTACTTGAGGAGCAGCAGGTACCTTGGGCGGGATTCACTGGGGGGTGCTTTTCAGTTTGG
>CAZGYC010000072.1:8138-23190 GCA_964530015.1 uncultured Limnohabitans sp. | reverse complement strand
ATCTTATTCGGGTCCGTCGGCCCGATGGGACTTGCACAGGGATTGTTCTTTTCCTTGGCTTCCTGGCATCGCTTGCAAGCCTGCTCAAAATTGTAGGTTGGACTGGGAGGATTGGGGGTGAAAAACAGATCCATCTGGGCCAAGGCACAAAGTGTCAAAGCGTCCTGCGGATCGGGCGGAGCGGGAACGCCCGTTCCGGCTTCATTGCCATACCATCTTTTGCAGGCCTGTGCTTTGGCATCCTCCGGTTCCAGACTGGGGTTTTCGGTATAGAGTTTCAGGAAAGTCGCCGCTACCAAATCCTGGGCTTCGTACTGCCGGATGTCGGGTATTTGGGAGGCATCCTTGGTGCATTCGCCGGTGACGCCGGCGGCGATCATGTGGTTTCCGATGAAATACGGCGTCTCCCGCTTGGAGTCGGGCCGGACTCGGAACTTGCCCGTCTGCATGACATCCACCAGCGGAATGGAGTAGGGGACACCGCTGCTTTCCCCCTTCAGCGTGGGAAGTATATCCGTGTAGGCGGTGCGAAACCATCCCGGTGCCTGGGGATCGTAAAGCGGTGATCCGCAGATCAGGAGGGGCAGCGTGTACTTGCTGTCCTCGGGCCAGCCCGGAGGGGTGAGGTACAGCTCCAGCATCGACTTGATGTAATCCCTGTCCTTGGGCCCGTCGAAAAAGGCGGAAGCCATCATGATGGGCATGTAGTCGTTGGGGTATTCACTTTCCCCCGATCCCGGAGCGGCCACCGGATTCACGTCGATAAAAGTCTTGTAGAGGTTCAGCTCCCCATCCGGAACTCCCGCGGCGGAGAGCATCCGGCCCCAGCGCTGCATGGTCATGGCATTTTCAAATGTCCCGGCCTGAAGCACCGCCCAGGGTGGATAGTGCATCAGCAGAAGCCCTTTTTGCCCCAGCACATTCAGGCCCAAAGGCGGAAAAAGTGTCCATTTGGAGGTGCCGTCAAAGGGGTTTTTGTTGACAGAGTAATGGTTCATGGGATTCCAGACCCCAAAACGCTCCATCAGCCGCTTGCCTCGGATGGCCTTTCGGGCGTTTTCTTTGTTGAAAATCCGGCGATGCTGATCGCCAAAACCCTTCAAAATACCCGCCGGTGCCGATCCGGAGAGTTCGATGAAATATTCCCCGTTTTCCTTTTTGACCAGCACCTGGTCAACACCGGAAATGCGGTCAGCCGCCAGGGAGTTTTGGGTATAGTGGCGGATCACATCGGCTCTGGTCTTGAAGTGGAGGTCTTTGTCGGCATATTTTGCCGCCGGAAAAAGTTCGTTCATTGCCCTGACTGGACCGAGAGAATAACGGTAGGTGTTCATAGTCAACAAGTTTGTTTGGGTGGGGGGGATTTCCATTGTGAAAAATCCGGGATGACGTTCAGTCCGTCCATGGATGGATTGTCTTTGGGATTCCAGGTGGTTTTTACCCAGAAATTCAGCGCATCCGGGAAGTGCTGCCGGAAGAGGACTGCATTGGCGGGCTCGTTGTCAAAAGTGGCCACGACCATTCCTTTCAGGGATTTGATCTCGGCTAAGGCCTCAGTTTTGTAATCTACGTCGGTTTGCGTTTTTATTTTTTTGAGTTTGAGCTCACACCTGCCCTTCCAAAACGGAAATCCCCGGTTGGTGAAGTCCAGAGCCGTGCCCAATCCCATTCCGTTTTTGAGACCCGGATCGCCGATATGCCGTCCGGTCAGGTAAAAAAGCATCGCCCCCGCGTCGTGGCAGGCATTGGCAAAGTCCACCGCCCCGGGATTTGGCAGATCCAGGGAAGCATAGTCGTCTGTAAAAAAAGTATTGCCCCAATAGGCAATAAAAGGCGACAGGGAGGGACTGTCGGGATCCAACCCGGCATTCGTCAGAGCAAGACTGACACTCCAATTCATGTCAGAAAGCTTCAGATTGGCGGCTATTTTGGCAAAATCCGGGTAGATGTCCCCCTGATCTCCGGCGAAATTTTGAATGATTGTCAGGTTCCTTCTTGCCGTTGAAAACAAGGTGTCATCCAGATCAAATATGACTATCGGCAGGAGGGTTTGGGATTGGATGGAGGCGATCACCTTTTGCAATTGGGAAAAATCACTCATAGTTCCTTTAGTTTGTTTAAAAGGCTGGGAAAAAGAAAAGAAGATAGCCCAAACATTCAATAAATCAATGGCTTGCCTTCTGAAAATCTGGCGATTGTCCCATCTGCCACGGTTTTGCGCTGCGCCGTGAATCTTTCATGAAAAGCTTGGAGATTTTTGATCGGAATGGCCCCGACAAATTCCCTGGGCAAGTCACTGAGCCCTTCCAAAGCCAGATGCATCAGTTTTTTTGAAAAACCAAAGATCCGATCCGATTCCAGCCCAAATGGGGATTGCCTGTAGAGGTTTTCGATTTTCGGTGCCAAAGGCAAAAGCAAGTCCAGCGTTTTTTCCAGGGAACTGTCCGAGTAGAGGAGCCCGGCATAGAAAAACGCCGGAACCAGTTGCCATTCTCCGGGAAGCGCATCGGCGGTTCTGATTTCCAAGAAGCCTTTGGGTCGCACTTCCGGATAAAGCATGGAGAGGTGGTTTTCCAGGTCATCGAGGGATGGAGAGATGCCTTCAATGGGGTTTTTCAGCCAATAGTCCAAGGTGAAGTCCCTGGGGAAAACCCGATCCCCAAGCTCCTTGATATGGATGATGGGAGCCTGCAGCGCAAAATCCAGATAGGCTTCGACCAAGGCGTCTTTTCCCGGAAGCCCGGATGGTTTTTTGATGGATAGGATCCCCGATCTTTTGGGGTCAAGTTGCTGCCAGATGAAGCTGCGATGCGATTTGTGTCCGGTTGGTTTTCCCCCGAGAATCCCCGAGTTGGCAAAAATGGCCGTGGCAAATGGAACCAGCAGATTTGCGGCGAGGAAGCGCTTGACCTGGGTTTCTTCCCCGATGCCCAAGTCCAGATTGACATGGAGGGAACAGGTCTGGCGCATCATCTGAATGCCGAAAGGTCCGATCTGGGAAAAATACTCCTGGAGTGCCCGATATCGGGGTTTGTCGAGCTGCAGGCCGATTTGGGCTGGGTCAAACCAGGGGTTTGTACCTAGTTGGGCAAAATGGATTTGGTGTTTTTCGGTGATTTGATCCAGGATTTCCCGCAGAAAGCCAAGCCGGTCAATCAGCTCGGGAAGGGATTGACAGGGATGGGTGACGACCTCGAGCTGCCCTCCCGGCTCGTATTGGAAGGAGGCTCCATTCGG
The DNA here is from genome assembly GCA_964530015.1 of uncultured Limnohabitans sp. Lineage (GTDB taxonomy): Bacteria > Bacteroidota > Bacteroidia > Cytophagales > Cyclobacteriaceae > Algoriphagus. The sequence continues at coordinate 19,953 of CAZGYC010000072.1, read as the reverse complement.
GAGGGTGATTTCGGACGGGGCTCCCTTTTCCCAATCCCGATCCATCGGATAGTCTTTTAAGACCTCGATGAGGGCGGCCACACATTGGCTCAGCGGAACAGGCCTGGCGCTTGTTTTTTCGGCGTCTGCGAAGCCAACGGGAAATGTCTCAAGTTCGACCCCGACAAGACCGGGAGATCCTGTGTCGATGGGGCTTGCCTTCGGCTCAAAAAGTGCTCTTTTGATAAAATCCCTGCAGTGATCGAGACTGGGGGTTTCGTTTTTTTCACGCATGGCTTGTCAAAAAACAGCGGCTTTTGGGATTGATATTGCTGTGTGATTTCTTCTCTTCGGTCTTCCGTCTTCCCAAACCGGACATCCAACACCCAGCAAACCCGGGATTCTTGTCAACCGGCGACCCGGGGGATTGCCGAGAGGGGAGATCATGTTTTTCCGATTTTGGCAGAGCCAAGTTTTGCTTCCAAAACCCCAAAAAACCGGGCTGCGATATTGATGTGGAAGATCTTGCCGATTTCCAGGATTCCGGTGGGGCTGGTGACATTGATCTCCGTCAAGTAGTCTCCGATGACATCGATTCCCACGAAAAACAATCCCCGCTTTTTCAGCTCAGGGCCGATCTGTGCGCAAATCCATTGATCCCGCTTGGTCAATTCAAAACCCTCAGGGACGGCTCCCACGGCCATATTTCCACGGTGATCGTCTCCGGTCGGGATCCTGGCGATTCCGTATTTTACCGGTTCTCCGTCGATCAGGATGATTCGTTTGTCGCCTTTTTGGACGATTTCGGGAATGTAAACTTGTGCCTGGATGTAGCAGGATTCCTTTTGGGTCAGTTCCTCCAGGATCACATTGGTATTGGGATCTCCCTCGGAAACCACAAAAACCGACTGTCCGCCCATCTTGGAGGTGGGCTTGACGACGATCTTGCGGTGAAGCCGGAGAAACTCTTTCACCGCGGATTTGGAGCGGGTCAACAGGCTGGGAGGACAGCACTGGGGAAACCAGGCCGTAAAGACTTTTTCGTTGGCATCCCGGAGCGATTGGGCCCGGTTGAGCACCAGGACGCCTTCCGCTTCGGCTCTTTCCAGGATGTAGGTAGCCATGATGTATTCGATGTCAAAGGGTGGGTCTTTGCGCATGATGAGGACATCCAAATCCGACAGCGGGCCATGCCTTTCCGCTTCAATCCGATACCAGCGATCCAGGTCATCAAAAACTTTCACGCGACGCATACGACCCTCTGCATGGCCGTCTCTGAGGAAGAGGTCCTTCATCTCCAAGTACTCGATCTGCCAGCCCCGCGACTGGGCTTCCAGCAGGAGTGCAAGGGAGGTGTCCTTTTTTGGATTGATGGATTCGATCGGATCCATGACTACACCTAGGCGATATTCCTTCATACGTGTCACATCCAGGGGTTTTTGTTTCAAAAAAGCCCGAAGCATATCCTTTGCCTTTGGATCCTTCTGAGGGCATCGATTGACAAGATAGGGGATTCGGACTTATGGAGGCATCGCTTGGGTTATTTGGCGCCTAGGCTTTCATATCCCCCCCAGTCCTCCGGAGGCGGGTTTTTGAGGTAGCGCTGGGATCTGTGAAAGAACATCCCAAAGACGGGATCTTCCGGATCTTTCTCCATCCCTTTGGAAAACAGCCCCTGGGCGGAAGCAAACTCCCGTTTGAAATAAGCCTCCATTCCCCGTTCGAGAAATTCCTTGGTTGATTCCTTGGCTTCTTTTCGGTCGGGTTCTTCCGCATCCAAAATCTCATAAAGCCTCACGGCGAGTGCTTTTCCTTTGACAGCCACCCGGTCCACCATTCGGATCGAATACTTTTCAGGATGCTCCAGGGATCGATGGGTATTTTCCCCAATCAGAAACTGGGCTCCATAGACCTTGGTCAATTGCTCAATCCTGGAAGCCAGGTTGACCGTGTCTCCCAGCACCGAACACTGCATCCGGTCATAGGCGCCCATGGTACCCAATACCAGCGGACCGGTATTCACCCCGATTCCCATTCTGAGGATCGGATGGCTGTTTGTCCCCGAATCCTGGTTGAATCTCCGGAGTGCCCGGGCCATGCTGATTCCCGCATCTATCGCCTGATGGGCAGGGACGGCAAAAAGCGCGAGAATTTCATCCCCGGAGTAGGAATCGATGAACCCGCCGAATTCGGAGATGTGTTTTCCCAGATGGCTGAAATAGTCGTTCAGCAGCTCTATCACAGACTGGGGAGACAGCAGCTCGACCAGTGGAGTGAAGTTTCGGATGTCCGAAAAGAGCACCGTCATATCCATGGCGACCGACTCGCCAAGTTTTACCTTGGCGATGTCATCATGGCCCAGATGCTTCAGAAACTGGATCGGAACGAAGTGCTGCTGGGCTTTCAGGAGTTTTTCCTGCTGCTCGTATATCCTGGCGTTTTCGATGGAGATGGCGGCTTGTGTAGCGAGCAGTTTGATGACTTTGACCCGCTCTTCGGTGAAGGCGCTGTGGGTCAGGTTGTTTTCGAGATAGACCGCTACATTTCCCTGATTGTGGGTGGAAAGCGGCACGCACATCATCGAGAGGGGCTTTTGGTGGATGATGTAGGGATCTGAGGAAAAAAGGTTTTGCTCCCGCGCATTTCCGATCACAATCGGTTTTTTGGTGCGCAGGGCGGTATTGATCAGGGTGATCGGGAGAAAGGCCGGATCTGCATTTCTGGAAATATGGGCGGGATGCAATTCTTCGGGATGGTCTGCACCGTCCTGCGCCACGACGATCAGCTTGTTTTCCTTTTGCTCGACGAGAAACCCGGTTTTTGCCCCGGCGTTTTCGATCAGGATCTGCAGGGTGGCTTTCAGCAATTTGCCCAGGACAAGCTCTCCCGAGATCATTTGGGAGGCCCGGAAGACGGAGCTCATGTCCAAAAAATCCGCGTTTAACGTGTCAGAGCCTGAGGTGCCCGGCTTGTTGAGCGTGGATTGGACAGACTTGGTGCCGTGGAAAGAGGCAGTGCCGCGGAAGATCGGATGTTTCTTTTCCATCTCCTGGGTCTTGCGGTAGGCTCCCCATCGATAGTACAGGTAATGCGAGGCCAACAAGTAGCCCTCTGCGGCTTTCGGCAGGCCGTTTTTTGTCAAGAACCTCCCCGCCAGTTCGTTGGCCATGGCTTCATCCCTTATAAATCCGTTTTTGTTGGCATTTTGGATCGCCTGCTCGTAGAGCAGGAGGGTTTCGCTGATCCTTCCCGAAAGTCCCGAGAGTTCGGCTTCCATCAGCAGCCTCAGGTGCTCGAAGTTTTCGGGGCAGGTGCTTGCCCATTTGGTCATCTTGGCCAATGCTTCGTGCATCTTCAGGATCACCGACTCCCGCTCTTCAAACTCCAGGGTCTGCAGGAGCATCGAGCGAACCAGGAATGATACTACATAAAACCTGACGGATTGGGGAAGGGACATCACCGAAGCCATGAGCTTCTCCTGCTCAATGATATGGGGGATGGCTCCCGCAGGATCGTTGTAGAGCAGGTGAATCTCCGCTTTGTAGATGTGGTAGTTGGCGATCCCGGTCATAAAATGCCTGCCCAGCATTCCGCTGACACATTCCATCTCATCAAACCCATCGTCCGTAAGGGAAAACTGACCCGAGGTCAGTCCCTGGAAATTCTGCTGCATTTGCAGAAAGAGGGTCCCCGAATCATGGGAGTCTTGATATTCGCATTCTTTGACGATCACCAGAAGCTTGCGCTGCTCCTTGGAGGCGGTTTCCAAGTCCAGTCTGGGATCCCAGATGATACAGTCTTGGGCGCTGTAGGCCAGATACAACAAGTCGCCGGACTGGTAACCCGCCTTGATGCTTTTCTGAAACCAGGGCGTCATGCTGGACCAGTGATTGCTCCAGTGATGCACAAACATGGTGTACACGTAGATGATCCTGGACCGGAGTGAGATGTCATCAAACTTTTCGATCAGGTTTACGGCCAGTTCCCCGTATCTGAATCCTTCTGCCGGGTTTTCGAAGTGTCCGGAGAGCAGCATCGCATAGGCGGCATAGGCAAAAGCGGTCTCGGGGCTGTTGCCATAGACCAAGGCGATGTTGACCGATTTCAAAACCAGATAGGGAAACACCCTGCCCGTCCCCGACAAAAAGGCCGCAGGGAAGATCTCCATCAGGAGTTGGCTGGCAATTTGGGCTTTTTGGTCGCTGATTTCCGGGTTGTTGATCAGATCCTCGATGGCCTTTCCGTTTTGGTTTGCCGCGACCAGGCGGACTTCCCCGGCGACATCTTCCGCAGTGGGGATTTGTATGAAATCAAACCCGAGGATGGCGAGGCCCTGATAAGCGGCTTTGATGGATTCGGGCAACTTGCCGATGGTGGCATATTGCCGGGTTCGGACAGACAAAACCAGCCCCTGCTCCACGGGAGTCTTCGCATGTTGCAGCATGGTTTCGGTCCAATCGTCTGCATTTTTCCAGTCTCCAGTCAGGTAAAAGCAGCTTTGAAGCTCTTCGCTGAGTTTCCACATCAGGGCATAGTCCATGCCCCAAGAGTCGGAGTCCAGCATCTCCAGGCTGATCTTGAGGTAACCCAAAGCGGCCTCGTAGGCCGAGGAATGCCGGGCTTTGATGCCTGCTTCGAGGTTGAGGCGGGAAAATTCCCTCCGCTCTTTGGGGTCCGTGACCAGTGTCCTGCCTTCGTTCAGGTGGCCCACGACGTCGATCAGTACTTCATCCAGTTCCTTTGGACTGGTGTGCGCCAGGATGAGCCTTCCGATCGAAAGGTGCAGTGCCTGTTTCTTTTCCGGCGGAATCATCGAATAAGCCGCCTGCTGCACCCGGTCGTGTTGGAATCGGTACGTTGGATTTAGCAGGCCGGAATTCGTGTCATCCGGACTGTTGAAGCCCGTCCATTCCCCGGAATCGGCAACTCCCACAAATTTGTAAGTCTCATTCAGCGGGATGATCATGTTGGATTTGATGGCCTCATACAGCTCCGTGGCGGTAGTTTCCATACTTGCTTCCCGGATGATGGAGAGCGTGCGAAGATCAAATGTGGCCCCGATGCAGGCGGCCAACTGGAGGATGTATTGGGTGGATTCGCCCAGGCGGTGCTGTCCGGTGACCAGGAAGTCTATGACGCTGTCGCTGTTTTCCACACGTTTCACGGCCTCAAGATCCCAGTCCCACCGGCCGTTTTTGAGATCGAAAAAGATGGTTCCCCGCTCGTGCAGGTCCTTTAGCAGTTCGATGGTGAAAAACGGGTTTCCGCCTGTTTTTTCATACAAAACCGTGCTGAGCTGCCCTGATCTGGAATGATCGCAGACGAGGGTGTCCCGGATGATCTGATCCACCGCTTCCTGACTCAGTGGCTCCAGTTGCAGCAGCCCCACCTCGCGTTTCTTTTTGATTTCTTCCAAAGTGAGCGTCAGCGGATGGGTGGCGTCCACGGCGTTGTCCCGGAAGGCACCGATCAGGAGGAGGTGATGTTGTTCTGTGGCGGTGACCAGACGGCTGATCAGATTCAGTGTGGGGATATCGCTCCACTGCAGGTCATCCAGGAAGATGACCAAGGGGTGATCCTCTGAGGCGAATACCTTGACGAAATTCAGGAACAGGATCAAAAAACGGTTTTGGGTTTCCGCGGGGGAAAGTTCCTGTACCGGGGTCTGTTTGCCGATGACCAGTTCCAGTTCCGGGATCAGATCGACGATCAGTTGTCCGTTGGTTTCCAGTGCGGAGGCGATCTTTTTGCTCCATTCATCCAGGCGTTCTTTCGGTTCTCCGAGAAGCTGACGGACCAGGTCCCGGAAAGCACTTGCCAGCGCGACGTATGGCGCGTTTTGGCGAAACTGGTCAAACTTCCCGTGGATGAGATAGCCCCTTTTTTTCGCGATCGAACGGCCAAGTTCCTGAACCAGGACAGATTTTCCCACACCGGAATATCCGGATACCAGGCAGAATTCGACCGACCCGTAGGTGGTGTTTTCAAAGTAGGTTTCGAGCTTGTTCAGTTCCGCCGACCTGCCGTAGAGCTTTTGCGGTACCTGAAAAAGCCTCGAAACGTCGGATTGGGCCAAGGGAATACTGGTACTGCTTGATCCGTTCCGGAAATATTCCCTGGCTTTGGTGAGGTCGGCGACCAATCCAAAACTGCTTTGGTAGCGGTCTTCGGCATTCTTTGCCATCAGTTTTTCGAGGATGTCCGAGACCATCTTGGGGATAGCCGGATTCAGGGAGACCGGAGCCGGGGGCTGGCGGCTGATATGGCAGTGGACCCATTCCAGGGCATCCTTGACCAGAAAGGGGAGCCTGCCGGTGAGAAGCTCGAAAAAGGAAATCCCCAGCGTATAGTAATCCGTGCGATAGTCAATATCCCGGTTCATCCGGCCCGTTTGTTCGGGTGCCATGTAGGGCAGAGACCCTTCGATGGTCGTGAACATGGCGACATCCTGATGCTCTCTGGAGAGTTCGGATGCGGCGCTGAAATCGATCACCCGGATGCCGAGGGTTTCGGGGTCGATCAGGATGTTCCGGGGAACGAGGTCTTTGTGGATGATCCCCTTTTCATGCATCTTGCCTATGCAATCGACCAAGGGGATGGCGATGGCAAAAAATTGGTCCAGAGGCAAGATCTGGTTCGGGAATGAGGCCACGTGCTGGGCCAGTGAGATTCCAAACAGCTCCATTTCAATGGCTTGCTTGCCACTGCCGAATTCCAGCAGGGAATTGACCTCGATGATTCCCTCTCCCCGCAGTTTGTTGATGATTTGGTATTCCCTGCGGAGGCTGGCGAGGTGCTCTTTTTTGGGGTAGGGTTCGAACAGCGTTTTTAAGACGACGCTTGCGCCGTCTTTTTCCCGTCGGGCAATATACAGGATGTGGGGAAAGTACTCGCCCAGGATTCCCTCCACGATATACCCCGGAATAGTTTCAGTCAGTGGTTTGTCGTGGAGGTTCTTCACAAATCAAATGTTGAAAAATTGGGCAATAGTCCGGTGGTACTCTTCCTGTGCATCGCCCTTCAAGGGATAGCCATGCCCACACAGTGCATGCTCAAAGGGGATCTTTTTGAGCCTTTCAAAATCCTCCGGCTTGGGCTGGCTCTCGTGGAGCCAGGCCAGGCCAAGTCCGGCTTTTTTGAAGAAATTCATCTTCTCCATGGTCGGGATGGTGTCTTCGTCAAAAAACTGATCCGGTTCGACCCAGTTTTGAAGGGAGTCGCAGGCGATCATGATGCCCCCTTCCCGGTCGAGTCTGAGGATTCCTTCCGGTCTTGCCACGGTTTTGAATTCAAAAAAGGAGCAGTTTCCGAAAGGCATTTCTCCGCCTTCTTTGAGCTCCTTGTCCACTTTTAGTCCTTGCTGGATTCGCATACCGGGCATTGCCCAGAATTGGGCCTGATACCGATCGACATAAAATGGATCATCTATTCCGTGCATGTCTCCGATTCGGACCACATTGGCCACTTTTCCCAGGCGATCCAGTTCAGCCAGGGCTTCGTCTTTGAGTCGGACTGAGTTGATGATGGTGAGGTTGCCGTTTTCCCTGACCACCGTCATGTTGCGGCTGAATTGCCACATGGAGCCAAAAAATTCGTTTTTCATGGTTCCGGTGACGAAAAACACGTCCGGGAAAACTTCCTGAATTGGCCCATGGGGCATGGCCTCTTGGTATTGGTTCATCTTGTTGTTTGGCTAGCGTTTGGTTGCCTGATTTTCCTTAAATATCCATATTTTTTTGTCCTAAACAGCATCGAAAACGTAGCCCCCAGCATATTTAAATTCCTTGTTGTATTCATTCAGATAGGCGTTTAGATAGCTTTTTCCGGCTTCTGGGACCCGGCCCTTTTTCACGTCTTCCAAGGTCTCGTTTCCGGTGCTGGTATCGTGTCTTTTGAGGAAAAACAGTGTCATGTCCTTTCCCCCAAAGAGGTTTGAAATGATTTGGAGCTTGGGTCGTGCCTCGCTCATGTCGAACACTGCGCCCGACAAGGCGGTAAGATGCGGATGGTCGGCCAGTGTGGAGGAATCGTAGCTGGGAAAATCGCCCTCTGGCGCCTGAAATGGCGGGTATTCGATCTCCGGCATCAGAGGCTGACGGCGAAGTTTTTCGATGTAAGATTCACTGAGTCCCGCGGCTTTGGCGCCGTTCATGATAATGTTTAGATACCGTCGGGTGGGAAGGCAGGAATCGTCCAGAAAGTCGGGAAGGCCGATGTATGCCAGGGCCTTTGCCGGTCCGGATTCGGTTTCAAGCTCCACTTCAGTCCTATCGTAGGCAGCTCCATAAGATTCCATCAGATCCAAAGATGCCAAGTCTTCATCCCTACAGAGATATACGACGCCTTCGACATGATCTTTGGGATGGATTGCGGGTTCGATATTTCCCATCCCGCCCTCGTGACGAAACCAATGCTGAACGTTGAAGGACAACCGCCAGCCCGGGAGCTTGGCTTTCTTCGAATTGATCGGTTCCACGCCTTTTGCGCGGAGTGAAATCAGGTTGATGTTTGATCCGTAACCAAAATAATAAAACATGTCAGGAATGTAGGGGATTGTTCAAAAGAATCTAAATCCAGCTTGGGCTAAAACCGAATTTTTCGCCGGGATTTCCGGCAAAAGTTACAACGCTGGAGGTTTGCCAACCGGGCTTATTTTGGGTCTGGTCAAGCACATCGCTTTTTTGGTTTCCTCGATCCAATGCTTAGTAGCTGATATTGAAATGGTTATGGATGGAAAGAACGGATTTGCAATGGGAGGGGCTAATCGAATGAGCCGGAATTTAATATAGGATTTTTTCCAGATTATTTTACTTAATTTAAGGTGTTAATATTTGATCTCCGGCAGGTTTTGTCGGTACGGTTTCCGGATTTTTCACTCATTTTTCAAAAAACTCCTCCCTATGGGCACTTATCTTATTAGCAGAAACAATTCAAACAGCAGCTATCAGGTTTGGGATTTTCACCCCGGGCGACGTGGGGTGTTCAGCCAGGTGCCGGTTGCCGATACGGCTTCCTTCGACCCCGGCCTAAAGCTTGCCCCGATTGGAGGCTATCTTCTAGCTTGGGGGCCTGGTCAGCCTGCCGGAAAAGGAAATTCCTTTCCCTATCGTCTTTTTGAATTCGACCCGGGATCCAAGGATCCACTGGCAGGCAGCCCGGTTCAGCAAGGCGCCTGGTCCTCAAGCAAATTTTGGGGGTACAGAGGACACTACTCCAACAATCCGAATGAGCAAAAAGAGCTTCCGCTGATTTCCATGGGGAACTTCATGCTGTTTTTTGTAGGAGGTGAGGGGAGAGGAACCTACATGCTCTATAATTTCGATCCCAATTTCATAAGCCCGCTGAGCTCGGATCCACTGCCCAGCACCTACACTCCGCAGGGAGGGTTTCCTTCGATCCAGGCCGGACATGAATTGATCTGTGTGGGGAACTATGTCCTGGACCGGCATGGAGATGGGAACGACGTGAAAATCTGGAGTTTTGACCCACAAAACAATGTGCCACTGTCGATTCCCGAAGTATGGAGTGGGAATTGGGCAGGGATAGACTCCCGTCACCAGATAGTGCCGGTGGGGGATAGGCTGCTCACCTGGATTCCCGGCAAGGCCACTTATAGTCTTTGGGAATTCCATCCGGTCAACGAGATGCCTTTCCAACGGGTAATCCATGGAGGGACGCTGCCAGACGGGATCAAAAACAGCTCGTCGCTGCTGGCAGTACTTACCAAAGACCCACAAATATCAGTTGGAAGTCCCCAGCCTGGGACGATCGAGTACATGAGGGCCAAAATCAAACATGTGGTCTACTATACGCTCGAAAGCAGGTCCTTTGACAATGTCTGCGGCTGGCTTTATGAAAAAGACCAGAAGGCGATCAACTTTATCGGTTCCACGAAACCATTTGAAGGGGCAAGCACCAAAAACTTCAACAAGGACGGAGGAAAAAGGGTGTTTCAGTCGAAGTTCCAAAATGGGGTTTTGAGCAATGACTGGGACCTTTCTGACCAAAAGCAGGATCCGTTCCATGACAATTCGGATGGCCTGCTTCAGATGTTTTCCACGGATTCCGGCTATCCGGCAAGGGTCAAACCCGATATGGGTGGATTTGTGAAGAACAATTCCAGCGGCGACGTGATGCTCACGCTGACACCGGGGCAGTTGCCGGTCTTGAACGGACTGGCGGAAAACTTCGCCATCAGCGACGAGTGGTTTTGCTCGGTGCCGGGAGGTACGGACATCAATCGGGCCTTTGCCGTGAGCGGATCCGGCATGAACCGACTGGACACCTGGGAGGGCGGGAGCATCTATGCCAACTGGCCCCAGTACCCGCACCGGCAATCACTCTGGAAGGTGCTGTGGAACAATGGCATCAGCGACTGGGGCATCTATAACTCGATCGCCTGGGCAGACAATCCCTTCACCTACCATCTCTATCTGGAGGGGCAGGTTCCAAGCATCGATCAGAATTCCATGAAATTCATCGGTGGGGTCGAGAGTTTCAAGATCCAGGCGAAATACGGAACGCTGCCGTCGTTCAGCTTTCTGGAGCCGGTGTGGATTGCTCCGTCTGGAACGTCTTCCTACCATCCGGGTGCCAGCCTGGTTCCCGGCGAGATCACACTGAACGAAATCTACGAGGCAATCAAGAGTGGCCCCAACTGGGAAGACACCCTGTTGGTCATCACCTTTTCCAAAAACGGGGGCATCTACGACCATGTGCCGCCGCCCTATGCTGCCAAACCTTGGCCAAACGACCGGGTGGACGGATTTGAATTTGACTTGTTGGGGCCGAGGGTGCCGGCAATAATGGTTTCGCCCTGGATCAGGAAAAACACGGTTTTCCGATCGGGAGAGGCAATTCCTTTCGACTCGACCTCGTTTGCCGCGACCTTGCTCCACTGGTATGGGATTCCAAAGTCCCGCTGGGGAATGGGAGACCGGATGGATCAGGCTCCGACTTTTGAAGGCATCTTTCAGGAAACCGAAGCACGAAAAGACGCGCCGACACTTCCCGTGCCGTATGACAAAGGTTTTCCAAAAAAGGCCTAAGACTCACTTTTGAAAAGAGAAAGCCCCCTGAGGTCTTACCTGCAGGGGGCTTCTCGATGTACTGGTTTGTTGGTGTTTGGGTTTCTCGTCAGGCAGTATATCAATGCGGATGGGGATTAAAGCATTTGTTCTCTGAGCATCAGCTTGGCTTTGATCAGGTGGTTTTTGACAGTGTTTTTGGAGATCATCAGTTTTTCGGCAATTTCCTGGTAGGAGAGGTTTTGGAAGTAGGAGAGTTCGATCACCTTTTTGCGCTGCACGGACAGCCCTTCCAGCGCAAACTGCAGATTGCAGAAGATCTCCTCTTCATCCGCGGCACTCATCGAGCTGTCGGACTCAATCCTGTTTCTGTAATAATCCTCGATCCGCTCCCGGTCCTTTTTCAGTTTTTTGAAGTAGTCGATCACTTCGTTTTTGGCGATGGTAAACACATAGGCGTTGATGCCCTCATCGGTGCAGAGTTTTTCCCTTCTCCGGATGATCTTCATGATGACCTCATGAAAAATGCTCTCCGAGTCATTGGTATCCTTGACCATGGATACAATAAATCGCATGACAGGGGCTTTGTAGAAGGTATAGACCGCCTCGATGGCGTGCTTTTCCCCGTTCCTGAATGCTTCAAAAATCGTTCGATCAAGTGGGCTCATTTTTTGTGTTGTTTTCTTTCGACTGAAATTTTCAAAAAAATTAACACAAGTAATTACGCATATCGCGCATATCTAGCCTCAATTTGCGAAAACTTTGAAAATTGGGGATTACCGTTTTATGTCCTAAAAATCAGAAAGTTG
>CAZGYC010000072.1:0-8038 GCA_964530015.1 uncultured Limnohabitans sp. | reverse complement strand
AGCCAGATGTCTCCGGGGCTGTTTTCTGTCCTGCCGCCGTTTCCGCCATCCAGGGTGAAGCGGTTGGCATTGTGTCTTGCAATGCGGGTTTCGCTTGGAGACAAAACTTCTTTCGTCGTCTGGTTTCTGAAATTTGGCTCAAGCAACTCGATGTCTTTGCGGTGGCTGTTTTTGACCGTCCAGCCGATCAGGTCGATCGGGTGTTTCTCCAAAAACCAGATGGCTTCCTCCAGGTCAAAATTTTCAGGCTGAACCAGTGCGGTGAAGATGTTCCACAGGCCTTCCTTTTCAGGTCTTTCCGCTTCCCAGTGATCGACGATTGAGGCCTTGTATTTTGCTTTTAGGTTTTCGTCAAAGGCGTAGCGGTAAAGTCCCCAGTAGCCGACGTAGTACATCTCATCGTCTGAGTGGTTCCATCCGTCGGAAAGCATCTTGGCCCAGTCGTCGCCGTCATCACCGGATCGGCCGATTCCGTCCATGGGACGCATCATGTTTTCGAGATACCCGTATTTGTCCATCAGTTCAAAGGCCTTCTCCTTATACATGTCCTTGCCGGTGAAGTGATAAGCTGTCTGCAGCATCGCGGTGATGTTGGACGAATTCAACTTGCGGTCACCCACGCTTACCGGAAAGCCATTGACATAGTCCGGATGCCATTTGCCCCAGAGGGTTGGCTTGCCGTCGTAGTCGATCAGGTACATGTCATTTTTCACGATGTGGGTCATCAGCGCATCAAGCAGTTCGATGGATTTGGCTTTGACCCAGGGGTCGTCGACGATCTCGGCCAGTACCCCAAAGACAAACACGTGTCCGATCGCTTCATCCGAGGAAGTCGTGGCCTTCCAGTCCCACTCCGGGTCAGCGGCATGCTGCCATCTTTCCGGATCGGACAGTTGCTCGATGTAGCCGCTGCGCTCAAAAGATCTGGATGGAAAACCTTCCACCGGATTGACGGTGTAGAGTCTTTCCATCGCCAAGAGCGATTCTTTGCAGTTTTCCAGTGCTTCCGGCGACTTGGTCACCGCATAGCGGAACGCTTCTCCGGCGAGGTACATGGTCGTCCACAGTCCGTCGTTGTCTGAGTCGGAAAGTCTCGCTGTCGCCAAATTCCCCGCTTCCAACAGGTCGGTGGAGGCGTTGAATCCGTGGCGGATATGGCGCTCGCGCATTTGTCTGTCCAAGATCCCGGCTTTTTGCTCCAGGGTCATTTCTTCAAAGACGATTGTTCCGAGGCCATTTTCGGTCAGGACATGGGTCTTGTTTCCCTGTACGATCAGGTCCTTCACCTGCTCACCGGGCAGCCAACGCTCGCCATAATAGTAGCTGAACTTGCCGGAGGCATCCATCCTGAAGGCGCCCATGGTAGTGCCAAACCAGATGTCCTGGCCTGCGCTTTGGACGGTAGTGATCTCTGTCCAAGGCAGTTTTTGGTAGGTTTCGCTTTTTTTCTTCGCCCCCAGATCATAGGTGAAGTAGCCGTTTGCAGTCCCGACCACCAATTGGTTCTTGGCCTGGTGAACCGCCAGTGAGGTCAATTGGTCTCCCGTGATGGCCTTTGCCAGGGAGTTGTTGGCAGGGGAGAAGGAATAGATCTCGGTTGAGCCCAGGATCCAAAACTGGTTTTGGGCTCCGTCAAAGACAATGTCCAACACATTCACTCCGGTCGGCAGCTCAAAGGAATAAGCCGCCTTGTCCTTTTGCAGGAGCTGGAGTTTGTTTTTCGCGGCAGCGAGGAACACCAAGTCATTTCCTCCGGCAAAGGCCGTGGGATTGTCCAGGCTGTGCATCAGATACACCACGCCTGCCCAGGCATTGCTAAAGACCGCCTTGTCGCCGAGATAGACCAATTGGTCCTGATAGCGGTCGATGGCCAGGACTTTCTTGTCCTTCATCGGCAGGTAGGTTTTGTCGGATACGAGCTTTCCGTTTTGCTGAAAATGCCCGCCAAATGGCATCAGGAGTTGGTTGGCTTCGAGGATCTGGACGACTCCATTTCGGTCGCTTGCCAGACTGAAGCGGTTGGCAGTGGCGAGTGGGGTGGTGTTTTTGATGGAATAATCCTGCAAAAATACCCGGTCTTGGTGAACCTGCTTGCCGGTGGTCGTATTCTGTGCCGAGGACTGGACACCGAGTTGGGTAGCCAATGCCAGGGCAAGAATCAGTGGTTTTTTCTTCATTTTATTTGAGAGATTCAGGATTGATACGCTTATATACAATGGTTTTGCCGCTGGGGAAGTGGCTGGAATAGGTGATGTGGACCGTGCCGGCCGAGTCTTGGATGAGCGAAGGGTAGGAGAACCCACCTTTTTTGGAGGTGTCGTTTTCCAGATAATAAGGTTGGCTGGACCAGGTAGCGCCCTCATCCGAAGAAATCCAGAGCGCCAGTTGGTAGCGGCCGTCGTGGATGTCGTTGCCGACGAGGATCCATCTGTCGTCCGCCAGTCTGAGCAGTTCCACACTCGCCGTATTGGGAAGTTTGGTCTTGGTGGCCGCGGACCAGGACTGTCCCTGGTCGGTGGAGATGCTTTGTTGGATAAAATTGGGGCCGTCGCCGGAATCCCGGAGCAGGGCTACGATGTCCCCGTTTTTCCGTTGGGCGAGGGCAGGCTGGATCGGACCCCGTCCAACCAAAGGCAGGCTGGGTTTCCAGGTTTCTCCGCCGTCTTCGGAGATGGCCATCAGTGAAAGGTTGAATCCGTCGGAGTACAGGGGAAGGATGATTTTGTCCCCCAAGACCAAGGGCTTGATCCGGGTCATCCATCCGATGCTTCGGTATTTGGGATTCTTGGAGGCTTCGATGGTCAGCTTGTCATAGTCCGGTGCGTAGGCCGACCAGCCATGGTGAAGGCCGGGGAGCTGCTTCAGCTTTTCCTGCACTTCCTTCACAAACTCCTCTCCGGGCTTGAGCAGGATGTTGTCCTGCCAGTTCCAGATCGGTGCTCCCGCTTGGTCGTAGTTTTTGCTTTTGCGGGTTCTCAGGATCGAATGCTCCCACTGGTTGCCCAAAACCGCGATCCAGGCGAGTGTCAGTTCGTTTTTGGAGTTGAGGAAAAGCACAGGATTGCAATCCGGGATGCCCGGCGTGTCTGCCATCAAAAACGGCTCGGACCAAGTAGCCGATGACTTGGCTTTTCTGGATCCCAGGATCCGCACGTCGTCTGCGGTCCGCTCGCCCGAACCCTGAAACCACGCTGCCAGCAGGTCTCCGTTTGGCAGGGCCACGATGGTGCTTCCGTGGGCGTGCTCCGCTTGTGGAGGGAAGATCTCCAAACTGGATTCGGTTTTGACCGTGGACTGGGCGAGGATATCCCCTGGGCAAAGCAGTAAAACCAAGGCTATCGTGCAGCCGATGAATGAGTTGTTTGATTTCATTTTTAGGGTGTTTTTCGGAAAAAATCCCCCGCCCCTTTTGGAAAAGGGGAGTTGCGGAATTTTAAGATTCGATTGTCCAGACAGACAACTGGCTTCTGGCGCGGTGCAGTTGGGTTTACTCGGCCGAGTCCAGCCCTTCCACTTTGAACTTCCAGAAGGCCACTTTTTGTCTGTTCCAGGTATAGGTCATGGCCAGCTCGTCCCCGTCGAGGATGATGCTTGGATAGGAAAACTCGGTTTCGGGATCGGCTCCTTTTTCGATGGTTTGGTCGATCGCCCAGGTTTTGCCGTTGTCCAGCGAGACCGCCAGGTTGATCGGGTTTCTGTCGCCCCAGTTTTCACTGATGGGGTTGTAGATCAGGGCGATTTTTTCTCCGCCCAGGTGGGCAATATCTATCCCGCTGTTGTTGTTGGGCAGCTCGGTCAGATAGATCGGTGTCCAGGTTTTGCCGTAGTCTTTGGAGTCGCTGCGCGCGATCTTTCCGCCTGAGCTTCGAAGCAGGATATG
Source organism: uncultured Limnohabitans sp. (assembly GCA_964530015.1). Lineage (GTDB taxonomy): Bacteria > Bacteroidota > Bacteroidia > Cytophagales > Cyclobacteriaceae > Algoriphagus. Next base: position 4,158 of record CAZGYC010000072.1, on the reverse strand, counting down.
CACGTTTCCGGGAGATGATTCCCATACGGCAGGCTGGATGACGCCTTCCTCGGGGACGAGCGTCCGGTCCAGTTCCAAAAAGGGCGTGGCTTCCCAGGTTTTTCCGCCGTCCACGCTTCTGTCCATGAAGGCATTCCAGACGGAGTTTTTCTCGTTGGAAGCGGGGGCGAGCCAAGTGCCGTCCGAAAGGACCACGACGTGGTTCCGCACGGGACCTCTTCCTCCCCGGTCACCGGGTACGAGCTCCTTGGGGGCCGTCCAGGTTTTTCCCTTGTCTTCGGAAGATTGAACCCAGGTTTCCCAGTCGTCTATCTCTTTTCCGACTTTGAAGTAGAGGTAGATCTTTCCGTCGGGAGCGTTGAACAGCACCGGGTTCCAGTGCGGATCGTTTCGGATTTTGGCGACTTTCTGGGGAACTTCCCAGGCCGTGCCGTCGCCTCTCGACATCCAGATGCTCACGTCGTCGTGTTTTTCGTGGGTACCGCCAAACCACGCCACCAGATATTCATCGGGACTGACCGCAATGATCGTGGAAGCATGGCCTTGGGCAAACTCCGGATGACTGTCAAAAATCTTGCTGGAGCTGACCGGGGTCAGTGTCGGTGAACCCACCGTCTCTTCCGAGCCGGGAGACTTGCCACAGCCGGCCAAAAGCAGGGAAAGGGCGATGATGCAGCAGGGAAGACCGGCCATCCGAAAGTTAAAATGTGTCATTCGTTACTGTTTTTGGTTTAAATACTGGCTGGGCTTGGATTAGGACTAATCCACTCGCGTAAAAATAGGTTTTGGCCGAAAAAAAAATCCTGCCTGAGCGTGAATAATTGACATAATCGGTTCATTATTGGGGCTTCAAACACCCACCCCTCCCATGAAGAAAAGAACTTCCCTGCTTCTTCTGATTTTCCTGGTCTTCTTCGTGATCTCCCTGATGTCAAACATCCTGGGGCCGATTATACCGGATATGATCCAAAGCTTTTCCCTAAGCCTTTCATTGGCGGGATTCCTGCCGTTTTCCTTTTTCGTGGCCTATGGGGTGATGTCGCTTCCCTCGGGCCTCTTGGTGGAGAAATACCGGGAAAAACCCGTGTTGCTTTTTGCGTTTGGCCTGGCGACATTGGGTGCATTGGTCTTTGCCTTCAATCCGCAATTCAGCTTTGCGCTGCTCTCGCTTTTTGTCATCGGATTGGGCATGGCGATGCTGCAGGTGGTCATCAACCCGCTGCTGAGGGTGGCCGGAGGTGAGGAAAACTTTGCGTTCAATTCGGTGTTGGGACAGCTTGCCTTTGGGGCGGCATCCTTCCTCAGCCCCTGGCTCTATAGCTATCTGGTCCAAAATCTCCACACGGGAAAACCGGGATTCCATTTCCGCTTTTTGGAACAACTGGTGCCTGCGGATCTTTCCTGGGTTTCGGTTTACTACCTCTTTGCGCTGCTCGCCGTCCTGATGTTTTTGCTGATCGGCACCGTGAAGTTCCCCAAGGTCGAGCTCAGGGAGGACGAAAAAGTGGACCTGGGGGCCTCTTTGAAAGCCTTGATGTCCCAACGAAAAGTCTGGCTCTTTTTTCTTGGGGTATTCTGCTACGTGGGTACCGAGCAGGGGATCGCCAACTGGGTCAGCAAGTTTCTCCAGGAATACCACGGTGCCGATCCGGCGACTACGGGTGCCCAGGTGATCTCCTATTTCTGGGGACTGCTCACGGTGGGATGCCTGCTGGGACTGGTCTTGCTGAAGCTGATGGACAGCAAGCAGGTGCTGATGGTCTTTTCCCTGGGAGCGATCGTGGCCTTGGTGGTCGGGCTGACCGCCGAGGGAAGTCTGGTCTTGGTGGCCTTTGCCATGACGGGCTTCTGCCTCTCGGTGATGTGGTCGATCATCATTTCCCTTTCGCTCAATTCGGTTTCCTTTGCCCATGGGACTTTTGCCGGATTGCTCTGCAGCGGCATCATCGGCGGGGCAGTGGTTCCTCTGCTGATCGGAGCACTCGCTGACAGTTTGGGATTGAGGCTGGCCATGTTTTTCCTGCTGATCCCCTTGGGGTATATTTTCTCCATCGGAATCTGGGCCAAGCCCCTGGTTTCCAATGCCCGTGTGAGCTCGCTGAAGGAACTGTTCTCTTGATCCCGCGATGTATAAAGTCATCCTGCTACTTGACTTTGGAGAGGAATACAGCAAAGCCCTACTGAAGGGAATCAGTAAATATTCCTCCGAAAACGGCAACTGGAGCTTTTGCCGGATGCCGCTGTACTACCGGGAAACGATGGGCGTAAAAGGGATCCTGGAATGGGCAAAGGAATGGAAGGCCCACGGGATCATCGGGCAGCTCTACAATGAAATGGAGACGGAGTTTTACGAATCCCCGCTTCCGATCATTGCGCAGGACTTCAAAGAACGCTTTAAGAAAATCCCGAATATCACGGGGCACTACCGGCAAACGGGAAAGATGGGAGCGGAGTACTTTCTGAAAAAGGGCTACCAGAACTTCGCCTTTTACGGGTTCAACAACATCGTGTGGTCGCGGGAGCGGGCGGAGGGATTTGAAACCGCCGTGAACAAGGCGGGCTTTCAGGTGCATTACTTTGAGCATAAAAAGGCCCGGTCCACGGATATCTGGTATTACAAAAGCAAGTCCCTGAGCAAGTGGCTGAAAAGCCTGCCGAAGCCGATCGCGATGATGGCCTGTGACGACAACCAGGGAGTCCACATCACCGAGACCTGCAAGCACAACCAGATCCGCGTCCCCCAGGAAGTGGCGGTATTGGGGGTGGACAACGACGTGATGCTCTGTGAGCTGTCCGATCCCCCGCTGTCGAGCATCGAGCTGGACATCGAGAAAGGCGGCTACGATGCCGCCCGGGCGCTGGATCTGATGATCCAGGGGCGGGTCAAGTTTTACCGGGACATACCGGTGCCCCCACTGAAGGTCATCACCCGGTCCTCGACCAATATCTTTGCCTCCACAGACCAAAACATCGCAGATGCGCTCGATTTTATCCACCGGCACATCGAAACCAACCTGCAGGTTTCGGATATCGTCAAGGAGGTTCCGATGTCCCGCAGGTCCCTGGAAAAACGCTTTCTGGAAGTGACCGGCATGCCCGTGTACAAATACATCTCCAACCTGAGGATAGAGAAGATGGCCGAAAAGCTGATCAGCTCCGACCAGACGATCTTCGAAATCGCCCTTGACATGGGGCTTCAGGACAGCAAAAACATCGCCCGGCAATTCAGGCAGGTGATGGGCTACACCCCGGTGGATTATCGGAAGCTGTTTGGGGAGAAGAAGATTTTGACATCAAAATAGTTGAATACCAGTGCTTTGCTATACTGAATGAACTACCGGAAAGAGAGGTCTTTGGCAAAAGGAATACAGGAAATCGGCCCTGTTTGGATTTTTATAGGACTGTTGGTCAGCGCATTGTTTGTCTATTTGGCCTATCGCATAAATACATCAAGCAGACAGTTGATCCCAATTGGCGTTATTGCGATTATAGCCGGAGTGATTTTTGAGGGGCGGAGATTGTCTGACAAATGGTCGACGTTTATGTTAAAGGTATTGGGTTCCTTCATTTTTGGCTTCTTGTCGTTTCTGCCTGGAAGAGGCGAGAAGAACTATGATTTTGAAAATCATATAGAAATGTTTCCGTATTGGTTTGTCGTGATATTCGCACTGTTTTCAATAGCCGCTCATGGTGATAAGGTGGTTCCCAAACTTACGGAAGGAATTACACTGCTGCAGTCAATAGCTGTTATCTACTGGGTAGTTGACTATGGTTTTTTGAACATCGCCAGCGTTCCATTTATGGTCTTGATTGTAGTTGGGCTTCTTTTTTCGCTGTATTCCGTGTTTCACGCCTTTACCCATACGGTATTGACCCGCTCAAGCCGACTGGCTTTAAGTATTTGGAGTTCGGTTATTATGATGGTTTTCGCATTTGACAGTGTTTTCAGAACGTTCCAAAATGAGCAGATTGAAAATACTGCGGATATCACGGAAGGATTCTATATAGGGCTTCAGTTTTTTCTTTTGGGCGTTTCTTGCATTTATTTTATCCAAAATTTCCTCATGCTCGCGGGATTTCTTCCTGGGAGAGGAACATTTTTCAATGCACAGTATTTTCGTGAGTTGAATGTACTTAAAAAGGAACACGTCAAAAGAT
>CAZGYC010000071.1:0-23475 GCA_964530015.1 uncultured Limnohabitans sp. | reverse complement strand
CTCGATTGATGTCTGTTTGGCCATATTAGAATTTAAAGCTCTCTTCTATGTATTTGTGGGTCGTCAAAACCTCTGTCTTATTCTCCAATATTGCAACCGTATGCTCGTAGTGGGCTGAAGGTTTCCGATCTGCAGTTCGGATAGTCCACCCGTCTCTTTCCTGTACGATGTTTCGCGTACCCAGATTGATCATCGGCTCAATTGCAATCACCATCCCTGCCTTTAGCAGGGGACCACTTCCTTTTTTTCCGTAGTTGGGCACTTCAGGCGACTCGTGCAGATGCTTACCCAAACCGTGTCCTACCAGCTCCCGGACTACCGTGTAGCCTTTGGCTTCGACAAATTTTTGGATGGCATGGCCGATGTCACCGATTCGGTTTCCAGCCACAGCTTGATCAATTCCCAAATAGAGCGAATCTCGGGTGGCCTTTAACAATGCAACAACAGAAGGGGAAACCTCACCGACAGGATACGTATAAGCGGAATCGCTATGAAAACCTTGGTGAAAGACTCCACAATCCACTGAGATTATATCGCCATCTTTCAATTCATATTCACTTGGAAAACCGTGAACCACAACTTCATTCACGGAAATACAAAGTGAAGCAGGGAAGCCGCCGTAACCTTTGAAGGAAGGCACTGCTTGATGGTCCCTGATGTACTCTTCAGCAATTTTGTCAAGAAAAGAGGTCTTTACCCCTTCTTTGATATGCCTGGCTACTTCCCCGTGGGCTCTGCCAAGTATATCAGCACTTTCTTTGATCAACTGAACCTCTTCCGAAGTCTTGTATTGAATCATCTCAGGCAACCTGGTAATTAGAAGGATTGTTCTTCATATTACCGCTTTTCATCATTCCCTCGTAATGCCTCATCAGCAGGTAACTCTCGATTTGCCTCAAGGTATCCATGATCACACCCACCATAATCAACAGGGAGGTGCCTCCATAGAACTGGGCAAACTCCCCGCCTACACCGGCTATGATCGCCAAAGCAGGAAGAATCGCCACTGCTGCCAGCAATATTGAACCTGGAAGGGTGATCTTGGAGATGATGCCATCAATAAATTCGGAAGTGGGAGCTCCTGGCTTGATACCGGGGACAAATCCGCCGTTCCGCTTCATGTCCTCTGCGATCTGCTCGGGATTCACGGTAATCGCCGTGTAGAAGAAGGTGAAGATAATGATCAACGAGGCGAACAACAGGTTGTACTGCCAGGATGTGAAATCGCTGAACGTAGTCCCGATATAGTTTGCTATGTCGCTCTCTCCAGCCCAAATCTGTGCGATCAGGGCAGGCACGAACATCAAGGATTGCGCAAAGATGATCGGCATGACACCGGATGCGTTTACTTTGATCGGGATGTACTGACGCTGGCCGCCGTACACCTTACCGCCCACCACCTGCTTGGCATACTGCACGGGGATTCTTCTCGTCGCCTCTGTCAGGGCAATCACCCCAACTACCACGAAGAACAACACCGCCGCCTCAATGATCAAAAGCAGCATCCCGGAGGAGCCTTTTTCCAAACCTTCGGCGATAAGCGCACCCGGAAATCTGGAAATGATCCCGATCATGATCAGCATGGAGATCCCGTTTCCGATACCCTTTTCGGTGATTTTTTCACCCAGCCACATACAAAACATGGTACCGGCAGAAAGAAGCACCAGGGAACTGAACATGAAAAGAGAAGTACTGACCATCACTGCGCCTGTAGGAAGGATCGTGGCACTTACGTATCCGATACCTTGGGCTACGGTGATCGCAATGGTCAATACACGGGTGATCTGGTTGATTCGCTTTCTTCCAGATTCCCCCTCTTTTTGCATCTTTTGAAAATAGGGTACTCCGACAGTCAACAGTTGCAGCACAATGGATGCAGAAATGTAAGGCATGATCCCCAGACCGAAGATGGAGGCATTGCTAAACGCACCCCCGAGGAAGGTATCAATCAATCCGAAGATCCCTTCGGGAGTTCCGCCAAGTTTGGACGGATCCACGCCGGGAAGTACGATGAATGAACCTAATCTGAAGATGATGAGGAATCCGACCGTGTTCAGGATTCTGATTCTCAGATCTTCGATTGAGAAGATGTTCTTTACTGTCGAAATAAACTTTTTCATTTACTTAAATCTTGTTTACAGTACCGCCTAGTTTCTCGATAGCTTCGGAAGCCGAAGCGGAAAACTGGTGGGCAGTCACGTCTAATTTGGCTGTCAGTTGACCACCTCCGAGGATTTTGATCTTGTCATTCTTAGAGGCGATGCCATGGGAAACCAAGGCTTCCAGATTGATCGCCGTAAGATTGTATTGCTCGGAAAGGGCCTGCAAGGTATCCAAATTTACCGGTTTGAACTCAACCCTGTTGATGGATTTAAAGCCAAATTTAGGGACTCTTCTCTGAAGTGGCATCTGCCCGCCTTCAAATCCGATTTTTGACTTGTATCCGGAGCGCGATTTCGCCCCTTTGTGACCTCTCGTTGAAGTCCCACCTCTACCAGATCCGGTACCACGACCGATTCTCTTGCGGTTTTTGGTTGAGCCTTCGTTTGGAGTTAATGTATTTAGTTTCATAATTAAGCTTCCTCCACTTTTACAAGGTGATTCACTTTATTTACCATTCCTGCAATCTGGGGAGTGTTTTCCACTACGACAGATTTGCTGATACGACCCAATCCCAAAGCAGTGATGGTTGCCTTCTGGTCTTTTGGTCTGTCGATCGTACTTTTTACCTGTGTGATCTTGATCTTCGCCATGATGATTATCCGTTAAAGACTTTTGCCATTTTCACACCACGCTGCTGTGACACAGCGATTGCATCCCTAAGCTGAACCAGCGCGTCGATGGTCGCTTTTACCACGTTGTGAGGATTGGAAGATCCTTTGGATTTTGCCAAAACGTCTGTGACGCCGGCACTCTCCAACACAGCCCGCATCGCACCGCCGGCAATAACGCCGGTACCTGCTGCGGCTGGCTTGATCAACACCAGGCCTCCGCCGAATTTGCCGATTTGCTCGTGGGGGATGGTGCCTTTCAAAACCGGTACTTTTACCAGGTTCTTCTTTGCATCCTCGATGCCTTTGGTGATCGCGTCAGTCACTTCGTTGGCTTTGCCCAATCCGTAACCTACTACACCCTGGCCATCGCCTACTACCACGATTGCCGAGAAGGAGAATCTTCTACCGCCTTTCACCACTTTGGCTACTCGGTTGATAGCTACTACTTTCTCTTTCAATTCTGTATCTGTAGCCCTGATGGGTTTTCTTCTTATTTGAGACATAACGATTAGAATTTAAGGCCTCCTTCTCTGGCGCCTTCAGCCAAAGCTTTTACATTACCATGGTACAAGTAGCCGTTTCTGTCGAAAACTACTTCGGATACGCCGTTTGCGATGGCTCTTTCGGCAAGTTTCTTGCCTACTTCTTTGGATACTTCTATCTTAGTATTGGCTTTGGCGCCAAGCTCTTTGGAAGAAGCCTGTGCCAAGGTCTGACCTTTGAGGTCATCCACCAATTGCGCATAGATGCCGGTATTGCTTCTGAATACTGACAAACGGGGTCTGGAATCGGTACCGGAGATCTTTCTGCGGATACCCTGCTTGATTCTAAGTCTTCTGGAATTCTTGTTAAATGCCATAACCTATTATTTTTTACCGGCAGTTTTACCAGCCTTACGTCTAACTTGCTCACCAACGAAGCGCACGCCTTTTCCTTTGTAGGGCTCCACCTTACGAAGGGATTTGATCTTTGCAGCTACTTGTCCGATCAACTCCTTGTCGATCCCTTCCAAAGTAATCAATGGGTTTTTGCCTTTTGGAGTCTCTGTCTTCAGAGAGATTTCATTTGGCAACGCCATAAAAATACTGTGGGAATACCCCAAGCTAAGCTCAAGTACCTGGCCCTGATTGGAAGCCTTATAACCTACGCCGACCAATTCCAAATCTTTCTTGTAACCTGTGGAAACACCGATCACCATGTTGTTGATCAATGATCTGTAAAGTCCGTGCAAAGATTTATGTCTTTTGGATTCAGTAGGTCTGGAGACAACGATCTCGCTGCCTTCCACTTTCACCTGAATATCGGGATTCACATCCTGAGTCAGTGTACCCTTTGGACCTTTAACAGTGACAGTTCCATGAGCTGACACGTCTACAGTAACACCGCCGGGTATATTTATTGGTTTTTTACCTATTCTAGACATGATAGTAAATTAATAAACGTAGCAAAGTACTTCGCCACCGATACCTTCGGTACGGGCTTCTTTGTCAGTCATCACACCTTTGGAGGTGGATACGATGGCTATGCCCAAGCCGTTGATGACTCTTGGGAGCTCATCATGCTTGACATATTTTCTCAAACCTGGCGTACTAACTCGCTCGAGGCTTACAATTGCGTTCAGCTTAGTCGTAGGGTTAAACTTCAAAGCGATCTTGATGGTCCCTTGGGGGCCATTTTGCTCAAACTTGTAGTTTTGGATGTACCCTTTGTCGTGCAGTACTTTTGTAATCTCCTTTTTGATGTTAGAAGCAGGTATCTCAACGATTCGGTGAGAGGCCTTGATGGCGTTTCTCAACCTGGTCAGATAATCAGCTATTGGATCAGTCATGGTATTTGTAGTCTAGCTCCACCCGTTTTGGGCGTGCAAAGTTACGAATTGATTTTTAGAATAAAAACTACTGTCGTTATTTTACCAGCTAGACTTGGTGACTCCAGGGATCTTGCCTGCTGAGGCCATTTCTCTGAAGGTAACCCGGTTGATTCCAAACTTTCTCATGTAGCCCTTTGGTCTACCGGTCAGCTTGCAACGGTTGTGAAGTCTTACGGGGGAAGCATTTTTTGGCAATTTGTCAAGCGCTTCGTAGTCACCGGCAGCTTTCAGCTCAGCTCTTTTCTTGGCGTACTTGGCTACCAGATGCTCTCTTTTTCTCTCACGAGCTTTGATGGATTCTTTTGCCATGATTATTCTTCTTTATTTTTGTTAGCGAAGGGCATTCCGAAAGCTTTCAACAACGAGTAGCTTTCTTCGTCTGTTTTGGCAGAAGTCACGAAAGTGATGTCCATGCCGGAGATTCTGTTTACCTTTTCGATGGAGATCTCAGGGAAGATAATCTGCTCGGTCACGCCCAGGGTATAGTTGCCCCTTCCGTCGAAACCTTTCTCGGAAATCCCCTTGAAGTCACGGACACGCGGCAGCGCCACGGTCATCAGACGGTCCAGGAACTCATACATTTTCTCGCCTCTCAAGGTGACTTTGGCACCGATCGGCATGCCTTCCCGCAACTTGAAGTTGGAGACCGCGATCTTGGACTTGGTAGCCACTGCCCTTTGTCCTGTGATCAAGGACAGCTCTTCTACACCCTGGTCAACCAATTTCTTGTCAGCCACAGCCGCACCGATCCCCTTGTTGAGGACGATCTTGGTCAGTTTGGGAACTTGCATTACGGAAGAGTACTGGAACTTCTCTTTCAAAGCCGGAACGATGTCGTTCAGGTACTTTTGTTTTATTCTTGGATTAGCCATTGATCACCTCCCCGGTTTTCTTTGAATATCTCACTAGTTTGCCGTTTTCGCCTGCCTTTCGGCCTGTTCTGGTAGCTTCACCGGTTTTGGGATCGACAAGCATCAGGTTGCTGATGTGCAGCGCAGCTTCTCTCTTTTCGATACCGCCCTGGGGCTTGGCCGCAGTAGGCTTCACGTGTTTGGTGATTATGTTGATCCCCTCTACGAATGCCCTGTTTTTCTCAGTATCCACCGAAAGGACTTTCCCTGTTTTTCCTTTGTCATCACCTGCGATCACCTTGACGGTGTCTCCGGTTTTTATGTGCCGCTTTGGCTGCTTTTTGGTCTTTCTTTCCATGATTAGAGTACTTCAGGGGCCAAGGAAATGATTTTCATGAACTGCTTCTCTCTGAGCTCTCTGGCCACTGGTCCGAAGATACGTGTACCTCTTGGCTCGTCGTTGTTGTTCAACAACACGGCAGCATTGTCTTCAAATCGGATGTAAGAGCCGTCTTTGCGACGGATTTCTTTTTTCGTCCGAACGATCACCGCTTTGGAAACGGTACCTTTTTTCATGTTGCTGGAAGACAGGGCCGACTTTACCGTGACGACTACCTTGTCACCGATCGAAGCATAGCGCTTGCCAGTTCCTCCCAATACGCGGATCACAAGTACTTCTTTCGCACCTGAGTTGTCTGCAACGCCTAGTCTGGATTCTTGCTGTATCATGATTACTTAGCCCTCTCAATAATTTCAACTAATCTCCAACGCTTGTTCTTGCTCAGCGGACGAGTCTCACTGATTTTCACGATGTCACCTGGATGACACTCGTTGTTCTCGTCATGAACCATAAATTTGGTGGTCTTTGCAACAAACTTTCCGTAGATCGGGTGCTTCACTTTACGTTCCACCACCACAGTCACGGATTTGTCCATTTTGTTGCTCACGACTTTACCAATTCTCTCTTTGCGAAGATTTCTCTCAATCGTAGCCATTTTCTTTTCTGTTAGCTAGTTATTTGGAAGCTAATGCAGTCTTCAGTCTTGCGACCAGACGCTTGGCTTCTCTGATTCTGTTAGGATTCTCAATAGGAGAAATCGAGTGGGCAAACTTCAGCTTGCTTAGATTCTCCTGCTCTGCGACAATTCGCTCTGCGATCTCACTTACGGAAAGTGATCTGATTTCAGTATTTTTCATAGTTTCCGACTATTCTGCGTAATCTCTACGAACCACAAATCTTGTACTTACGGGTAGCTTCTGCTGCGCAAGTCTCAACGCATCCTGAGCAATCTCCAGGCTCACGCCTGTAGCTTCGAAAAGGATCGTACCCGGTTTGATAACGGCCACCCAGTATTCCGGGGCACCTTTACCCTTACCCATACGAACCTCCGCGGGCTTTTTGGTGATCGGCTTGTCAGGGAAAATCCTGATCCAAACCTGACCTTCTCTCTTCATAGCTCTTGTCATGGCAATACGTGCTGCCTCGATCTGGCGAGAAGTAATCCATCCTGGCTCAAGGGATTTGATGCCAAAGTTGCCAAAAGAGAGTTCCGCCCCTCTGGTGGCAAGGCCTTTGACACGGCCCTTGTGCATTTTCCTAAATTTCGTTCTTTTCGGCTGTAACATGATTTCTCACTTATTCGGTGAAAATAGTTATTTCTTATTTCTGCGTCTTGGACCGTTGTCTCTGTCACCGCGACCGCCCTTGGGGCTTGGAGTACGCTGGCCTTTGGGCTCATTCGCTGCTCCTTGGTTTGGAGAAAGGTCTCTTTTTCCGTACACCTCACCTTTGAAGATCCAGACTTTGATTCCGATGATTCCGTACACGGTCAGTGCCTCGGAAAGTGCGTAATCGATGTCGGCTCTCAGGGTGTGAAGGGGAATCCTTCCCTCTTTGTACATTTCGGAGCGGGCCATTTCGGCTCCACCCAGACGACCAGAAAGTTTGACTTTGATTCCTTCCGCTCCCACTCTCATGGATGCGGCAATGGCTTGTTTCATTGCCCTTCTGAAGGAAATTCTAGCCTGAAGCTGCTGAGCGATCGACTCGCCGACCAGTTTGGCATCCAGTTCCGGACGCTTGATTTCGAAGATGTTGATTTGGATATCCTTGTTGGTGATCTTCTTCAGCTCTTCTTTCAGCTTGTCTACTTCGGCTCCGCCTTTACCAATCACTACACCCGGACGGGCAGTATGGATCGTCAAGGTGATTCTCTTGAGCGTACGCTCGATGATCACTTTGGCAATACCGCCCTTCGGGATTCTGGCAAGGACATATTTACGGATCTGCTGATCTTCGTGCAGCTTCTCGGCAAAGTCCTTCCCACCATACCAGTTGGAATCCCAGCCTTTGACTACACCAAGTCTAAATCCTATTGGGTTGATCTTTTGTCCCATAGTCTCTCTTAATTTGCCTTTTCGTTAGTTACTACTACATCAGCGGTAACGTCTCCAGTGATGAAAGCATCAACTACGAGGGTTACATGATTGGATCTTTTGCGGATTCTGTGACCACGTCCCTGGGGAGCGGGTCTCAATCTCTTGAGTGATCTGCCTTCGTCCACCATGATGGTCTTGACGTACAGATCGGCTTCCTCAAGTTTGGCATCGGGATTTTTTGCCTGCCAGTTGGCTACCGCCGAAAGGAGAAGCTTCTCCAATCTAATCGCTCCGTGGTTGGGAGTGAATTTCAGGATACTCAGTGCCAATCCTACTCGCTTGCCTCTCACGAGGTCAGCCACAAGGCGCATTTTGCGCGGGGATGTAGGAACGTTTTTTAATCTTGCTATTGCTTCCATGATTATCTCTTTCCTTTGTCTTTTTTAGCAACGTGGCCACGGAAGTTTCTGGTAGGGGCAAATTCACCCAGCTTGTGACCTACCATGTTGTCAGTGACAAACACCGGGATAAACTTGTTTCCGTTATGCACTGCGAAGGTATGGCCTACGAAATCCGGAGAAATCATAGATTTTCTTGACCAAGTCTTGATGACAGATTTTTTGCCTGACTCGTTCATGACATCTACTTTCTTCACCAGATGGTGCTCGATATAAGGACCTTTTTTTAATGAACGTGCCATGATTATTTAGATCTTTTGCTGATGATGAACCTGTTTGAATACTTCTTGGGCGATCTGGTTTTCTTCCCTTTGGAAAGAAGCCCTTTGCGGGATCTGGGATGTCCGCCCGAAGAACGGCCTTCACCACCACCCATCGGGTGATCGACTGGGTTCATCGCCACACCTCTGGTACGAGGTCTTACCCCCAGCCATCTCTTGCGGCCGGCTTTGCCCAATACCACGTTCATGTGGTCGCCATTGGACACGGTACCCACGGTAGCCATACATGCGCCGAGAACGAGTCTCATCTCGCCAGAAGGCAGCTTCACGGTGACGTATCTTGGGTCACGGGCTACGATCTGGGCATATCCGCCGGCACTCCTTGCCATGGCTCCACCCTTGCCCGGCTGCAGCTCCACGTTGTGCACGATTGTACCCATCGGGATGTTGGCCATTGGCATGGCGTTGCCCACTTCGGGAGCAACCTTCTCACCGGAAATCACCGTCTGTCCTACCGACAAACCTTCCGGGGCGATAATATAGGCCTTTGCACCGTCCGCGTAATAGAGTAGGGCGATACGTGCAGTTCTGTTTGGATCGTACTCGATGGCTTTCACAGTCGCCGGCACACCAAACTTGTTTCTCTTGAAGTCTACGATTCTGAGTCTTCTCTTGTGACCGCCACCGATGTAGCGGGCGGTCATCTTGCCTGTATTATTTCTTCCGCCTGACTTCTTGATGGGAGCAAGGAGGGATTTTTCCGGCTTTGACTTGGTAATCTCGTCAAAGGCGGGAGCCACTCTGAATCTTGTCCCTGGAGTTACAGGCTTCAACTTTTTAATTGCCATGATATTGATTCAATTAAATTTCTCCGTAAAAATCAATTACCTCACCGTCAGCTACCTGCACGATTGCTTTTTTGAAAGCATTGGTGAAGCCTGATACGACCTTGTTCTTGGTGTAGCGGGTCTTGTGCTTCGCGGCATATCGCATGGTACGGACAGACACCACTTTTACGCCGTAGGTTTTTTCCACGGCATTTCTGATCTGGATCTTGTCAGCGGTCTTTTCCACGATGAAACCGTAGACCCCTTTTTCGTTTCCAGCAGAAACTTTTTCTGTAATCAAAGGCTGCTTTAGAATATCCATTGTCTTATTTCGATAAAATGGTTTCCAATTTACTTACAGATCCTTCGCACAGCACCAAATGGTCCGCATTGAGGAGTTGGTAAGTATTTACATCATTCACCGTCACAACTTTCGCTTTTGGAAGGTTTCTGCTTGACAAGAACACATTCTTGTTTTCTTCGGGAAGCACCAACAGGGTCTTCTTGTCGGAAAGGGAAAGCCCGTTCAAAAACGCGATGTAGTTTTTGGTCTTTGGAGCTTCGAACGAAAGGTCTTCCAATACCACCAGGCTGTTTTCTATCACTTTGTAAGAAAGTGCAGACTTACGGGCCAACTGTTTCAGTTTTTTGTTGAGTTTGAAAGAGTAATCTCTTGGCCTGGGGCCAAAAACCCTTCCTCCTCCCCGGAAGTTGGGAGCCTTCAAAGACCCCGCACGGGCACCGCCGGTGCCTTTTTGCTTCTTGATCTTCTTGGTAGATCCCGCTACTTCGTTTCTTTCTTTTGATTTGTGGGTTCCCTGTCTCTGGTTGGCCAGGTACTGCTTCACATCCAGGTAGATTGCGTTGTCGTTTGGTTCGATCGCAAAGATTTCGTCAGAAAGCGTCACCTTTCTACCTGTATCTTGTCCTTTTTGATTGATTACTGCTAATTCCATGGCTTATTTCTCAAGAATTACGAAAGAGTTTTTAGGGCCAGGCACCGAGCCAGAAACCAACAGGAGGTTTTGCTCAGGATAGACTTTCAACACTCTCAGGTTGATCACTTTTACTCTGTCACCACCAGTTCTTCCGGCCATTCTCATGCCTTTGAATACCCTGGATGGCCAAGAACATGCACCGATGGAACCTGGGTGTCTGGCTCTGTTGTGCTGACCGTGGGTTTGACCACCCACACCACCAAAACCGTGACGCTTCACCACACCCTGGAAGCCTTTTCCTTTTGAAGTACCGATGGCATCGACGAAGTCACCTTCTACGAAAACCTCTTTGGCATTCACCGTTTTCCCGAGCTCCACTTGGCCTTCAAACTCGACCCTGAAGTCACGGAATTCAACAACTTTCTGCTTTGGCGTCGTACCGGCCTTTTTAAAATGACCGATTAGTGGCTTGGGAGTGTTTTTCTCCTTGCGCTCACCGAATGCCAACTGCACTGCGTTGTACCCGTCTGTTTCAACGTTTTTTACTTGCGTCACTACGCAAGGACCAGCTTCTATTAGCGTGCATGCGACGTTACGCCCATCGGCACTGAAAATGCTAGTCATTCCTACTTTTTTACCTATAATACCAGACATCTTGAATAAGATAATTTGATAATCCACAAGCGTTTATGCACTTGGGCCCTTTTTAAGGACTGCAAAGTTACTGAAATAATATTCGGCAACAAATCCCAACTCCAATATTTTCAAACAATTAGAAAAAATCTGATTTGGTCTGGGCTGGGTTTGGCGTGCCGCTTCCAACGAAAATTCCAAAGATTCCAAAAAAACAAAAGACCTGCACGTAAATGCAGGCCTTTCGGTTTGGGATTCCAAGTACTGTCAGACTTTGATCTCCACGTCCACTCCGCTTGGAAGCTCGATTTTCATCAGCGCATCTACGGTCTTGGAAGAGTTGGAGTAGATATCAACCAGTCTCTTGTAAGTACAAAGTTGATATTGATCTCTGGCTTTCTTACTTACGTGTGGGGATTTCAACACTGTGAATTTCTCCTTTTTGGTAGGCAATGGAATAGGACCTACTACTACCGCGCCAGTGGCTTTGACAGCCTTCACGATCTTCTCTGATGACTTGTCCACCAGGCTGTGATCGTATGATTTTAGTTTTATTCTGATTTTCTGGTTCATTTTCTTGAAGATTAGGCTTTTTCACCTTTTACTTTAGCAATTACCGCTTCAGCTATGTTGTTGGGAACTGGCTCGTAGTGAGAGAAGGTCAAGGACGCAGTCGCTCTACCGGAGGTGATTGTTCTCAAATCAGTCACATAGCCGAACAACTCAGACAAAGGAACGTTGGCTTTGACTACGGTAGAGGTACCCTTGGTATCCATCCCTTTCATCAATCCCCTTCTTCTGTTCAAGTCACCTGTAATAGGACCTGTATATTCGTCAGGAGTCACTACGTCCACGGCCATGATCGGCTCCAGCAACTGAGGCTTACATTTCTTGGCTGCTTCTTTGAAACCGATTCTCGCTGCCAATTCGAACGAAAGCGCATCTGAATCGACGTCGTGATAGGATCCGTGGAACAATCTCACCTTCATGGCTTCGATAGGATATCCAGCCAAAGGACCGTTTTTCATCGCTTCCTGGAAACCTTTCTGAACCGGCGCGATGAATTCTTTTGGAATCACACCCCCTACGATGCCATTGACAAAGTCGAGGCCCGCTTTGATTTCATTGGTTTCCGGATCCGGATCTTTTGGACCCAATTCGAATACGATATCTGCAAATTTACCTTTACCACCTGTCTGCTTCTTGTAAACTTCTTTGTGCTCTACTGAGCCAAACAACGCTTCCTTGTAAGCAACCTGAGGAGCACCTTGGTTGATTTCAACCTTGAATTCCCTCTTCAGACGGTCAATGATGATCTCCAGGTGAAGTTCGCCCATCCCTCTCAGGATGGTCTGGCCAGTTTCCTGATCCGTGTTCACCTGCAGGGTTGGATCTTCCTCGATCAGTTTGGCGATGGCCATACCCAGTCTATCAACGTCAGCTTGGGTTTTGGGCTCAATGGCATAACCGATCACCGGCTCTGGGAACACCATGGATTCCAGGACAACTTTGCGCTTTTCGTCGCAAAGGGTGTCCCCGGTTTTGATGTCTTTGAAACCTACTACCGCTCCGATGTCACCGGCAACCAATCTTTCGATTTGGTTTTGCTTGTTGGCGTGCATCTGGAATACTCGGGAGATACGCTCTTTGTTGCCAGAACGGCTGTTATATACATAGGAACCGGACTCCAATACACCTGAATACGCTCTTACGAAGCAAAGACGGCCCACAAACGGGTCAGTGGCGATTTTGAACGCCAAGCCAGTGAACGGCTCTTTCTCGTCAGGGTTGATCGCAACCTCTTCTTCAGTATCAATACTGGTAGCGAAGATCGCTTCCTTGTCCAATGGAGAAGGAAGCAATTCCATCACCAGGTCAAGCATGGTCTGAACACCTTTGTTTTTGAAAGAAGATCCACATACCATCGGAACAATCTTCATGTCGATGGTGGCGGCTCTGAGGGCTTTCAGGATCTCGGCTTCGGTGATGGAGTCGGGATCATCGAAGAATTTCTCCATCAATGACTCGTCGTACTCCGCCACAGCTTCAAGCAGATGCTCTCTGTATTGTGCTACTTCCTCAACCATGTCTTCAGGGATGGGGACGACTTTGTAGGTCATGCCTTTATCCTCTTCGTTCCAGACCATTCCCCGGTTGTTGATTAGATCAACTACCCCTTGAAATTTGTCTTCAGCGCCGATCGGAAGCTGCAATGGAACCGCATTGGATCCAAGCATTTCCTTCACTTGCTTGCATACTTCCAAAAAGTTGGCACCGGAACGGTCCATTTTGTTGACGAATCCGATTCGGGCTACCTTGTAATTATCCGCCAATCTCCAGTTGGTCTCAGACTGTGGCTCTACGCCGTCCACAGCGCTAAACAGGAAAACCAGACCATCCAGGATTCGAAGGGAACGGTTCACTTCAACAGTAAAGTCAACGTGTCCCGGAGTATCGATGATATTGACGTTATATTTATTATCTCGGTAGTTCCAAAATACGGTAGTGGCAGCGGAAGTAATGGTGATGCCTCTCTCCTGCTCTTGTGCCATCCAGTCCATGGTCGCAGCACCGTCGTGTACCTCACCGATCTTGTGACTCACCCCTGAGTAGTAAAGGATACGCTCAGTCGTGGTAGTCTTACCTGCATCGATGTGGGCTGCAATACCAATGTTTCTGGTAAATTTTAAATCTCTTGCCATCCTGATCAGAATCTAAAGTGGGAGAATGCTTTGTTGGCTTCGGCCATTCTGTGGGTATCATCCTTTTTCTTCACAGCGGCTCCTTCGCCTTTTGCTGCTGCGATGATCTCACCTGCCAATCGGTCCATCATGGTCTTCTCACCTCTCTTGCGAGCATAATTGATCATCCACTTGATCCCAAGTGAAATTTTTCGTTCAGGTCTGACTTCCATAGGAACCTGGAATGTAGCACCACCAACTCTACGACTCTTCACCTCTACAGATGGAGTAATATTGTTAAGCGCTTTTTTCCAAACTTCAAGACCATTCTCGCCTACCTTGGATTCTACTTTGGCTACTGCATCGTAGAAAATGGCATAAGCAATACTCTTCTTCCCGTCGAACATCAGACAGTTTACAAACTTGGTGACCAAAGTATCATTGAACTTTGGATCAGGAAGAATATATCTCTTCTTTGGTTTCGCTTTTCTCATTTCTTTTTAAAGTGTTTTGTTATTTCTTCTTGCCTGGAGCTGCTGCAGGGGCACCCTTGCCAGCTTTAGGTCTTTTAGCACCGTACTTGGAGCGACCTTGCTTGCGGTCTTTTACCCCGGCAGTATCCAGTGCACCTCGGATGATGTGGTATCTCACACCCGGAAGATCCTTCACACGACCACCTCTGATCAATACGATCGAGTGCTCCTGCAGATTGTGACCTTCACCCGGAATGTAAGCGTTCACTTCTTTTCCGTTCGTCAATCTTACCCTTGCCACCTTTCTCATCGCAGAGTTGGGCTTTTTAGGGGTCGTAGTGTATACCCTGGTACAAACCCCTCTCCGCTGAGGACAAGCGTCCAGAGCCCGAGATTTCGATTTGATTTCCAGTGTATTTCTACCTTTTCTTACTAGCTGTTGAATAGTAGGCATTAACTGATAAAATTTAGTTTTCCTGTAAACTGTTAAATTTTGGACTGCAAAGGTAAAGAAAGTAATAAGAGTAACAAAATTAAGCAGTTATATTTTTGTCAGGCCTCACCGGGGGATCCGAAGGAAATCGGAAAGGCCGGAACACTCCCGCCCTGGTTGATTTTCCCATAGGCTGCTTCATACTTTTCGATGTTGTCTTTCAGTGCCGCAAGCAATCTTTTGGCGTGGTCCGGGGTCACGATGATCCTGGATTTCACTTTCGCTTTGGGCACTCCGGGCATCAGGCGGATAAAATCGATCACAAATTCCGAGTTGGAATGGGCAATCATGGCGAGGTTGGAATAAATGCCTTCTGCCACTTCCTCAGAAAGCTCCACATTGATCTGCTGATCTGGTCTTTTGTTGTCTTCCATTTTTTTTTCGGGATTAAAAAAAGGCCTGTACACGACATACAGGCCTTTTATGTTTTACTCAACTTGGATTAAAGGATAGCTTCGCTGGATCTTCTGGAAGATGTTCTTTCCATGTTTTCGGAAAGCTTGTCGTATTCTTCCTGAGATCCGACGATCAGATTTTGCAATCTTCTCTGTCCGGTACCCGCAGGGATCAAGTGACCCACGATTACGTTTTCTTTCAGCCCCAACAGCTCATCACGCTTGCCTCGGATGGCAGCTTCGGAAAGCACTTTGGTCGTTTCCTGGAAGGAAGCAGCCGAAATAAAGCTTTCCGTGCCCAAAGATGCCGCGGTGATCCCCTGCAAGGTCGGAGCGGAAACCGCAGTCTCGGCATCCCGCACCTGGACCAGTTTCAGATCCTTGCGCTTCAGGCTGGAGTTTTCATCCCGGAGTCTTCTGGCAGAGATGATCATACCTGGCTTCAGCGTAGAGGAATCCCCTGCGTCCATCACCACTTTTTTGTCCAGAATGTTGTCGTTTTCCTCGCGGAAAGCCCACTTGTCCACGACTTGGTTCTGAAGGAATCCGGTATCTCCGGCATCCAGGATTTCAACCTTTTGCATCATCTGCGATACGATCACCTCGATGTGCTTGTCGTTGATTTTTACCCCCTGAAGTCGGTAAACTTCCTGGATTTCATTTACCAGGTATTCCTGTACGGCAGTTGGGCCTTTGATGGAAAGGATGTCATTGGGAGTGATTGCCCCATCTGACAACGGCTCGCCTGCACGGATGAAGTCATTCTCCTGAACCAGGATGTGCTTGGAAAGAGATACCATGTATTTCTTGATCACGCCATCTTTGGATTCGATGATGATTTCCCTGTTGCCGCGCTTGATGCCACCGTAGGTCACCACACCGTCGATTTCGGAAACCACCGCCGGATTGGAAGGGTTACGGGCTTCGAACAATTCGGTTACCCTTGGCAGACCGCCGGTGATGTCGCGAGTCTTGCCCACAGATCTTGGGATTTTCACCAGGATTTGGCCAGACTTCACTTTCTCGCCTGCTTCGACCGCAAGGTGGGCACCTACCGGAATATTGTATGCTTTGGTCTCACCGCCATAGTTGATGACGATTGCCGGATTTTTGGTTCTGTCTTTGGTTTCGATGATCACTTTTTCACGGAAACCGGTCTGATCATCAGCCACTTCCTTGTAAGTGATGCCTTCCACGATTGCTTCAAATTCAACCGTTCCGTCGAATTCAGAAAGGATGACCGCGTTGTAGGGATCCCAAGTACACAGGGATTGGCCCTTGGCGATTTTTTGACCGTCCTTCACGTTCAACAAGGCCCCGTAAGGCACGTGGTTGGAAACCAAAGTCTTTCCAGTCCTCGCTTCGTTGATCTTGATCTCACCGGAACGGCCCATGACAATCGTGATTGCCTCACCATCCTTGTTGGTGGTTTCGATAAATCTCAGTTCCTCTTCAAACTCAATCACACCGTCAAACTTCGCATTGATGGAAGCATCCACCGCCATGTTGGAAGCGGTACCGCCTACGTGGAAGGTTCTCAAGGTAAGCTGTGTACCTGGTTCACCGATCGACTGGGCTGCGATGACTCCTACGGATTCACCAGACTGCACCATGTTGCCGGTTGCCAGGTTTCTTCCGTAGCATTTCGCACAAACACCTCTGCGGGTTTCGCAAGTCAATACTGATCGGATCTCCACCTCTTCGATGGCAGACTCGTCCACCATCTTGGCGACTTCGTCGCCGATTTCGATACCGGCCGGCACGATCAGTTGATCGGTGATCGGATCATACACATCGTGAACTGACACTCTGCCCAAGATTCTTTCAGAAAGCGGCTCGACGATTTCGTCGTTGTCTTTGAGCGGCTGGACTACCAGGCCTCTCAAGGTACCGCAATCTTCTTCCGTAATGATCATGTCCTGAGCCACATCCACCAGACGACGGGTCAGATAACCCGCATCGGCAGTTTTCAAAGCGGTATCGGCAAGACCTTTACGTGCACCGTGGGTAGAGATGAAGTACTCCAATACGTCCAGACCTTCTTTGAAGTTGGAAAGGATCGGGTTTTCGATGATCTCCCCTACCGAACCCTGGAGGTTTTTCTGAGGCTTGGCCATCAGGCCCCGCATCCCGCCCAACTGACGGATCTGCTCTCTGGAACCCCGGGCTCCGGAGTGCATCATCATATAGATGGCATTGAATCCTTGCTTGTCCTCTTCCATCTTCTTCATCAGATTGTTGGTCAAATGAGAGTTGGTACGAGTCCAGATATCGATTACCTGATTGTAACGCTCGTTGTCGGTGATCAGACCCATGAGGTAGTTGTTCCAAACCTGCTCAACCTCTTCTTTCGCCTTGGCGATCATCGGCTCTTTTTCCTCAGGGATGATGACGTCGTTCAAGCCCATGGAGAGACCACCCTGGTAAGCCATCTGGAATCCAAGGTGCTTGATGTCGTCCAGGAATTGGGCTGTGCGGGCGATACCGCAAACCTTCACCACCTCAGCGATGATCTGCTGAAGTTTCTTTTTGGTCAAAAGCTCGTTGACATAGCCCACTTCCTCAGGCACAAACTGGTTGAAGATCAAACGACCCGCAACAGTTTCAATGATCTGGTCTTTGATTTCCCCTTCGGCGCTTTTCACTTTCACTTTACACTTGATATTCGCGTGCTTGGAGATTTTACCTTCGTTCAAGGCAATAATCACTTCCTCCGTGCTGTAGAAGGTCATGCCTTCTCCGGCGACGGGCTCTTCCGGAGTGGATTTTTTGCCTTTGGTCACATAGTACAGACCCAAAACCATGTCTTGGGAAGGCACGGTGATCGGTGCTCCGTTGGCAGGGTTCAGGATGTTGTGGGCAGAAAGCATCAAAGTGGAAGCTTCCAAAATCGCTTCATGTCCAAGTGGTACGTGCACCGCCATCTGGTCACCGTCAAAATCGGCGTTGAATGCAGTACATACCAGTGGGTGGAGCTGGATTGCTTTTCCTTCGATCAGTTTTGGCTGGAAAGCCTGGATACCCAAACGGTGAAGCGTTGGGGCACGGTTTAGAAGAACAGGGTGTCCTTTCAACACGTTTTCCAAGATATCCCAAACCACAGGATCCTTACGATCCACGATTTTCTTGGCAGATTTTACGGTCTTGACAATCCCTCTTTCGATCAGTTTTCTGATGATAAATGGTTTGAAAAGCTCCGCCGCCATATTTTTGGGAAGACCACACTCGTGAAGCTTCAATTCCGGACCTACGACGATCACAGATCGACCGGAGTAATCCACACGCTTGCCGAGCAGGTTTTGGCGGAATCGACCCTGCTTCCCTTTCAGCATGTCGGAAAGGGACTTCAGGGCACGGTTTCCATCGGATCTCACCGCATTTACTTTTCTGGAGTTATCGAACAAAGAATCGACAGCTTCCTGAAGCATTCTTTTCTCGTTTCTCAAGATCACCTCGGGAGCTTTGATGTCGATCAATCGCTTCAGTCGGTTGTTTCTGATGATCACCCTTCTGTAGAGATCATTCAAGTCGGAAGTCGCAAAACGACCGCCATCCAAAGGAACCAGCGGACGCAATTCCGGTGGAATAACCGGAACCATCCGAACGACCATCCACTCAGGACGGTTTTCGATGCGGGTTCTGGCATCACGGAATGCCTCTACCACTTTCAGACGCTTCAAAGCTTCCGCTTTACGCTGCTGAGAAGTATCGGTAGCAGCCTGGTGACGGAGTGAGTAAGAAAGATCATCGAGATCCAATCTTGCCAGCAACATCTCCAAACCTTCCGCACCCATCTTAGCAATGAATTTCGTCGGATCAGCATCATCCAAAGAATGATTCTCTTTAGGAAGCTTATCCATGATGTCCAGGTATTCGTCTTCAGTCAAGAAGTCGAGATACTGAACGCCCTCCTCGGCTTTGACACCAGCCTGCACTACGACATATCGCTCGTAGTAAACAATCTGGTCCAGTTTCTTGGTCGGGAGACCGAGCAAGTAGCCGATTTTGTTTGGAAGGGATTTGAAGTACCAAATGTGGGCTACCGGTACCACCAGTTCGATGTGTCCCATTCGCTCACGGCGGACTTTCTTCTCGGTCACCTCTACCCCGCAACGGTCGCAGATGATGCCTTTGTATCGGATCCGCTTGTACTTGCCACAATGACATTCCCAGTCTTTTACCGGACCAAAGATCCGCTCACAGAACAAGCCGCCCATTTCGGGCTTGTAGGTTCTGTAGTTGATCGTCTCTGGCTGGGTCACTTCTCCGTTGGAGCTGTCCAGGATTGATTCTGGAGAGGCCAAGCTGATGGTAACTCGGGAGAAATCGTTGTTGAGTTTTTTATTTTTTCTAAACGACATAGTGTTTTGAGATATGTTCAGGGCGGTTGCCCGCCCCTTGAGCCAAATTAATCCAGGGTAATTTCAAGAGCCAAGCCTCTCAACTCGTGAACCAGTACATTGAATGATTCAGGGATGTTTGGTTTGGGAAGGTTTTCACCCTTCACGATTGCTTCATAAGCTTTCGCTCTACCGATTACGTCATCAGACTTGACAGTCAGGATCTCCTGAAGGACGTGGGATGCACCGAATGCTTCGAGTGCCCACACTTCCATCTCTCCGAAACGCTGCCCACCGAACTGCGCCTTGCCACCCAGCGGCTGCTGCGTAATGAGTGAGTATGGCCCAATAGAGCGTGCGTGCATCTTGTCATCGACCAAGTGACCCAGCTTCAGCATGTAGGCAACGCCTACCGTCACCGGCTGATCAAACTTGTTGCCTGAAAGACCATCGTATAGGTAGGTACGCCCATAGGCAGGTACTCCAGCGATCTCCAATTCTGTAGCGACCTCTTCAAGAGTCGCTCCATCAAAGATTGGCGTAGCGAATTTCTTGCCTGTCTTCTGTCCAGCCCAAGCCAATACGGTCTCGAAGATCTGTCCGATGTTCATTCGCGAAGGCACCCCAAGCGGGTTCAATACGATGTCCATTGGAGTTCCGTCCTCGAGGAATGGCATGTCTTCGTCACGGACGATCCGGGCAACGATCCCTTTGTTGCCGTGACGACCGGCCATCTTGTCACCCACCTTCAGCTTGCGCTTCTTGGCGATGTACACTTTGGCAAGCTTCACGATACCAGCAGGCAATTCGTCTCCTACCTCAAGGGTGAATCTGTCACGCTTGAACAAACCGGAAATCTCGTTTCTGGAATTGGTGTAGTTTTTTACCAATTTGACAATCAGCGAATTGGTGTGTGCATCTTCGGTCCAGTCATCCAAGATGATGTCAGAAACCAGGTTGGCTTCCTCCGGCACATTGTAATTGGACTCATCCCTGTAAGGGTTCTTGGCGGGGAAGAGGTTGTTTTCAATGTTTTTCAGATTGAATTTCACGCCTTTGCTGATGATTTCATCACCAAACTTGTGCTTCACGCCGAGGGAAGTTTTTCCGTCCAGGATGGTCACCAATTTGTTGATCATCCGGGTTCTGATTCCGAGGAGATCTTTGGAATACTTGGCTTTCAGTTTTTCGACTTCGGCTTTTGACTTCGCCCGGTTGTCTTTGTCCTTCTTGGGTCTGGAGAACAGTTTGGTCTCAATCACGACACCGTTCAAGGATGGGGAAGCTTTCAACGAAGCATCTTTCACATCACCCGCCTTGTCACCGAAGATTGCCCTAAGGAGTTTTTCCTCAGGAGTAGGATCGGTTTCGCCTTTTGGCGTGATCTTGCCGATGATGATGTCCCCTTCTTTCACTTCAGCACCGATTCGGATGATTCCGTTTTCGTCCAAGTGCTTCACGGCCTCTTCGGAGACGTTCGGGATTTCGGAAGTAAGTTCTTCTTCCCCGCGCTTGGTATCACGGACTTCCAGTTGGAATTCCTCTACGTGAATGGAGGTAAAGATATCCTCGCGAACCACCCGCTCGGAGATTACGATCGCATCCTCGAAGTTGTATCCCTGCCAAGGCATGTAGGCGACTTTCAGGTTTTTGCCCAAAGCCAGCTCTCCTTTGTTGGTGGAGTACCCTTCGACCAGAACCTGTCCCTTGGCCACTTTCTCGCCCTTCAGCACCAAAGGCGTCAAGTTGATGGTCGTGTCCTGGTTGGTTCTTCTGAATTTGATCAGGTCGTAAGTCTTGTATTCGTTGGTAAAATTCACCAACAACTCATCTGAAGTCAGGTCGTACTTGATGGTGATTTTTTTGGCATCCACGTATTCTACCACGCCGTTTGCTTCTGCGATGATCAGCGCACGGGAGTCGATTGCAGCCTTTGCTTCCAAGCCTGTGCCCACGATCGGAGCTTCCGCTTTCAACAGTGGCACTGCCTGACGCTGCATGTTGGATCCCATCAAGGCCCGGTTGGCATCGTCATGCTCCAGGAAAGGAATCAAGGATGCCGCAACGGACACGATCTGGTTTGGCGCTACGTCCATGTAGGTGATTTCGCTCGGATCCAATACCGGGAAGTCCCCTTCAAATCTTGCTTTTACTTTCTCGTTGACCAAGACACCGTTCTCATCCAGGCGTGCATTGGCCTGGGCGATGTTGTGGTTGTCCTCTTCCTCAGCGGTAAGGAATACGATCTCTTCGGGCTTCATCCCCGCTTTTCCGTTGGCCACCTTTCTGTAAGGAGTCTCCAGGAAACCCATTGAGTTCACCTTTGCGTGAACGCAAAGAGAAGAGATCAAACCGATGTTTGGACCTTCCGGAGTCTCGATGGTACACAGACGGCCGTAGTGCGTGTAGTGAACGTCACGTACTTCGAAGCCTGCCCTCTCTCTGGAAAGACCTCCTGGGCCCAAAGCCGAAAGTCTCCTCTTGTGAGTCAACTCTGCCAGCGGGTTGGTCTGGTCCATAAACTGGGAAAGCTGATTGGTGCCAAAGAAGGAGTTGATCACCGAAGAAAG
The DNA here is from genome assembly GCA_964530015.1 of uncultured Limnohabitans sp. Classification (GTDB taxonomy): domain Bacteria; phylum Bacteroidota; class Bacteroidia; order Cytophagales; family Cyclobacteriaceae; genus Algoriphagus. Next base: position 1,572 of record CAZGYC010000071.1, on the reverse strand, counting down.
GGTACGGGCATTGATCAAATCGACCGGTTTGAAGTCTTCATTGTCACGCACATTCATTCTTTCACGGATCGTTCTGGCCATTCTGGCCAAACCTACGCCAAACTGGCTGTACAGTTGCTCTCCGACAGTCCGCACGCGTCTGTTGGACAAGTGATCAATATCATCGACTACCGCCTTGGAGTTGATCAGACCGATGAGGTACTTCACAATGGAAATAATGTCCTCTTTGGTCAATACAATCTTTTCGGGCTCAATGCTGAGTCCCAGTTTCTTGTTGATTCGGTATCGTCCTACTTCTCCCAGATCGTAACGCTTGTCTGAGAAGAACAAGCTCTGGATCACTTCCCGGGCCGTAGCCTCATCCGGGGCTTCGGTGTTTCTCAGTTGGCGATAGATTACCTCAACCGCCTCTTTTTCCGAGTTGGAGTTGTCTTTTTGCAGCGTATTGTAAATGATCGAGAAATCAGCCACGTTCACATCTTCCCTGTGGAGAATGATGGACTTGGAGCCCGAATCCAAGATCATTTCGATGTCTTCTTCTGTAAGTACCGTGTCACGCTCAAGCAACACTTCATTTCTGTCGATGGAAACCACCTCGCCGGTATCCTCATCCACGAAATCCTCTACCCAGGTTCTCAAAACCCTCGCGGCCAACTTTCGTCCTCCCGCTTTCTTCAGAGCAGCCTTTGTCGCGGCCACCTCTTCAGACAAGCCAAAAAGGTCAAGAATATCCTTGTCCGAACCAAAACCGATCGCCCTCAAAAGCGTCGTGACCGGAAACTTCTTCTTACGGTCGATGTAGGCGTACATGACATTGTTGATGTCAGTCGCAAATTCGATCCAAGAACCTTTGAAAGGGATAATCCTGGCGGAGTAAAGCTTGGTTCCGTTGGTGTGCTTGCTTTGGGCGAAAAACACACCGGGAGAACGGTGCAACTGGGATACAATCACACGCTCTGCTCCGTTGATGACAAAGGAGCCCTTTTCGGTCATGTAAGGCAAGTTGCCAAGAAATACCTCTTGCTCGATGGTTTCGAAATCCTCATTGTCCTCATCGTGGCAAAGCAATCGCAATTTTGCTTTCAACGGAACAGAATAAGTCAACCCTCGGTCGATGCATTCTTCCACGCTGTACTTGGGCGGGTCTACTGCATAGTCGATGAATTCCAGGGTGAAATTCTCCCTGGAGTCACTGATCGGGAAGTTTTCAGCGAAAACTTTGAACAACCCATCTGCCCGGCGCTTCTCTGCAGGTGTATCCAACTGGAAAAAGTCTTTGAAAGACTGCAGTTGGATATCGAGAAAATCGGGATAGTCTTTGACCACCTTAATGGAGGAGAAGCTTTTCCTTTCGGTTTGATTCTTGATAGCCAAGGTAGTGTATAGTTTATAGTGAAATTTAATATCGGAAAGTGACAATTATCACTTGGAATAATGCAATTTTTATCCCGTGCATAAACAGGAAAAGACCTGACTAGTTTAGTCAGGTCTTCGGGCTAATTCCGAACCTAGAGGATCGAAATCAGCAAATTATTTGATCTCTACTTCAGCACCAGCCTCTTCAAGAGACTT
>CAZGYC010000070.1:0-23903 GCA_964530015.1 uncultured Limnohabitans sp. | reverse complement strand
GATGAAGAAGACCTCAGGGTCGCAAACATTCTTTCCACCTAAGTCCAAAAAACCGAAGAAACAACGTCGGGATTGTTGTCTCCATCCGTTTGTGGGGCACAGGGCCTTGGGACAGCCAGCGAGGCTCCTGACAGCGGCTTCCCGATGGCAGGTCGGTTCGGCGATATTTGGAAGCAGCGGGTGATTTGGGATTTGAAATTCGAAACTTGAGATTTGATATTCGGGTACACGCCCAACATTCGAGCGAATTACAACTGAGCAATACAACCAAGCAACCATTTTGAAATCCTCCACCATCATTCAAACCGCCGCGATTTTGGGTGCAATTGCCGTGGGAATCGGCGCATTTGGCGCACACGGACTCAAACCGATGCTGGAAGCATCCGGACGTCTGGACACGTTTGAGACTGCCGTCAAATACCATTTTTACCACAGTTTGGTCCTTTTGGCTCTCGGGATTTGGGCCTCGGTCAAACCCAACCTGAAAAAGATTTCCCTGAGCTTCTGGGGATTCGTCTTGGGCATTTTGGTGTTCTCGGGTTCGCTTTACGTACTTTGTCTGAGCGGTGTGGCTTGGCTGGGCGCAGTCACCCCGATCGGCGGGGTAGCATTTATTGTCGGCTGGCTGGGGCTTTTGGCTCCGGCCAGGCATTCCGGCAAGTTCTAGCGGCGCCCCATCTTCGGTACGGTTCCTGCTCTTCCCCCTTCAAAATCTTTTGGAATGTCAGCCAGCAAATCGATTGTACACAGACTCCCCTCGTTTCGCGGAATTTCGTGGGTTCTCGGCTTGGCATTTTTCCTCTTTTTCTCCCAAGCCCAGGCTCAGCTCAGCAGGGACCAATTCATCAAGCTCGAAACCGCCCTTGGTGACCAGAGTTTTTTCAGCGGTCATCTGACGGGTTTTGTGCTGTATGATCTGGATTCGCAGCGGGTTTTGTTCGAGAAAAACTCCCAGATCCGCTTCATTCCCGCCTCGACGACCAAGCTTTGGACGCTCTTTTCCAGCATCCTGATCCTTCAGGACAGCACCCAGACACTGCGCTATGTGCCGGACGGGGATACACTCAGGATCTGGGGCAGCGGAGATCCGAGCTGGAGGTACAAGGAATTTGCGCAGCCGGACTTTCAGCGTTTTTTCAGTCCATTCAAAGCAATCGTATTTTCGGATGCCAACCAAGTTTCGCCCTCCTTTGGCTACGGCTGGCAATGGGACGATTATTACTACGACTATTCGGCAGAGCGAAGTTCCCTGCCGATTTACGGGAATTTGGTCCGGGTTAGAAAATCGGAAAACCATGCCTTGGTTTTTCCGACAAAGTTTCAAAGCGGTGTCAAAACAACTTCCCGTCCCATCAAGGAGCTGGAAAGAGACTTCCACAGCAACACCTTTGCCTATAATCCGGCTTCATTCCTGGGCAAAGAGGAGTTCATTCCATTTCTGACTTCGCCGGGGCTTTTTGCAGAATTGGCCAGTGCCGAAACCGGAAAACCATGGATCTATCGGGCCGACTCCCTGCCCATCGACCACCAAAGCTGGAGAGCTTCGCCGCTTTTCCCCCTGCTGAAAGAGATGATGCTCGAAAGCGACAACTTCCTCGCCGAACAGTTGATGTTCATGGTTTCAGACCGGCTGTTTCAGACCTTGGACACGGAGCGGGCGATCGAATACATCCTAAAAACGTATCTGGGCGATCTCCCGGACCAACCCAAATGGGTGGACGGAAGCGGCCTGAGCCGCCACAATCTGTTCACCCCAAGATCCATGGTGGCGCTCTTTGACAAGCTTTACCGAATCGTACCGGAAAGCCAACTCTTTGAACTCCTGCCCACCGGAGGAAAAACCGGTACGCTCAAAAACAGCTTCCAGGCTGCCCAGCCCTACATTTTTGCCAAAACTGGCACCATGAGCAACAACTACAGCCTGGTGGGACTGATCAAAACCAAAAGCGGCAAAACCTACTGCTTTGCCTTTATGAATTCCAATTACCCCTATGGCGCCTCCGTCGTCAGGCGGGAGATCGAAAAGACACTCGTGATGGTGAGGGATATGTTGTAGAATGCCGGATGCCGGATGACCGATGCGGGATGTTGGATGTCGGGTGTCCGATGACCGATGTTCGATGTCTGCTCCGTGTCCTCTTGTATCTTGTATCTTGGTTCTTGCTTCTTGATACTTCAGGATGTCCGATGCTAGGTGTCCGATGCCCGATGTTCGATGTCTGCTCCGTATCCTCTTGTATCTTGCTTCTTGTATCTTGCTTCTTGATACTTGATACTCATGTCTTGATTCTTGTCTCTCATGCGGTGTTTTTCAATTTTTTTTTCCGAACCCTGTAAGGTTTTGCCCAGGTCGTGGTCTAAAGAAGAAAAAAAGCCTATAACATGAAAAAGCTACTTCTTCTCTACCTAATCATTTTCCTCACAATCAGTCAGGTATTCGCTCAAACATTGGATGTCCAGGTCTCCGGCTCAGGCCCCAAAATCATCCTGATTCCGGGACTCGCCTCCTCCGGAGAAGTCTGGAATGAGACCGTGGCCACGCTTTCCAAAAGCTACGAATGCCATGTATTGACCTTGCCGGGATTTGCGGGACAGCCTGCGATGGATCTCAGCAATGGATTTCTGTCCACAATGGAAGGCCTGATTACCGACTATATTCAGGTGCAAAACGAACCCGTAATTCTGATTGGTCACAGCCTGGGCGGATTTCTGTCGCTTCGGCTTTCCCGAAGTATTCCTGACAAGGTCGAAAAAGCAATCATCGTGGACTCCTACCCGTTTTATTCCGCTGCCTTTAATCCCGCAGCAACTGAAGAAAATATGGTGGGGATGGCCAATCAGATGAAAACGATGATGCTGGCCCAAAATCCCGAAGAGTATCTGGCGGGCCAGCAAAGCTCCATGCCCGTGATGACCAGCAACACAGAGAAACTGCCAATGGCAGTGGAGTGGTCAGTGCAAAGTGATCGAAACACAACCGCAGAGGCGATGTATGAGCTCATGACGACGGATTATCGGGATGAATTGACTGAGGTACAAACGCCAATTTTGGTCCTGGGTGCCTGGTATTCGGGAAAAAACTATGGACTTACGGAAGCCAGTGTAAAAGGGACTTTCGAAAGTCAGTACCGACTCGCAAGAAATGCCCAAATTGAAATGGCTCCCACAGCCCACCACTTCATCATGTGGGACAACCCGGAATGGTTTATGGAAAAAGTGACGCAATTCCTCCCATGAAAAGCGAAAAGGAACTTCGATTCGAAGAACTCTACCAAAGCCACAAGGACAAGGTGTACCGACTTTGCCTCGGCTTTGTCCCGGAAAAAGGGTTGGCCAATGATCTCTTTCAGGAGATCCTGATCAAGGTCTGGAGGCATCTGGACAGTTTCAAAGGCGAAAGCGAACTCAGCACCTGGATATTCCGAATTGCCTACAACACTGCCTTGACTTTTTCCGCAAGGGAAAAGAAAAAAGACGAAAAGCAGGTCGGAATTCCGGAAAATCTGGATCTCGGCGAACCTGAAAATTTCGCTTCCGAACAGGAAATCCGCATCCAACTGCTCTATGGGGCCATCAATGAACTGCCGGAATTGGACCGGGTGATTGCCACGCTGCTGTTGGAAAACACGCCCTACCGAGCCATTGCGGAGATCAGCGGAATCTCCGAAAACTACGTCGCCGTAAAAGTCAACCGGATCAAAACAGCTTTAACCCAGAAACTCAATCCCCAGCCCCATGGAAACTAACTTCAACGACATACAACAACTCTGGCAGAGCCAAAAAGCGGACAAATTTGATCTGAGTAGCCTTGTAGCGGGCTTGAAAAAAACCGAAGAAAAGCAAAAACGGGAACGGATCTCCATTGTGATCATCACACCGACCACGCTTGCATTTTTGTTCGCCGTAATGCCCTGGGGCGAAAGCAAAGCCATATTGTTTAGTCTTTTGGTGATTGCAGCGGCTATGTTTTGGGTAGGATGGTTGATTTTCAGCTCAGCAGTCAAGCCAAGTGACGATTCAGAAAGTTTTTCCAACCGGGAATACATCAAAACCCAATTGGGAAAGCTCCGACAGCGGTATAAAATCGCCGGGAAGTACATGTACTTCTATGCATTCCTTCTTGGTGTAGCAATAAATGTGGCCTATTTTGTGCTTCTGGCCCCACTTTCGGATGCCATTCGGCTTGGAACTCACGTGGGTCTTACGGCAATGATCTTTGCAGTCATGCACTTCAGCATCAAGCGGCGGATCAGGAAATACGACCAAACCCTTAAACCCATGATCGGGCAGTTGGAAAAATTGCTTCTGGAATCAAAAGATTGATTAAAGCCCTGCCATTTGGCAGGGTTTTTCTTTGATGTCCTAAGGAAAAAGAAAGTAATTTGAACCGACAACAATTCCACCATGGACAAACGGACTTTTCTTAAATCATTTGGACTCGCTGCAGCCTCCGCACCGTTCCTTTCTTTTGATTCCCCCGCAAAAAATCCAGCCCGCGAAGTCCTTTTGCCTAAAGCAGTCAAAAAAGGCGACACCGTAGGCATCATCTCCCCCTCCGCCGCCACGGCAGACCGCATGGAGTTTACCTATGCCAAGGAAGCCATGGAAGGGCTGGGATTTAAAGTCAAGCTGGGCGAAAACCTGAGAAATCGCTCCGGGCATCTGGCAGGGACAGACCAAGAGCGTGCCGATGATCTGAATGCGATGTTCGCCGATCCCGAGGTGAGGATGATCATCTGCATCCGGGGAGGTTCGGGTGCGGCCAGAATCCTCCCCCTGCTCGACTACGGGCTGATCAAAAAGAACCCGAAGCCGCTGCAGGGCTATTCCGACATCACCGCGCTTCATGCTGCCATTCACAGCCAAACAGGCCTGATCACCTTCCACGGACCGAATGGTTCCGGCAGTTGGAACAGCTTCAATGTCAAGCAATTTGAAAAAGTGTTTTTTGGCAACGAACCCATCGTGTTCAAGAACGAAACCAGCAAAGGCGACGACCTGGTCACAAAGGGAAACAGGATTCAAACCCTGACCGGAGGAAAAGCTAAAGGACGCATTCTGGGAGGAAACCTCACTGTATTGACCGCTTTATCAGGAACACCCTACTACCCTGATTTTCAGGATTCTATTTTATTCATCGAAGACATCGGAGAAGATCCCTATCGCATTGACCGTATGCTCAGTACGCTAAAACTCAACGGTACATTGGACAGGGTAAAGGGCTTTGTCTTCGGCCAATGCTCCGACTGTACTCCGGGCGGCGGCTATGGGGCATTCACCGTAGATCAGCTCATTGACAACTACATCTTGCCCCTGAAAGTGCCCGCCTACACCGGTGCGATGATCGGGCACGTCTCCCGGCAGTTTATCATTCCGGTCGGAGCCGAAGTCGAGCTGGATGCAGATGCGGGAAGCATCACGGTGACGCAGCAGCTTTTTCAGTCCTAATGCCGTGTCAGTGCTAAAATGTCGCATCTATTTCTCACAGATAGCAAGGATGAACCAATTATCTGTGAAAATCCGAGACATCTGTGAGCGGTTTTTTCGCCGCACCACGTATGAACGGATTGGTGAAAAATTGACAGTTTTTGCTTGACATGACACCAGACTTCTATGAAACCCCTTCTTTTCCTGATTTTACAGCTTTCGGCAATTCTTTTACCCATGAATGATTTTCAAAAAGGCAAAACACTGAGCTACCTCGCCCTCGGCGACAGCTACACCATCGGCGAAGGCGTGGATGAAAAAGACCGTTACCCGGTTCAGTTGGTGAATCAACTCAACCAAAGCGGCAAGTACAGCTTTTCCCCTCCCCAAATCATCGCCAAGACAGGCTGGACAGTGGACGAGCTGGAGGCTGGAATCAATTCAGCCCAAACCAATCCCGATGGCTACGATCTGGTGACGCTCCTGATCGGCGTCAACAATCAATATCGGGGCAGATCAGTTGCGGAGTTTGAGAGGGAGTTTGAAACGATGCTGAAGCGGGCAATTGGGTTTGCCCGGGGAGAAAAGGAGCACGTCATCGTGGTCTCCATTCCGGATTGGGGCGTGACTCCTTTCGCAAAAGATCGGGGTTCTGATCAGGAAAAAGTTGCCGGACAAATCGATGCATACAATACCGCCAAAGCTGCCATTTGTAGCAAATACGGAGTTAAATTCGTAGAGGTCACCGAAGACTACCGCCAAATCGGTGCGAAACCGGAGATGGTTGTCGCAGACCAGCTCCACCCTTCTGGATTGGTATATGTACGATGGACGGAGAAAATCTTCAAAATTGCCAACCAAATTCAGTTCTGATATGAAGTTACTTTTCTCCATCTTCACTCTTTTCTTGGCCGTAATGGGTTGCCAGAGTGAGAATCAAGCGCAAAAAGAAACCTGGTGGATCAATTCCGCAAAGGTTGATTGTACCGGAGTTGGTCCCATGAGTTGCTTCCAGATCCAAAAAGGAGAAGAAATCAAAGACGGAGAATGGATGCTTTTTTATGATCAAGTTTCGGGCTTTGAGTACGAACCGGGATTTATCTACGAGTTGGAAGTCGGGGTTTCCAAAAAAACCGATCCTGTCCCAACTGACGCTTCTTCCCTTACTTACGAACTGATCGAGGTCATCAGCAAAACCCAGGATCCCCGACTGGCATTGACCAATGGCTGGAAAGTACTTCACGTGGGAGCAATCAAAGACCCGAAATCGCAAAAAGGGGAAGCCCTGACTGTGGAACTGAACGGTTCCCAAAGCACTTATTTCGCGGAAACCGACTGCAATTCAATCAGGGGTGCTTTTTCTTTGGAGGGTCTAAATGGCATCCGCTTCGGTCAGGCGGCATCTACCATGATGGCCTGTCCGAATATGGAAGCCGAGATGGAGATCAAAAAAGTGCTGGAGCGGATCCATAAATTTGAGATCGAAAACAATGTCCTGTATCTGAGGGATGAATCCGGACAGATCCTGATGAGTCTGAGGGCGGTGGACTGAGGCAGTAGGCAGTCCACAGCTAGTGCTAGTGCCGTTCATCTGTGGTCATCCGTGCCATCTGTGAGCAGTTTTTTCGCGGCACAGCGCAGATTGGTGAAAAATTGACATTTTTACTTGACATGACACTAAATATCGATTCTTTTCATGATCAGGCAGGGAATTTTTACTCCAAAGACTCCGTTCTCCAATCACCCGACTTTTTCCGGGGAAATTCTTTCAACCGCTATTTTGACAAATCATGGATTTAAAATTAACAGGCAAAAAAGCCCTGATTACCGGCTCTACGGCAGGAATCGGCTTTGCGATTGCAACGCGTTTTTTGGCCGAAGGAGCCAGCGTCATCCTCAACGGCCGAAGCAACGAAAGTGTCAGCCAGGCCGTCGCTGACCTGAAGTCAAGCTTTCCAGACGGCGACCTATCCGGCGTTGCCGCGGACTTTTCCAAGGTCGAGGACGTCAATCGCCTGATCGCCGAAGTGCCGGAAGTGGACATCCTGATCAACAATGCGGGAATCTTTGAGCCCAAAGCGTTCGCGGACATTCCAGACGAGGATTGGTTCCGGTTTTTTGAGATCAATGTCATGAGCGGTATCCGGCTGGCCCGTCACTATTTCCCCAAAATGCTGGCAAAAAACTGGGGCAGAATCATCTTCATTTCCAGCGAATCCGGCGTCTTTATCCCGGATGAAATGATCCACTACGGCATGACCAAGACCGCCCAACTGGCGGTGAGCCGTGGCCTGGCCGAGCTCACCAAAGGTACGGCAGTCACGGTCAACTCCATCCTTCCCGGCCCGACCAAGTCCAAGGGGGTGGGGCAATTCATCGAAGACCTGGCCACTTCCGGAAACAAGACGACCGCCGAAGTCGAGCGGGAGTTTTTCAAAGACATGCGTCCTACCTCCCTGATCCAGCGTTTTGCGAGCGTGGAGGAAGTGGCCGACACGGTGGTCTACTACTCCAGTCCGCTGGCTTCCGCTACCAACGGTGCCGCCATCCGGGTAGAAGGCGGCTTGGTCAAATCGATTATTTGATTGTCCGCCGACAGTAAATTCGGACTGGATTTGGCATAAAAAGTAAAAGGGCAATAAGAACTTCCTGGATCGGGACTCTGACACAGCTTCCCGAAAAATCAGCAACCACCCCTTACAACAGGGAGATTTTTATATCCTTTAATTACCTAATTTTCCGTAAAACAAGGCCCTGAATAGTGTCGAAACCGATGTCCAAAAGTAAATAAGCAATGAGAACACAATTTGTAACAGACGATCACGGCAAAAAACTCGCGGTCATTCTTCCCATCGAGAAGTACAACAAAATGATGGATGACCTGGAAGAACTGGCGGACATTAGGCTTTTTGACGCTTCCAAAAAAGTCAACAGGGAGTTTGTCGATGCAGAACAGGCCTTTAGGGAGATTGAGGGCGAACGTGGACTAAACAAAAGGTAATGCATACGGTTCGTGTGGAGCGAAGGGCACAAAAAACGCTGTTGACGTGATTGATTTAGGGCATAGAAAGGATATCTATTGAAAAAATGCCAAGCAGCAACTACGCCAAACTACTACTTTTTGGCATGTTTTGAAGGGGGCTAACCGGAGATCTTTGATAAACAAGTCAATGCATCGGATCGCCTGTTTTGTGGATTTTCAAGTTCAGATCTCATTTTTTCTCCAATAATTACCTCCATGCGGCAAATCCAATTAATTTCACGGGCGAAAGCTGCCTGGGGTCTTTGCACCGCATCAGCTCCCGAATACAGCGTCCATCTATGAAAATCATCTGCATCGGCCGGAATTACGCGGCCCATATCGAGGAACTCCACAACGAAAAACCCGGCAAACCGGTCGTCTTTCTCAAGCCTGACACGGCTTTGCTCAAAGGCGGTGCCCCGTTTTTTTATCCCGATTTCTCCGAAAATATCCACCACGAACTCGAGCTGGTGCTGAAGATCTCCAAGGAAGGAAAATACATCCAGCCCCAGTTTGCCCACCGTTATTTTGACGAAATCGGTCTGGGTATCGACTTCACGGCCCGCGATCTCCAGGATCAGTGCAAAGCCAAAGGCTTGCCCTGGGAAATTGCCAAAGCCTTCAATGGCTCTGCTCCCATAGGAGACTTCAAGCCGGTTGCTGCATTTTCCAACCTGAAAAACATCGATTTTCATCTGGAAATCAACGGTGAACTGAAACAAAAGGGAAACACCAGCCTCATGCTCTTTGATTTTGCCACGATCATCGCTTATGTATCCCAATTTTTTACCCTAAAAAAAGGGGACCTGATCTACACCGGAACTCCCGCCGGAGTGGGCCCGGTGAAGATGGGCGATCGCCTGGTTGGATTTGTCGGTACCGAAAAAATGCTGGATTTTGAAGTTAAGTAGGCTTTTCGCACTGGTTCTGTTCTTGGGTCTCACCACATCCTCCGGAAGTTTTTCACAGGAAATCCAAAAGGGATATTTCCGCTCTCCGGTCAAGCCGGGAAGCAGAAACTTCCTTTCGGGCAACTTCTCCGAGCTCCGTCCCAACCACTTCCACACCGGGCTGGACTACAAGTTTGGCGGAGTCGAGGGCGAACCGATCTATGCGGCCGCAGACGGCTGGATCCACCGGATCAAGATCTCCTCTTTTGGTTATGGCAATGTCATCTACCTCAAGCACCCCAACGGGAATATCACGCTCTACGGACACCTGAGAAATTTCAACCCCAAACTCCAGGCCTGGATGCGCCAAAAGCTCTACGAAGCCCAGGCCAATGAGCTCGAAGTCTATCCCGCTCCCGGAGAATTGACTGTAAAAAAAGGGGAGCTGATTGCCAATGGAGGCAATACCGGCAGCTCGGGAGGTCCGCACCTCCACTTCGAAATCCGCGACAGCCTGGACCGGGCGATGGATCCGCTCCTGGCAGGCTTCACGGAGATCCTGGACAACATCCCCCCCACTCCCCAAAAAATCGCCATCGTACCCCTGGAAATCGACAGCCGTGTCAACGGAAAATTCCAGCGCTTGGAAATCACACCAGTCCTCAGCGGAGCGAGTTATCGAATTCCCGAGACGATTCGGGTCACGGGAAAAGTTGGTTTGGAGATCCAGAGCTACGACAAACTAGACGGAGCTGACAACCAAAATGGCTTTCCCAAATTCGAGGTTTCCGACGAAAACGGACTGCTTTACGCCCTTTTGATAAACCGGGTGGACTTCAACTATTCCCGGCATTTTCTGCTTCATACCCACCTCAACCGCTTCACCAAGCTGTATGTTCAGCCGAATCTGAAGTTTGATTTCTTCTCTCCCTCCACACCGGGGACGGGTGTTTTCCAAGTGGAAGCCGGACAAAAGAAATCCGTGCAGATCAAGCTCTCGGATGCCTACAACAATTCCCGCCTGGTCGACCTGACGCTTACCGGCGCAGATCTGGACTCCACGCTGGCAGATGGCGCAGCTCCTGCCACCGCCCAAACGAGCTATTTTAACCACCACATGAAGATCCGTGTAGCCCAGACCGACAAAGGAGGCCTGGCCAAATTCTTCATCGGCAATACCGTCTATGAAATCCTGCCTGCCTATCAGGATGCCCAGACCCGCACCTATTTGTGGGATTTGAGGTTTGGGATGCCGTCCAAAGTTGACCTTTGTTCAGAGATCCTCGATCCGGAGCTTTTTGGCCATTTTCCGGTTGGGAAAGAGCACCTCCATGCTACGGGTAAGCTGACTGTCAAAACTGGGGAAAACAGCCTGCTGGAAGATCTCTACCTGCGGGCTGGCTTTTCGGGAAGTCCATCGGCTCCGGTCCTGAGACTGCAGGAGACGACCGAGTACCTTTGGAATCCGGTCGAAGTCACCTGGGATGTCAGTGGCTACAGTGGCGACAAAGCAAAAACCCACGTCTATCTCCGCGCTCCAAACGGCTCAAGGTCCTTTGCCGGGGGAGAATGGGAAGGCGGACAAATCCGCTTCAAAACCAGAAATTTTGGTAGTTTTGTCCTCGCTGAAGACAACGTGAAGCCCACGATCAACCTGATCCGGGCCAACAGCCAGGGAATGAGGTTCACCATCAAGGACAACCTCTCCGGCATCAAAAGTTTTGAGGCCTATGTGGATGGCAAGTGGGTCTTGATGCGCTACGAACACAAACAAGCGGTCATTTGGTCCGAGACTGCGCAGGGCGAACCCCTCCGCGGTGCCGCCGTGCTGAGGGTGACCGATATGGCGGGAAACGTGGCTGAGTGGAAAGGGACGATTTCCTGATAGATTTTAAACCAACAAGAAGAAGATGTCATTAGAAGTAGGCCAGATGGCCCCCGATTTTGAAGCCAAAAACGAGAACGGCGAACTGATCAAGCTTTCATCCTTTCGGGGAAAAAAGATCGTTCTCTATTTTTATCCCAAAGACAACACCCCTACCTGCACTACCCAGTCCTGCAACTTGCGGGACAATCACGAAGCCTTGCTCAAAGCTGGCTATGTGGTCTTGGGCGTGAGTTCCGACAACGAGCGATCACACCGGAATTTTATCAAAAAACAATCCCTTCCCTTTTCGCTCATCTCCGATCCCGAGCAAAAAGTCCAAAATGCCTACGGTGTATGGGGAGAAAAAACGACCTTTGGAAAAACTTACATGGGTACCATCCGCACCACCTTTGTCATCGGCGAGGCGGGCAAAATCTCGGAAATAATCCAAAAGGTGGACGCAAAAAACCATACCGATCAAATCCTAAAATAAACCTATCCAATGGGAAAACAATCAATCGAACAACTCCAAAAGACCGCGACGCAGCTCCGAAGAGACGTACTGCGCATGGTGCACGCGGTGCAGTCCGGACACCCGGGAGCCCCGCTCGGCTGCGCTGAGTTCTTTGTTGCGCTCTACTTTGACCAACTTCGCCACAATCCAGACTTCAAGATGGATGGCAAAGGCGAAGACCTCTTCTTCCTTTCCAACGGACACCTTTCCGCAGGCTGGTATTCCGTATTGGCGCGAAGCGGATACTTCCCGGTAGAAGAACTGAAAACCTTCCGTAAACTCAACTCCAGACTGCAGGGGCACCCTGCTACCCATGAGCATCTGCCAGGCATTCGGGTGGCTTCCGGCTCATTGGGGCAGGGACTTTCGGTAGCCTTGGGCGTGGCTCAGGCAAAGAAAATCGACGGAGACGATCACCTGGTGTATATCCTGCTCGGCGACGGCGAGCTCCAGGAAGGCCAAATCTGGGAAGCTGCCATGTATGCCGCGCACCAAAAAGTGGACAACCTGATTGCCACCGTGGACTACAACGGGCAGCAGATCGACGGCCCTACGGTAAAGATCATGGATCTCAAGAATCTCAAAGCGAAATGGGAGGCCTTTGGTTGGACAGTCAATGAAATCACGGACGGCAATGACATGAAGGCTGTATTGGATGGTTTGGAAAAAGCGAAAGAACTGTCGGGAAAAGGCAAGCCGGTAGTGAATCTGCTCTACACCGAGATGGGCTACGGAGTGGACTTTATGGTGGGCACCCACAAGTGGCACGGCTCCCCTCCCAACGACGAGCAGCTTGCCAATGCTTTGGGACAGCTTGAAGAAACCCTCGGCGATTATTGATTCCCCCTCCAAAAGACTTTATCATGAGCTTAGATTTAAAATTCACCTATACAGAAAAGAAAGACACCCGCTCCGGTTTCGGTGACGGATTCCTGGAAGCAGGCAGAAGAAATCCCAACGTAGTCGGACTTTGTGCCGACCTGATCGGATCGCTGAAGATGGGGGACTTCCAAAAGGAATTTCCCGAGCGTTTCTTCCAGACAGGCATTGCTGAAGCCAACATGATCGGGATTTCCGCAGGCTTGGCCATCGGAGGCAAGATCCCTTTCGCGGGCACTTTTGCCAACTTTGCCACTGGTCGGGTATATGACCAAATCCGCCAATCTGTGGCCTATTCCGACAAGAACGTGAAAATCTGCGCCTCCCACGCAGGTCTGACCCTGGGAGAAGACGGTGCCACCCACCAGATCCTGGAAGACCTCGGCATGATGAAGATGCTTCCGCACATGACCGTGATCAATCCCTGCGACTACAATCAAACCAAGGCAGCGACCTTGGCGATTGCAGAATACGAAGGCCCGGTGTACCTGAGATTTGGTCGCCCAAGCTGGCCGATCTTCACTCCAGCCGATCAGAAGTTTGAGATCGGCAAGGCCTGGAAGATGATCGACGGCGCAGACGTTTCGATCTTTGCCACCGGCCACTTGGTCTGGGAAGCGGTGGTAGCAGAAGCCATGCTGCGTGCGGAAGGCATCTCTGCCGAAGTCATCAACATCCACACGATCAAGCCTCTCGACGAGGAAGCGATCTTGGAATCAGTGAAAAAGACCGGCTGCGCCGTCTCTGCGGAAGAGCATCAGATCAACGGCGGCTTGGGAGACAGCATCGCCCAGGTTCTCAGCCGACACAACCCATCTCCTTTGGAATACGTGGGCGTCAACGACAGCTTTGGCGAATCCGGTACTCCTACCCAATTGTTGGAAAAATATGGTCTGAATGCCGAAAACATCGTGAGAGCTGCTAAGGCGGCTTTGGCGAGAAAGTAATCGTAATTGACCTTTCAGGAAAAACCACAGCACAACGGCTGTGGTTTTTTTGGTTTTTATGGGGAGAGATTTGTTGTCTTGGTTCTCCAAAAAACTGGACTTTTATTGTCCCCCGTTTTTACTCATTCCAGTTGGAGGTTGTAAGTTTGAAAATAGGTTGATAATGTTTTTGATTGTTCGTGACTAAAGTCAATTCGTTTGAGATTGCAATTCCAGAGATAAGCAAATCAGGAGTTCCAATGGTCACCCCTTTATTTCTGAGTTCGGCATAGATACTCGCTGAAATTCGGATAGACAAAGTGGAAAGTTTAAGAATTTCACATGTTGAAACAAAGCTTTCAAATTCTTCGATTTGTCGGTTCGCCTGTTTAAACGATAAGCCAGCTAAAATCTCAAAGTAGGTTATTTCTGAAATTGTGATTTTAGGATACTCTTTCAGGTAAGTTTCAAAGTTTTGCGTAACTCTTTTGTTGCCTTTTAAAAAATAGGAAAGGATGTCCGTATCAATAAGTGATCGATTCAAAATTGAGGAATTCGGTTGTTGTCACTTTGTCTGGATTTATGCAAATCAGTGGTTAGTTCATGCAAGTCTAATTCTTCAAAGATACCGCTGAATGACAAGCTGGATTTTTCAGTTGTAAAACGAGATTCCAAATCGTTCAGATAAGAGTCAATGTTCAGAAGTTTGTCATCTGAAATTTCTTTGATCTTTTTGAGGATTTTATCCCTGAGTTTTTCTTTCGCCGTCATAGATTTAAAGTTAGGAATTTCCGCATTGAAGTCAAATGGATTACAAACCAGAGTTAGGAGACTGGCTTTTTTGTTTTGAGCTGACATGGAAAATAGAACCTTGGCTCCACTAGCCCTTTTCCCCAATTACCCGTTGTTCGGGATATGCAATCCCGAACCCAGTCCATAGGATTTTCAATCCGACAAAAAAATGCAACTATCCACCTCCAAAAACCAAATGAATCCTACCGTAAAATAACCAACAATCAGAATAGTCCTTTTGCCTAACTCTCCAGTAGTCAACGTATACACTACCCTACTCCACTTCCAATCCAAGCCCATGAAACAACCCCATCGCTCCCTTTTTTCAATTCGAAACGTACTCACCGTTCTCACTTTGGTTTTGGGTACTTCATCCGTCCAGGCTCAGACTTATGCCGAAAAACTCGGCTGGCCAAAGGACAAAAAGGTGGTCATCTTCCACGTGGATGATGCCGGAATGTCCCTCGAATCCAACAACGGAACCTTTCAATCCTTAGACGGCGGTATTGCCACTTCCTGCAGTGTGATGATGCCCTGCCCCTGGGCTGGGACGTTTATGCGGGAAAGCAAAGCATTGGATCCGATCGATGCGGGCTTGCATTTGGTGTTGACTTCGGAGTGGAAAGGATACCGATGGGAACCCTTGGCAGGCAAAAGCCAGGTGCCCGGACTCCACGACCCCGAGGGTTCATTTTGGCATACCGTCGAGCAGGTCGTGGCACATGCCAGTCCGGAAGAGGTGTACATCGAACTCAAAGCCCAAATCGAACGGGCACTCAGCATGGGAATCCAACCCACCCACTTGGATTCCCACATGGGGACGGTTTTTGCACACCCGAAATTCCTGGAAAAATACATCCAGCTCGGAGTCGAATACAAGATTCCGGTGATGTTTCCCGGCGGCAACAATGTGCTGTTGGAGGAAAGCCAACAGGCCCCCATGGTCAAAAAGCTGAAAGCCGAAGGGAAATACACCGAAGGCATGGAGCTCCCAAAACCGGAATTACTGAAACAAACCACGGAAATCGGCCAGAAAATCTGGGCATTGGGATTGCCTGTTTTGGATGATCTGCATTCCAATAGTGGAGACTGGAAACCTGAAAAGGAAAATTTTACTCCTGAAGAACACGCCCAGTACAAGGTCGAGCAGTTCAAGCGCATCCTTGACAAGATGCAGCCCGGCCTGGCGATGATCATCGTTCACAGCACCACGCACAACGAAAACTTCGACCACATCTCCGGATCAGGCAAATCCCGCCAGGCCGACCTCGACGCAATGCGCTCTCCGGAGCTCAAATCCTTTATCGAGGAAAACGGGATCGTGCTTACCACTTGGAGAGAAGTGATGGAAAGACGGCAGAAAATCGGGGATTAAAATTACTCCCAAACCAAAAATTGGGATTGGCCGGAAAAGGCCTTAAAGGTAAAAAGGGTTAATTGTTAAGGGTTAATTGTTAAAATCGTTAAGAGTTAAGGTGCAACAATGCCGCTCCTTCGGAGCTTTGGGTCTCCGATGGTCAGTTCCCCATTCCGTTATGCTGCTTCTCCAGAAGCCGCATCCGTTACAGTCCGGCTTCCGGGGAAGCGGGACAACCGGAGGAACCAACCTTTGGGGTTTTCAAAACCCCGAAGGTTTCCCTGAAAACAGAAGGACAACGGGAATGTCTCCCGCGACCACCATTCCTCCCGCCGCCGTGGGTGTCTTCACCCATGGCATACTCAACAAATCCATCGTTTCCATCCTCCCGCATGGTTTCCGGTTTCCAGACAAACATCCTGCGCGGGAGGGGAATCGGACGGCGGTTCCAAATCGCCATGGGTTCCGCAAGCTCCACCCATGGCTACAACAATGCCGCTCCTTCGGAGCTTTATTTCCAAACCGGAAAAACTGAATCCAGGTCAAAAAAGAAGAAGGGGGTTTTAATGCCTTCCATCGACCCGGTTTTCCGCCAGGTTCCCGTCCAGGGCCTGCACATCGACGCTGACTTTCATCTCCTGTTCCTTACCGGCATAGACGATTCCCTTGAGCGGAGTCACATCGGCAAAGTCCCGGCCTACCGCTACCCGGATGTGCTTGTCGCTGACCAGCAGGTTGTTGGTCGCGTCAAATTCCACCCAGTCGTATCCCGGAATATACACCGCTATCCAGGCGTGGGAAGCATCCGAACCGACCAGTTTGGGCTTGCCAGGCGGCGGAAAAGTCTCGATATAGCCGCTCACATATCTGGCAGACAAGCCGAGTGCTCTCAGACAGGCCAGGGAAAAATGGGCAAAATCCTGGCAGACCCCCTTTTTGTGTTCGAAGACCCTCTCCAAGGGTGTGCTGACATCCGTGAATCCGGGAGTAAAGGCAAAGTCTCCGAAAATCCTCGAATTCAAGTCCAGCATGGCCTCCATGATCGGACGGCCCGGCCAAAAGGACTGGAGTGCATATTCCCTGATCCCATCAATAAACTGAATATGGTTCGACTCCAGGTAAAACTGGCGGATCTCACCGGAAGCCTGGGTGGAATGAAGCCATTCGACTACCGCCTCCCAAGGCATGGTTTCTCTGGGATCGAGTGTTTCCCAGGCCGGAGCAAAGAGCTCCAGCGTGCTTTTGGACACTACCGTGAGCTTTTTGTGCGATCGTTCCACCGAAAAGTAGAGGTACCTATTTCCAAAGAAATCCGTTCGGTACGCTTCAAAACTGGGTTTCGGGATGATTTCACAGGAATAGTCCTCCACCCGCTGAAAGTCCAAATCCCGGGGAATCTGGAACATCAGGTTATGGCAGAGTGATGCCGGGATCTCATAGGAGTAGTCGGTGGCATGTACTACGCGGTATCTCATATCTCTGGAATTACTGCGTTTTGCATCAACCGGTAGCTGCTACCGGTGTGACTGAAATATTTCTCATAGACGATATCCGAAGTTTCGTGCAACAGATCGACTATTTCATCCAAAAATACGGTCAAGTCAAGAAACTCCTGGCTGGCTGGATCAGGAACAGAAAGCCGTTCGATATCGCAAAGCCTGATCTTGGTGATCGCTTCAAGCAGTTTTTTGCGCTCACTGCCAAAGAGCTCTCCCTCACCGTGGTCGGGAAGCGTGCTTAGGTGATGGTCAATCTTCAGCAGTTGGAAAATCAGTGCCCTGGGGTTGTCCTCGTGCAGCATCAGCAGGGAAAGCACCCCGTTCATCTCCAGGTTGGAGCGATAGCGGTATCGATAGGTCACCAGGCTTTCATTGCAGCGGAGTGTGTCTTCCATCAGTTCCTTGTTGGATTCGGCATCAAAAGACTTGCTCAGCATCCCCCTCAGGATGGTACAGTTGTTCACGGCAGACTCGATGAAGCGTCCGATATTGAGGAGGTGCCAAGTCGGTTCGCGGGTCATGTTGTCAAGATTCAGCCCGTAAAAAGCCATCAGCTTCACGATCATGCTGTCCAGGCTCTGATAGGCCTGCTGGATGGTGGTCACCGACACGCGCATGTGGTTGAGTTCCTCGGAAATGCTGTCCAGTATCCTCCAGGTATCCAAGCTCAGCCTGTCCCTGACGGCATAGGCATTGGCCAGGAAATTCTGGACCGAATAGGCCAAGCTGCCGGATTTGTCGGCATCGCGCACCAAGGCGACCAGCTCAGGCTCGGGATTTTTCAGGATGGATTTCTCGGTAAATCCGGGAAAAGTACCCGTCATGCTGGTCAGGGTCTGGAGCAGCGTGTTCAGGACCGGGTTTTCCTGGATGTGGATGTCCTCGTCCGCCTCGTTGTAGGAAAGCAGGGTCATCCGCATCAGGCGAACGGTATAAGCGGATCTTTCCAAGTATCTTCCCAGCCAAAACAGACGCTCCCCGGTCCGGCTGGGAAGGACGTTGTGGACCAACCGCTGGACACGGATCGGCCGCAAGGCCACCGCTCCCGCATCTTTGGCCTTTCCCAATACCCAGGTGTCTTTGCTGATTCCCCCGGTTTGGTTGGAGACCAAAAAGGCCCCTTCCTCCGGCGAACTGCGGGACAATCCCCCCGGCATCACCTGGTAGTCCCTGTTTTCCGAATCCGCCACCACGTAGCTTCTGAAGACCGCATTTCTGGCTTCCAGCTTGTTGTTGATCCAAGAGGGGCTCGTGGAAAAGTCCACCATCTCCTGCCCCACAAACAGGTAGGGACTGCGGCGGATTTTCCGTTTCAATTCCTCCAGCTCCCCCTTGGAGAGGTTTCCGCCAAAGACGGATTTGTGGTCGGTGCCCCGATAGATGCTCCGGATCACCAGCGACTCCATGTGCTCCAATACATAGCTGAGCTCCAGGGGCTGTCCGCACCACCAGGTCGCCACCGAGGGTATGGCCAGATCCTCCCCCAACAACTGTTTGCAGATCTTTGGCAAGAAGGCCATCAAGCCGGGGTTTTCCAGTACCCGGCAACCCAAGGGGTTGATGACCAACACCTTTCGCTGTCTCACCGCTTCCATCAGGCCCACGACGCCCAGGTGCGAATCGCTCCTGAACTCCAAGGGGTCACAAAAAACATCATCCACCCGGCGGATCAGGACGTCCACCTTTTCCAGGCCTTTGATGGTTTTCAGCCAAACGTATCCATCACTTACCGTCAGGTCTTCCCCAAAGGCCAGCGTAAAGCCCATAAACGAGGAAATGTAGGCGTGCTCAAAGAAGGTCTCATTGGTCGGTCCGGGCGAAAGCAGGACCACCCGTGGGTTTTCCCTGTTGTTGGTCGTGAGATTTCCCAGGGTGTTTTTGAAGGTCTGATAGTAGGAAGTGATCTTCCTGACGTGGTTTTCCCGGATCAAATCGGGGAAAACACGGGTCATCGCAACCCTGTTTTCGAAGGTGTATCCCGATCCCGAAGGCGCATCGGTGCGGTCATGCAGCACCCACATCTTGCCGTCCGGACCCCGTGCCAAGTCGGAGGAATATTGGATGAGCTGCTGGCCGCCATCCAGCTTGACGTGGTGTGCCTGTCTGAGAAAGCCCTTGTGGTTGTAGACCAGCTCGAAAGGAATCAATCCTTCTTTGATCAGGGTCTGGCTGCTGTATAAATCACTCAGGATCAGGTTCAACAAGTTTGTACGCTGAACCAGTCCTTTCTCGATCCCTTCCCATTCCTCACCGCTGAACACCATAGGCACCGGGTCTAGGATCCAGGGCCTGTTCATCCCGCTGGGATCCCCATAGACATTGTAGGTCACTCCGTTTTCGCGAAGCTGCCGCCCTACCTCCTCGTGATACTGTCCCATCCGGTCGCGGCCGATTTGGTCGTAGTATTTGGCCAGGCGCTCCCAATGGGGATTTATCTTGCCTTGGTCTGTGGCCATCTCATCAAGAAATGGCGCGTTGTTAAACATCTTTTCAATAAGATAAGACTCTATCATCTTTCAAAATTGATTGCCTGGATCGGGATATAATACGGAATCATCGTTTTTTATACCGGCGGAGATCCATTGTATGGGGAAATTCGGGGTTTATTGCTGCTTCGGTCGCTTCGTAGTGTGGCTGTGCCTCCAGCTTGGTAAGGTATCTGTTGGACTGTGACTCACCCGGCACAGGAACGATAACGGTCTTCGGCGGCGTGAGTGTATGTCCAAAATCGAAAAACCGCGCGACTCTTCGGGATTCGGCCTCGAAGCTGTTGATGGGAAAGGTGTCATAGCTCCTCCCACCGGGATGGACCACGTGGTACTGACAGGCGGCAACTGACCGTTTGCTCCAGGTATCGTAGAGGTCGATGACCAGCGGCGTGTCGATACCGATGGTTGGATGCAAAGCCGATGGGGGCTGCCAGGCCCGGTAGCGGATGCCGGAGACAAACTCTCCCTGGACGCCCGTGTTTTTGAGGGGAATCCGGTGGCCGTTGCAAAGCAAGTGATAGCGGGAGTCCGTCAAACCGCTGATTTTCACCTGCAGCCTTTCCAAGGAAGAATCCACAAAGCGGGCCGTTCCAGAGCTGGACATTTCCTCCCCCAATACGTGCCAAGGCTCGATGGCCATCCTCATATCAATATGGATATCATCTACTTGCAGCTCTCCGATAAAAGGAAAGCGAAAGCTGAAAAACGGATCAAACCAGGAAATGTCAAATGCATATCCGGCTCCCTTCAGATCGTTGACGACTTCGAGTATGTCCTTCTGGCAATAGTGCGGCAGCAAAAACCGGTCGTGCAAAGACGTCCCCCAACGCACGAGGCTGTGATCATAGGGCTTTTTCCAAAACCAAGCCATCAATGCCCGGATCAGCAGCAGTTGCACCATGCTCATGCGGTAGTGTGGAGGCATGTCAAAACCCCTAAATTCCAGGATTCCCAGGCGTCCGCTGCTGGAGTCCGGCGAGTACAGCTTGTCGATGCAGAATTCCGCCCGGTGGGTGTTGCCGGTGATGTCCACCAACAGGTTCCTGAAAATCCGGTCAACCAGCCAGAAGGGAACCTCGTTTTCCTTTCCGTTTGGCACCTGCTGAAAGGCCATCTCCAGCTCGTACAGCATGTCGTCCCGGCCTTCATCGACCCTCGGAGCCTGGCTCGTCGGCCCGATAAACTGGGTGGAAAAGAGATACGACAGCGATGGATGGTGCTGCCAATAGGTGATGAAACTCTTCAGGATATCGGGTCTCCGCAGCAGCGGACTTTCGGAGGGTGTGGATCCACCCAAAGTGATGTGGTTGCCGCCGCCCGTTCCGGTATGCTTCCCGTCCACGTTGAATTTTTCACTCGTAAGCCTGGACTCCCTGGCCTTTTCATACAGTGTCCCATAGTTGGATACAATTTCCTTCCAGCTTTTTGCCGGCTGCACATTCACTTCGATCACGCCCGGATCCGGTGTGATCATCAGTTTCTCGATCCTGTTGTCAGACGGAGGATCGTACCCTTCGATCAAGATCGGGAGATTCAGCTTTTTGGCCGTGCGCTCGATTGCGCTGACCAGATCAAGGTAGTGCTCCATCGAGGAAACCGGGGGAAAGAACACGAAGAGTTTTCCCTGCCTGACCTCGACGGCCAGGGAAGTCTTGAAGATCCTGTCGGAATTGATGGATTTCTTCCGAATGGCGATTTCCTGGGAATCCGGCAAATCCCCTAGCTCGGCAAAGAGGTCGGTCTCCGGCTGGATGGGCTCGTCTTCGGCTGGACCGGTTTCGATGGAGTCCAGCGGCAAGCGCAGGCCCGCCGGAGAATTGCCGGGAATCAGGAAAAGGTTTTTCCTTCTAAACTCCCAACGGCAGCTTTGCCACATCCCGGTTTCATGTTCCCACTCCAGCGGCACGGAATAGCCCACGGCCTCATCCAGGCCCTCATTTAAAAGTTCTGCCAGTTTTTGCCGCTCCAGGGGCGATTTGAGGTCGAATTGAAAGGGGTCAATGTTGACCGGCACCTTGCCCTCCTGCCAGACAAAATAGAAGGGATCCTCAAAGAGCGGCGTCACATTTCCCGGATCCACGTTTAGCTGGCCCACCAATTCCTCCATGAACTCCTTGGCATGTCGGTTGGTAAACTTGTAGTCTTTTGACAGATCCGCCATCAGCGTGTCGTCATGCCAGATCGGTTTGCCGTCTTTTCTCCAAAAGCAGGCGAGTTTCCAACGCGGCAAAGGCTCTCCGGGATACCATTTTCCCTGGCCATACTGCATCAGCGGCCCACTGCCCAGTTCGCCTTTTAGCTTGTGAAACAGCGTATTGGCAAGTTTTCGTTTGTGTTCGCCGTCTGCGGTAGAGTTCCATTCCGGGGCATCCTGCTTGTCCACGGAAACAAACGTGGGCTCCCCTCCCATGGTGAGTTTCACGTCATGGGCCACCAGATCCTCCTCCACCCGATCCCCCACCGCCAGGATGGTTTCCCACTGCTGGTCGGAATAGGGTTTGGTCACCCGTAGTTTTTCCTCGATCCGCGTGACCTGGTTTTCAAAATGGAACTTGGTCCCGGCAGGCTCTGCCATGCCCGTGATCGGCGCGGCATCCTGTGGGCTGGGCGTACAGGCAAGCGGAATGTGCCCTTCCCCGGCAAACAAGCCGGAAGTGGAGTCCAATCCGATCCAGCCAGCTCCGGGCACATAGACCTCCGCCCAGGCGTGGAGGTCCGTGAAATCCTGCTCCGGTCCGGATGGGCCGTCGAGCGACTTTTCGTCGGACTTCAACTGCACGAGGTATCCGGATGCAAATCTCGACGCCAATCCAAGGTGCCGCAAGACCTGCACCAGCAGCCAGGCAAAATCCCGGCAAGAGCCTGAGCCGAGTCTAAGGGTGTCGTCGCAGGATTGCACACCGGGCTCCATCCGCACGTTGTACCGCAGTTCTCGATGGATCAGTTGGTTGATCGCCACCAGGCAATCGACCGTTTTCATTCCCTGGCTAAGGCTTGCTTTGGCCTTTTCTACCAAGCTCATCAGCAAGGGGCCGGATTCCTTCAATTCCAGATAGGGGCCGAGCTGCTTTCGCAGGCTTTCTTCGTAGTCAAAGGGGAATGCGTCCGCATAGTCTTCCACAAAGAAGTCGAAGGGATTGATCACGACCATGTCGGCGATCACCTCCACGTCAATCTCAAAAAACTTCACCTTCTCCGGAAAAACAATCCTGGCCAGGTAATTCCCAAAGGGATCCTGCTGCCAATTGATGAAGTGGTTTTCCGGCTTCACATTCAGCGAATAGCCTTTGATGTGGGTTCGGGAATGGGGCGCAGGCCGCAGGCGGATCACCTGGGGACTGAGGCTGATGTGGCGGTCGTATTCGTATTTGGTGTAGTGCCTGACGGCAACTTTGATGGACATAGGTGGAAGAGTTTCTGAAAAATATCAAATCGTTGAAATCGGCTGGGCAAATGCCTTCCGACTTGGGCTATTTGGGCGATTCTACTTGGAGTAATTTAAACCCAATTAACCCCAAAATAAAAAGTATGCGCAATTTAATGCCGAAATAAATTTCTGCATGGCAATCACCGCCCAGTGACTTGGAGTCAAACCCGAATCGGAAAATCCCATTGTCCTGTTTTTCTGTGGTTTGGCCTCTGTCCTCCCGGCCGCCTACGGTCGCTTTGACCAGCGGCCAATTTATGTGGGGCATGGGCTTCGAAAGACAGTGCCCCGCCGCAGCGGAAAGGTGCGGCTCCCGGGTCTTTTTCCGCCATCCGGAATCATACCGTCTGTAAAAAAAGCAAATTAATGTCATCCTTTTGCAAGAAACAGGGACGTCCCCCCATCCTAAAGCGATATATTCGTGCCGGATTTTGTCAAAAACCCATCCGAAAAAAACCTAATTCCGTCTTTTGCATGTCAAAAATTTCACAATCCCTTTTAAGCTTGGCTGCAATGGCTGCTTTGGTCAGTTGCAGCAAATACAAGCCTTCCCAAACCTCCGACCTGGCCGAGCTTACGGCCTATTTCTCCGCTGAGGGAATCGTATCCGGCGGCACCGGTGCCGACAGCACGGAGCTGATCATCACCGATTTTGCCGGGCCTGACCTGGTTCCCAGTCCTTCCTGTCTTGCTGTCGCTTCCACCGGAGAGGTATTTGTCGGTGTGGACATGATCGGTTCGCTCGGCAAAACTCCCGGGAAAGGCAGCATCATGAAGCTCGTGGACAGCGACCACGACGGCGTGATGGATTCAC